>CAWAUC010000015.1:0-73713 GCA_963785045.1 uncultured delta proteobacterium | reverse complement strand
TCATGAGGGTTTTCTTTTTCCGGAAAAACATGTCGGCTCCCTTTCCATCACTGATCCGCGCGAACGCGCGGCCACCCCACTCCTCTCATGCCCGTATATTGCGACGAAGCTCGCCTTAAAGCAAATGGAAATAAACTTTTTGATCGATGCGTCGCAAAGAGAACATCGATCCACGCACTGATCGTCCTGCCCCGGCGGGAACATTTTCGTTTGACAGCCCAGAGCGCATGATTTTATAGTCACCAGAGTTGAGCGATATTTATTTTGGTTTTTGCGCAAAGGGCTCGCTGGGGTCTGCCGTGCGCAGGGGCCGCCGCAAAAAACACCCAGGCTTCGCCAACGCCCCCCGGGGCTTCGACAACCCCCTCACAGGCAGCGGCGGCAGTCTCTGTCGTGGGGTGCTGTCTTCCGGGGCTTTCTGGGACTATCTGAGCGGCCCTGCTGCCGTTGCGACGGCCGGGAAAAAGATTGCGGCGGCCCCTGCGCACGGCAGACCCCAGCGAGCCTCGATGTGAATCGACATCACGAGCAAAGGAGCGCAGACATGAAGATAGCGGTCATTGGAACGGGGGTGATGGGGCGGGGCTGGATCACGCAGTGCGCCATGACCGGCAACGAGGTTCACTGCTACGATGCCAATCCCGGCATCCTGGCCGGCACGGTCAAGGCCTGCATCGAACTGGCCGAAAAAACAGTCAAGCGATTCAAGATCGCCGAGGCGGATGTTGCCGCCGCCGCGGGCAGGCGCATCACGACCTATTCCGAAAAGGCGGCGTTCATGGCCGCCGCTGCCGGCTGCGACGTGTTTCTCGAAGTCATCTTTGAGGACATGCAGCTCAAGCGCCGCGTGCTCGGGGAACTGCTGCCTCAGCTGCCGGAGCAGGTCCTGTTCTGGTCCAACACCAGCAGCCTGGACATCGACAAGCTGGCGGAGGCCGGCGGCCGGCCCGAGCGGTCGATCATCACACACGGATTCAACCCGGTGCCCATGATGCCGGGGGTCGAGGTGGTGCCGGGTGCCGGAACATCTCCGGAGACCGTCGAGTTCACCCGCCGGGCCCTGCTGGCGATGAAAAAGGCCCCTTTTCTGGCGCCCAACATCCCGGGGTTCTGGGTCAACCGCCTGCTGGTGCCAATGGCCCTCGATGCGGTGCGGCTCCTCGAGCAGGGTCGGATCCGGGTGGAGGACGGCGACCTCGGCCTCAACACGAGCCTCGGGCATCCCCAGGGCGTGTTCAAGCTGCTCGATTTCGTTAGCGCGCCCACCATGCTGCGGGTGGCCCTGGAAATGCTGCAGGCCTCCAACGACCCGCGCTTGTATCCGCCCCTGCTGTTGGTGCGGATGGTCCGCAATGGAGAGTTCGGCGCCGGCAGCGGCAAGGGATTCTACGACTGGAGTGACCCGCGCAATCCCTCACCACGGGACCTGTCCCATTACGTGGTCGGCAACGCCGAGCAGATGACGGCGACGCTGAAGTGAACGGAGAGGCTCGCAACCAACCGGGTTGACCCGCATCTCGGATTCCACCGGAAGTACCCCCACCCGGTCGAAGAATTCTTCCAGCCGGGCCATGATGAATGTCGTTTTGAATGCGGTTAACGCTGGGCGACCAGGCTCGTCATCGCGTCGGCAATGTCGCTGAAGGCATGGGTGACCGGCGAGTCGGCGTAAGCCTCCTGAAAGGATCGGCCCGAATCGCCGCAGGCGACCATCTTGGGGTCGATGGGGATCCGGCCCAGGAAGCGGATGCCCATGTCCGATGCGGTTCGCTCCCCGCCGCCGGACCCGAAAAGGTCGATCTTTTCGCCGCAGTGCGGGCAGGCGAGCCCGCTCATGTTTTCGACGAGGCCGAAGATCTCCAGCTTGACGGTGCGGCAGAAACTGATGGATTTCCGCACATCCGCCAGCGCAACCTCTTGAGGGGTGGTCACGATGATGGCCCGGGCATCCGGGATCTGCTGGGCCACGGTCAGGGGCTCGTCGCCCGTCCCGGGAGGGGCGTCGATGACCAGAAAATCCAACTCGCCCCACTCTACGTCCGCAATGAACTGCCGGATGGCCGAAAACTTGAGCGGACCCCGCCAGATGATGGCATCGTCCCGCTGCGGCAGAAAGGACTCCATGGAGATGACTCCCAGTCGGTCCGAATAACGCAGCGGGGTCAGTTTGCGGCTCGAGTTCAGGTCCGGCATTCCCTCCAGGCCGAGCATGCGCGGCACATCCGGACCGTGCAGGTCCACGTCCATGATGCCCACCTGAAACCCCTTGCGGGCAAGGGCAATCGAAAGATTGATAGCGGTGCTGGTCTTGCCCACCCCGCCCTTGCCACTCATGACGATGAACTTGTTTTTGATCCGTCCGAGCGAGTTTCTGACGGAAGCATCCTGATCTTCCTTGACCTGCTGCGGGCTTTTGGGCACCTTGTCCATGATGTCGGCCATCGAAAAACTCCTTTCCTCAACGAATCCACATGTTGCACCAGCAACTCGACAGGCCATTCTACAGCGGAGCCGGCGCTTGTCAAGGATGATGGCTTTGTAAAAAACCCAATTTCGTCGTTGCGCTTCATTCCGTTGACGATTCTGCCTATTTGCACTAATAGCTTATAGTTTAGCCGTGTCCAAGGGTGAAACCTGAATTGAGGGACTCGGTCGATAAATAAAATCGCTCACCTCAGGTGAAAGGAACTTTGCCATGTCTCAAATCACGCACAAGGATTCCGAAGCCGGGCCCTTGTGATGATGAGTGTCAACGATACCATTGCCGTCGTCGGCATGTCCGGCCTTTTCCCCGGGGCGCTTGACACGTCGGCTCTGTGGGCCAACGTCTGCGCAAAATTCGACGCCACCCGAAACGTTGCCCCCGGCCGCTGGATCGCCGGCCCCGATGCCATGCTGCGGCCGGATCCCCAGCCCGACAAGGCGTATTCCGCACGCTGCTGCCTCTTGCCGACCTTCCGCTTCGAGCCGGACGGCCTGGACCTGGACCCGGGCTTCGCCCGATCGCTCGACCCGCTTTACCACGTGCTGCTGCATGCCGGGCGGGAAGCCCTGCGGGGCAGCAGCGCCCCCAAGCTCGCCCGCGAGCGGACCGGTGTCATACTCGCCGCCATCGTCCTCCCCACAGACGCCGCCACCGCACTCACGCGCGACCTGCTGGGACCAGTCCTGGAAGCCGGCGTTTCAGGGGTCCCGCCTGCTTCCGTCCCGCCCGTGACCCGCGATCGATACTTCTCCAGCCGGGTCGCCGGCCTGCCGGCGGCCATCCTGGCCAAAACGCTGCGGCTGGGCGGCGGCAGCTTTACCCTGGATGCGGCCTGTGCCTCGTCGCTCTACGCGGTCAAGCTGGCCTGCGATGAGCTGCGGGCGGGACGCACCGACGCCATGTTAGCGGGCGGCGTGTCGCGGCCGGACTGCCTGTTCACCCAGGTGGGATTCAGCCAGCTGAGGGCCTTGTCCCCTTCCGGCCGCTGCGCGCCGTTTGACCGGACCGCCGACGGGCTGGTGGTGGGCGAAGGCGTGGGCATCCTCGTCCTGAAGCGCCTCGCCGATGCCCTGCGCGACGGAGATACCATCCTGGGGGTCATCCGCGGCATAGGCCTGTCCAACGACTTGCGCGGCAACCTTCTGGCCCCCGACAGCGAGGGCCAGCTGCGGGCCATGCGTGCAGCTTACACCGCCGCCGGCTGGTCGCCGCCGGATGTGGACCTCATCGAATGCCACGGCGCCGGCACCCCGGTGGGGGATGCAACCGAGCTCGCCAGCCTGCACACGCTGTGGGGCGAAACCGGCTGGGCCCGGCGGCAATGCGCGCTCGGGTCGATCAAGTCCATGATCGGGCATCTGCTGACCGCAGCGGGTGCTGCCGGTGTCATCAAAACCCTGCTGGCCTTCCAGCATGCTCAACTGCCCCCGACGATCCATTTCCAGCAGGCCTCTTCCGGCAGTGCGCTGAACGACGGCCCGTTCCGGGTTCAGACCGAGCTCGAGCCCTGGGAACGCCGCCGGCCCGGCGTCCCCCGGCGCGCCGCGGTCAGCGCTTTCGGCTTCGGCGGCATCAACGCCCACCTGCTGCTCGAGGAGTGGGATGCAAAGCTCTACCCCTCGGCCCCAGCGCATCTTCCGCGATCGTCCCCGGGCAGCACACCTTCATCTGAGGGCTCCGAACTTAAACCTGCCGGCATCGGGCGGCCTTCATCCCGCATTTCCCATCAGCCCCCTGACGTGGC
This sequence comes from uncultured delta proteobacterium, assembly GCA_963785045.1. Lineage (GTDB taxonomy): Bacteria > Desulfobacterota > Desulfobacteria > Desulfobacterales > SpSt-501 > SpSt-501. The sequence continues at coordinate 69,484 of CAWAUC010000015.1, read as the reverse complement.
CATCATCGGCATGTCGGCCTGCATCGGCCGGGCATCGTCGCTCGCCCTGTTCGAGCAGGCCGTGCTCAACGGCGAATCGCTGATCGGCAAACGCCCCCCGCGCCGCTGGAAGGGATGCGACGGGACGCTGCCCGGCCTGGCCGGCCTGGACGGCTGTTTTCTCGATGAGATTACCCTCGAAAGTGGCGTCTTCAACATACCGCCTCTGGAAATTCCAGACATCCTTGCGCAACATCTGCTGATGTTGAAGGTGGCGGCCGAGGCCATGTCCGACGCGCATCTGCCCCTGCGCCAGGATCGCCCGCGCACGGCAGCCGTGATCGGAATCGATTTCGACTTCGAGGCCACCAGCTTCCACCTGCGCTGGTTCCTGGAGCGGCGTTTCCCCGAATGGCGCCAAACCAGACCGGAACGGCTCGACGAGCCACAGGCCCGGCAGTGGCTCGCCGATCTGCAGCAGGCCTGCAGCCCGCCTCTCACCGCCAGCCGCACGTTGGGTGCCCTGGGCAGCATGGCGGCCAGCCGCATCGCCCGCGCATTCCGCTTCGGCGGACCCAGCTTCGTGGTGTCCGCCGGGGAAGCCTCGGGCGTGCGGGCGCTGCAGATCGGCGTGCGGGCTCTCCAGGCCGGAGAGCTCGATGCCGTGTTGGCGGGTGCCGTGGACCTCTGCGGCGACCTGCGTCGCATCGCGGCCGAGCCGGCCGTCCGGCCCTGCTCGCCCAGCGGCGCGGTGCGGCCCTTCGACCGCGCCGCCAACGGCACTCTGCCGGGCGAAGGTGCGGTGGCCGTAGTGCTGAAACGGCTGGATCAGGCCTTGGCCGACGGCGACCGCGTATATGCGGTGGTGCGGGGGATCGGCGCTGCCAGCGGCGGCGGCATCGAAGCCGGCGCACCCGCCATGGAGGCCTACCAGCGCGCGCTTGAGCGCGCCGCGCAGGAGGCCGGCATCGGCCCGGCATCCATCGGTTTTTTCGAAGCGCACGGAAGCGGAATTCCGGCCGAGGACGAGCTGGAGTTTCAGGCGTTGGCCCGCTGGCGGGGGGCCGAGCGCAGCGCGTGGGCCCTGGGATCGGCCAAAGCCGTGCTCGGCCACACCGGAGCCGCGGCCGGGCTGGCGTCCGTCGTTAAAACGAGCCTGTGCCTGTACCGCGGGGTTCTTCCGGCGTTCCCCTGCGGCAAGGGGTTGCCGCCGGCAGAGGCCGCATCGACCGGCGTTCAATTCCCCGCCCGCGCCCTGCCGTGGCCGCCGCCGACGGGGGCAGGCCCGCGCCGCTCCGTGGTGGCGGCCATGACCTGCGACGGCAACTGCATCCACGTCGTGCTGGAGAGTTGCGACCCGCCGCCCGCGACCGCCTCTCAACCGTCACGGGTGGATGCGTCGAATCCCGACCTGGCGGCAAGCGTTGGCGGCCGAAACCCGATCCGGGTGCCGGTGGCGGGAAACCCCATTGTCCTGCCAGGCCCGCCCGGGCAGAACCGGCCCATCCGCGCATCCCTGCCGGCCGCGGCCGGCAGCGAAATTAGCGAGCTCTCCCCGCCGACCCGCATCGTGGAGAACTTGGCCTCCGTCTCCGAGGCGACTGCCAAGGCGCACGCCGCTTTCCTCGAGCTTTCCGGCGCCATGACCCGCCGCTACGCCGAGGCGCTCACGCTCCAGAGCCGGTTGCTCGACCTGGCGGCACAGCGCGACCTCTCTGCGCCGCATGACGTGGCCGCGGCCGCCGCCCCGGCCTTCACGCGTGCGCAGTGCCTCGAATTCGCCCGCGGGTCAGCCGCGGCCGTGCTAGGGCCGGATTTCGCCGAGGCGGATAGCTTTGCGGTCCGGGTGCGGCTGCCGGACGAGCCGCTGATGCTGGTGGACCGCATCCTGGAGGTCCGGGGCACACCGGGAACGCTCGGCCCCGGCCGGGTCGTGACCGAGCACGACGTCCTTCCAGGCGCGTGGTACCTCGACGGCGGCCGGGCGCCGGTCTGCATCGCGGTGGAGGCCGGCCAGGCCGACCTGTTTCTGTGCGCCTACCTCGGCATCGACCGGGTCGTGCGCGGCCGCCGCACCTACCGGCTGCTCGACGCCACGGTGGAGTTTCACCGCGAACTGCCGCGGCCCGGCGAGACCATCCGCTACGAGATCGCGATCGAAAAGTTTTTGCGCCAGGGAGAAACCTATCTCTTCCTCTTCCGGTTCAGTGGTACGATCGGGGGCACTCCCCTCATCACCATGAGCCATGGGTGCGCCGGCTTCTTCACCCGGGAGGAAGTGCAGCACTCGGGCGGGATCATTCTGACCGACGAGGACCTGCGGCCGCAGCCCGGCAAGAGGCCGGTGGACTGGACGGACCCGGTAGCCTTGGCGCCGGGGACCTATGATGACCAGGCCCTGAACGCTCTGCGCGCCGGCGACCTGGCGGGCTGCTTTGGGAAGGCCTTCGACGGCGTCCACCTGCCCGAGCCTCTGAGGCTTGCCGGCGGCCGCATGAAACTGATCGACCGCGTCCTTCAGCTCGACCCGGTGGGGGGCCGCTACGGGCTCGGCCGCATCCGGGCCGAAGCCGACATCCGGCCCGACGACTGGTTTCTGACCTGCCACTTCGTGGACGACATGGTCATGCCGGGCACCCTGATGTACGAGTGCTGCGCCCATGCCCTGCGGGTGTTCGTCCAGCGCCTGGGCTGGGTCACCGACACACCGGGTGCGCGTTACGAGCCGGTACAGGGGATGCGCGCTGCCCTCAAGTGCCGCGGGCCGGTGACCCCGCAGACCCGGCACGTGGTTTACGAGGTGGACATCAAGGAACTCGGATACGGGCCGCAGCCTTTTGCCGTTGCCGACGCCAACATGATCGCCGACGACCGCCACATCGTACGCTTCAGCGACATGTCGCTCCAGCTCAACGGCGCAACCCGGACAGACATCGAGAATTTCTGGCGCAAGCAGCGTCGTTTCGCGACCGCTGCGCAGACCCCGACGCAGCACCCGGTATCCTACCCGCGCGAGCACTTTTTGGAATTCGCCCGCGGCAAGCCCTCCCGCGCCTTCGGCGAGCGCTACCGGCCATTTGACGCCGGCCGCTTCATCGCCCGGCTGCCGTCCCCGCCCTATCTCTTCATCGACCGGCTCACGGCGGTCGAGCCCGAGCCCTGGGTGGTCAAGCCGGGCGGATGGGTCGAGAGCGAGTACGACGTCCCGCCGGATGCCTGGTATCTTAGCGCCGACCGCTGCCGGTCGGTCCCGTACTGCGTCCTGCTGGAAACCGCTCTGCAGCCGTGCGGGTGGCTTGCGGCCTACATGGGCTCAGCGCTCAAAAGCGCCAAACCGCTGCACTTCCGCAACCTCGGCGGACACGGGATCCTGCACCGGGAGGTGCCGCCCGATGCCGGGGTGCTGCGGGTGCGCACGCGCCTGAGCCACGTGTCCGAAGTGACGGACATGATCATCGAGCATTTCGACTTTGAGATCTCAAACCGCGACGGCCTCGTCTATGACGGCTCGACCTATTTCGGCTTTTTCACGAAGAACGCCCTGGAGCGCCAGGAGGGCATCCGCGACGCGGCGCAGAAGGCCTTCACGCCGAGTTCCGATCAGATGGCGCACGCCCGATCGGCAGTGCTTGCGGACGAGGCGCCGCTCACCCCCGCGGACCCGGCCCGCTCCCCGTCACCGAGCCTCGCGCTTCCGGCCAAGGCCTTGCGCATGATCGACCGGATCGACCCCTTCATCGCCGACGCAGGCCCCGAGGGACTGGGTTTTGTGCGCGGGTCCAAGGACATCGACCCGCAGGAGTGGTTCTTCAAAGCCCATTTTTACCAGGACCCGGTCTGCCCCGGCTCCCTGGGGATCGAGAGCTTTCTTCAGCTGCTCAAGTTCGCCGCCCGTGAGCGCTGGCCGCAGCTCGCCGATTCGCACCGCTTCGCGCCGGCGACCGGGAAATCCCACCGTTGGACCTACCGCGGCCAGATTCTGCCGCAAAACCGGACGGTCGCAGTCGAGGCGCTGGTCAGCCAGGTAACGGAAGCGCCGCACCCGGCCCTCTATGCCAACGGCGGCCTCATGGTGGACGGACTCACCATCTACCGCATGGAGGACTTCGGTATCGCGCTCGTGCCGGTATAGGATGAATTTATGAAGTATTCGCGCGTATCCATTGCCGCCTTCGGCTACGAACTGCCGCCCAATGTCGTCACCTCCGATGACCTGGAGCGGCAGCTCGAGCCTCTTTACGAAACGCTCCGCATCCAGAAAGGGCAGCTTGAGGCCATCACCGGCATCCGGGAGCGGCGCTATTGGGACCCCGATTTCGCGCTCCACGCGGGGGCGGCGCGCGCCGGCCGCAAGGCCCTGGAGGCCGCCGGGATTCCTCGCGAACGGATCGGGATGCTGATCTACGGAGCGGTCTGCCGCGAAAACCTCGAACCGGCCACGGCCTGCGCCGTTGCCGACGCGTTGGGCCTCCGGCCGGAATGCCAGGTCTACGACGTGTCCAACGCCTGCCTCGGTGTCCTGAACGGCATGGTGCAGGTTGCCAACGCCATCGAGCTCGGCCAGGTGCAGGCCGGGCTCGTGGTGGCCTGCGAGTCGGCGCGCGAGATCGTCGGCCTCACGATCGAGCGGCTGCTGCGGGAAAAAAGCATGGAGGTCCTGCGCAAGACGATCGCCACCCTGACCGGCGGTTCCGGCGCGGTCGCCGTTCTCCTGACGGAGGCCGCGCTCGCACCGGCGGGGCATCGATTGATCGGCGGGGTCGCCCGCAGCGCACCTGAGCACCATCGCCTCTGCACCTGGGGCCCGGACACCGGTATTCCCGGCGGCACCGGCCACATGGCGGAAACGGATTCGGCCAAGGTGCTGCAAAACGGCGTGGCGCTGGGGATCGAGACCTTCCGCCAGTTCCGCAAGGCCCTTGCGCTTGGGCCGCAAAAGCCCGACAAGATCATCTGCCACCAGGTGGGCGCCACCCACCAGCGCACCATGCTGGACGCCATCGGGATGCCGCCGGAGCGCGACTTCACCACCTTTCGGTATCTGGGCAACATCGGCACCGTCTCGCTTCCGATCACGGCCGCCATCGCCCAGGAGCGCGGCTTCTTCGCCCCGGGCGACCTGGTGGGGCTGCTGGGCATCGGCAGCGGGCTGAATTGTCTTATGATCGGAGTGGACTGGTAGTTGGAAACAACCCCTATCGATCTCACCCCCTACCGCTGCATCTACCCGTTCACATCCCGCTATGCGATCGTGAACGGCTTGCGCATGCACTACATCGACGAGGGCCGGGGCGAGCCGGTGATCATGCTGCACGGCAACCCCACCTGGTCGTTCTACTTTCGGAAGCTGATCCTGGGGCTCTCGGGCAGGTACCGGGCGGTGGCACCGGACCATATCGGCTGCGGCCTTTCGGACAAGCCCCGGTCCAGCGCCTATGCCTATCGACTCAAGAACCGGGTGGATGATCTCGAAACGCTTCTCGGGCATCTCGGCCTTACCCGGGACATCACCCTGGTGCTGCACGACTGGGGCGGAATGATCGGCGCGGCGTACGCCCTGAGGGATGTTCGCCGCATCGCCCGGCTGATCATCCTGAACACGGCGGCATTCCTCAAGCCCGCGGACAAGCCCCTGCCGCTGGCGTTGCGGCTGATCCGCCGCTCGCCGCTGTTCGCCGCAGCCGCGGTGCTGGGATTGAACCTCTTCGCCCGGGGTGCGGCCCGTACGGCCTCCGCCAAGGGACTCACCCCCGCGGTACAAAAAGGCCTGCTCGCTCCTTACAACAGCTGGGACAACCGCCGGGCGACTTTAAAGTTCGTGCAGGATATTCCGCTGGCCCCTCAAGACCCTAGCTTTGCCCTCGCCCGCCAGGTGCATGACGGCCTGCAGCGGCTGGCCGGCAAGCCGATGCTGATCTGCTGGGGTGCGAAGGATTTTGTCTTTGACACCGACTACCTCGCAGAGTGGCAACGGCGATTCCCGGCCGCCGAGGTCCACCGGTTCCCGGAGGCCGGCCACTATGTGCTCGAAGACGAGCCCGAGCCGGTCACCGCCCGGGTGCTGGATTTTTTGAACCGCCACCCCCTGCCCTGATTGAAAACCGGCAGCGTCTATAGTAGGTTACCGGAATAGAACGACACCTTTCGCAACCAGGCACGATGATTGAGACGACCGATTCAACCGAGGCCGGCGTGAACGTGGCCAGCCATCTTTCGATCATGGCGCAGGCCCATCCCTTCAAACGCGCCGTGGTCTGCCCGGCCGGCCGCGATGCCGCGGGCCGAGTCGCCTATGCTCACCTGAGCTTCCAACAGCTCGACCGGGACTCCGACAAGATCGCCCACGGGCTGCTCAAAACCGGAATCGGTCCGGGCACGCGCACCATCCTGATGGTGAGGCCGGGCATCGAGTTCTTTTCTCTCATGTTCGCCATTTTCAAGGTCGGTGCGGTGCCGGTGGTCGTCGACCCCGGCATGGGGGTCCGCCGCATGCTGGCATGCTTCCGCTCCACACGGCCGCAGGCCTTTGTCGGCATCCCGCTGGCGCATGCGGTGCGCTGCGTTTTCAGGGAAGTTTTCAAGACCGTGCGCTACCGGGTCACCGTGGGCCGCCGCTGGTTCTGGGGCGGAACGACGCTGGCACAGCTGCGCGCCCGGGAGTGGACGCCCTTCGCGGTCGTAAAGACCCGGCGCAGCGACATGGCGGCCATCCTGTTCACGACCGGCAGCACCGGGCCGGCCAAGGGCGCCGTCTACACCCACGGCACCTTCGAGGCCCAGATCCACCAGATCCGCACGCATCTCGACTTCAGCGCGGATGAGGTCGACCTTTCGACCTTTCCGCTCTTCGCCCTTTTCTACCCGGCCCTGGGGGTCACCGCGGTGGTGCCCGACATGGACCCCACCCGGCCCGCGCAGGCCGATCCCCAACGCATCCTCGAGGCGATCGAGAACCAGGGGGTCACCAACATGTTCGCCTCTCCGGCGCTGCTCGAGCGCCTTGCCGCCTACGGCCACCGGCACGCCGTCCGGCTGCCCTCTCTGAAGCGGGTCATCTCCGCCGGCGCGCCCGTCCAGGCGCGCACGATCGAGCTTTTCTCCGAGCTGCTTGCAGACGGCGCGCAGATCCACACCCCCTATGGGGCCACCGAAGCCGTGCCCATCGCCTCGATCCTCGGCAGCGAGATCCTGTCGGAGACCCGGCCACTCACGGAGAAGGGCTTCGGCATCTGCGTCGGTCAACCGATCAGCGACACCGCTATCCGCATCATCACCATCAGCGACGAGCCGATCCGCACGTGGTCGGAGGACCTGCAGGTGCCCCAGGGGGATATCGGCGAGATCACGGTCAAGGGCGACCTCGTCAGCCCTCGGTATTATGAAAACCCGCTGGCCGACTCTCTGGCGAAAATACCGGATAACGGCGCGGTGTGGCACCGCATGGGGGACCTGGGCTGGATGGACAAGAAAGGCCGGATATGGGTCTGCGGGCGCAAGAGTCATCGGGTCATTACCGCCGGCGGCACCCTCTACACGATCCCGTGTGAGGGCATTTTCAACACCCACCCCGCGGTCCACCGCAGTGCGCTGGTCGGCATCGGGCCCCGAAGCAACCAGGTGCCGGTGATCTGCGTCGAGCTCAGGAAAGACGCGCCGCGGGTCGACCGCAAGACCGTGCGCGTCGCGCTGCTTAAACTGGCCCAGGCGCACGAGATCACGCGGGGCATCCGGATCATTCTCTTCCACGACGCCTTCCCGGTGGACATTCGTCACAATGCGAAGATCTTCCGGGAGCAATTGGCCGTCTGGGCGCAGAAGCAGCTCACGCCCAAGGGCATCCGACGGCCCCGCAAAGCGGATGCACACCATGGCCGCAACACCCCATGAACCTGAAAGCGCGCTCGTCACCGGTGGCGGAGGCTTCCTCGGTACGGCCCTTGTGCGCTGCCTCGCCGCCCGCGGGGACCGGGTGCGCAGTTTTTCCCGCCGCCCGCACCCGGCGTTGAGGCTGCTCGCGGTGGAGCAGACCCAGGGCGACATCGCCGACGCCAGGGCCGTCGAGCAGGCCTGTCGCGGAGCGGACGTGGTCTACCACACAGCCGCCAAGCCGCCGATGTGGGGAGCCTACCGCGAGTACCACCGCACCAACGTCACGGGCACCGCCAACGTCATCAATGCCTGCCGCAGATGCGGAGTGGCGCGCCTCATCCACACCAGCACGCCGAGCGTGGTATTTGACGGCAGCGACCTCGCCGGCGTCGACGAATCCCTTCCCTACCCCAGCCGTTACACGGATCATTACTCGCAGACCAAGGCCCTGGCCGAGCGGATGGTCATCGAGGCCGGAACCGAGTTCATGCAAACGATTGTCCTGCGGCCCCATGAAATCTGGGGCCCGGAAGACCCGCACTTCGTGGCGAGGATCATCGCCCGGGCCGGGCGCCTCAAGCGCATCGGTGACGGCAAGAACCTCGTGGACACGACCTACATCGACAACGCGGCCGCGGCTCACGCACTGGCCGCCGACCGGCTCAAGCAGGACCCCGGCCTGTCGGGCCGGATCTATTTCATCACCCAGGGTGAGCCTGTGCCGGCCTGGGATATGATCAACGCCATCCTCAAGGCCGCCGGCCTCGGGCCGGTAGAGGGCGCCGTCCCGCACGGGGTAACCTGGGCGATGGGACTTTTCTTTGAAAAAATCTACAGCGGGCTGCGTTTGCCGGGAGAGCCACCGATGACACGCTTCATCGCCGATGCGCTGGCTCGGTCCCACTGGTTCGACATCAGCGCAGCCCGCCGGGACCTTGGCTACACACCCACCGTTTCGACCGCTGAGGGCCTTGAACGGCTCGCTGCGTGGTTGCGAAAGGAACGAACATGAACCTGACGGACATCGCGCCGCTCGAGCGCTGGATGGAACTGGAAAACGACATCAACGCCCGCTCGGGCCTAGACGCCAACGTGTTCGACACCAGGGGCTATCGCATTTCGCCCCAGAAACACTGGGCCAACCGGCTCTGCCCGGCCATCAAGGACACGGACAAGGGCCAGAGCTTCATCTGCGCCCCGGCCCACATGAACATCGCCGCCCAGGCTATGCGCAGCCGCGCGACGGTGATCGAAGAGTGCGATGCGGGCATGGTCAAGCTGGTGGTACCGATCTTTCTCGGCGACGAGTTCATCGGCGCCGTCGGCGCCTGCGGCATGACGTTCGAGGATGGCGAAATAGACTCCTTTCTGGTCAACAAGATGACCGACATCCCCGAGGACACCGTCGAGGGCCTGTCGGCCACGGTCCCTGCCATCGCCCGCGACAAGGCCGAAGCACTGGGCCGCTACATCGGGGAACGGGTGGAGCAGATCATCGCGGAGTTCAAACGGAAATCGCCCTGATGCCGGAACCCGAATCGGGTTTTGATTCGTTTCCCGCCCAGGCCCAACTCTGCAGACAACGGAGGCGGTCCCGTGATGACGAAGATCGGTTATTTTCGAGTCAGGAACGCCATGCTCTTTTCGACCTTCATCGCCAATGCTGTCGGGGTTGCCGTGGTTGAGTTTTTGACTTACCATTCCGCCCTTGCCCTCTCGCCCGAGATCCTGAGGCTCGCCGGCGACATCAACCGATTTTTTCTGCCCGCCTCTTTCATACTTCCGTTTATCTTTATCCGGCTCTATGAAAGGCCTGTGCGAGTCTGCCTGAAAGGCTATTTTGAAAAAAAACCGCTGTCGGATGAAATCATACTCAGGGCGCGCCAGAAGCTGCTCAACGAACCTTTTTTTCTCATTAGTCTTTCTTTTTGCGTCTGGATGGCCGCTGCGGTAATATATCCCGCGCTTTACTGGGCTCACGGAGCCGATGGGCAGGCCATCCGAAGTGCTTTTTTTCGCAACGTTTATACGGGGCTGATTACGACAACCGTCGCTTTCTTCGCGCTCGAGTTTGTCTTGCAGCGCCGCGTGGCCCCGCACTTTTTCCCGCATGGCGGCCTGTCGATGACGCCGGGAACCTTGCGGATACGCATCCGAACCCGGCTCGTTGCCCTGCTCCTGGCCAGCAATATCATCCCGCTGCTCTTGATCCTGCAAGACACCTGGAAATTATCTCATTTCAATCATACCCCGTATCCGGACATCGAGTATTTACAGGCGTCCATATTCAGTCATGTCGTCGTGTGCATCGCCGTGGGTGCCTGGCTGACCTTTTTAGTAAGCAGCAATTTGACCCGGCCCTTGGCGGAAATCACGCATGTGTTGCAAAACGTTACGAAGGGGTTGTTTACAACCAAAGTGCAAGTGACATCCAATGACGAAATTGGGTATACGGGGGATGTGATCAACGCCATGACCGACGGTTTGATCGAGCGGGATCGAATGAAGCAGTCCCTTGCATTGGCGAAAGAGATCCAGCAGAATCTTATTCCCAAGGTCCCGCTTGAGATTGAGGGATTCGATGTGGCAGGCAAAAGCCTGTACTGCGATGAAACGGGGGGAGATTACTATGATTTTATAGAGGGAGTCGGCGGCGACCCTCAAAAATTCGGCATGGCCGTCGGCGACGTGTCAGGGCATGGCATTTCATCTGCGCTGCTGATGGCCACGGTGCGCTCCTCCCTGCGGCAGCGAGTCTCGCATCCCGGCACTACCGCCCAGATCATAGCCGATGTGAACCGCCAACTCGCAAAAGATGTCGAGCACTCGGGGGAATTTATAACCATGTTTCTTCTGGTGATCGATTCCGCCGCGAAAGAACTCGAATGGGTGCGAGCCGGCCATGATCCGGGCCTGATGTATGATCCCGGCACCGATACCTTCAAAGAGCTGGGCGGGCCGGGGATGGCCCTTGGCGTGGATCAAAACTGGATTTACCGCGAGAATCGGACGCACGCCATCTTGAAGGGCCACGTCATTCTGCTCGGCACGGACGGGGTCTGGGAGGCAGCGAATCCAAAAGGAAAAATGTTTGGAAAAGAGCTAATTTATGATGCCATTCGTAAACACCATAATGGCAGCGCCAATGAAATCCTTGAGGCAATTTTATGCACCCTGGCCGAATTCCAAGCAGGCGCCAAAACGGAAGATGACGTGACGTTGGTCGTTATAAAAATGCAGGGCTGACGCGATGCCGGATAGATGGTCGCCGGCAAGGAATCCTGCCCGAACGAAAATAGAATCCATCGGGTTGCGGTACCGACGTGGTTCTGACTACATGGTTGCACGTGTAGAATAAGGAATCGGCACGGTCGACGGATATGACGCGGCACCCCAAAAACAGCGAATTGGAGTTGCGGCTTTGGGCGCTTCACCCCGGCGCCCACATCTGCTGCCTGTTTGAATCCGAGGCGGAGCACCAGGCGCTGCTTGCACCCTTCATGCGCCACGGCTTGGAGCGCTATGAAAAAGTGCTCTACATTGCCGATGTCCACACGGCCGAGCAGATCCTGGCCTACCTGAGTGCAGACGGGGTTCAGGTGGATCCATATCTGCAAAACGGCCAATTGAAGATTCTGGACGCCGACGCATCTTACACCCGCGGCGGAGGATTCGATCCCGAGGGCATGATCGCGCAGTTGCGGGCTGAAACCCAGCGCGCCATCGAAGAGGGTTACAGCGCACTGCGCATCAGCGGTGAGATGAGCTGGGCGCTGAAAGGTCTTCCCGGGTCCGAACGGCTGATTGAATTTGAGGGTCGGCTCAATGCCTTTTTCCCGGGCAGCGGATGCCTGGCGCTCTGCCAATACGACCGCCGCCGGTTCGATCCGCATGCGCTCCTGGACGTCCTGCAGGCCCACCCTCTGGTGGTGATCGGAACCGAGATCTACGACAATTTCTATTTTATGCCTCCCCAGGAATTGCTGGGCACCGACCCGCTGGGTGTGAAATTGACCAGCTGGCTGGATCACCTGCGCGAGCGCAAACGCTCTGAAACCCAGATCCGGACGCTGACCCGCAAGCTGATGAAGACCCAGGAGGACGAGCGGCACATGATCTCGCGCGAACTGCACGACCGGGTCAGCCAGGACCTTTCCACCATCAAAATCGCACTGGAAACCCTTTTCGATCATCAGCCCGCCGCAGCGCCCGAAATCAGCCACAAGGTTTCCCGGCTGACCGGTTTGCTCGACCGCGCCATTTTCACCGTGCGCGACCTGGCCTACGACCTGCGTCCGCCGGGGCTCGACGAAATGGGTATCGCCCAGGCCCTGGTCATGTACTGTGACGATTTCGCGGAAAAGACCCGCATCCGCGTCGAATGCCATTGCGTGGGGATTGAGAAGCTGAAGCTCGACTTCAACACCCAAATCAACCTCTACCGTATGATCCAGGAGGGGCTGAACAACACGCACAAACACGCCGCTGCCACGCGTGCGATCGTCAAGCTCACGGCGGCATACCCCAACATATTCCTGCGCATCGAAGACGACGGCAAGGGCTTTGACGTTGAAAAACGGGCGCGCGAGATCGACTCTGAAAAACGCATGGGCCTGCGCAGTTTGCAGGAACGCACGGACCTGCTCGGCGGCATCATGCTGGTCACCTCAAAGCCGGGACAGGGAACCAAAATCGTAATCAAGTTTCCTTACACAGGCTGACATCATGACGACGCGCAAGACGCTTTTGATCGTGGACGATCATACCCTGTTCCGCGAGGGGCTGAAAACGATCATCAGCCGCAATCCCGCCTACGAAGTCGTGGGCGAAACCGGACGGGGCGAGACCGCGCTCCAGATGGCCAAATCGCTGCGGCCGGACCTGATCCTGGTGGACATCTCCCTGCCGGACCAGAGCGGCATCGAGCTGGCCCTTCAGCTGCGCAAAAGCCTGCCCAAGACCTTCATCATGATGGTGACCATGCATTCCAAGGTCGATTACATCGTCAAAGCATTTCAAGCCGGCGCCACCGGCTTTGTGACCAAGGACTCGGCCCCGGAACGGCTGCTGCAGGCGATCGATGTCGTCTTGAAAGGCGAATACTTCATGGACTCGGCCGTCTCCCAAAAGGTGGTCCAAAGGCTCGCCGGCGTAAAAGCCGGTGACCGATCGCTGACGGATGCCGGCTACGAGACCCTGACACCCCGCGAACAGGAAATCCTGGCACTGCTCGCAGAAGGTCAGGCACTGAAGCGTATCAGCGAAAGGCTGTTCATCAGCCCCAAAACCGTCGAAAACCACCGCACCAGCATCATGCGTAAACTAGGCGTCCACAGCACCTTCGAATTGATCCGCTACGCGGCCAAGGTCGGTATCATCGATATCGACCTCTGGAAGGAATAGAGGAAAAGGAGGCTAATATGCCAACGAAGAATCCCCATTCAGGGTCCAATGGCGTCACCCGTCGCGGTTTTCTGACTTCCATGGGCGCCGGGGCCATCGGCGTGGCCGCATCGGAAAATTTGTTCGCGGCCGGCAAGGAAACGCTCGATGCGCAGGTCATGTCGGCGGGCCAAACCTCCAAAGTCTTTCTGCGGATCAACGGCGAAACTCACGTGGTGCTGGCAGAACCACGCTGGACCCTGCTCTACTGCCTGCGCGAAGTCATCGGCCTGACCGGCGCCAAACCGGGGTGCGAGCGCGGGGAGTGCGGCGCCTGCACGGTGCTGATCGACGGCATTCCCCGCTACGCCTGCCTCACCCTTGCAGTAGAAGCCCAGGGCAGCGAGATCACAACCCTTGAAGGACTCATGGAGGGGGAGAGGCTCGGGCCGGTGCAGAAAGCATTTGCCGAAACCGATGCCTTCCAATGCGGCTATTGCACCTCGGGTCAGATCATGGCCGTGGAAGGTTTGCTGCGAGCTCACCCCGATCCGTCCGCAGAGGAAATCCGCCGGGGAGTGAGCGGCAACCTTTGCCGCTGCGGAGCCTACACGCACATTTTCGAAGCCGCCCACCGCGCGGCCGAATTTAAGCGCGGAAAGTGAGGAGCGCCATGGCGGACGAAAGCAACGACATTTATTATGTCCAGGGAATCCCGGTGCCGGAAACGCCTCTGCCGGGAAAAGAGCCGGTGGCCTGGAAGCAGACGAACGTGGTGGGCAAGCCTTTGCCGCGGGTGGATGCCTACGAGCGCGTCAGCGGCTCGGCCGTCTACCCTTCCGACGTCCACCTGCCGAACATGATCTACGGGGCGATTCTGCGATGCCCGCATCCGCATGCCCGCGTCAGGCAGGTCGACACGAGCGCGGTGTCCAAGATGCCCGGGATCCGAGCGGTCATCAGCGGCGTCACGCCGGAGGCCGACCTGGTGTGGAAAAAAGACGCCACCGGGGAAATGCGTCTATTCGACCCACACTGCCGCTTCGAGGGAGAGGCGGTGGCAGCGGTGGCCGCTGAAACGCCTTACCAGGCCCGGGACGCCATAAACGCCATCCGGGTCGAATACGAGGTGCTGCCGTTCGTAGCCGACGAGCGCAAGGCGCTTTTGACCGAATCACCCCCCGTTCATCCGAAAGGCAATCTATCCAAGACGGACACCTACGAGCGCGGCGATGTGGCCAAGGGCTTTGCGGCGGCCGATGTGGTGCTGGAAGAGACCTACCGTACCGAGTGTGAGCTGCATACCCCCCTCGAGCCTCACGGCTGCGTGGCCAACTGGGAGGGCAGCTCGCTGACCGTTTGGGAATCCTCCCAGGGCGTCTATGCGGTCCAGTCCAAGGTCGCTGAAGTGTTAAAGCTCCCGATGGCGCGGGTGCGGGTCATCGGACACTACATGGGGGGCGGGTTCGGAAGCAAGCTCGAGGCCGGCAAGTACACCGTCATCGCCGCCCTGCTGGCCAAACAATCCGCCCGTCCGGTGAAGTTGTTTTTAACGCGCGAGGAGACCTACCTTGCCGTAGGGAACCGGCCCCCCTGCAACATGACGCTCAAAGCCGGTGTCAAGCGGGACGGAACGCTCACGGCGCTGGAGTTCACCTGTCTCGCTACGGGCGGTGCCTACACGGCCGGCGGAACCTCGCTGGTGGACTGGCTCGTTCGCGATCTCTACGCCTGCCCCAACGTGCGCACGACGTCCACCGACGCCTTCATCAATGCCGGTCCGGCCCGGGCCTTCCGCGCGCCCGGCCACCCCCAGGGGGCCTGGGCGCTGGAGCAGATGATGGATGCCCTGGCCGAAGCCGTCGGCATGGACCCGGTTCAGCTCAGGCTGAAAAACATCTCAGCCTTCAGCCAAGGCCGCGAGGGCAACCCGGCTTACACGACCACCGGCTTCAAGGAATGCCTCGAGCAGGGAGCCTCCGCCTTCGGCTGGGTAAGCGCCCGCCGCAAAACCGGCCCAAAGGGGGCCCCCGGCCACATCCGACGGGGGGTCGGTATGGCCGGCTGTCTGTGGTTTGCGGGCGGCGGCCGGCCGCCGTCCACCGTGATCGTCAAACTCTTCTCCGACGGCAGTGTCAACCTCAACATGGGAGCCAGCGACCTCGGGACCGGCACGAAGACCGTGATGGCGATGGTCGTGGCCGAGGAGCTGGGGATCAAGCCCGAAGCCATCCAGATCGAAAACGCAGATACCGGCACCACTCAATACGCAACGCCCAGCGGCGGCAGCAAGACGGTGCCCACAGAGGCTCCGGCGGTGCGAAACGCTGCGGTGCAGGTCAAACAAAAGTTGATGGAAATGGCGGCCGAGGCGTTGCAGACGGATCTGTCGGAGCTGGCCTACCAGGGGCGTGCGATCGTATCCCGGCGGGATGCGTCCAAGCGCATCGCGGTGAAGGATCTTGATGCCCTGAAGCGGCAAGGAGTTGTGGTCGGCGTCGGTTATCGCGGTCCCAATCCGAAAAATAAGGTCGTCAATCCCTTCGGGGCGCAGTTTTGTGAAGTCGAGGTGAACACGAAGACTGGGGAGCTGAAGATCCTGCGGTTCGTGGCGGCCCACGACAGCGGCCGTGTGATGAACCGGCTGACCTATGACAACCAGGTTTTCGGCGGCATCACCATGGGGATCGGGCTCGCCACGACGGAGGCCCGCATTTTAGACGCGGGTCAGACCGGCAAAATGGTCAACCGCAACTGGCACGACTACAAACTGCCGACCGCGCTCGATGTGCCCGTCGACATGACCAGCGTTCCGATCGAACTGGCGGACACCGAAGCCAACAACACCGGCGCGAAGGGTCTCGGCGAGCCCGTAACCATCCCCACCGCGGCGGCCGTCGCAAACGCGGTTCGTCACGCGACCGGCCTGCGCATCACCCAAACTCCCATCAATCCGCTTCAGCTGGTTCAACGACTGGCGGAACGTCGAAAGGAGGGATGAGACATGTTCCCGAACTTTGACTACGTTCGGCCGAAGTCGCTTCAGGCGGCGATCACCCATCTTGCGGATCCGGGAGCGGTGGTGCACGCCGGGGGCACGGATCTGCTGGGGTGCCTGCGCGAGCACATTTTCGCGGTCAAAAAAATCGTCAGTATCAGCGCGGTCAAGGAACTGCACGGCATTTCCGAAGACGCTGACGGAACCCTGCGGATCGGGGCACTGACCACCATCCGCACCGTAGCCGAGCACCCGTCTCGTCCGCAAGCGGTTCAGCGGTCTTGCGCAAGGGGCCTCCGAGGTTGCCAGCCCGCAGTTGCGCAACCAGGGAACCATCGGCGGCAACATCTGCCAGAAACCGCGCTGCTGGTATTACCGGGGGGATTTCACCTGTCTGCGCAAGGGCGGCGACACCTGTTTCGCCGTCGACGGGGAGAACCAGTTTCACTGCATCTTCGGGGGCAGCGGCACCTGTTTTATCGTTCACCCATCCGACACGGCGCCTTGCCTGGTGGCCCTCAACGCGACGGCGCGTGTGGCCGGGCCGGCCGGGGTGCGCGATGTGTCCCTGGAGAGCTTCCACGTGCTGCCGGAGATCGACGTGCGACGTGAGACCGTCTTGGAGGCGGGTGAGATCGTCGCTGAAATTCGTATCCCGCCGCCGGCCGCCGGAACCCGAAGCTCGTACCGCAAGGTGCGCGCGCGGCGCTCCTGGGATTTTGCGCTGGCCGGCGTGGCGCTGGCGCTCAGATTCGACGGCCGGCGCGTGGTGGACGGCCGGGTGGTCCTCAGCGGGGCGGCGCCCGTGCCGTGGCGCAGCGTGCAGGTGGAGCAGGCCATCCGCGGCAAGGAGCTTACCTCCGAAGTCCTTGCCGCCGCGGCAAAGGCCGTTGTTGCAGGGGCCGAGCCTCTCGAAAAGAACGGCTACAAGATTCCGCTGTTTCAGGGTCTGATCGAGGAGGAGTTGACCCGCCTGAGCGCCTCGGCCTGATGCGGAGCGAGCGCAGTGGTTTCCTTTTTGGGGTTTACGAAATTGTTTTCTTGTAATGAAAAACGTTACAATTTCAAAATTCCAATCACCCTGCCTTAGATCTATCGCTACGACTCAGTCGGACCCTTTCGTCGCGACTACTGCGGTGGTGGCGGCGGGGGTGGGCCTGCGGGAGGCGGCGGCGGTACAAACGCCGGCCCTGAAGTGTAGGTAGGTGGCGGGGGAGGCGGCGGCGGATTCGCCCAGCGAGCCGTACGACGGTTGGATGCCCGCAGGTTTGCCGGAATCTGGTTCCCCTTGGCATACATGCACTGCTGGTAGGCATTGTCGTAACGCCGCTGGACCTCTCCCCCGGCGCCATACGCCTGGGTCGATCCCAAGGCCGCACCTCCCAGGAGCCCGGCACCCGCTCCAATGGCAGCCCCCGGACCCAAATTGCCTGAGGCGGCACCGATCAGAGCACCTGCAGCGGCTCCCAAGGCGCCACCGGCGATCGCCCCTCCGGCCAGGTTTTCATTGACGGTCTGGTTGGCATTCCACTCCGTCTGGTTCTGCGCCCATTGACGACAGACGGAGTCGTCGGCCTGGAAGGCCTCGAAGGACTTGCCATTGCCCGGCATCACCATAACACTCGGCCCCGGCGGGATCGTTGCGCAGCCGGCGAGCATTATCACCACCGACAGCATGATAGCAGCGCTTTTCAGTCTCATTGCTCCCCTCCCTCCGTCTTTGGGCGGGTGGCACGGTTTCAGGTACCACCTTCATCCACCCGCCCGGGCGGGATTTAACGTAAGGATGTCGATTCAACGCGGCCTTTTCAGCAACGTCTGCGCTTGATCCGGTGTAATCGTTCCTTCCGTGACCGCTTTGTCGATCACGCCTTTCATGAGCTCACGCCGTCGGGCGTATTGATCCATCCGCGCAACGATCTGGTTCCTTTGATCGACGGTAAGGTAATTGCTGTCAACCAGCTTCCCCAACAGGTCCTGAAACTTGGCATGCATGGCGTCGCCAAATGCTTTCCGGTCGATCTGATACTCCTGCAGCACGGCGGGCAGCCGCTTTTCCTGCAACTCCTTCCGGATCGTATCAACCGGCTGTTTGGTGATTCCGGCAATTGCCTCTGCGGCCATGTTCTCGCGCACATAGCGCGCCAGCTGCCCCGGCCCGTTTTTGGCCAGCACCCGCGGCTGCCCGGAACCCGGAATCGCCTGATCCTGAGAGTCGGCGGCGGTAGCGCCAACGTAAAATGCGAGGCCCACAATGACCACAAAAATTGAAACGATCGATAGACTCTTTTTCATGATATCCTCCTTGAGAATGATAAAACGCGCCATTGATGAAAATCCTCTCGCCGACGGGTCCAAGGATAGCAATCAATTGTGGAGAAATTATGAGGCCACGATGTGGAGGCTGTGGAGATTTTACGAACACCGGGGCGCAATGGTTGATCCGGTCTGCTAAATATATTAACTTGCTCTTCAAAACGGACCCAACATGTTTTCAGTGTCGGAGAAGTGCGTAAGCGAAATGAAAATAAAGCTTGCCTATAAAATCTTCCTGGCCTTCCTGGTGACCTCCATATTGGCAGTCACCCTTATGGTCGGCACCATGCAATTTTATATGTCCCGTCATTTCGCGGATTATGTCGGCCAAACCACCCTGGCCCGACTCGGAACGCTGACGGCGGAGCTGTCCGTCGAATACCGCATGCACTCGGGGTGGGGACGCTTGAAAGCCGACCCCGGCCTATGGAATGCTTTGCTGCAATCAAGCCTTCCGCGCAGCGAACCCGACCGAGTCGGACGGTATTCCAGAGCCGCCGAATCGCCCGAACCGACGGCTCGCGAGCCGCGACCGTCACGACTCATCAGCCGCCTTTTTCGCATTGCCCGGGGGCTTGCCTTGTTCGATGCAGATCATCAAATAGTCGTTGGGAGCCCGGCCGATAGCGCCGCAGGGAATTATACCCTGCAGGAAATCGATGTGGATGGTCGGACGGTGGGCTGGCTCGGCCTTCACAAGAGGCAACAATTGACCGACCCCTTGGTAGTTGCCTTCGTCAAGAATCAGTCACTGGCCTTTTACCTGGTGGGCGCCGGCATCCTGATGCTGGCCGCCTTGGCCTCTTTTCTGCTGTCAAAGCATTTCCTTGCGCCGGTTCATCAATTGACGGAAGGGACCAAGTCCCTGGCTGAATTCAAATTTGACACCCGTATCGAGGTGAATACAAAGGACGAGATCGGCCAACTGGCGGCAGATTTCAACCGCATGGCCCATACCCTGAAAAATTACGAAACCATGCGCCGGCAGTGGATTTCGGACATCTCGCACGAATTGCGGACACCCTTGGCGATTCTGCGAGGCGAGGTCGAAGCCTTGCAGGACGGAGTGCGGCGCCCGACAGCCGGTACTTTGGAATCCCTGCACTCCGAGATCCTTCGCCTGAGCAAGCTGGTAGATGGGCTGCACCAGTTGTCGCTGGCAGACTCCCAATGTCTGCTTGCGCAAAAGGATCCGGTAAGGCCGCTGGCGGTTCTGGCAGAGATGGTTGAGCATTTTCGCAGCCGTTTCGAGCGCAAGAAAATTTCCGTGACAGTTGATATCAGCCCGGCGGATATGTTTCTCATCCTCGGAGATGCGGATCGACTGGCTCAGCTTTTTTCCAACCTGCTGGAAAATACCCTCAATTATACCGATTCGCCCGGGTCGCTGAAAATTTATGACCGGCAAGCAGCCGACAAACTGACCATCTACTTTGAAGACTCCGCGCCCGGGGTGCCCGAAAATGCCCTCGAGCGGTTGTTTGACAGATTGTATCGCGTCGATAAATCAAGAAATCGTGAACTGGGCGGCAGCGGCCTGGGCCTTGCCATCTGCAAACAGATTGTGCAATCCCATGGCGGGAAAATAATGGCGGCCCCGGCTTCCACCGGCGGGCTGTTGATTCGGGTCGAGCTTCCCCTGAATGCCGGCGCTGCCGAATAGTGAGAGGCGATCGGATGGCCCACGAACATATCTTGATCGTCGAAGACGAGAAAAAAATAGCGGAACTGCTGCGCGATTATTTGGCCGACGCCGGCTTCAAGGTCACCTGCCATGACCGTGGGGGCCAGGTGGTGAGCTACGTCCAAAAAAACGCGCCCGCCCTGATCCTCCTGGACATCATGCTGCCCGATGTGGACGGTTTGGACGTCTGCCGGGAAATTCGGAAGCTTTCGAACATCCCCGTCCTGCTGATCACGGCCCGGGTCGATGAAGTGGACCGGCTTATCGGTCTTGAAATGGGAGCAGACGACTATATCTGCAAGCCTTTCAGCCCAAGAGAGGTGGTGGCACGCGTGAAGGCGGTGCTGAGGAGGGCTGGCGGCACAGCGGCGCTTGCGAAGCTGGTCGTCGACGATCTGAATCTGGATGAAACGGCCCACCGGGCATCCGTGGGTGGAGACACCCTTGACCTGACCCCCAGCGAATTCAGTTTGCTGAAAGTGCTGATGACTCACCCGGATCGGGTTTTCACGCGAAGCGAACTTCTGGACAAGGTTCAGGGATATCAATTCGAGGGGTATGACCGTACCATTGATACCCACATCAAAAATCTACGCAAAAAGATAGCGGAGAAGCTGCCGGATCGTGAAATCATCCGCACCGTCTACGGGGTCGGTTATAAATTGACGACATCACCGCAATGAAAACACCTTATACAGGGTGTTGAAAAACAGCTCCACCTTGACAAATATGGCCGCTCAGCCCGAAAAGCCGTCGATGTGTTTTTCATGGAAAGCCCCTTTTCGGCAGCTTGCCGCACGTTGTCAAGCCGCAGTCCCAAGGGGGCAGCGTTGAAGCAAGCGATTCGCGCCTTACGACACCGGAATTTTAAGCTTTTCTTCGGTGGCCAGATCGTCTCGCTGGTCGGAACCTGGATGCAGCGTATCGCTATGGGATGGCTGGTCTACCGCTTGACGAATTCCCCTCTCATGCTGGGGGCCGTCGGGTTCTCCGGCCAGATTCCAATCCTTCTTCTGGCCCCGGTGGCCGGGGTATTCGCCGACCGGTGGGATCGACGCAGAGTGCTGATCGTTACCCAAACGCTGGCGATGGTTCAGGCGCTGGTGCTTTCGATGCTCGTCTTAACCGGTGCCGTAGCGATCTGGCAGATATTTTTTTTGAGCATGTTTCTTGGAGTCATCAACGCCTGGGACACGCCCGTCCGCCAGGCCTTCATGATAGAGATGGTTGAAGAAAAGGAGGATCTGTCGAATGCGATCGCCTTGAACTCCTCCATGGTAAACAGCGCCCGTCTGTTGGGTCCGTCATTGGCCGGTATCCTGATTGCGGCACTGGGTGAAGGCATGTGCTTTTTTCTAAACGGCATCAGTTATCTGGCGGTGATTGCGGCTTTGTTGGCCATGAACATCACCGGCAAGGCCCCCCCACGACACGGGGCGCGGGTTTGGAGCGGTTTGACCGAAGGCTTCCATTACGCATTCGGTTTTGCTCCCATCTGGTCTCTGCTCCTGCTCCTTGCGATCGTGAGCCTGATGGGAATGCCTTATACGGTGCTCATGCCGATTTTTGCCAAAAAAATCCTGCACGGCGGGCCGAATACCCTGGGGTTTCTTATGGGAGCCTCCGGCGCCGGGGCGCTGGCGGGGGCTGTGTATCTGGCCGCACGCAAAAGTGTTCTCGGGCTGGGAAAAATCATCCCCATTGCGGCAAGCCTTTTCGGGTTGGGCTTAATCGGCTTTTCTTTCTCGCGGTTTCAATGGCTGTCGATGCTGATGATGATCGTAACCGGCTTTGGCATGATTGTCGAAATGGCGGCCAGCAACACCGTGCTTCAGACAATTGTGGAAGATGATAAGCGGGGCCGGATCATGAGTTTCTATACGATGGCCATCATGGGGATGGCCCCTTTCGGAAGTTTGATGTCCGGTTTTCTGGCAAGCCGAATAGGGGCTCCGGTGACCCTGCTGCTGGGCGGTACTGCCTGCCTCTTGGGGGCAGCCGTGTTTGCTACGAGGCTTCAGGCCTTGAGAAAGCTGGTTCGCCCGATTTATGTCAAAGCCGGGATTATTCCGGAAGTTGCCGCTGGAATCCAAAATGCGGCCGAGTTGAGCAGGCCTGGCAAAAAACCCATATAGAAGGGCATTCAACGTCCTGCCCGCAAAAAATTGACCGCCTTGCCAAGATGGAACTGATGCCGATGAGGCCGGCAGGGAACCCCTCCATCCGGAGGAGTCCGGTTTTCTTTGGAAACGCAGTCGGTTGCCAGGACAAAAAGAAAGCGCCGATACTCTACGCCGGGTTCTCGCTCAACAGCTTCTGAACGCAGGCCTTGAGGTCGGATATTTTTACGGGCTTGGCAAAAAAGTCGTCCGCGTTTCTGCGAAACGCCTCTACGGCGGAATCCAGGCTGGCAAAGGCAGTGATCATGATCACCTTCGTATCCGGCCAGTCCTTTTTGATGGTTTTCAAGACTTCCATCCCGTCCATGTCCTTCATCTTCAGGTCCGTGATGACCACGTCGAACTTCTCCTCCTTCAACCGTGTCAGCGCCGCCTTTGGATTCAGGAAGGTTTCCACGGTGTAACCATCCTGTTCGAAGACCGTCTTGATCATCTTGCCCACGATATTTTCGTCATCGATCGCCATGATCCTGTGACCGTTCATCGATTTTCTCCTCTTTTGGGTGGCTGGGTAATTGAATCACGAACGTCGTTCCTTTTCCCACTTCGCTTTTCACCTCGATTTTCCCGTTGTGTTTTTTGATGATCCCGTAACTGATGGACAAGCCTAAACCCGTTCCCTGAGTTCCCTTGGTGCTGAAAAAAGGATCAAAGATGTTGGGCAGGAACTCGGGAGGGATGCCTTTTCCGGTGTCCTCCACTTCTACTTCTACATAATCCCCCGCCTCCTCGAGTTTCGTCCGGATCGAGACAGTTCCCCCGGACGGCATGGCGTGAACGGCATTGGTCAGCAGGTTTACAAACACCTCTACGATCCTGTTTTTGTCGATGTAGACAGGAGGAAGGTCGTCTGCCAACTCCAGCTTGCTCTCGATGCCTGAAATGTCAATCATGTTTTGGACGAGTTTAAGGGAGTTTCGGATCAGCTGGTTCATGTCGACGACTCCGAAATCTGCCTCCTTCGGCTTGGAGAAGTCCAGCAGGTCCTGGACAATCTTCCTTATTCTTTCGCATTCCTGCAGCACGATCTGCATGTACTCGAGCCTGTCTTCGGCTTTGAGGTGGTCATAGAGCTCAACGTATGTCTGCGCCACCATCGAAATGTTGTTGAGCGGGTTGCCGATTTCATGGGCCACCCCTGCGGTGAGGACTCCCAGGGACGCCAGTTTCCGGGATTGAATGAGCATTTCGTGCCGGGTCCCGAGTTCCTCGCACATGGAGTTGATCGCACCGACGACGGACCCCAGTTCATCCTTCGATATCTTGCCTTCGATTTTGCAGAAGTTCCCTTCGCATATGGCGTTTGCGGTTTTTTCGATCCCTCGAAGGGACTTGAACATCTTCGAAAAGAAGAAATAGGTCGTCGTGACGGCCACGACGAGGGCGAGACAGAAAAAGTAGAACAGCGCCTTGCGCGAATCGTAAATTATTTGGTTGACCGATAGTCTTTCGAGCCGGATCATGCTAGCAGACTGCAACCTCAATTGGCGGCCGGTCTCCCGCAGTGATCCCTCCATCTCTTGGGTGTAAACCTCCGTCTCTTCAAGCTTGGCGACTTCGAGTTCGTATCGCTTGAGGCCCGATTCGAGCTGGTTGAAGTTTTCTTCCCCAACGGCCCGGATGATGTTCTTCCTTTCATCGTTTAGGGTTCTGCCGATCTTGATCAGATCTTCTCGAATCAGCGGAAGATCCGACTTGTCCTTATACAGAAAGTAGTTCTTCTCCGAGAGCCGCATGCCCAAAAGGGTTTCATTGAGGCTGTCACCTATCTCGACGAAGTTGAGCTTGTCCAGGAGGAGATCAAATTTTTGATAGGAAAAGCCATACACCAGGGCGATGAATACGATGATGATGACATTGCCGAGGATGATCTTATGGACTAGCTTCATAAAGGGCGTGCCCTTGTCATAGCCTGCTCACGCGGGACGTCGCAGGGTGCGAGACGCTGATGCTGTCATTGCTCACAATTTCGGTGCAGCCATGGCGGAATCTCCGCCGGGGGGGTTCCATTCCGTCCCCTGGGAGGGTCGAATCAGGTATTGCGGAATTTCGGCCTGCTCCCGTCTTGCGGGAAGGTACCACAATGCCCCGTCCACGATCATCGCGAGCGAGCCCAGGACGAGAAGCATGTCTAGAGCGGTCAACAGGCTGAACCCGAAATACCGGGTGAGGCCGATGCCCACGGCGAGGAATGAAACCCCGGTCCGAATAAACGAAAGACCCGTCCTTGCCCGGGCGTAAACGGTTCGGTAGCAGGCAGCTATTGTCCGCTGGGCCGAAAGAATGTTCCGCTGATGGGCAAGGTAAGAGCGTTTCCTGTTGTCGCGGGATTGGTCGATGACGACGTCGTACTGCAAGGGAAGTTCCGCAAGCCTGGCCAGCATCGTCTTTCGTTGAGGTTCGTTTTCGCGACGATTTTCGGCAAACTGATAGTTTTCAAGAAAATAAAGGGTTGCCGAGGTGACCTCCACCAGGGTCTGGTGTCGGGGAGGGCGCAGGACGTGCCCCTTGATGCGGATGTAGTGGTAAAGCCCCAGCGCGACGAGGAACAGGCCCAGGATGATGATGCCCCCGTAGAAGTAGCGATAGTGTTGGGGAGCCGACGGATGAAGACGCAGCAACGCCCTTCCGATGGCAATGAGACCCATCCCGCCGCTCAGGAATCCGAGATTGGTCCTCACCTTGGCGAATTCCGTCCGGTAGCAGGCAAGCCTGGTTCTCCAGCGGGCCAGCGTGTTGCGCCAGAAGGCGAGGCTGGTCCTTTCGTTTCCGATCAGATGGTGGGGGTTTTCGTTGAGAAAATCCTCTATGAAGGCCTGCACATCCTCCGGCAGAGCTACCCGGAATTCATACTTCTCGGCATGCAGGCAGGCTTTCACCCGGTCGCGCAGGCCAGCGTCTTTGGGATTGCTGACGGCGATGACGGCCGTTTGATGGTCCTTTGCGACGGGAAACCACGGGCCCGCGCAAATGCTTCCCGCATCCAGCCCCAGCAGGAGTTCGAAGGGGATCGGCACCCGTTCGTCATACTCCACCCACGGGCATTCATAGTGGTGGGAAAGGGACTCCAAGAGTTTACGCCGTGGAATGTGGTACTCGTGACGGAGTATTCTTTCGACATCCACACCCCTGCAGGCGGCGCCGGCGGCCGCCTCGCTGAGTTTGGCCGCGCTCAGGGCGCCGGTCTCGACCAAGTGGCGGAATTTGTCTATGGACTCCTGTGCAGGCTCAGAGATCATATTGGCTGAATACGACCTTTTTCCAAAAGAGAGTGGGCTTTGAATAGTCGGGAAAGAGGATCTCGACGTCCGCAAAGCAGTAAGGAAACTGATCCTTTGTCTTCTCCGCCGGGATGTGCCAGTAAAAGCCGTCGGCGACGACAATCAACCCAAGCAGCATCAAAGCGATATCGAAGCCCATCCAGATCCTGTTGCCGGCTCCGAAATACACCAGAAGGCCCAGCCCGACAGAAAAGACCTTCATCCCGGTTCGGATAAAGGCCATTCCGGTCCTTGATCGCGCAAGGATGGTGCGGAGCCGCGCTTTCACATTACGTCTCTCGGCAATAAGCGTGCGTTCCAGCGCCAGCCCCGTGGTTCCCCAAATGCCCGGTGAATGGGATTCCTTGATAAAAAGGCTGGTGGGAAGCTCCCCGGCGCTGACCTGGTCGCGCAGCCGGGAGATCATGAAATCCCAGATGGAGGACTTCGCATGTTTTCGTGTTATGAGCTTCAACCCTTCGTTGCCGGCCCGCCGGCCGGGTACATACCAATGGAACCCTTCGGCGGTCGCCGCCGTGCCCACCAGGATGAGGGCCGAATAGAAAACATCCCACCCGCTCAGTGGGAATTGCCGGAAAAGAGCGATCCCCAGGCCGATAAACGCAATCCCTGTGCGCGTCAAGGCCAAGCCGGTACGCGCCCGGGCCATGACGGTACGATAGGAGGAAAGGGTGGTACGCTCCTCGGCGTGGTCGGTCCGGTCGATGGCCAGAAACCGGCGCTTCATGACCGGGGACAGTCTATTCCAGCCGGTCCGCAGCGCATCGGCCCCCTTGATGGGACCTGCGCGCGAAATGCTGGCTTTACCCCCGGGATCGGTCATTTCAAGAAAAGTGCTCCCAAAGGTGGATTCGGTAGGCGTATAGGAAGGCATGGCGCGGGCAACCCGCCGGATGGGCAAGTACCACATGAGCCCCTCGATCGACAGCGTTAGGCCGACCAGGAGAAGCAGCACATCGGGTATGACGGAGTAGCCGATCCCGAAAACCTGGATCGCGACCAAAGCGATGGCGTTGAAGGAGAGCCCCGTGCGCATCATGGCCAGCCCCGTGCGCCCCTTGGCCAGGGAAGTCCTGTGAAAAGCCAGGACGGTTCGCAGACGTGCAAGCGCGTTGCGAAGCCTGGCCAGGGAAGTCCGGCCCGCTGAAGCTGGAAAATGGGGATTGGCGTCCTGGTTGTGCTCGATCACCCGAATGAGGTCACTGGGGAGGGCGAAAGACTTGTTGAGCTTGTGGACTCCCAAGGTTTCCCGTATCTCCCTTTCAAGCTTCGGGTCCTCCGGGTCGCACACGATCACATCCGCTTCATCTTCTCTCACGCCGAGGGGAAACCACATGCTCGTCTTGAGCCGCTCCAGGTCCAACCGGCCGGCCGGTCCATCCGCCGGGGCGATGCCCTCGCTGAACTCTACGAAGGGGAGATGGTACCGGTCGGAAAGGCAACGGAGAATCTCATGCTTTGGAACCCCTCTTTCCGCCAGCAAGGCTTCCGGATAGACTCCGGTGCCCCGCGCTTCCTCCAGAATAGCGCGCAGCCGCCCCTGCGAGATGACACCGCTGGAAGTCAGGCCGTCGAATTTTGAATAGATCTGTTCGTTGGATACCCGCGGGGATTTGAACGGGGAGCACTTATTGTTCATTCCAACCCTCTTATGGGGCCGTCCCGAACCCAGGATTTTCTGGAACACCACCCTAATACGGAAACCGCAAAGCAGTATCGCAAAGAGGATCTGGTGTGTCAAGCATGCGGCGTTGCGGACGTTTGATGAGTCGACTCCCGGAAAAATATCAGAAACCGACAACCGGTTGATACAGAATCAGTCCCGAATTCATTGAAGTTCCATTTGACATGGCCTGCCGGTCACCATTATTATCACACTCGACTTTAGCTCCTTTGTGTTTTAGATTGCTCCTGATTTTTAGCATTCACCAGATCCTTATTGACCGCTTCTAGCACAAAGCGATCAACGCCGATGAGCCCCCTATTATTTGAGACAGCATGCTGAAGGAGACCGGGGGGGACCGAAAGAGCCCAAAGCACGTAAAATTTTAGAAAGGCAATCCAAGCGCGCATACGCATATCTGCGCTGGAGTATGCAGTCTTGGTTGATGAAAGGAGATGTTATGAGAATAAGGGGAAGAATCGAAAAATATTTGCGTGCTCTGGTCCTTGTCCTCGTGCTCATGATGGCGGTCCCGCCGGGGACATTCGGGCAGCCCGCGGGCCAGCCTGTTTTCAAACAGGAGGAACTGGAGCAGATCCTGGCGCCGATCGCGCTTTATCCCGATTCGCTGTTGGCACAGATCTTCATGGCCTCGACCTATCCTCTCGAAGTGGTACAGGCAGACCGCTGGGCCAAGCAGAATACGACCCTCAAGGGAGATGCCCTGACGGCGGCGCTCGAGAAACAGCAATGGGATCCGAGCGTCAAGTCCCTCGTCAACTTTCCTCAGGTGCTGGCCATGATGAGCGAAAAGCTTGACTGGACGCAGAAGCTGGGCGACGCATTTCTCGCACAACAAAAAGACGTCATGGACACTGTCCAGACGCTTCGGAAGAAGGCCGTGGAAGCGGGCAACTTGAAGACCACGAAGGAGCAGCAGGTGATGGTCGAGAAGGAGACCATCATTATTCAGTCCGCCAGCCCCCAGGTCGTCTATGTGCCGACCTACAACCCGACGGTCGTCTATGGCGCATGGCCCTATCCGGCCTATCCGCCTGCCTACTACTATCCGCCGGGATACGCTGCAGGGGCTGCCCTGTTCTCCTTTGGAGTCGGGATGGCGGTCGGAGCTGCTTGGGGGTATGCGTGGGGCGGGTGCAACTGGCACGGCGGCGACGTGGATGTTAATATCAACCGAAATACCAATATCAACAACAACATTAACCGCGGCAACTATGCAAAGCAGTATCAGGGCGGCCAGGGAAACTGGCAGCACAACCCTGAACATCGCAAAGGGGTCTCATACCGGGACCAGGCAACCGGACAGAAGTACAACAGGGCATCAACGAATGAAGCCGTCCGGTCCCGTGAGAATGCCCGGGGACGTGCCGAAACCGGCCGGCAGGACATGGCCCGCGGAGGAGCTGACCAGCTCAGAGGCGGCCAGGCTGCCGGCCAGCGGGGCAGCCTTGAAGGCAAGGCAGGAACCAGGGAGGCCGGGGGGCGGGATTTGTCCGGTCAGAGGGGCAGCGCCTTATCAGGCATGGACCGAAGCGGCAGCGCGACCCGTGATGCCAGTAATCGAGGCAGTTCCAGCCGCCAGAGCATGTCATCCGGCAGCCGGGGCGGCGGCTTCAGCGGCGCGGCATCAAGGGGCGGTGGCGGCGGTCGGGGTGGAGGCAGGAGGTAGCCATGAAACTATACCGATTATCAATAGCGGAAAATTCAAGGGAGAAAGCAACGATGCTTCCAGAAACAAATAACAGAGTGCCCTCCGCGCGTTATGCACTTCGGATTTTTGCAGCGGCTGTTGTCGTCATGAGCTTTTTCTTTGTTGGGGTTCATGCTGATGCAGCGGTCAAACAGAAAGGGTTCGCAACTCCTGAGGAGGCGGTAAAGGCTTTTGCGGCTGCCATGCAATCGAATGATGAGAGGGAGCTGCTGTCGATCTTCGGACCGGCTGCAAAAGAGCTGATCTCTTCGGGAGACCCTGTCATGGACAAGCAGCACCGGGAGAAGTTTATCAGCGATTATGACCGCAAGAACAGCATCACGCCGGAAGGAGCCAAGATGGTCCTGGTCATCGGGGAGAAGGATTGGCCCTTTCCGATCCCTTTGGTGAAAAAGGGAGACCAGTGGATCTTTGACACAAAGGCGGGGAAAGAGGAAATCCTGAACCGCAGGATCGGGGAGAACGAGTTAAGCACCGTGCAGACCTTGCTTGCCATAGTCGATGCGCAGCGTGAATACGCGATGACTGACCGTGACAACGACGGGCTCCGCGCGTACGCAGAAAAATTCCGGAGCGACACCGGCAAGAAGAATGGCCTCTACTGGGAGACGAAGGCCGGCGAGCCGCCGAGCCCCCTGGGTGAACTCGTGGCCGATGCTCGGGCCGAGGGGTATACCCGGAGCGGAACGAAGCAAGCCCCCATGCCCTTTCACGGTTACTATTTCAGGATGCTGAAGAAGCAGGGGAAACATGCCCACGGCGGGGCATTTGATTACATCGTAAAAAACAAAATGATCGGCGGCTTTGCCGTGGTTGCGTATCCGGCAGTGTACGGCAGTTCCGGTGTCATGACGTTTCTGGTGAACCACGAAGGAGTGGTTTACCAGAAGAACCTCGGCAAAAACACGGCAAAAACCGCAAAGGCGATGACATCGTTCGATCCCGATACGACATGGAAGAAGGTCGAATAAGAAACTCCTTTGCCATCGACTGATATCAGCGAACCGGCAGCCTTCCTTCCGGTAAAATTCTTGAACTTCTCCGTCCAAGATGGATTCTGCCCGAGCAGCGATTGGCGATAGAGCTGCTGCAGAGGATTTAGGAGGAGCGATGAGAACGACCCCATCAGATTGGGACCCGCTGCAATATTTGCGTTTTGCCGACGAGAGGCTCCGCCCCGCTGTCGACCTTGCTGTTCGCATTGATCACGCATGCCCGAAGCGTGTAGTCGATCTGGGGTGTGGGACCGGCAACGCTCTGCCCGTGCTCGCTGCTCGATTCCCCAACGCAGAGCTGGTTGGTGTGGACAGTTCACCGGCAATGCTTGAAAAGGCGCGTACAGCAGGCTTTTCTGCCCAACTCGCCGATATTGCAGCCTGGTCGCCACCGGAGCCGGTGGATGTCATCTTCAGCAACGCGGCGCTGCAGTGGTTGCCTGGCCATTCGGCCTTGTTCCCAAGATTGCTGACCTGTCTTGCCGCGGGAGGGATTCTGGCGGTTCAGATGCCAGCGATGCACAATGAACCGGTACGCGCCCTTCAGCCGGTGGTCGCTTCGTCGGGCCCTTGGTCCCAGCAGCTATCGGGAGTAGCGAGCGCGCCGCCGATTCTCGAACCCGCCGCCTATTACGATCTGCTGTCTGATCGTGTCTCTGCAATTGAAATATGGGTAACGCAATATTTGCATGTATTGCGCGGCAAAGACCCGGTGGTCCAATGGGCAATGGGGACCAGTCTGCGCCCCTACCTCGATGCACTGCAACCGAGGGACCGCCCAGAATTCATAGCTGCCTACTCGAAGGCGCTGCGCCCTCATTACCCGCTGCGAGCCGACGGCACCGTACTTTTGGCGTTCCGCCGTCTGTTCATCCTTGCCCGAAAATAAATACAATCATCTATCCAACGTTGGAGTTGGGTTCGGGGTGACGCCTTTTGCTTCGCGATTCATGAATAGTTGCCCAGACACCGAGCAGCAGTGCAAAAGCAAGCAGCATGGCGGCCGAATGGAAGGTGTCATGCAGGGCTGCGATTTGAGCACCGACCGGCGCCAAAGTGACCCCGCCATGAAAACCTTCTCCGGAATATAAGGCCGTGCGCCCCGCCCAAATAGCGCCCATGACGGCAACGCCAACGGTTTGACCCAGAGTACGCGTTATGGCCATGAAGCCGGAAACGACCCCCAGTTGATGACGCAATGCTGTTCCCATGATGGCGCTGTTGTTCGGTGACACGAACACACCCATCCCTAACCCCACGGCAAACATACGGATCAAATATCCGAAAACGGTGGTATCTTGATTCAAGGTGCTGGCAGACAGAAAGCCAATGAGCAGAACAGCTAGCCCGATCATGGTAATTGGCCGGGTTCCAGTCCGGTCGGACAATGATCCGGAAAGCGGTGACATTATCCCCAGCATAACGGGAACGATGCCCATGAGCAGCCCCACATGCATTATTTCGAAGCCAAGGATGTTTTCAAGATAAAAGGGAATCAATATCAGAACCCCGGCCAGCGCGATAAAACTGATAAGCCCAGTGGCCAGGTTAATGCTGAAAAGCAGATTCTTGAACATTTGCAGGTCGATCATAGGTTGTGATGTTTTCTTTTCGATAAGAATAAAGGAGGCGAGCAATATCAGCCATAGGCTGAACATGATTTTCACCACAGGCTTTAAAAATCCCTGCTGCTGGCCGAACGTCAAGCCCACCAATAGAGACAAAAGGCTGAGAAACAATGTCAGTGCTCCCCAATAATCAAAATGCTGCCTGCCGCTAGGTTTAAAATTGGGGACATTGCGCCCAACCAGGATGGTCCCCATGATGCCGACGGGTAGATTGACATAAAAAATCCAGCGCCAGGACAGCGCGCCGATGATAGTACCCCCCAATGCAGGCCCGACCACGATGCCGATGGACACTATGGCTCCGATGAACCCCATGGCCTTTCCCCGCTCTGAAGGCGGGAATGCCTCGGTCACGATGGCCGCCCCCAAAGCCATGATCATTGCCGCACCGATGGCTTGAACAACTCGAAATGCTATAAGCCACCATACAGATGAGGCCACCCCGCACAAGGCCGAACCGATCGTAAAAATGACAAAACCCAGCATGTAAATAGACTTTTTCCCCAAGATATCGGCCACGCGGCCAATACTCAGCATGGAAGCGGTGACCGTTAGCAGGTAGGCCAGGACAACCCATTGCACCAACGAAAATTCAGTATTCAATGCTCGAACCAGGGTTGGAAGCGACACATTGATAATACTGCTGTCGACGGTTGCTAAAAACACACCGGCACCTACTGCTGCCATGGTATGCCATTTGCGCTGATAATCGATTTCTCCAGAATAGTTCATCGACGTGAAGTAGAAAAATAGTAAAATTTGGCAACTTCTATCAACAGCTTCGCTAATGGCAGCAGGACGGCGGTTTTCCGCCGGTGGCCTTTTTTACACGTTCGAGGTAGCGGGTCAACCAGCCCTTCCGTTTTCCGGCTGAAAAGGCTTCTGGATTTTTCTCAAAGGTTTCTCGACACGTTATGTCACAAAAAAAGTGACAGTGTCCATGAGAGTCTACTGCGATTGGGCTTGTTGCGCTATCAACTGGCTTACCGCAGACAGGGTCTATTGCGTTTAAAGTGCTTGAAGTCGCTGCTTTCATGATGCATCCTCCTTATTAATGACAGAGGCGATGTACTTTTAATTAGCCGGATTTGCTATTTTAGAATTCGGCTCAGTGCATGGACTTTCGAAAATAGGCTAAGCCATATTGGGAAAAACGCAAGTTGATGGGCGCTGAATAACATGTGACGTCTGACCTAGACATTATGGTTGACAGTTTAACATCGGGCATAGCTGGGAGTCGTCGCTATGAACCCGCGCAAAAACCTCCCGGGCTCCGACGAGCACTCCGGAGCCCATTCTCGCCCGGGAGGCTTTTGCGCTGGCCAGCCCGGTAGCGCCACACAAAAGGCCTGCCATCCTTGCAAACGTGGGTTATGCTGGGAGTGCTTATAACCCCAACACAGAGCCAAAACCAAGGAGGCAGGCCATGAAAGACAATAGCATATTCGTCGGTATGGATGTCCACAAAAATTCCATCGATATCGCCATTGCCCAAAAGGGCCGCCAGGGTCAGCTGCGGCACTTCGGCACGATCGAGGGCAGCTTGGCGGCCCTGGACAAGGTAGTGCGAAAACTGGTCAGCAACGGGCAGCGCCCCTGTTTTGCGTACGAAGCCGGTCCTTGTGGCTACTCGATCTACCGTCACTTGACCGCCAAGGGGTTTGACTGTGCGGTCGTGGCACCATCGCTGGTACCCAGAGCAAACGGCAACCGGATCAAGAACGACCGCCGCGACTGCCTGATGCTCGCCCGTCTGCACCGGGCCGGGGAACTGACGGCGGTTTGCGTTCCCCACGACGATGATGAAGCCCTGCGCGATCTGACCCGCGCACGGGAAGACGCCAAGAGTGACGAGAAGAAAGCCAAACAACGGCTGCTGGCCTTTCTGCTGCGCAGCGGGCATCATTATAGCGGGCGCGCGTCGTGGAGCCAGGCCCACATGCGCTGGCTGGCCGACCTCAAGATGCCTCACCACTGCCAACAAATTGTCCTGCAAGAATACATCGAGGCGCTGAGTCACTGCAGCCTGCGGCTGCAGCGGCTGACCGATCAGATCCGGCAGCTGGTGCCGCAGTGGCGGCTGTTTCCGGTGGTACGGGCTCTTCAGAGCCTGCGCGGCGTCTGCCTCATCGTTGCGGCCACCACAGTGGCCGAGATCGGCGATTTCAAGCGTTTTCAAAATCCCCAGCAGCTGATGAGTTACCTGGGCCTGGTGCCCTCGGAGCATTCCAGCGGCGAGAAGACCCGGCGCGGTTCGATCACCAAGGCCGGCAACACACATGTGCGCCGCATGCTGGTCGAGGCCGCCTGGGCCTATCGGTTCAGGGCCCGGGTCAGCCGAGCGCTGCTCAAACGCCAGGAGGGCCTGCCGCAATCCATTCGCGATGTGGCCTGGAAAGCCCAAGTGCGGCTGTGTGCGCGCTACCGACGCCTTTGGGCCAGGGGCAAGATCAAAGCGGTCGTTACTACCGCCATCGCCAGGGAACTGTGCGGCTTTATCTGGGCAATCGCCAATGCCCTCGAAGGGCCAACGGCCTGAGGAGCGTGCCCGGTTATCAAAGAACCACCACCGGCAAACGGAGGACGCCAACGCACTGACAACTTCACATTCCAGGGCAGCCACAGGGGCGCAACCCCGGTCAGGAGAACCCTCGTGGACACTATTGGACAGCCCTTCCGGGCCGAACTCCCGAAGCTAGACCGAGGCAGCTCCGCGACGAAGCCAAGTCATGCGGTAGCCAACCCGCGAATATCAGAGTGATCTACCGTCGCCATATGGGTTCCGCCCCTTTGGATGCCTTGGAATCAACCTACGACAAGGAACCGCTGGATACCAGTTGGCAGGATTTATTTTTTCCTCTTGACAACTGTCAACCATATCAGTGTCCATCCAGAAATGGTGGATTTCGGTTCAGGCCAAGGCCGCAGCGATTTCGCAACCGCAGGCGGAGTCCTTCTACGTCGAGGATTGCAAAAAACGAGAACGCCGGCATGGGCCGAAAGACGCCGTATATGGATGGGCACGACCTAACAATCCGTTGCCGCAGACCGTGCTTTCGCGCCGCTGAACCTAAGCTTTCATCTGGCGATCGAGTATGGTTTATGGTAATGATACCATATTGTTGGATTGGTTGAACATTGCCAGCCCTTCCTTCTCTGGTTTCGAGACTTATTTTTAATCTCGATTACATTAGCAGACTTTGGAGTAGCTAAAATGGAACCAGTTCGCATCTCGCCCTCAGAGGCTTATCGGCTTGCCAAGGACGGAAATACAATTTTCGTTTGTGCTTATCCGGATGAAGAGACCTGCAGCAGAATGTGGTTGCGGGGTGCAATTACTCGCACCGAATTTCAAGACAGACTGTTGGAGGTTAAAAAGGGACAGGAGATCATCTTCTATTGTGCCTGACCCGGTGAGGCGACTTCTGCCGGTCAGGCAATGAAATATAAGATGCTGGGATACAAAAACGTGAAATTTCTGGACGGTGGCGTTGAGGCTTGGAAAAAGGCAGGATATGAAATTGTCGACAAGCCACGACCAGGCCTCCCGTCGCCGCCATGACAACTTATTCTACGGACTGGAAAATGCAATCCCAAATTCCATACGGATCAATCTGAATCATTGTTCGGTGTTAATCATCACTCTGGAGGCGATCTCATGATTTCACGCCAGTGGAGAGGACTTGCCAAGTCCTCTCATGCGGACAGGTACGTTGAGCACTTGCGCGAAGAAACATTTCTCAAACTGAAAAAGATTCCGGGGTTTGCAAGCGCATCAATTCTTCGCCGCACGGTTCCAGACGGAGTCGAGTTCTTGATCGTGACCACCTGGGAGTCGATCGATGCCATTCAAGGCTTCGCTGGGCCTGACGTAGAGACGGCAGTCGTGCCGCCAAGAGTCCAAGCAATGATGGTCGAGTACGATGACAGGGTTCGACACTATGAGATCGTTCAATGATCCATGTTGCGGCAAGCCTTGTGTGGCTATTCTCCGAGCGTTTGAGTTAATATCTCAGAAAAAGCCACCTCGTGATATGTTGGATGATTTCCCACACCTTGTCAACGTTGAAATAGACAGCAGAATTCACACGAATATCGAGTCGCCCTAAAGGCTATCTTCGGCCCAATTTCAACCCAACTCAACATCATCGGTAAACACTGCTCGGATATTCTCGGCAAATCCATGTCAGCAGGATTTGAGGATCTAGTTTTCCAGCCGAACATGCTGGGTATAATAGGCCGCTCCCGAGCCGAGGTCGGTAGCCACATCAGCGATCAGTTGGTTGGCCCCTCCTCCCAGCTTTAGCCAGTCGCCGCGGCGGTAGACTACCACATCCGCATGGAGTCCGGGCAATTCCACCAATTGAACCTCAAGCCGCCCCAGTGGCGAGAGCATGAACACCGGTTGCGAGCTTTTCAAGCTTTTCCAGACAGGGTTATCCGCGGATAGGTATACCTTGGGCGGATGGATGTGGTCTTCGGGGAGTATCTGAGAGTGAGTCGCCTCAGCCCGGATGAGGCTAAGCAGCCGCAGTGGGTAGCCGTCGGGTGCAGGCGGGTCTGGATGCAGTTCTTCTGGGAAGCGATAGCGCCCGTCCGGGTGGGCGAATCGCAAGCCTTCAAACGATACAGCGGGCCGTTTGATCTGCACATAACCGGTGCGCCGCAATTCTTCCAACCCGACTCCCGCAGCGGACGGCAGGCTGGCGGCAATCAACTCCTGCATCGACGGCAGATGGATGGGTGGGTTCAGCCGCTGCCCCACCTGGGTCAGAATCCAGTGGTCGCTACGGGCGCCGGCTGGCGGCGTGAAGGCCGGGCGAGCGTAATTGATATAGTCGTGAAAATAGGACGGGTTTAGATTTTCCTGTTCCAGGTTAAGGGTGCAAGGCAGGATCAGGTCGGCCAGCTCGGCCGTGTCAGTCATAAAAGCATCTACCACCACCTTGAAGGGAACCGAACCGAACGCCCGTTTCACCAGGTGAGAATCTGGCGATTGGTTGACAGGGTTGGTCCCGTTGGCCCAGATCAGCGTCACCGTTGGATCGGCTGATAGGATGTCCCGCCCGATGGTGGGCTTAAAGAAGCGATTGACCTGATCCGGAGCGGGCTTGGCCTGCCAGGATAGATCGAGATGCCGGGTGGATGGAGCAATGTAGTAGGACCCGCCTCCGGAACGGCCGACCTGACCGGAAAGCAAGGCCAATGCATTGATGAACCGCACGTTCTCCGCCCCGAACATGTGGCGTTGCAGTCCCCAGCCGACAAGAGTTGCTACCGGCTCCCCGGACCCGTAAACCTCAGCCAGGCGTTCCACCTCGGCCGGGCCGACTCCACAGGCCTTGGCCATTTCTCCTGCCGATCGGGCCATGACGATTTTTCGAAAAGCCGGCCAATTGGCAGCCACGGCATCCAGACCTGCGATGGCATTTCCGTTTTCGATAAGCTTCTGGCATACCGCCGCGGCCAAAAAACGGTCCTGAGCCGGGCGCACGCGGATGAACTCGTCGGTCCACGCCTCGTGGCTGTCTCCGCCGGGGGATAGGGTTAGCACTCGGATGCCTTGCTTGCGGGCTTTTTTAACCAAGGCGGCCAGGTGAACGGAGGTGCGAGCAATGTCCTTGCCCCAGTTGACGATCACTCGGGCATTCAGAAGATCGCCGGGCTCATTGTGTTCCACCCTGCCAAAATCAGCTTGGCACGCTGCCATGCCGGCGCTGGCGCAAAGGCCTCCGGCGGCTCGGCTGGCCCCCAACAAATTGAAAAAATGTTGGGGAATTTGGGCCATCAACCCCATGTTGCCGCTGCTGTCCATGTGCAGAATAGACAACGGTTCAGCCCGCAATTCCTGGATCCTGACTGCGCAGATGTCCAGTGCCTCCTGCCAACCAATCTCGCGCCATCCAGCCCCGTTCCGCAGCAGGGGAGCCGTAACCCGGTGCGGGCTACTCAAGCGGCGCTGCCAGCCCTTGAGCTTGGCGCAGCAGAAGCCTGCCGTAAAGGGATGATCAGGGTTGCCGTTGATGCGCATCTCGCCTGAAGGTGATGTTTCCACCACCAAGGAGCAGGTATCAGGGCAATCCTGGGAGCATGCGGTTATGATTGGCATTGGCACCTCAACGTCAGAGAAATTTTGGAAAACATATCAAAAACAACACCAATTGGCCATAGCCCGCCCATGCCTTCTATCCTGAAGGCTCTGTGGATTGCAGGTCCCCAGGGCGTTTCTAAACCCACTCATGTTGGGCCTCTGCAGGCGCTGTGCCCCGACTGTGCATAGAAATGACCTATTTTCGAAAACCCTGAAAGACGCCGGATGACTTATCAAATGTGGATCATCTCCAGATTAGTTGAGGCGACAGCAAGCGGTGGACATCGCTGCAACAAAAGCCGTTATCGATGTTGCCCCTGACCAGCGCTTTCTGCCGGTGTGTCATCTGGGCGGGAACAAGGCAACCGCAACGGTTCACAGCTTGACTCAGCGATCGGTGCGGGACCTGAACCCGGTAAGCGCTCAGGTCTGGCCGCACTGCGAGTACCGGACCACGACGGAGATCTATCCGCGCTCCATAGGCGACCCAGAACGGCACGCCATGCAGGTTTTGAACGCTGGTCTCGAAGAAGTTTCACACGCAGATTCACACACAGAAAAAAAAGGGATCTCAGGACTAAGTCTGTAACCTCTTGGTTTTGCTGGTGCGCCCGGCAAGATTCGAACTTGCGGCCTAAGGCGCGCAGCGTTCTCACGGGAAACCGCAGTCTGTCAGTTGGCTTAGAAAAACGCTTTTGACAACCCCTTTAATGGGTGACCTCAATTAGCCTCTGAAAAACACAGGTTTTCTATTGACAAAATTATTGGTTATAGATCATTAATGGACCCAGTGTCACAGGTTTTAGCCGCCAGGTGTATCTACTTTCCTCCGCCCTCTACAGGGATGAAGGGGCAAATCTGATGGTAACGGGTCAAAAAGGGCGCAGTGATTTTGCAGACGCATTGTTCGGATCCAATGCGCAAAAGGTATTCCGCCGCTACCCGGTCCCGTTACTAAGCGTGCGGTCGATTAAGCCATGAGCAGTTGATACTCCGTCGGCTACTTCTGAAGCCATGAGGAACGGCCATGATTATTGCCGGAATCAAACTGACTTTTCTGGGGATGGGGGTTTGTTACCTTTTTATCCTATTGCTTATTCTGGTCATAAATATTTGCTTCAAGCTATTGGGCGCAGGAAGTGCCATAGAGCTTGCCGAGATGGAAGCGGCCGAATTGAGGAAAATGAAAAAAACCGCTTTGGCAGCAGAAGATAAAATTCTGGTAGCGGTCATTAGCGCTGCGGTTACTGCCCACCGTGCCCGGCATGAACCCTAACGTTGCATAAACAACATGGCAAAGAGTGAGGTGGTGAACGATCATGACTAAAAAAATACGCTTTATGGATACGTCCTTGCGTGATGGATTCCAGTCGGTCTTTGGCGCACGAGCCCTAACCGATGATTTCATACCTGCGGTGGAAGCAGCGGTGCATGCCGGCATTGAGCATCTGGAAGCAGGCGGTGGCGCCCGCTTTCAGGCTCTTTTCATGTATTGCGGTGAATCTGCTTTTGAGATGATGGACCGCTTCCGTGCGGCGGCAGGACCTGTCGTCAACCTTCAGACGCTTGCCCGCGGCATCAATGTGGTGGCTTTATCTGCTCAGCCGAGGGATATGATCGAACTTCACGCAAAGTTGTTTAAAAAACACGGAATGACCCACATTCGGAATTTCGACGCCTTAAACGATGTTCGGAACCTGATCTACTCCGGTGAGTGCATCAAAAAAGCCGGGTTGCATCATCAGGTGGTCGTTACGATGATGGAACTGCCGCTGGGCTGCAGCGGTGCCCATGATGCACCGTTTTACATCAAAACTCTGCAGGAAATCCTCGATTCAGGGTTGCCCTACGATTCCGTCTGTTTCAAGGATGCCTCGGGGACGTGTACTCCCCGGAAGGTTTATGAAACCATTAAAGCCGCACGAAAGCTTCTGGGGAACGATACGGTGATCTGGGCGCATACCCATGAAACCGCCGGAGTGGGCGTTACACAGTACCAGGCCGCCATAGAGGCAGGGTGCGACGGGGTCGACCTGGCGCGTTCTCCCCTATCCGGCGGGACATGCCAACCGGACATTCTTTCATTATGGCATACCCTCAAAGGCACAGATTATACCCTGGATATCGACGTCACCAAAATAATGGACGCTAACCGGGTACTTCAGGAATGTCTCCGAGACTACTTTTTTCCTCCTGAAGCGCAGAAGGTCTCTTCGGAAGTCCTACTGTCTCCCATGCCGGGGGGCGCATTAACGGCAAACACCATGATGATGCGTGACACCGGAACCCTTCCCCTCTATTCCAAGGTCATCGAGGCCATGTCCGAATGTGTAGCCCGCGGCGGGTTCGGCACCTCGGTAACGCCGGTGTCACAGTTTTATTTCCAGCAGGCCTATGCCAACGTGACCCAGGGGGCCTGGAAGAAAATCACGGACGGTTATGGCAAGATGGTGCTTGGCTATTTTGGCCGCACACCGGTGAAGCCGGATCCGGAGATTGTGCGGATTGCCGAAGAGCAACTTGGAAAACCGGTATTTAAAGGCGATCCGCTGGACGTGCTTGAACCCGGCATCCCCAAGGCCAAGGCAATCCTTCAACAGGAAGGCCTGCCGATTACCGATGAAAACATCTTTATCGTGGGTGCCTTGGCGACTGCCGGCGGCAACAAAGGCCTCGATTTTCTTAAAGGTAATAAGCCGATCAATGTCCGCAAAATAACCCGGAAAACTGAAACGGAAAAAGCATCGGCTGCGCGGCAGCCGACTCAGTGGGCACTGAAAACCGGGCCGGTCGATTACACGGTAACCGTGGAAGGCAAACCATACCAGGTCACCGTTGAGGCTTCCAGCGGTGAAGTGACCACGGTCAAACCGGCTGCCGCGGCGGTGGTCAAACCGACCGCTACGGTTGGAGTCAAGGCCAAATTGCAGGGCATCGTCTACGAAATTTTCGTTTCCGTCGGCGACAGGATAAGGAAGGGCGACACATTGATGATTCTTGAAGCCATGAAAATGGAAACACCGATTGTCGCGCCCAGCGACGGCAAGGTGGCCACCATCGAAGTGGAAAAAGGCCAAGTGGTTAAAGTCGAGCAACTCGTCGCAACGCTTTCATAGGCCGGAGGGCCCAACGATGCAAAACAAACCTCTGTTGGCCGGTTTCACGTTTGTGCTGCTTCTGGCCGTATGCACCGTTGCACTGGCAGGAAACCCGACGACCGGTGCCGCACCCGCACGAAAATCATTGGCTCCGATGGGCGACATGCTGGCAGAGTTTAGCAAATCCACCGGCATTTTCGGGTATCTCTTCCCTGTTTCAGGCAAATGGACCGAAGGGATTGGTCGCATGCTCATGGTCGGAATCGGCATCTTGATGATGTTTCTTGCCATCGGGAAAGGGTTCGAACCCCTGCTGCTTGTGCCGATAAGTTTTGGATGCATTCTGGCGAATATTCCCATGTCGGGCATCACTGATCCGGGGGGCATTCTTTACTATATCTACGAAATCGGCATCAAGACGGGTGTCTTCCCGCTGCTTGTTTTCATGGGGGTTGGGGCCATGACCGATTTCGGACCCATGATCGCCAACCCCAAGACCGCCCTTCTAGGCGCAGCAGCGCAGTTTGGTATTTTTACTACACTTATCGGCGCATTAGTGTTATCGAAAATCGTACCCGGAATCAATTTCGATCTTTTTGATGCCTCCTCCATCGGCATCATCGGAGGCGCTGACGGGCCGACGGCCATTTTTTTGGCAAGCCAGTTATCTCCCAACCTGCTCGGCGCCATCGCCGTGGCGGCCTATTCCTATATGGCACTAGTTCCCATCATCCAGCCGCCCATCATGCGGGCGTTAACCAATTCCGAAGAGCGTAAAATCCGCATGAACCAGCTCCGATATGTGGGTAAGGTGGAAAAGATCGTTTTCCCGCTTGCGGTTCTCGGGCTGTGCCTGTTCCTGTTGCCGTCGGCCGCGCCGCTTATCGGCTTTTTCATGTTCGGAAACTTGATGCGGGAGTGCGGTGTCGTGGAGCGCCTTTCCAAAACTGCTCAAAACGGCCTGATCAATATTGTCACGATCCTTCTCGGCCTGGGTGTCGGGTCTCGTTTGTCCGCTCAAACTTTTCTCAATGTGGAAACACTGGGCATATTGCTTCTCGGCGCGATTGCTTTCAGTATCGGGACGGCATCAGGGGTTTTAATGGCCAAGCTGATGAACCTGTTTTCGAAAACGAAAATCAATCCGCTTATCGGCTCCGCCGGGGTATCCGCCGTGCCCATGGCCGCCCGGGTCAGCCAAAAATTGGGAATTGAGGCGGATTCCGAAAATATGCTTTTGATGTTCGCAATGGGGCCGAACGTGTCTGGTGTTATTGGGTCCGCGGTAGCCGCGGGGGTTTTGTTAACACTAAAAAATATGTTGGTCTAGTACAAAAATAAGAGATATCATCCACAAACCCACACGGACAAAAGGACTTTCATGCACCGTGGCGGCCCTAAACGTTTAATTTTCGGTTAGCGTCTATCGGGTGATAAAATCTAACCCACACAACGTCGGCGGAGGAAAAAATGACAATACGAGTTCTTATGCTCAGAAAGATGCCTCGTCTTACAGGTGGGATGGAAGCCGAGCTGCTGCCCCACCTGGTTCCGATGTTAGACGAGTTGAGAACGATGGCCTTTCGACAGCCGGGGTATATTTCCGGTGAGACGTTGCGCAATGTGGTGGATCCCTACGAATATTTAGTGGTCAGCACATGGAAGTCGTTTGAAGACTGGCAGCGGTGGTTTGCAAATAAGAAAAGAGCGGATCTTGAGGGCAAAATTGACGCCGTGCTGGGCTCGCCTACTGAGTACAAGGTTTACTCGTTTGATTAGTCCGACGATGAAAGGTGGTTGAATCCCCACGTTATAAGCCTAATGCTGCCATTCGTCCATCTAAACAGGATATTTGCACGCTAAATCACTGTATCTTCGTAGAGCGCTTGATTAATAAGGTTGAAAATTCAAAAATTGCACTATCACGCCCTGAGGCACTTCGGTGCCTCCCAACTCGAGCAGGCCAACATACCTATTGGATCGATTCAACGCTCCTGGGGCATGAGAACCGGACCACTACGGAGTTATATTTACACTCCCCTATCGGATTCGGAACGAAAGGCAATTGACGTGTTGGATGGGAATTTCTCCGAAAATTTCCACACAAATCCCACACAGCTGATTAACGAATGTTTACTTATGGACGACCTCATCCATGTCCTTCCCCCTCTCTCCTCCCCCCTGCCCTCCTCCCTCCACTCCCCAAAACCCATTTCCATTTTCAAACCCAAAAAATTGATCGGTCGCAAGATCACCCCTGCACCCCATCTCCTTTTTCCCGGCTCAAACGGATTCATCGTTGCAACGATGGGCTGTGGGCTGAGGAGGCATGGCCGGGTGGGTATTGGAATAGGCAGGACAAAGGAGCGAACGGCTGGGTTAATATGGCGCCGGCAAGCCTGACAGAGACAGTTCAGGGGTTCGGGCAGCGTGAGCTTCTTCTGTTATTCTTATTCTGGATCACGACCAGGGTCGCATCGTCCGCGAACGGTCTTCCCCGGCAGAAGCGCTGAACAGAGTCAAGAACATAATCCAGCATTTGCCGGGCGGTGCAGCCGGAATACCTACGGATGATATCCTTGAAGCGCTCTTTTCCGAAGAAGCGGTTCTCCGGATCCAGTGCTTCCCAAATACCGTCCGTTCCAATCACAAGGAGTTCATTGTCCGAAAGACTCCGGCGGGTGTATTCGGTGTAGTATTCACTGCCCCGAATTCCCATGGCGATTCCCTGACCATGGAGTTCTTCAAAGGAATCCGCTGCGGCGTTGTATATCAAGGCGGGATCATGGCCGGCCCGGACCCAGGTCAGGCGTTCGCCCCCGTCCTCCAGCCTGAGAAAAAACAGAGTCATGAACTGTCCCGAATCATAGACATCGGAGGTCAGCAGCCGATTAAGGTCGGTGACGAATTCGCATGGTCGCCCGCTCTTGCTGGCGCGCATGCGCAGAAGCGCTCGAGCCGTTGCCATGAGCAAGGCGGAGGCGATCCCGTGACCGGAGACGTCGCCGACGACGACCGAAACTCCATGGTCCTCCGGCAGGACCAGGTAGTCGAAATAATCCCCTCCGGTTTCATCGCAATAGATGCTCCGACCGGCGATGTCGAAACCCGCGATGATTGGACTGACCTGGGGCAGGAGCCGCTGCTGCACCTGCTGAGCCAGGCTCAACGAATCGCGCAGGATACTGTTCTGCTCATCGATTCTGCGGTTGGCTTCAACCAACTCCCCATTTAGTCGCGTGAGCATCCGGGAGTTCAGCGCCTTCTGGTATTCTAGCCTGGCCTGGCTTTGCCTAGCCCGGTTCAGTTTTCGCTCGAGGAGTTCGATGTGCTGCTGTGAACGAAAAACGAGTCT
The DNA here is from genome assembly GCA_963785045.1 of uncultured delta proteobacterium. Taxonomy (GTDB): domain Bacteria; phylum Desulfobacterota; class Desulfobacteria; order Desulfobacterales; family SpSt-501; genus SpSt-501. Next base: position 25,233 of record CAWAUC010000015.1, on the reverse strand, counting down.
CGCTGGTGCTGCCTTGCGTTCGATTGTCGGGTGATCTGTCCGCTGCGCGTCAGCTTCCCCCAAGAGCAGAGTGATCATTGTGCAGTTGTGCAGCACGGCGTCTCTGCCCGGCCCCAAGGGACCAATTTCACCGAACGAATAAAAGCCTATGAGCGGCAGTGCCTTGGGTAGTCGAGAGTCCAATAGCGCAAATTCCTCAGCGGAGCGCGTACCAAGGATCCACTTGCGCGAGACGCACGAAGCAACAATTGCAGCCTGGGGGGCCCAATTCTGGTCGAGGCCATCCACGAACTTTCCCAGGCTCGCATCGACATCGTCAATGATCCCATCCGGGGTGGCTTCCGTGAGTTGCACCTGGGCGTTCTTCGACATGGTGTCTGAGAAGCCCACACTGCCATCCGATTCATCGTAATCGACAGGGGTTCGGATATAAAACTGCTCGCCTTCCTCAAATACGGCCATGGGCATTTCAGGTAGAGGTGTGGAATGAGTCCCAAAGATGTCCCGGTAAAACTGCAGGGCGCTTCTGCCACCGATATGGGTGACACGATTGCCCTGCACGCCATCGATGGTCGTGCGCACACCCACCGGCCGCCAGCTGTTGCTGACACGATGAACAACCCGCAACGGGCCCGAGAACAGCAAGATCGGCACCGAGTCGGTGAGAACCTCCTCACCCCAGAACTGGAAGACTTTATTGCTTGGCAGTTCTTCACCGCCGGCAAAGCCACCGAACACCGGGCAGCAGTTCTCCAACTCCGCGCCGAGAGCCGCAACAATTTCGCTGGCGGACGCGGTGAGTGCATCGGGGAAAGCCAGGCACAGCGAGGGAAGCCCTTTCAGCTTGGCTTTCGCCATCGTCACGGCGTCACGGGCAGCCTTCGCAGGGGAGAGGGAAGCTCCTTTCCCGACTCCCGAAACCATGGCAATGCGGTCCGAGGAAAAGAACATCATGCAGAGCGAGTCTTCGCTGAATCCAAACGCTGATGAAAACTCACCGGCAGTTGTGCAGCCTACAAGCTCCAAGGCCGGGAAGGCCTCTCGGGTCATCTTGAGCAAAAGGCCATGATCGAAGGCGCCACTCGCAAAGATCAGCCCGGCGCTCGGCTTAAGCTCCCCGATTTGCGACCGGCATTGTGAAAACACCTCGTCGGCAGTGGCAAGGGTGTCGATGCCCTCCGCCTGTCCCAATATGGCTCTGAACATTTCCCAACCCCGCGTCGAAGATTGGCTCGGGCCCCCTGCTTTACAAACCGCTTTCTCTGCAAGCCGTTGCAGATTCGAAGATGAACCGCCGGCCTGTTCTGGGCTTTTCGCTCTACGGTCGAGACCCGATTCGCCTGTTGCTCGGGCAGTCTTTAGATCCCAAGCAGATCATGCAAAAAATAAGCAGCAACCGAACGAAAGGGAAGCCGGGCACGTGCCGGGAGTCTATTCCCCTTATCCCGTTAATCATCCGCATCAAAAGTGGTTTCGCGATCTCGGCGACTCTGCATAATTTACGAGGCACGGCTCTGCTGATCCATGGCACCTTCATAATGTGCATTTTATCGCAGTCGGCACAGATGTGCTCAACTTTCGACTTTTCGAAACTTTCGACCTCGGATACTTGATCAAACTCTGGGTCAGCATCCTCGCCCAATCAGCAATTTCTGCAAATCTTGGGTTCAAAAGATGTCATCGGGTTGGAAGCTGAGACCTGGGAGTGGCCAACGGCAAAGCTTGAATAGAGTTTTTTTACTGGATTCCGACATACTGGGCACTTGACTTCGCTGTCGGCACGAAGCACCAACTGGTCGAATTTGTTATTACATTTTTCACAGGTATATTCAAAGATTGGCATAATTTCACCTCTCGTTATGGTTATGTTAAATAAAATAGGTCTGTTGAGCGAATGTGCAAGTCTTGAAGCGCCACCCGAAAAATATCTTGACCGCAATCATGCAATTGTAGCCCAACTGAATTTTCGGCTGGACCTGTCAAAGTGGTCAACCAAGTCGGCAACAACAAAAAGGAATGCATGGAACCGATGAAGGATGTCGGGTTTAAGGAATCAGAAACAAAACGGGCAACCCCAAGACTTAAATGAGATTGCCCGAGTGTTGCGATTTTGCGGTTCAGGAAGTGGATGGGATATGAGCTCAATGCAGTTCGGATAATCTCTCATCCTTTTTGCACATGCTCCCCACCCTCTTCCTTGGGTCACGAGTTTCCCCGTTTCCCGATTGGAAGTTAGGGTTTCATTCCAACCCTGTCAAGAGAGGCGAAAAAATATTTCAGAGGACTGAAATAATGGTGGCTGAACGCAAGCCTGATCCTTGACAAAATATCGTGAGTGACCCATTTTCAGTTTAATGAAGGGAACGGCTGCTATGCCAAGAGGGTCGACCCATCATCCTCCCCTTGCAACATGAGCTAACCGTCCTCTTCAGATTCACCGGTGGCCTTTGAAGCTTTGGCTTTTAAGACCACCTTTTTTATTGCCTGATTCGATGCCCACGGCATATTCGTTTCGGATCCTACATAGGAGAATTTAGAAAAAAATGGGCGACCCCAGTCTTGGTTAACCGAAGTCGCCCCTCAAGGAAAGGAGGTGCGGGTTCATACGAATGGCGGAACTAAAAGCCGTCAAAAGCCTCATCCGATTTCTCTTACACGTGTAGCCGGCATTCCATTCCCAAAACCCATTCCCAATTTCAAACCCATTTTTGCGATCGGTCGCAAGACTGACCCTGAACCACATCTCTGTTCCCAAGGTCGAATCGGTTTCATCGTTCCAAAGATGGCCGGTAGGCTGAGGCGCAATGGCCAAGGCGGGTATTGAAATAGGCGCCTGGCATTCGAGACTTTCTCGCCCAAGCCGCTCCAGCGGGTTGACAATCCAGCCAGGCCGATTCACCTTTAAACCAGAAAAGTTGACGAATCCGAACGACCTTCGGACCACCGTCTTTTGATTCGAGGTGGCTTGGTTCCTCCTCTCTCCTTTCCAGGCCACCTCTTTTTCCACCATACCCTCGGAGAAAGGCCACCCCCATGTGCGGACGGTTCACCCTATTTTCGTCACCAAAGGACATCCAGCGGTTTTTTGATGTTCAGCCGATTTCCTTCGACCTCAAGCCCAACTACAACGTGGCTCCCACCCAGGAAATACCCGTCATCGTCTAGCACGAAGGCACCAGGCACATCAAGAAACGTCACTGGGATTGGTACCCTTCTGGGCGAAAGACATCTCTATAGGCTCCAGGATGATCAACGCACGGGTGGAAACAGTAGGTTCGAAACCTGCCTTCCGAACTGCCCTTAAATTGCGCAGGTGCCTGATCCCCGCAGACGGTTTTTATGAGTGGTTGGGAAAATCTGGGAGCAAGCAGCCCTATTATTTCCATCTGTCATCCGGGGAACCGATCGCCTTCGCGGGCCTGTGGGAGGTATGGGAGGACAAAGAAGCACCTTCCGAGTCTGACCCCTATAAATCCTGCACGATCATCACCACGAATGCCAGCGAGTCGGTCAAAGATGTTCATGACCGCATGCCGTTGATCCTCAAACCTGAGGCCTATGAAGACTGGCTTGATCCGGAAAACAAGGATGCTGACAGGATCGAGGAAGTCCTGAAAAATGGTTGTGTGAAGGAGCTCAAACGCTATGCGGTATCAAAGTTACCAGTTCACAAATCCCTTCACCCAAACGCGGGCCTCATGCAATATCCGGTAAAAGCTCGACTCGCAGGCGATGTAAACGCCCTGGTCGGCCAATCGCGGAACGATCTGGCCCGGAGGCAGGCTGGCATAGGCGGGATCATGACACAGGCGCAGAACACGCTCTCGCTCCTCAGCCGACAACTTGTTGCACGGAGCCTGCCGAAAGCTCTCAGGCCGGCGGTCGCTTTGAACCGTACCGGTACCGGTCCAGCGTTGATAGGTGCGCATCGTGATACCCATCATGCGGCAGGCCGGCTTCAGCCGGGCACCGCTGCCACGGGCTTCATCGATCAGCTCCACTGCTTGACGGCGATCCGAGGCGCTGATCATTCGTCCTCGGCTTCCCCCCAGATCGCCTCGGCTTTTTTTCGCAGCACCAGCAGGGCCGCGGCCTCGGCCAAGGCTTTTTCCTTGCGTGTCAATTCACGCTCCAGCTGGCGGATGCGTTGCCGGTCGACTTTTTTCTCCGTCTTGAGCCGCAGATTGTACTCGCTGTCCCAGTCGTTCGCTGTCGCGCAGGCGCGCCGCCACAGCTCCAGCTGTTCGGCATACAGACCCTTCTTTCGACAGTACTCGGAGAGCTCGGCTTCGTTGAGTGCGGCGCTTTCGATCACGGCGTTGAACTTGTCACGAGCGGTCCATCCTTCTGGACCCACATCACCGTCGGGCAACAACAAACCGCGGTTGCGGGCCTCTCGCCGCCAATTGTACAGCGTGGCCTCGGCGATGCCTTCCTCCTTGGCCAACTCGACGATGGATCGGTTCTGCGGTGGCATCATCTTGCGCAGCACCGCTTCTTTACGCTCTTTCGAATATCGCATGATCGATCCTCCCTCACCCCCAATATATCCAATAATAGAGAGAATAGAATCATGCGACAACTACCCTGACACAGGGGGATTGACGGGCGACTTCGGTTAACCATGACCGGGGTCGCCCGTTTTTGTTTCTGACTCCTTAAGCCTCTGCATCTTTCAACGGTTCCATGCACTCCTTTTGGTTGTTACCGACTTGGTTTACCAGCTTTGAAACCGGATAGCGCTTCAGTTCCTTGACGTGCTTCGTCTTCAGCAGCCCCTCAATTCTGGCTGGTTGCTTATTTTCCGGGTCAAGCCATTCGTCGTAGGCTTCCGGTTTGGGGATCAGTGGCATCCTGTTATGGATGTCCTTGACCGAGTCGCTGGCTTCCGTGGTGATGATCGTGCAGGACTTGTAGGGGCCAGTCCCCGGCGGTGCTTCCTTGTCCTCCCAAGCCTCGTATAGACCAGCGAAGGCGAACGGCTCTCCTGAAGGCAAATGGAAGAAGTAGGGTTGTTTGCTCCCTGATTTGCCCAACCACTCGTAAAAACCGTCGGCGGGGATAAGGCACCTGCGCTGTTTGAGGGCGGCCCTGAAAGCGGGTTTGGAGGTCAGGGTTTCCACCCTTGCATTGATCATCCTGGAGCCGATGGAGATATCCTTGGCCCAAAAAGGCACCAACCCCCAGTGGCGCTTCTTGATGTGTCTTTCGTCCTCGTGGATAACAATGACGGGTATTTCCTGGGTGGGTGCCACGTTGTAGTTGGGCTGGAGCTCGAAGGAGGGTGGATGAGCATGAAAGTAGCGCTCAAGTTCACGTGATAGACTGTACCGTGCAAAACGTCCGCACATTTCATTTGCCTTTGTTGGTTGTGTCACTATGATTAAGGCATGAAAAGGCCAGGTCAACAGATGGAAAGAAGATGTGAGCCGCGTGCTACCGAGTTGTCCAACCAAAGGGCGGAATTTAAATTGACCTATGTCCCCGTGTATCAATTTAAAGTTCGAGACCTCTCCGCTAAAGGAGCGGGAATCGTTGTGAGGGCGGATTCCAATGTGCTGAAAATGATGCAGGTAGGCCAGGAGCTGGATGTAAAAATGATACCAGGAACAGCCGCACCGGGCTATCAGCGGTCAAGAGTAGTGCATGTCACTGAGTTGAAAGAAGGTCGATTCCGGGGACACATGGTTGTTGGGATATCGATTCTAAACCAGATAAGCTGAAGGCAACCAAATGTGCTGGGTATGTGAACGGCTTGAAAATTTGATTGCTGGCTGGAACGAAGAGCGGGAGTTTCAGGAAAAGACCAGCAGCGACAGATACCATCGTGGGCTGTCTAAGGGCTTTTCCGAATGTGTTAAGGATCTCTCACAAACTGTGGCTTCAATGAGGTTGAAAGGGCTGTGTGGAAAAGTCCCGGAGTACGAGGGTGCTATCAATGACAAACAGCGATTAGATATTCTGGGCGACCTATTGAAACTGGGAGATGAAGACAGCAATCATGACTGAAATATTGAAGTGTTTACGGCCGAAACTCCAATGAAAGGCAGGGGGGACCGGGGGCCCTGCCTCCCAGAAGATCAGTTTGTCAAAAGCCCGATTTAAAATGTAACACTCCCATCGGTTGGCATTTCAGGATCTTCTTGAGTGGCTGTTAGTGGCGAAATGAATTGGGTCGGGTAGCTAAAAGATGAAGCAACTAAGGTATAAGAGCTTACAGGGAGGTTTATCGAATATGTAGCCCCGTTCATCACGTTTATCGATTTTACCTCGATCATTTCGTTATCTGAACCGAATTTGGCTACCTGCCTGAAGCTGAGTGTCGCATAGTTTTCTGAGCCGGCGCCAGTAATCAATACTGTTCCGGTTACATTACCTACAGTGGCCTCGCTCAATAGAAAATCAACGGCGTTAGACCCATCATAGATCTGGCCAGCAATTGTCGTTTTTTGCACGAAATCAGGCGTTCTGTCTTCAGCCGTAGCAACAATGTTATACGTACCTGCTTTGAGAAACAATGCATAGTTGCCACTTGCATCGGTAATGGTCGAGGCTTCTATTGAAACCTTGTCCCTATCATCGGCTGCCGTGGCATCGTAATTTTGGGCGCTGATAATTGCATTAGAGATCGCACCATTCGCGCCATCTGTCACTTGGCCCTTAACAATCGAAGCATCTTCAAGATTTTCAATTTTTACTGTTGGCTTGAGAAGCCACTGACCACTGTTACCGGCTTGAATTATCGATCTGGAGGCATCGAAATCTAAAACAAGCTCCAGTGTCTGCTTATCCGCGATTATAAAATTTTCAACGATCTTAAAGCCAGTGTTGGTTCCGCTTGGAACCTTCAACTCGTAAATATTGGCAGGGGTGCTCTTGTCTACCACATAATTTGCATAGGGTAAATTTGTGTCTTCAGGTGTTTTGCCAATTATTAGTCTAACCTGGGTGTAGTCTCCTGCAGGTAAATCGACAAGGCCGAGCTGTTCCCTTACCCCGTTTGTAAGATTTAAGAGATCAACGGTAATTGGGCTACGTTGCATGGTCAGAGCTTTCCAATTATTGGGACTGCTCTCGCTTCCTCATAGGTGGATCTGGACTTCATCGATCGTGACATAAACGGCTTCAAATTGATCGCTTGAAGCATCGGTCATGCTCAAAGACAAGGTGCCGGAACCTCCACTATTTGATCCTCCACCGCTGTTGCCACAACCTGAAATCAGTACCATGACCGCCATAAGCATCAAAAATAATTTAAATCTGGAAATCATGGGGTCTCCCCCTCTCGAAAAGTCCGGAAAAAATTACCAAACGATTAGTTATATATACTATTGGACTCGCTATTTCAAGAGACGAGCACTCGCACAAATAGCACCAATCAAAGTGAATTAAAGGTAGGGCCGGAAGGAACGAAATGGAATGGATTTGGGACTGCTCTAATTCAAAAGGCTCGGGGCATTTCGCTCACCCTGCGCAAGCAATAGTTCCAACAAATTATGGTGCGGCGCCACTCCGTCCCATCCCAACAGATGAAGTTCCGATTTTGCTGACAAGGAACTATATCACGGGTGAGTGCCAAGTGTGATCACGGTTATCAAAAAATTCTTGCATCTCTCACTAAGAAACAATCTTCTTGACACAAATTTCATGGAAACAGTAAGTTGCACTCGATTTCAGCTTTTCTTTTTGCACCCGGCCTCTTCTTCACAGGACGACAGAGCTATGAGCCTCACTAAAGACGATCTTGTTAGAGCGGTGACCCAGGAAAACCTTTATCCTCTCTACCAATCCTATAAAATTGTGGAGACCCTGCTTGAGATCATCAAATCCAGGCTCTCATCAGGCGAGAATGTACTTATCAGCAGCTTCGGCAAATTCTGTGTCAGGGAAAAGCGGGAGAGACCGGGTCGAAATCCAGTAACCGGTGAGAGTGTGATGCTTGCACCGAGACGAGTGGTGACGTTCAAGTGTTCGAAGAAATTGCGGAAAAAGATTAATGGATAACTGACGATGTATTCGTGTTTATTCGTCACTTCATTTTTTCTTCTCAGCATTTCACTCTTAACTTCTTGTTCAACTCTCCAGAAGATCCCGCAAGAAAAACAGAAAACCCTGCTTGTAACGGCAACGGCGTTTAATTCGTTTCCGAAGCCAGAACAAGGTAGCTTAATTGTCGGAGCCTGGGGTGATAGGATTACACCAGACATGAACGCAGTGGCGGTGTCTTACGATCTGATATCTCTTGGCCTAACTCGGGGAACAAAGGTCAGAATCGATGGGCTTCGTAATGAATATGTTGTGTTGGACAGGATGCCTCCGAAATGGAAAAAGCGAATTGACATCTATATGGGAAACGATGTCAAGGCAGCACGATCTTGGGGTAGGCGTGAAGTCAATATCCATTGGGCAGTTACCGACGAGGGCAAACCTTGATGGTGTGGATGAAATTCATCAGGCAAAAAAAGAGGTGGTCAGGTCAAAGGAGGAAAAACTGGCCACCTCAGATCAGAAGACGATTATCCGAATTTCAAGGGGAGGATGATGGAGGCCCCTTGAAGATCCAGAACCGTCATCATCTCTGTTGTAAATATGGAGTCGGTTGAAAGCGATTGTCAACCGGGTCTGATTCATCCTTCCATCTCCATGCACGCCAACACCAGCTGCAACGACAGATAATCCAGCACCACGCCTTTCCATCCCAGAAGATTGAGTTTTGAGTTTACGGTCGCCGTATCTATGTTATGGTTTAATTCCAGGATGTTGGACAGGTCGCGGAGGAGGGCAGGTGTCTCGTCGGTGCTGAAGTCTTGCTGCTGGAGGCGGTCGAGAAGGATTTGATTGAGAATTAAAATGCAGAGTGGCTGGTGAAGGATTAAAGTGTTGCTGAAGATTGCCCGATAAATATTGGGATACCATCAATTTTGGGCTTCTACCCTTAACCGGTCAGCTTAATCAAAATGGATACGCCATTAATAGGTATAAGCCCAAACATTGAAAAGATCCGCAAGCAAATCGATCGAGTCGCCAATACCTCTCTCAATGTACTTATCTGTGGCGAAACCGGTGTGGGTAAAGAAGTGGTGGTAATGCAGCTTTATGTCAAATCCAACCGCTGCAATAAGGCGTTTGTAAAGGTCAACTGTGCCGCCCTGCCGGACACCTTGCTTGAAAGCGAAATGTTCGGATACGAGCGAGGCGCGTTTACCGGTGCGCAGCGTCGAACACGGGGCAAATTTGAGCAGGCACATGCTGGGATGCTATTTCTGGACGAAATCGGAGATATGTCTCTTCCGCTTCAGTCTAAATTGTTGCATGCCCTCCAGGATGGACGGTTTACTCGGCTTGGGTCAGAAAAAGAGGTTCGTACCGATTCGTGGGTTATTACAGCAACCAACCGTGACCTCAAGGCCGATGTAGCAGCTGGAAGATTCAGGGAAGACCTCTATTACCGATTATCAACCATAACGCTTCATATAGAGCCTCTCCGAAATCGAAAAGAGGATATACCCCTTCTCATCGAGTACTACTCAAAAATATATGCAACAAAAATGGAGGGGAAACATTCCAATCCCTTAAGCAGCACCACTATTGAAAAACTAATTGATCAGAGCTGGCCGGGGAATGTCAGAGAGCTTCAAAATGTGCTTCAGAGGTTGATAATTTTGGGCGATTCTGAGCCCGCCATCGCAAACCTTATTGCCCCTGCCAATACACTCGGAGCGTCTCAAAAATATCCGATCCCTGAGTCCAACCCAGCGAATTGCGGCGACTATTTTTGGTTAAAAAGCGGCGGCCTGTTGGATGGTGGTTTTTCTTTGCGCGCGATCCAGAAGAAAGCTTCCGACATTGTCGAGAAGCGGGTGATATCGCAAGTATTGGCGAAAACAGGTTGGAATCGCAGCAAGGCTACAAAGATATTGGGTATAAGCTACAAAACACTGTTGTCCAAGATTCAGGAATTGGGCCTGCAACCCCCGCTCAGGCTATAGTAATCGCTGAGTGTCGCCGAGTTTACCTTGAGTGCAGAAATTCTCCCTATGTTTCCATTCCAACCTATTTATTCGCCTACATAAATTTGACCATTCCTGTAGCCAAAGTTCGGTTGAATCAAACCATAACCGTAGACCCCATAAAATTAGGTGCACATGTTGTTTTTTACTATCTATATAGATTTGTTAAAAATACTTATGATGGCGGTTGAGTCCAAAAAATATCAAATTACATGGCCCAGATAATGCAAGCAACCTAAGCTATGGTTATATTGAAATAATTGGAATGAGGACTGGGGATTATGCCCTCTATTCATAAACTGGACGAGGTTGAGGTGGGCTTGTATCAATTTGAGAATAAAGAAGAAGGCGAGAGGCGTGCCGTTATCGACAGACGCCAATTTTCATATTCGTTGTATATCCCCGAAAGGCGTAGTGGTCAGGAAAGGCGCAAAGAGATTGATCTGAGGAAATCCAATAGATCCAAATAAATTCAGATGGGCCTATTTATATTTTTTATATTAGGTGGTTGAATACCTGGCATGAATCTACAAATTAGCTCGGGTTTTGAGCTCCTTGCCGCACTTGAAGAACGGAAGCTTCTTGGGTTTGATCGTCACTTTTTCACCTGTCTTGGGGTTTCTGCCGGTGTAGCTTTTGTAGGTCTTTACAGAAGAAGCTGCATAAGCCCCGAATCTCCACACGATCCCCGCGCGCCATGGCCTCCTCCATGTGATCAAAAAAAATTTGCACGACCCGGGCGGCCTCTTCCCTGGTGATATTGGCTTCCGTCTTCAGCTCAGAGATCAAGTCCAATTTATTCATATTAACCTCATCGGCGGCAACAGGCAGAATCGATGATTATTGTAAAAGTATAAAATGAAACTTAATGAGAAGTCAAGTAGTTATGCAGGTCCACCAATTTTACCCTTTCCAAATAAAAAGGACCCGGATGAGGTTTATAATTTACCGTGGTCAGATTTTTACCCGGGATTTGATTCCAAGATGTGGAAAAGGTCACTGGAGGAAGACATTGGCCTCGTCGGTGTCGACGCCTTGTTGATGGAGACGCTCGAGAAGGAGCTGGTTGAGGTTGGAAATCATGATAATCTATTTGATTCTATGACCAGCCAGCCTAAATCAAATAACCGCTTGAAAACATATTCTGCATTTGATTCCCTGGTAAGAGTGATAATTCCCTTCCTGACCTCTTTTCCCTTTTGAATGCAAATCGAAAGTTTCACCACAATCTCCAAATGGCCACTGGGCCAAGTATGTTACGCTTTGAGCATGCAGGATGATTTTGCCTGGACAAGGTTCGTGCAAAATGTGTGCAGATTTTTATGGTTTTAATAAAACTAAATTATAACAGATAGATAATATAAAAGTGTCAAAAATCACGACCATTGAATTAGGAGGGCAATCTATTACACAGAGAAATATTTTCCACAGCCCGAAAACAATGGACGAGCAATGGGGTATTCGAACAGTAGCGCTTGCATGGGCAGGCCAAAAGAGCTATTCATTTTGCAGTTCTTGCGCCTCATGTATGTCAAGCCTTGGCGCTAACCACGACCTTCGGGCTCTACCCAAAAAACAGAGGATTCTCGCCAATGATCCTCACCAAGGACAATCTAACCGACGTCATTGCCAAGCACAACAAATTACGAAAAGCGAGCCATCGAATTTGTCGAAAACCTCCTCGAACTCACCAAGTCTATCCTTGTATCCGGTAAGGACGTGTTGATCAGCGGCTTCGGGGAGTTTTTGTCAAGGATAAACGAGAGAGAATATGCAGGAATCCGGCAACTGGTGAGGATATGATGCTGGCGCCAAGGCGGGTGGTGACTTTTAGGTGTTCAAGGCAATTGCGGGATAAGATAAACAACGAACAACAATGAACGAACGAGAGGATGATTTCACCCAACGTATCAAGGAAGCGCCAAATTGGTGATATCATCCCGATCGTCAGGCCCAATTTCATTTGATTTTTCGTCCCCGACTAAGATATATTTTTCCGCAACACTGTTATTGTGTGATCCCATTCTACCTGATGTGGTATGTGGGTAGACATGTACCGTTAATCTGTTGCTCTTATTGTATGGCTAATTCCAATGGCACCCTTTGACAATTAAACGAATGTTGGAGGACAAAAAAAATGAGGCCAAATGGTAAAGGATTTCGGCTCATCGCTGCCTTCATGACCGCATTGATGTTTGTGATCGCCGGCCCCTATCAGGCTGCCGTTGCGGCCATGATTCCCACAGAGGATGTGACGGCGGCAGCAGACGCGGTCAAAGCGCGTGAAACTATCAAGAGCTTTTTGGCCAGGCAGGATGTCCAGAGCAACCTCATTGTGAAAGGAATCAACCCGGAGGAAGCCAAGGCCAGGATCGCCAGCTTGACCGATGCGGAAGTCATGATGGTATCTAAGCACATCGAGAATATGCCCGCAGGAGGCGATGCTTTCGGCATTGTCGTTGTGACCCTTTTGGTTGTTTTTATCGTACTGCTGATCACCGATATTACGGGCTTAACTCACGTTTTCCCTTTTGTAAAAAAGCATGTCTAATTTGGCCACGGAACTTGACTATGCATCTGATGCAATTCTTCCCAAAACCACAACTTTCCTCAGTTGATACATGCAAGTGGTTTTATAAAGAAGCCATCTCATCGTTGTTGGGCGGCATTTGAGTCCGGACGTCACGGTTCACTGATGAGGGAGAAGGATGCTTGAACACGGTTTGGCACTCCTGATATTCCTTGGTCGGGCGGGCGATGTCCTCAGTACGCTCTACATCAGTCCGAACCTGTCTCTGGAAATGAACCCGGCGGCGCGGCGTTTCAAGTGGCCGATCATGATTTTGGGATTTGGGCTATGTGCCGTCCCCTATTTCGACGTCCAGCTTGCGATCATGGTTGCGGTGCCATCTTTGCTGGTTACCGCATCGAATCTAAGTAGGGGGTGGATGGCGCGCGCACTGGGAGACAAAGAGATGGAACGGGTTGTCCTCCGCGCCGCAGGCTCCGGGTCACTTCCTATCACGCTCGCGATGTGCTGGATTGCTGCAGTTTTCATCCTCGTCACTGCTGGCACACTGCTCTGGGTGGCCGGCGGACAAGGCCAGGCGGTTTTTTCGTTTGCGATCGGTATAGGGGTATATGGGATTGCTCTTGCCATTCATGGAACCCTTTTCTATGTCCGAGTGTTTCGGCGGGCTCAGTTGGAGGCGGGTGCTGTCCAGGAAGCCGCTGCAGGGGACGCGCAGCAACCGGCGCACCGCTGAATCGGGGCGTTGAAAATATCATCATAAACTCGACTCCCGAGAAAGCTGCGTTTGTGACAGCCAAGCGGTTAAAAATGGAGGGTGGCAAGAGTGACAGAAATCGACCGGCTGAAGGGCCTATTCACAGATTTCCGGAATGCCAGTGTTATCCAACGTATCGCCGAAAAATTAATTTGTGATACAAAGGAAACAGATAAGGTTTCAGATTGGTTACATTGATGTTTTCAGCCGTGAACTGCAGGGGTTCGGTCGTCAAGAGACGAGAGTCCGCGCTCTTGGTTGTGATAGTGTACCCACTCGATTAACCCCTGCTGCCGGTCGGAACTGCTACCGAACGAACGCGGGTATCGTATGAAAATCAGCCTTGCATTAATCCGAAAGGAAGCAGACATTTACCGCTCGCAGGGACTTCATAAAGAGGCCCATGAGCTATATGCCAAGTTTCTTGCGTGCTCGCCCAAAATTGATCCAGGTTCCAAATCCACTATCGAAAAGCAAGCCCAGCTTATCAAGTTGGAAATGAACTGCTGTGATACAGCAACCCCCCAGGAACTATCTGCCGACCAAATTGATTTAATCAAAAAAGGCTGGGGTGCGAGTGCCACCGAATCCGACCTTCTCGTTTGTGCCCAAGCCTTTATGGAGATTGGCCGTTACGTTGATGCTCTCAGAGAATTCAGAAACATGATAATTAAGGGCAGCCCATTTGAAGCTTTATCTTCGCCAATAACAGATTGTTTTCTGCAATTGTTCGATTATCAAATATTACCCCCCAAAGTCGAACGATACGCAAAAGCGCTGTATCAAGATAAAAGTAGTATGCTTATGTTTCAAGTATCCATTGCCGAACAATTGTTAAATCACGGCAGATTGAATCATGCTCTATCATTTTACTACCATTTATGTAAAATCCAATCAGGTTCAAGTTGCATACAATCTCGGTTAACCACTCTCGGTGCAAAGATGAATGCACTATCAGCACAAAAAGTAGCAAAGCCCGATATTCTGAAGGCCCAGGTTTATGCTTCGCACCACAAATCCAGTTTCGCGCAGATTAGCACTGCGTTCAAGTCATTTATTCTAAGGATGATTACCATCATAAAGGTCCGTTAACGGTAATCACGGCTCTCGGCCCATTAAATGCTTTTAATTGAACCAACGGTCACGAGAGAAAGAAATTCAGCAAGTATCTGTGGGCAGACCAATGAAGGGGTTGCCCAATCTGGTATGGCCCTTATTTGTTTTCTGCAAAACCTGATTGACCCAAAAAGTTCGTTTATTGCGAATTGGTTCTAAGCCTAATCGATATCTTAAATTACTGTGCAACGTAGGAGTGTTAACGGCAATTGGGGATAGGAACCCCAAACATTCGCTGACTAATTCGTCACAATATGGAGAAATAGCTGCCAGAATAGGACGATCAGGAAGATGGCGATCAAAGCGGGGATGAAGGTTATCATGTGGATTCGCAGGAGGCTGGAATAGAAGTTGTGAAATACGAGGAGAACCACGATACCAAAGCAGGTGAGGAGAAACTTTGCGGTCATGAAAGGCCAGGCGCCCAAGCTCAGGAAGTAGGCCATGGCCGGGTTTTCTTCGATCGCACCGAGGTCTATCAGGTGAAGCGTGAAAAGGCCATCGGAGATGCTGAGGATCAGTAGCAGGATAATGACGAACAGAAGCCAGGGGCGGTATTGATCCACATAAATGAACTTTTTTTTATCGCCTCCCCTGCGGGTAGACGTTCGGCGACCACCAAGCAGAAGAAATTTCCACCGCGGCCTTCTGTGCGAACGCCTCTCCCTACTTTGCCGCCTGTCGATATTTTTCTCCGGCTTTTGCATAAATGGAGCCAAAAACGGCGCACCCTAAAAGTTGACCGGTTGAGCACCTACAGCCAGACCGTTACAAAATGCAGAGCGGTTTCTGCGAGTGCCTCATCCATGCACTTGAGATAAGCCTCTTAGGATCGATAATTGGTTTCAGAACAGAGGCCCCGTCCAACAAAGAGTCCTCTTCGTCAGTCTCGAAATGATCTTCGAAATCTCTGGCAAAATCATACGGCATTTCGAAAGTCTAACATTGTTCATTGGCATAGTATCGGCAGAAAAGGATGGAGTCTTTAAAAGTTGGCGTACGGTCAGCGCACAGGCAAATCAAATATGGTTGCCCAATCGGTGGTTTGAATTGTCCCCGTTCCTTCTTTGGTTGTAAATTGTGGCAAACCGAACCACAATCGGGCACCCTCCATCCAAATGTCCCCAAAGTCCCATTTTCACCAAATTCTCAAGCACCGAGATCGTGAGAAATCGTGTAACACTTTGAATTAACACATTTTTATTGCAATTTTGGTCAAAATGACACTATTTGTAATGATACCAAATAGTTAACTATATTTTTCGAGCATTTTTCATCGAAACTATGGGTTCTGGGACGGTTTTACGTGTTTTCACCCACAAACCCCGGAAAACCCATAGTTCGTCGATTTATTGCTGTTTTCTTGCCCTGTAGCGGCCCACCAAGGAACGATCTCTTTGAGGGGGTACTTGGCTGATCCCCCTGTTTCTTGTCTTTCATGACGCCGCCAGACAGTCGCTTCCTTTGAAACGCCTATCCATTTCCAGCCGGGAAGCGCAGGTGAAGGAGGCCGCTGAAATCCAATTCTATCAAAAAGGAATTTGCCGAACGCGCGAGGAGACTGGAGTGCTCATTTATATGTCGGTGTTCGAGCGCAAAGTTTGGGTACTAAGCGACCGCGGCATCAACGCCAGGATACCCGAAAGGTATTGGAAGGGTGTTGTCGACTTGATCCTAAAGGGGATTCGCGCCGGGCGGCTGGCATAAAGTATCTGCCGACCTGTTACGAAGATTTCGGATGTGCTGGTGGAAGAGTTCCCGGCAAGAGTGGATGACACGGACGAGCTCAAGAACATGATAGTAGAAGACGGGCAAGACTGAGACAGCCGCCTGGGGTCACCCGCGTTCGTGTTTCTTGTCTTCTCGCACGGGAAGGCGGTTAACAGGACGGCAATAGCTTCCGAAAGGTTTCTCCGCTATGAATTCGACTCCCCCCTTTTGCATTTTCACAAAAGCAAACCCACAGCCTTTTCGCTGCTGGCCTGCTGATAGATCATCAAACCAATCACTGATGGATTAGCTGAGTCCGATCTTCCAGGTTTTGAGGACTTCCAATATTCAATAGTTCGTATTCACCTTGGCCTTGACATTCGCTACATGCCAGTTCGCGACCTTTTTCTATAACGTACCCCTTCCCATTACAGACCTCGCATATTTTACAAGCCTCGCATATCATTTCGACCTCCTGACTCTCCATGTCTCAAACCGGTATAAGCGTTCAGACTTAGAGATTGGGACTGCAAACAACGCCACGATTTGACCTTCGCTCACCCGATTCCCCAAGTGAAACTATCCGTCTTTTTTTTAAGCCCATTCCTCCGTTCAATGTGGATCATATATTTTATTGGCGCTATATGTACCGTCGTTTATCCTGCTCCCTCAGTTGTCGGCCATTAAAACAAAGTTTAACAAACTTTTTTTCAGCTTCCCGAAAGTTCGTTGCGGAATAGTGGTTGAGGTTTTCGGGAATGCGAAATTTAATGCGACATTCTCTTACCAACCGATCACTCCCTATTGGTTTCTTGATTTCATCATCCATAGCCACACCACAAGTTAAAAATTGAAATTGAAAAGCCCGAAGAGGGCAGCTAAAAAAATGGCACAGCAATTTCCATTCCAGACATTCTGGGAATGGGAACTATGCTTAATTACGGTGAGTTAGATTTATAATCCGATGAAAATAATACACCTTTTGAGGACCGGAGTTCGCATTACTGTGATGTCTGGTTCCTATAACTGTTCCATCTTTTGCCCAAGCACGAGTGGTTGATGAATGGGTCCGCCAAGGTCGCTTTGGCCGCTGTGAAAAACGAGCAAACCGCCGCGCAACGGACCCGTCGTTTTAGGGGTCCGCCTCGCGGTGATTTCTATTTGGAAGCGGCAGGTGCTCGACAATGGCGCCGAGCTTTTTGGCAAAAACCCAAAGCCGCTAAAACAGGGCGGCCGCTCCTCTCTTGACGACCGCACCCCGGATGAGGTTTATTACGGACTGCCTCACCCGTTCGCAGAGGCTGCCTGATGCTTCTTAAAATAGCGATCAAACCAGAGCTTATCCCACCCATCAGGCTGTCCAAACAATGGGGTTGGGGTCCACACCCAACCTACCTTTAAAAAAATCCTGCCACGGGCAAAGGAGTGACCTATGCTCAAATCGGCCTGAATTGGCAACGCCACCGTAAAGAATTAATGTTGACAACAAGACCTGTGATGGTTACCCGATTGAACATTGGTTGTGTTAATGGCTGCTTCAATATGTTGGATTGCAGCTGAAACCGAAACACAACTAACTATTTTTGATTCACCCGCATTGAAAAAGCAACTTCCCATCTTCTATCTTTAACTAAATTTTGAGGAAGATATGAATACGGGAAGCTTTTGATTTAGAACTATCAGACCGGCTGTGCAGACTTCCGCCGGGAAAATATCAGAAAAAACAGAAGAGTTATTTAAAACCACAGTGGTAGACCCTCTCAGTAAAACAATGCGCATCGCACGAAATGCTGCGAATTGCAGTGTTGTCGGCAAGATGGCAAGTTTATCAAATCCAATAATTATTTTAAGTTAATACCATGGCGTATCCCCATTCCTTTACGGTTTTAATGGACACCTTCATTAAGCCATTGAGGTGAATATTTTGTTTTCACTCCTTTTTCTCTATTTACTGTAACCGGCACCGAATGGCATGATTTATTCAGCATCCGGATATTTCGTCAATGGTGCTCTTTAACTAAACCAACTACCATGAAAAATTCATCTTATGGAGATCAGCCGATCCCGCATGAAATGTTGGAGACGATTATGGAAAAAAACTCACTTGATGCGTTAAGCCATCGAATTCTGTCACCTTCCCAAAAACCCTGGAAACCTTTTTCTGATAATGATCAGCCAATTATTGCCTTTAATGTTGAATTTTTAGCAGAAACCAAACAGCTGAACTATATCCGGCAGCTAACCCGTGCCCACCAGGTTTTCTCACAGGATATGCATGAAGGGAACCTTGATGTGGTCATGTCCATTGATAACAGCCGGGTGGAGTGTAACGGGAAAAGCATTCACGGTGAGAATTTCATTTATATCACCGGGAAGAAGGACGGTTTTATTTTTTGCGATAAAAATAGCAAAACATATCTGCAGATGCCCGAAGATAGCTATCTGAAGATGGGATTTAAAGAAAGGCTGTCGGGTAAAGTGACGGTAAGCACGCGCGGAAAGACCGGTAATGCGACGGCCGAAATACTGATCTCATCGCCATTCAGCTTAAAATATCATTTGGAACTTAATACCGATGAGAAATGGAAGCCATTCAGGCACGACGTAACCTGCATGTTGCTGGCCTGTACGGACCGCATGAATGATGCCGGTCTCGACCTACGACCGCTGGTTAAGGCGGGCCTTCCAGTGAAAGGTGAAGTATATATTGAAAGGAGCCGTCAGCAATGGGTAAAGATGTCCACCTTTATTGTCTCGGATCTCCGGTTTCATGACCCAAAGGAGGATCCCTTCAAAATCCCGGAAGGTTTCAGGGATTTACGTGAAGTAAATCATCACGACCGGAAAACCGAAGATCGCACCTATTTCGGACCACCTGTACGTCTGTCGGAACATCGTAAAAATATTGGCACTCAGCCGGTCTATGACGACCGGCTGGATTATAATTATCATGGTGATGAGGAGTGCTGCGGAGACACCGGTGAAACGGACCAGAAACTGGGAAGGGAATTTCCTGTGGACCGTGTATCAGGAGGACTTCGTTTCCCTGCCTGTCTGCCCGAAACCTACGGAGCCCTCTTGTCCAATGTGGTGGACGAAAAACTGCTGGATGATATAAAATATCTGGCCAACGGGATCACAAAGCGGTTGTCCGGATTCAGCGGTAATAACGGCAATATTGCTATCAACTGGATGGACCAGTTTAAGGCTCAAGCCGATGCACTCGCCGACGGCGATCCGGGGGGAGGACTCTACGATCTGCTTCATGATGAAACGGCCACGAGTGTGACCAACCCACAGAAGTTGGGAATGCTTGATAAACTTGCGGTGTCAACCCTGAGCAAGCTGCTGGCTTCTGGAGACAATTTATCCTCATTGTCATTGTCGGCTACTTTGCAAACGGCCGTAAATGCGGTGATTGCCGACGGCAGTATTGCACCGGAGGACAGGTTTTCCAGCCTGACTGAAGCCCAGCGTGGTTTACTCGTCGATGCTTACATTTTCAAGGGTATTGGAACCATCAATCTTAACTATCCTTCATCAACCGCTGCAACAACGATTTTCTATGATCTGCTCAAAGTGAAGCTGACCGATATTGAATTCGATATTAAAATCGACAACAAAGCTGTATTTACCACGCTCAATTTTGACAATAATGGCATACACCTCATCATTGACCTGCCTGATGCCAGCGGCAAAGCATGGGTATTGCGTTGGGTTACGGCAAAATACCTGGCACTTATCGGAATTACGGCTATTGCATGCTTCCTGTTTCCATTCACGTGTTTTCTAATGGGCATGGCTATCCTGGTTGGTATTTTCATCGGACTGGACTTGGCTTTTGTTTCGCTTGAACTCGAAAACCTTCAGGTCGACAGTCATATCGGGCTGGTTCCGAACCTTGCAAACGTTCTTCAACCGGATGTCCAGTTGTCCCTGGATGCCGATGTAAGTGCGGCGTATATAAGCGTGATTCCCACCGGTATTCATCAGATCCTTTCACTGATCTATACCATTGTGCTGAATGCCACCGATCTGGTAATCAATGAAATAGAATCGCAGCTGCGGGATAGTCTGAATGATTACCTGAAAAATGACCTGAAGATCACCTATCCCCCTGCGTTTGGTCCTGTACCGCTGGCGGGGATCAGTAACGCTGTCGAATTTGTTACGGATGATCATGGTTATGTTGAACAGGCGCTGAATGCGGGCTTAATGGGTGTAATCAATCCCTACATCACTCAGATCGATTCGGTGGTTAAACCAAATATCATGGCCCTCAGGAATCAGTATAAAGCTCAGTTTACCGATCCGGTTGATGCTTTTACTGCCGCCGGCAGCCTCTTGGGCTGGGTTTCTGTAGATATTGCCAATGTGGCCAGGTATTACCTGGGAACGGTTCTTTCTCAGAATTTTATCAACGACTATATCTACGTGCTATGGCGACAATTTCTTTTCAATTACGATTTTACCACACCGGAAACCGCTGATCTCTTTAAATTACTCAAACAAGCCTTCCCGAATCTGAGTAAGCTGACAGCGGATCAGGTGAAGGCCAAACTGTGGCCGGCGGTACCACCCAGAACACTCTTTACGCCAAAGCCGGCCTCTGAAGGCAGCTATTATGCAACCACTTTCTTTGATGATGTGAGAATTTGCTTTTCCTTCAAAACGGATTATAAAAGGATACCGCAAACCATGGAATTTGCTTTTGCCGGACAGGTCTCCACAGAGTTCGGTTTTGGTGGACTGGATAAGGAATCGGGAAGGCTTGATCTTCTGAAGCTCACTGACAGGGTATTTGATATTTACTTTGATCTGGCGACCATTGGTGTACATATCATACATCCTGAAGTGCAATATTTTGCTTTTCCGGACATGCAGCCATCGGTGACCTTCAATTATTCACAACTGGATCTTCTGCAGGACATGTTTCAGCTGGCTCTTACTTATTCGCTTGCAGAACGCGACAATACCTTCATTCCGAGAAGTCCCGGCGATCCCATGTACATCCAGCGCTATCCGCTGGGGAATGATGCACTGCAGATCATTTTCAGCCTGGTGCCTTTCCGAGGGAATTTGTATGTGAGCAAAGGATTGAGTGGTAAAGCCACGGCCATGCTGGAAGGCGCCGCGGATATAGATACTATGAACCGGACCACGGCGGATATTATCCGGGCATTGGTGTGAAATTGATGGAATACCTTTCTCTGAATTGTGATGAATATTTTTCTGGTTCATCCGACTAATGCGTACTTTTGATTGAAAAACGTGGACATACGTGCTCGTTTCTGAGTCACAGCGCCAACCATGATTCAGAAAGGAGAGCAAGCGTATGTCCACGAGTCTGCTGTACCATGGATGGGGGATCCGCGGCTACCAATATGTGCGCACCAGCTATGTCGGCGGTCGGGTCATCTTTCGAGTGAAACCGGATCCGTTTTCTGTGACCTGCCCGGTCTGTGGCAGCCACGATGTAACCCAGCACGGCAGCATTCATCGGCTGTGGCGGGAGGTTCCCATCGGGTCTAACCCGATTGCGATTCAAATGGGCATCCCCCGGGTGGAGTGCCGACAGTGCGCCACCATTCGGCAAGTGGCAGTTGGCTTTGCCGATGAGCGGCGCAGCTACACCCGGGCCTTTGCACGCTACGCACTGGGGCTTTCCCGGTGCATGACGATTAAAGATGTCGCCCGGCATTTGAACGTCGGCTGGGACCTGATCAAGGAGATCCAAAAGAGCTATCTGCAAAAGCACTTCAGCCGGCCGAAGTTGAGCAAGCTTTCTCAGCTTGCCATCGACGAGATCTCGATCGGTAAAGGCCACAAGTATCTGACGGTGGTCCTGGACCTGGCCACCGGGGCGGTGGTCTATGTCGGCGACGGCAACGGGGCCTGCGCCCTGCAGCCGTTTTGGCGGCGACTCCGGCGCGGCCGGGCACGCATCAAAGCCGTGGCGATGGACATGTCCAAGGCCTATATCCAGGCGGTGCGCAAGCATCTGCCGGCGGCCACCATCGTCTTTGACCATTTTCACCTGATTAAACTGTTCAATGACAAGCTTCAACAATTTCGCCGGTGGCTGTTCAACCGGGCCAGCGCTACGGAGCAGAAGATTCTCAAGGGCATCCGTTGGCTGTTGTTGAAAAACCCTGAAAACCTGCTCGCGGCCCGAAACGAACACCAACGGCTGCAGCAAGCCCTGGAACTCAACCGGCCGCTGGCCACCGTCTACTATATGAAAGAAGACCTTCGGCAGCTGTGGTCTCAGAAGACCAAAACACAGGCCGCGCACTTCCTGGCCGACTGGATCGCCCGGGCCAAGGTCTCAGGCATCGGCATGCTGAAGAAGTTTGCCAAGACCTTGCAAGGGGAGGATGATGGGTCGACCCTCTTCGCATAGCAACCGTTCCCTTCATTGAGTGGAAGGTGAGTCGCTCCCCCACTTTTGTCAAGGATCAGGCTAGCATTCACCCACAATTATTTCAGTCCTCGGAAATATTTCTTTCTCCCTTGACAGGCTGGATGCCAAATCCTAATTTTATATCGGGTGACGGGGAAACCCATAATCCAAGGAAGAGGATGGGGGCTGACGCCCAAAAGGACGCATAATAGCCCTACGTGGGGAACAGCTTAAAACCCAACCGCTTCCTGAACCTGTAACTGCAATACCCGGGCGATCCCTACTTAGTATGGGGGCGCCCGTTTCGTTTATAGTGATTTCGTCATCAAGGGAGTTTTGAATATGCCATCGGATAAACGAAGCGCGTCCAGGAAGCATGAAAGGCCAATAGAGAACCCCGACGGCGATTTCGAAGTGGACGCCGACTGCGACAAGTCTAAGGTCGAGTGCATATGTCCCAAATGTGACAATAAGCACATTCTAAACTTTCATTGGATTGGCAGAGGCACACCCCGGAAATACTGTCAAAACTTCCGCGATAACATATCGTAGCGGTCCCTCCATCGATCGTAAAACGCGAAATCCCGCTTATTCCAGGTGTTTTTCAACTTGTAACTCAACGGGAAGAAAGGGGACAGGGTGGTCACCCTTGTGGGATTTGGGAGCTTCAAGGTGGTCAAGCGCAAAGCGCGCACAGGGCGCAACCCACAGGCCGGCGCGGAAATCCAAGTCAGCGCCTCCAATGCTCCCAAGTTTGTGCCGGGCAAAGCTCTCAAGGATGCCGTGAATTAGTTTCGATCCTTTTTCCTTGCTGATCAAGAGGTTGACAATCTGTCCAAGGTGGAATTGGAATGCATCTTCTCAAGCTGCGATACAATGCACATCATGAAGTTGCGGTGGATGGGAAGAGGTGTTCCACGTAAATTTTGCAAGAACTGCCGGGATCGCCAAACCCCCTTTTGATGGAGAGCATTAGGAAGCAAGAGGAGACTCCTTTTCGTTGCCTGTCTACATCTCCATCCATGGCAGGGCAATTTGATCCCAGGATTTTGGAGAGGCTATGGAGGGTCAATATATTCGGCTCCTATTCCATATCGTTCCACACCAACTCCGTCCAACTTTTTTGCCCATTGGACTTTAGCTCTGAAATATTTTGAATCACCCTCCGAGGAAATGAAAACGACCGTTCCGGGAAGCAATTTTAATTCGGATTCGAAGAAGACGCCCTCTTGACTGCAGTTTAAAATTTGCGATTTAAAAAGACTCGGGTCAAGAGCCACCATGAATCCGATGTGGGCTTCCAACTTGAATCGCTCCGACTTTCGGATGTGCTGATGTTCTTTATCCATCTTTCCAGATAGACCTCCTTGAAAATGCCTATGAGATTGGTGGATGTTCGCCTTCTTGGCATCCTTGGATCTGGGCCTGCTGATCTACGCTATGGGTAGAATGGTGAGTTTTCATGGCCTGCGTGACAAAGTGGTCTATCTCCATCTGTGGGCCTGTGAGGGACAAGCCCATCCATGTCATGGATGACTGTGTTCTTGAATGCACCACTTTGGCCTTGATTTGGACATCCTTGTTATCATCATCGATAAAGGATAGAGAAAGCTTCTCGGAGATCGGACTGGTAAACAGCTCGATTGCGAGCCCCGATGGACTGACATCCTTGATAGTGCCTACGTGTATGTCACAAGTGTTTCCTTCAAGGTCAAGGGCATCACAGATCACTGGAATTGATACTGACGCCCTACCGTGTTTCCTCTTTTCAAAGCTGGAGGTGAGCCTTCCTCCTTGATCGGCATCTTTAGCTATGCCGTCGGTTTCGAGAGCAAGATTCAGACTACTGTCGTTATTGGTGGGGAAAGCATGAAAAATGGTTCCGCACTTTGAACACCTGACTCTCGAGCCTGCCGGCTTCAACAAGTTCTCATTTAGGTTGAATTTTCTTGAGCAGCTTATGCATTCGATGACCATCAAGAACGCTCTCTTTCAGACATTTCCTTGATAAACAATAGCCCCACCACAAAGTGGCCTTTGTATCTGCCATCCTTAAGCTCGGAAATATCCACTACCTTAGCTTTGTAGTCGACCATGACGTTCTCTGAATTGATTGGCGAAAGCAACCTAACGCTCAGTTCCTGTCCGACGGCCACGAGAGTTAGGAACTTAGAATCAGCTCTGACGATGATGCCGGCCCCGCTGGGTGACACGTCTTGGAGTTTGAGTTGATAAGTTGGGCAGCCGGGGAGCTTGATTAGCCCCATGTGATGGGATAACCCAATGGCTCTCTTATCGCGTCTTCTATCAATCACTTTTTCCGAGTTCTCATTTATGTAGATCCCGTGAAAGTCTGGTCTGCAGGGTCTGATTCTGATATAAGTGATTTCATTCGTTCTTTATTTTACATCAAAATGATTTTTAACGCCATAGTTGGAAGAGTAACCAAATCTACTTATGCTCAGCCAGTTTCCAGATGCAGATCATGTCCGAACGACTCATCAGCGAAGCCATCAAACCCTTAACCGAAACGGCCGACACCTCACGCATGGCAATAGGGGAACCTGGCATGCCTCATAAGTTCGTCTGGCGGGGTCGAACCATCACCGTTTCGGCCATGTCGCGCACTCGGAGGGAAACGGGGAAGTGGCACCACGGCAGCCCCGAGATGAACGTCCGCAAGCACTGGTACGAGGTGGCCACGGTT
>CAWAUC010000014.1:0-13640 GCA_963785045.1 uncultured delta proteobacterium | reverse complement strand
GCTGAGGTCGGTCGTCAATAGTGGACACCAAAACCATCACGCTGCCAGACGTTGCTCGTAGAACCGGCGCTCGAAAGCTGCCGGTGAAAGATAGTTTAATTGCTTCTGAAGCCGCTGTCGATTGTAGAACACTTCAATGTACTCGGTGATCTCCCGAATGGCTTGCTGTCGGGTAGCGAAACGGCGATGAAAGATCAACTCGGTCTTCAGCAATGCCCAGAAACTCTCCATGGGAGCATTGTCGTAGCAGTTCCCGGTTCCGCTCATCGAGGCCCTCATCCCGAGGTGCTCAAGCATTCTCCGGTATTCGCGGGAGCAGTACTGACTGCCCTTATCCGAGTGATGGAGAAGACCAGCAGGCGGTTGTGTGGCCTTTACAGCCCGCAGCAGCGACTCCATCACCAGGTTCCTGCTCATGCGCTCGCCCATGGCGTAGCCGACGATTTTCCGGGTGCACAAGTCTTTGTGCCCAACCAGGTACAGCCAACCTTCATCGGTGGGAACATAGGTTATATCGCTCAGCCAGGTCTGCGACGGTGTCTCGGCCTGAAACCGCTGGTCAAGCAGATTCTCGGCCACCGGCAGGCTGTGCCGGGAGTCGGTCGTGGCCTTGAATTTACGCCGCTGTTTGCACCGCAGCCCAAGCTTGCGACGAAGACGCTTGATACGATGCACCCCAATGCGCAACCCATGAGTAGCCAGATCCCGCTGCAAACGCTCAGGGCCGTAAGTTTCCCGCGTGCGCCGATGGGCGGCCCGGATCTCGATCTCCAGCCTGCCTTCTTCCTGCGTGCGCCGCGAAGGCCCACGGCTGCGGCTGGCATGAAAACCACTGGCCGACACACCCAATACCCGGCACAGCATCCCCAATGGATAGTCAGGTCGCATCTGCTCCATCACCGCGTGCCGTGCAGCGACTCCTTGGCAAAGTACGCGGCCGCTTTTTTTAATATGTCCCGCTCCATCCGCACCAGGGATAGTTCCCGCTTCACCCGCGCCAGTTCTACCTCTACCTCGGTCAGTGGCCTGTGCGTCGAGCCGATGCTCTCCAATTTTCCCGCTCTGAAGGCCCGTACCCAGTTCTCCAGGGTGGATTTGGGTAACGAGAGGCGTGTGGCCGCCTCCCCTGACGATAAACCACCCTCGGTTACCAGCCGTACGGCCTCCAGACGAAATTCCTTGGTGTACTTGCTGTATGGTACCTTTTCCATTCTGACACCTCCGTTTGTCGTTCATCATAAACTTTGGTGTCCATTCTTTTCAACCTACATCAGAAACAAATGCCCCCTGTGCCGGTGCACGCGATTGAATCTGCCGGCATATCCGCTTAAAAGCTTTCGTATCACCTGCGCGATGGGGGTGTTTCAGGTTCGCAACAGCAAGTGGAAGTGGTTCGGCAGCAAGGCCCATGCGTAACATGCGGTTACGGTTTCGCGCAAGAGCGTCACCGGCCGCTCGATAAAGTCGTTGCGGTCGGAATTGCTCCAAAAAAGCTTTCGGTGCTCGATCCCTCGCCCAATGGCGTGGTGCAACGCGCCGGGTGAAACGAGGCGGGCCTGGCGTGGCATGATTCATTCATCGCACGGAGCCTTTTCAAAGGCAACACATGAAAACAGGGGCGTCCGCATCAGGCCCATCAGGATTCTGCTCAGTACTGCTGGAGGCTTGATGGAACACAGGTGCATGGTGGGGGTGGGGCAGGGTAGCTCACCCGGGTGGTATGGAGGGGTGGAGTGGGGTGCTTTCTTAAGGGGAATCAGCGGAGCAGAAACTATTTCGTCTTCCAACCGCCTGGATTCGAAGAAGTTGAGGGACTCCGTTCAAGCTTAAACTCTTGCCCCTTGAAGCGAATAGTACCCCCATCAGGAGCCTTGGAACTCCACTGAAAATCGGGTCCAAGATCCGAATCATACCCGGCAAACACTTGGGCATCACTGATCCAGTTGCTGGGTGAGGTTTTCACCCGTGCCCAGGTCAAGCATTCCCTGCCGTTCAATTCAGAGACAGCACAGCTAAAGGCTTTATTAATTGCCGACGAATCGAGGGCAACGATTCTTTGAGCTACAACAGAAGCGAGGACACTCAGGATGACCAGAACGACGATGATCTCGATCAGCGTGAACCCATCACAGTTGGGTAGAGGGGGAGAGTGGTGGCTCGGTTTTATCATTCGCAGCGCCTGATGGGCTCCTCATCTGTCGGCATAAAGAATAACATTATACCATTGAACGAGGCATAAAGCCAGTATTTTAACCGTGTTGATAGTATAGTATGATGCGGGTGGAAGTGGGGATGGGATGTACGATGTACAAACCAGATCGTGGGGTGCACATCCCAGCTTTTAGTTAGATTGTGCATTCCAACCTTAACGCAGAAAAACGCTGTTACATGAGGGTTCTTCCCTTCTACGGATGCAGGGGCTAAATAGCCGGAAGTGCTTGCACAAAGTAAAATTCAGGTGGATGGAATTTAAGTCGGTAATTGTTGTGATTACAGTGGGTTGATAGTGAGAGCTTCCTCGTGGGAGTTTGAGTCTCCCCTTCGGCACCATATGTTGTGAGGAAGACCTTGGGGTCACGTCTCGTTTATGGAGTTTAACTGGCTGAATTTGCGCTGCAGTGCCCTGCCTTTCTGAAGCTTGGTTCTGAAGATCCCGGCTCTGGTGTTCACCGCTTATTTGCCGAGCCCGAACATCCCACCTGTCTGATAAATGATAATGCTTGCCCATGAGCACATAGGCAAAAACATTGAGCGCAAAGCGATCTCCAGCCTCGGCCAAGCCGGTTAAAAACAGCCGGCGGTCATCATCATTCAAGAAAATTCCCTGCCGCACGTTGGTCCGCGACAAAACGTGGTGCAGAGCTCCCTCGCACTCAATCCGCTATGCGAGCGCCTTGGTACACAATTAAAAAGTGCTTCGCCCGGGGTCAATATAAAATCAATCGTCAAGGTGGGACCCCAGGCCTCTCATTGCTTTTCAGAGTAGTCGCGTGCGACGAAATGTCAGGCGAGTCCGGCCTTTAATCTGCCCTTTACTCTGCCCACTGATTATTCCCCAGGCGCATGGCAACATGAGCAAAAGCTATTGAGCAAGACGGCGCCAAAAGAGCACCCAAAGCTTTTGGCGTTTGCGGAAGCCGAGGCGAGCATAGAGCGATACCGCCGGATTGTCTTCGTACACGTGCAGAAACGGAACTTCATCACGGGTAATTGCCGCCCGCGCAAGAGCTACTGTAAGAGCGGCACCGTAGCCGCGGCGCCTATCGTTCGGATGCACTGCAATCGCACTGAGCTCAACGTAACCACGCAGCCTGAAGCGCTCGCCGCCCATGGCGACGAGCCGGCCAGTCGCAACATCCCGGATACCGATGTACCGGCCGAGCAAAGGCGTCCGAGGCGCAAACGGTCCGGGCTTGGAAAGCGTCGCAAGCTCCATCATTTCGGCGGCGTTGTCGATGCTGAGGAGCAAAGTATCCGCTTCTCCGGGGAGCGGGCCTGGCAGGTCTGTCGGGTCCGCGATCATTTGTATGATCGGTCTGGTGCTGAGTGTTTCCCACCCGGGCGGTGCATCCTCTTCAACCGGGCGGAATAGGCGGGCGTCCATGCCGTGAGGGAGATCAGCGGCTAAGTCCGCGTAAGCTTCCTTTGAGGGTTTTAAGATCGCGGCGTATGGTGCGATATCACGCGGATAGTGACGCGCTGCGCCTTTTCCCAACGCCAAATGTGCATGGGGTCCGGTGAGAGCGTACCAGGCCGGGTTGTCAAGTGGGTTATCATTCATTCGCCCACCTCTGACTGGCGGATAGCCAGTCGACCTCAATACAAAGGCATTTCAATAAAAGATATTTAAAAGACATCCTCAGATTCATGGATTTGACTGATTTCAAAAGCTTTCATCAGTGCTTTTCGAATATGTGCCGTCCTCTCATCGCTGGTTCGCTTTTTAAACCGTAAATCGGAGAAACGTCCCCAATTCCCCTCCATTTAGCATGCAATGCTTTATTTCGGACAGCCGAGTCAGTTATGATCTGCCAACGCAAAAATCAGGAAATACTCTCGGGGCAAAAAATCATAACTTTTGATCAATCTAAAGTTTGCCGCAGATAGCTCCTGAATAACCTGTTCCGGTTGCAAACGCATATTCATGGGAGGACCCAAATCCATAAGGTCGGGAAGGAACTCGATGATCGCTACTCGGCCCCCCGGCTTTAATGCGGTTTTTATTTTTTTCATATAGTCACTGCGGCCATTAATTTCATTGTAAACACTTGATAAAAATATCAAGTCGCAACTGGCTTCCGGTAGCTTGGGATCGTCAAAATCGGCTCGAATCACTTCAACATTGTTGAGTCGTCTTTTTGCAACTCGCTCCTTTAATGTTTCTATCATAACATCTTGAACGTCGGTTGCATAAACGTGTCCCAACGGACTCAAATATTTTGAGAATTTTTCTGTAAAATATCCGCCGCCGGCGCCTATATCGGCAACAACTGCAGTTTTTGCAATTTCCAGAGCTTTGAGTACTTCAGCGGGTTCTTGCCATTCGTCCCGTCTTTCAGATTCAAGATAAAAAAGATAATTTGGGTTGAAAATCCTGTGGCCCTGATCATCAATGGTCGTCGGTTCACAGGAAATACAGCCCCACACAAGGCAGATTGTCAGGCCCATACGGGGTATCCGAGAAATGATAAATGGCAAGCTTGCACGGTCCTTTCGTTAAAACGCCGGTTTCGGGTTTCCGAAAGCCAATTTGAGAGGTTTTCGGAGGAAGGGGTAATGTCGTAGATAAGGAGTGGTACTCGGGAACTACGGCCTTAGCCCTTGGTGACTTGAACCGCAACAGCGAGCGCATTCCCCGCCGCTTGCGGCGGGGAATGCGAGCGAATATCAAAATTAGATTAAACCTCCTTACGGTCGAAGATTCCCTGCAGCTTGCTGCAGGGAATCTTCAATAATTAGGACGCTGTCAGCGGTTGTCACTGTCAGGTGAAGAATGTATTCTTCATCTGCACAACGTATCCGGTCCAAAAAAGGAAAATGCAGTCTTAAGGCATCGGGGCTTCAAAATGGTTCTATTTTAATTTTGCTAAAGGGGGGGGGAAAGACGGAAATCTTCTAGTATAACTGAATTAGTTTCATGCCTCTTATAAATTGTAGTCTCAGCCAGATGGGTAGTTTGTTTAAGAGATCACATATGCCGATTCGAGAATTGCAGATTATTTTCGGCTCCTGCGCAGGAGGTGGGCTTTAGGTGCATGAGCTTGGCTTAGAATATCTCAGAAATTGCGGTTTGATGGTCGGATGGTGTCTCAAAAAGCGCTTATTTGTCGTTTTAAGCTTATATCCCAATTTCAAACAAACATGCGAATTATCGGACGACCATCACCGGACACAAAGCATACTGAGAGACCTTTGTGCTCACGCTGCCAAATACCAAGCCTTTGAGAGATCCCATCCCCCGCGTCCCCAACACGATCAAATCGGCCTTACGTGTTTCAGCTGCCGAAAGGATGGTCTCCGCAGCCGGACCTTCCAGCAGATCCTCTTCAACCTTGGCTGCGATTTCACCTAAATGTTCCCGCGCAACTTCCATTATTTTTTGACCCGTCATTTTTCGTCGACCAACGAGATCGTCGTATTCCTTAAGGTCTCTTAGGTCTGAGGTGTGCGGATATACATGCACCAGAAGAAGCTTAGCGTCAAAGCATTCCGCAATTCCGCGCGCATATTTCAACGCTAATAAGCTTTGCTCGGAACCATCCAATGCCACCACGATACATTTAAACATGCCATCATCTCCTTATGGAATATTTAAGGGACATTCCTCGGATTCTCGGATTTGACTTATTTCAAAAGCTTTCATCAGTGCTTCTCGACTATTTGCCGTCCTCTCATCGCTGATTCGCTTTGTAAACCGTAAATCGGAGGATGTCCCCAATTCCGGTGCAAGGTGCCGACAACAGCTGGTTGGACGAGAGCGCATGCCGTGCGGTGAAGGACATCGGAAAGCCGTATGCGGGAAAACCGCTTGCACGGATTGATGAGGGAGGGCTGAGCCTCTGTCGACTTTGCTTCTTAAAGTAGTCGCGTGCGACGAAATGTCAGGAGAGTGCGGCATTTGATCTGCCCTCTACTCTACCCCTGCTCTCTATTTAAAGGCCGTCCGCTGGAGAAACTTGTTGGCTGATTCTATCTCACATGTTGAGGGCAAAACGGATTGCCCTCCCCACCTCAATCATTTTTGATAAAGGTAAGAACGCGATCAATGGCCCAATTTTTTTCTTGGAGACAGTCTGCAGGTGATCACAATTGACGACGCAATCTTGGGGAAGACCGTCGGCTTTTGAGAGAAATACCTCAGATGGAATATTTCGGACGGTGGTTGTGATAGGAGCAATAGTAACCTCCCCAAGATATTCCAAAACGGAATCTCGTGTCAGGATAAGAATCGGCCGTTTCTTATCAGGCGGTAAGAACTTATACCAGCGTATTTCACAGCGTTTCATTTGTCGCCCCAGGCCTGCTCCTTTTCCCAAACCGAAAACTCATCGGAGGCAACCGGATGTTGTTTATACCCCCGCCGATGCTCTTGTTCCAGTTGTTCAAGGTTATAACGCGCAATGGCGTCACGGAGCGCCTTTCTTGCGAAAGCGGAACGGTTTGTGGAGAGCTCCTTTGAAACGCGGTCGACCGCTTTCACAAGGTCATCATCGAGGGTCATTTGGATGGTCCTCATCTCACACCTCTATCATGTGTGTATTTATAGCTATATTAACCAACATAATCTACCTTGTCAAATCGAATTCCGGCCAACACGGCACTGGGCAGCCCCCGAGCTCAAAAATCCGCAATTCGCCGACTTGCTTAGAACGGTTGAGGTGTCGCGTCTTGATTATGCATTTTAATTGGCTGAATTTGTGCTGCAGTGCCCTGTTTTTCTGAAGAATGGTTCTGAAGATCCAGGTGGTGGTGTTCACCGCTGATTTACCGAACCCGAACATCCCCCACCGATCTGATGCATGATAATGCTTGCCCATGAGTATATAGGCGAACACATCGACAGCAAAGCGTTTCGCGGCCTCGGCAAAGCCGTTCAAAAACAGCCGGCGGTCATCGTCGTTCAAGAAAACTCCCCGCGATCGTTGCTCCGCGACAATGCGTAATATAGAGCTCTCTCACACTCGATCCGCCATGCGTTTTCCATGGTGCACAATTATAAGGTGACTCGCACAGGGTCGATATAAAAGCAATTGTCAAAATCTGCTCCGAAGCTTCCTACGATTGCCCAGGCCTAATAGAAGGTCCGTGTCTCTATGAGAATGGGACCGAGCCGGCTCAGAAAATCCTGCTGATCCGGGTCATCTTGATAAATCCGGAAGCATTGAACCCTACGGCAGATAATATGCTGCAAGGCTCCGGTGGCATCTATCAGGGCTCTGCGAGGCCTGCCGGCATATTACCAGAACCAATTAAACAAACCAAAAAGCCCAACATTGCATATGCGCTTTTGCGCACCCCCTTAGGCACTACGACCGCAGATTCCTATCGGATTTGACACTATAAAAGAACCCCTTATTTTTGTCATAACTCAGTGGCGCAAATATCGGTCGTCATTCGCCATCAGAAGCAAGGAGGCAAAAATGAATCTCAGACGCTTCGCGTTGTGTGTTTTATTGGTTGCCGGTGCATACATGCCTCAGGTAAGCTCTTCGGTCCTGGCAGCGGACCTGGTATCGACGTTAACCCAGAATTTGGGGGTAACTTCGCAACAGGCCCAAGGCGGCGCCGGCGCCATTTTCAATTATGCCAAGGGCAAACTCAGCGCCGATGACTTCAGCAAGGTCGCAGCAGCGGTGCCCGAAATGGATTCCCTGCTGAGTGCCGCTCCTGGCATCGGGGGGACGGCTTCGAGTCTATCCAAGTTGACCGGCGCCGCCGGTTCCTTTGGGGGTCTTTCAAGCCTGGCGGAGCCATTCTCCAAGTTGGGGATGAGTCCCGACATGGTAGGGAAATTCGTGCCGGAGATCCTATCCTATGTTAAATCCAGCGGCAGCGATGCGGCGCTTAAAATCCTGCAGGGGGTGCTAATGTAATTTTCATTGTCGAGCGGGATTATTGCTCCGGCGATTAAATAGGTACAAAGCGAAGCAAAGTATTTACGGGACGTTCCTCCGACTTATGGTTTTCAAAGCGAATCTGCGATGAGAGGACGGCAAATAGTCGAGAAGCATGGATGAAAGCTTTTGAGATAATACAAATCCGATAATCCGAGAAATGTTAATATATTCAAAGAAAGAGAAGCAAATCTTTGGAAGTATAGCAGAGCTGAAAAAATGAATGCGGGCCGACCAAACCAACGGCCCGCAAATAAAGGCGATCTATTTCACCGCCACTATGGCTGGTGGTTTCCATGTGCCTTCGCCAGGTGGGAGGACCGAGGGCTGTGTGGTCTTGGGCCAGTAGAGCCGCATGACAAGATAGATAGGACCGTCAGGCGCAGGTAACCAGTTCGAGTCCTTCGCCTTACCTGGTGAACCCTTCTGGATGTAGATAGTGAGCGAGCCGTCGGGGTTCTTCTTCATGCCCGGCAGCATTGGCGAATTTATGAGATAGCGATTGATGGGATTCTTGATCAGAAACTGCGTCTTGCCGTCGTACATGGTCACTGACCAGAACGCGTTGATCGGCGGGTACTGGCCCTTCGCGAACGTGAGCGTGTACTTGTTCTTGCTGCCGTCGAGGGGCTGACCCTCGCCATCGTTGCGTGCCAAGGGATACACAGCCTCGATCGCATCGTTGCCGTAGATGCCCGCCTTGGCAGCGGCAGCGCGCAACAACCAGTCGCCATGAAAGAAGTCACGGTCGCCAAACCCTGACCCTACCCGCCAGCCGTTCACATCTCTGCCGATAGTGGCGACTCTCTCTTCCACCTTCTTCTCGCCCTCTTTCATGCCAAGGGCGATTTCAGCCTTGTGTTCGAGAGAAAGGTCCTTGAAGTTGAACGTTTTGCCCGGGCCGATGCCGATACGGGCGAGCTTCGCCCGGATCTCCTTTTCCTCAGGGCCGGGCGGGGAGAATTGCAGGACGAAATCGAGGTATTCGAAGAAGTTCGTCTTCACTGATTCCTTGTCGATCTTGGGCCAATCGATAGCCGGTGCCGTTGGAGGCGCGGGCTGCTTCAGGTATGCAGAGAGCGGCTGTACCTTGTATCCGGACTGGATTTTCACAACCTTGGGCATATCCTTGGGTTTGAACAGCTGCGTTCGATAGATCACGATCGTGAACTGTGTCGAGGACTGGAACACTTTCTTGATGCCGGGAGGCGTCTGGCCTTTCCAGCCAGGTCCCACTACCATGTAATCGCCCGCTTCGTTGCCGGTGGCCCGGCTGCCGATGTAAGCGTAATTAAAGGTATTCCAGTCAGTCAACTGAAGGGAATAGTAACGATTCTTCTCAATAGCAGGAACGAAAAGCACATAGGGCTCAGCCCGCAGATCCATGCACACGAAGGAGTAGGGCGTATCGCTGTTGGGGGTCACGACTGCCGTGTCCTTATACGTGAAGACACGGGCTTCGTTGTAGAGAGTATTAAACGGGGCCTTGTACTGACCGGAGTTCTTGTCGATCCAGAAGTCATAGTTCACCGCGTAGTTCATCACGAGGGGCAGGCCGTAGATAAAGCCTTCCTCGGCGATGGACCTGATTTCGCCAAAGTCGGGCTTGACCGTCGCCGTTTTTCCGGCTTGGGTGACTGACTCGGTCTTTTCGGCCTGGGATATCACATCCTTGTTGCTCCCACAGCCTGAACCAAGAATTCCAATAAGGCTCCACAAAAGCATTGCGGTCAGAAATGATTTTTTTGTTGTATTCATTGATTGCTCTCCCTTTTTGGTCACAGCCTTCGATCGGAATCGGTGGCCGGCTTCGTCCGGAATACCCAGGTTGGGCGTTTTGGTGACACGCCGGATGGTATCTCGGAATAGCTTTTATTTGTGGTTTTTAGTGAACGCCACAACGCCGGCTGCTCATGAGGATGTTCGATTTGATCAAATCCCATGTCTGATTCTCGCCCGATTAAATCCTAGCAACCACATATGAGGCGGGATTTAAATTCGACCGCCCTCAGCTATTAATGGCTGCAGCTTAGAGTGCAATGGAGTTTGGTGCGCCTCCGAGATAATTCTCCCGTTTGCTTGTCGACTGGAAACATTTGAGAAACGTTCCGCGGATTCTCAAATTTGACGTGTTTCAATAGCTTTCATCCGTGTTTCTCGACTATTTGTGCCATCCTCTCGTCGTTAATTCGCTTTGTAAACTATAAATCGGAGGAACGTTCCCATAAGTGTTTGCAATTCGCTTAATCGATACCTTTGATGTGGAATCTGCTCGTTTGATGTTGCGCCGATACTCTTGGCGGTTGACCAGGGTCTGCTGGTAGTTGCCCCCCCCCGGCTGCGGCGCCGGGGCAAGTCCTCAAGACGGCTCCCAGGTCGCCGTTGCAGGGACGTCGGCCAGAAGCGCGGTCAAACCTTCGGCAACCGTGGGATGCGTGAAAATACCCTGCTGCAGCGTCGTATACGGCAAGCGTCCAATCATGGCGGTCTGAACGATCGCCATCAGTTCGCTTCCTTCCACGCCGAATGCGGTGAATCCCAAAATTTCATCACTCTGCGTACCGATGAGCATCTTCAAAACGCCGCGAGGTTCGGAGAGAGTCCGGGTTTTCAGTATGTCGCTCATGGCCATCTTGAGTAGACGGTAGCCAATGCCGTGACTCTTAGCCTCGGACTCGTTCAATCCAACCCGTGCCAGCACTGGATCCGTAAACATGCAGAAAGGGACTATGCGGCTTTTTGTCGTGCGGTTGCCCCCGTTGAGATTGGCGTGTACTATCCGGAAATCGTCGAAAGCAACATGGGTAAACTGCGAACTGCCAGAGCATTCGCCCAAGGCCCAGACCTTCGGGGCCGTTGTCTCCAGGCGCTCATTGACCTTGATATAACCTTGCTCGTTTAGCCGCACTCCTGCCTGCTCGAGTCCTATGCCCCGAGTGTTTGGAGTCCGGCCCACTGCGATGAGAAGGTCCGTTCCTTCGATGACCGATTCGCCTTTTCCATCTTGGGTGTGGACCCGAATATGCCGGCTGGACTGTCCCTCGATCCGCCTCACATGTGTTTCGAGCATGACGCTGATTCCTTCGTCATGGAATAGCTCCAAGAGCGCAGTTCCAATGTCAGGATCCTCGTGGCTGGCTATCTGAGGGCCTCTCTCGATCATAGTGACTCGGGAACCGAAACGCCGCATGGACTGTGCAAGCTCCATGCTTATAAAGCCGCCGCCCAAGACAATGAGATGTTCCGGCAGTCGGTCGAGGTCGAGAGCCTCAACATGGGTCATGGGCAGAGCCGCTGCAAGGCCCGGCCAATCAGGCAAAGCCGCGCGTGTCCCCAAGTCCAGGAAGGCCCGATCGCCGGCGATCCGTCTGATACCGCCGCTATTCAAGCTTATTTCAACAGTCCTCTCACCTATAAAGCGGGCCTCGCCCATGACCAGTTCCGCGCCGCTCGCTTTGAAACGGTCCAGATGCATCTGAATCAGTCCATCGACCATGAGGCGCTTACGGCGCTGGACCCCCTTCATGTCAGTAGCTATTCGGCTGGTTTCAATTCCAAATTCCGCGCCGCGTTTAGCCAAAGAGTTCACTTTGGCGGAATAGATCACATTTTTGCTCGGCAGGCAGGCAATGTTGGGACAGGAGCCCCCGATCAGCTTCCGCTCCACCACCACGGTCCGCTGGCCCGCCTTCGCCAATGCCCATGCCAAGTATTTGCCCGCCTCCCCGCTGCCAATGACGAGGTTATCGTAATTTTCAATCTCAGACATCTTCCTTCCTCCTATCCCCGGCTAATGAATGTCTCATATGGTACGACCGCTGCTCGAATCAACATTTCCGGGTCAACACGAGGGTCACCGCCTCAATGATTGAAAACTCAGTCGACCCATCGAACTTCGGGTCTTCTTCCAAGCCTGGCGACTGGAAATGATTCTATTGCCGGTGCTCCGTTTGCGAGGTCTTCGACGGCATGGACCGTGACGGAGGTAGGAGAGGTGGCTAAATTCCGGAGCTGCGGCTAACGCCCTGGCTGGCAGGGAAGCTAAGGACGGCGTCAGCGGTTGTCACTATGGGGTGAAAACTGTATTTTTCACCTGCATAAGGCACCGGCCAGAGCGAGGAAGTTGCAGTCGAAAAACGTCGGAATTTCAAAATAGTTGTCTTTCAGGGGACGCTGATGGGAAAGACCTGGCGGCTAAAGCCTGTTCGATGGTGTCGATTCGAACGTGAGCGGCGCCAACGCGGCGAGCGAGCGCTTGAGACAAGGTTGTCTTCCCGGTGCCAGGCAGCCCGGAGAATATGTAGAGAATTGGAGTATTCATCTTCCACGCATCGCTTGGCGGCTTATTGGGTCGTAAGCCTGACAAGTGGCTCTCTGGTGCCCGGTGATCTCCAGGAAGGCGAATGCCTATCCTGCCCTGACACCATTTGGCACGGGGCGCTCAGGGGTTGCCAGCACCGGCAAGACCCCATCAGCGTAGCCGATGTCGAACAGCATGCCTTCCGACACTTCGCCGGCCATCCGCCGGGGCTCGAGATTGACCACGAACAAGGCCTGACGACCAACGAGCTCCTGGGGCTTCGACCGCTCGGCCTTCATGCCCGCCAGAATCGTACGCCGGTGATCGCCGAAGTCAACCGTCAGGCGGAGTAGCTTGGCGGACTTGGGTACGTCGTCGACGGCGACGATGGTGCCGACTCGAATGTCGAGCTTCTCCAGATCCGTAACGGATATGGTGGGCTTCAGGGGTGCTGGCTTGAATTCGTCCACGAGGCTCCTCGGCTTGGCTCGGCAGCTCTTGACTGCCTAACAAGTGATTCTGTAGTTTCCGGTGATCTCCAGGGAGGCGAAAGAATATGCGCGCTCCTGAAGGGCGCTATGCTCCGTGCTCAGGAACAGCAAACACCTCTTACTGGTTGGGATGATCGGCAATTCAATTACAATAGTCAGGAAGGCGTTGACAAGATTTTTTTAGATGGTGCCCATCCATAAATGGCGTCCTTCGGCCCAGGCAGGCGTTGTGCGGCTTTTGTGAATGCGTTTTAGGTCTGAACATGGAAGGGTGGGAAGCTGGAAGGCTATGATGCTGGGAAGCTTGAAGCAGAACCGTTTCTGCCTTTTTTAGCCTCCTGGCATCCCAGCCTCATGGCCTCCAGCCGATAGTCACCTTGGCTAACTGCCGGTTTTGAGCGATGGCAGAACTACAATGAGATGCACCCATACCGTACGGAGCATAACCGCCGCTTGATTTCAGAGCCGAATAGGTGTTTCATGTTTGGATGGTTTCGTAGAAAAACCAATTTCGGCGTTGCGCCTCATCCCGCTGTCGCTGCGGCGTAATTTGAGTAAGCCTCATTAAAATTTGTAGAAGTGGAGAATATGACAGACAAGACCATCGGCATATTGGGCGGTATGGGCCCGGAGGCCACGCTGGATCTCTTCGGCAAGATCATCGCCAACACGCCGGCCGAAAAGGACCAGGACCACCTGCGGGTGGTCATCGACTCCAATCCCCGGGTGCCGGAC
>CAWAUC010000013.1:0-388088 GCA_963785045.1 uncultured delta proteobacterium | reverse complement strand
GGGGGAATTCCAGGCATACGCGTTTTGATTTGCCGTACGCGGGCGCAATATGGAGAGTGCCATCCTGATGGGCTCTTCCAGATTGGGGCTGCAAGGTCCCACCAGCAATGCCAGGTTGGGCACGTGTAACCAGTCGAAACCTCGCTCGATGCTCATATCCAAATGTTAGGGCTATTCAGATAGTTTCATAGATCCGGGTGTCACGCCCCTTGGAGAGACCTATCGGCCAGACGCTCGAAGGCGGGCTGACCCGGATGAGCATGCTGGCCGGCCCCTTCGGCTGCTTCATCAACCCGCGCTCGGCCATCGGCATGCTGCCGGATCTGCCGCTCGAGCGCTACGTGCCCATCGGAAACAGCTCCCTGCAGGGGGCGGCCCTGGCGCTGACCTCCGAGGCGGCCCTCGACGAGATCGACCGCATCCGCGACCGCATCACCTACCTCGAGCTCAACGTCAACCGGGACTTCATGAACCGCTTCAACGCCGCCAAGTCCCTGCCGCACACGGATCTCGCACGGTTTCCATCGGTCCCAACGCCTTGACGTTTCGGCATCATGGTAACCCTTCGCAAAATTGCACCTTCCCTAAGCTAAACTATCGAGCTTGGCAGCCCATCGGCGATTCGATGCACGCAGTCCACCATTTTAGGGCCTGTAAAAAATTTCAGA
Organism: uncultured delta proteobacterium; assembly: GCA_963785045.1. Lineage (GTDB taxonomy): Bacteria > Desulfobacterota > Desulfobacteria > Desulfobacterales > SpSt-501 > SpSt-501. The sequence continues at coordinate 387,420 of CAWAUC010000013.1, read as the reverse complement.
ATTTGCATAGTAATCCACAAGTTTCAGAAGGATTCCGCGGATGGCATGAGACTATTTTTGCAAAAAGTTATAAATGATATGCAACTATAAGCCCGGATGGGCCGCTTTTATGGATCCCGGCGGAAGCGCGGCTGCGAGCAGCTGCAACGAAAGCCGCCCCGGCCCGGACAGAGACCGGTACGGGAAAGGAGCTGATCGCGGCCGCCATCCACCACATGAGCCCTCGCAAAGATAGGCTCATGATCACGGTCAACTGTGCGGCCCTGCCGGCCAATTTAATTGAAAGCGAATTGTTCGGCCGGGAGAAGGGGGCTTTTACCGGGGCTGATACCCGGCAAGTGGGCCGGTTCGAGATCGCCAACGGCTCCACGCCTTGCCTGGACGAGATCGGGGAACGGCCGCTGGAGGTTCAGGCCAAACTGCTCCGGGTGATTCAGCACAACGAGTCTGAGCGTCTGGGCTCGTCGCGCACCATCAAGGTCGATGTACGGATCGTGGCAACCACCAATCGAAACCTTGATGATGAGATCCGCACAGGTCGGTTCCGGCAGGACCTTTACTATCGACTCAACGTTTTCCCCATCACGGTACCTCCACTCCGGCAGCGCAAAGATGACATCCCGCTGTTGGTCGAGGCCTTCATCGAGCGATATTCCAGGAAATTGGGGAAACAGATCACCTCGGTCCCGAAGAAGACCATGAAGACACTCCAGGATTACCCGTGGCCCGGGAACGTCCGGGAACTCGAAAGTGTCCTTGAGCGGGCCGTGATCCTGTGCTCGGGGCCGGCCTTGCAGCTCGCAGACAGACTGGATATTTCATCCCCCCCACTATCATCCACCATAAGAACCTTGGAAGAGATGGAGCGCAACCAGATCCATAAAATCCTTTCGGAAACCCGCTGGCGCATCGAGGGAAAGGACGGGGCCGCAGCGATTCTGGGCCTGCACCCGAGTACCTTGAGAGCGAGAATGCGTAAGCTCGGGATACTCCGCCCGGAGGCCAAGGAGTCGGATTAAGCTGCCCGGTTTACCTCACTGGCCCCCTCAGCCTATTGAGGTTCCACCATATACTGAGGGCAAACAGATCGCTTCACCCCTCTACGAACTGCTCTTCTATTCATATAATCAATTGTTATTAAGGTATTTTACCGATTTTTTGCTTTTTTCCGGTTTTTGGCAGGCCAGTTGCAAATACTATCTGCATGATCCTGGTCATCATACGGATGAAGGTTCTTGCTGAGAAGCACAAGGAACTGTCCCAGACGATCGTATCCTTGATCGGATCCCTGCGGGCAGAGAAGGGCTGCCTACGCTGCGACTTTTGCCAGGGTATGGAGGATGAAAATGAACTCTGTATTCTTGAAGAATGGGATACCCGGGAGAACCTTAATAGCCACCTGAAGTCGGAGCATTTTAAAGTACTTCGGGGGGCGATGAACCTACTCCGAGAGCCCTATGAAATGCTGGTCCACACCGAAGCAGCAGTGAAAGATGGAACGAAAACGCGCTCCCACTCGGAGGTTCAATGACCGGGATAACAGGGGGCAACGTATCATCAGTTTAACGAAATTCCGACAGGAGCAATACCATGAAATCGGGTACGAGGGATGAGGCAGAAGGTAAGTGGCATAAAGTGAAGGGAAAGATAAAGGAGATCGCCGGGAAACTAAACGATGATCCAAAGATGGAAACTGAAGGTGCCAATGAAAAGATAGACGGCAAAGTTCAGGAAAAGATCGGCGAGATCAAGAAGGTTGTTGGGAGATAGAGTGGAGGATCTTGGTATCTTACGCTGGCCACTCCTTTAGCTCGCGGCCACGGTTGCAATAGACATCGCTACCATACCTCTTTGAGGCATTAGGCGTTACGCCTACTACCCGTCACAAGCTAATGCACGGTTGCGCTTTTAACTTAAGGCCAAGGAAGGAAAGAGGAGAAATGTCATGGGAATTATCCTGATTATCATTTTGGTTCTCCTACTCGTCGGCGCCCTGCCCACCTGGCGCCACAGTGCAAGGTGGGGACCCTATCCCAGCGGCGGAATTGGATTGGTCCTTCTGATCGTACTCGTGCTGTTACTGCTCGGACGGATCTGAGGCTGTGTTGAGGCAGAGAAAAAGAGGGATTTCCAGCCGCTCTGATTCATTAAATCAACCAGCTGAGCGGCTTCGTCGATTCTCAAGCGGCCGTCGATAAGGCGGGCCAAATCGCACGCGGCGTCGATGGGGTCAAATCGGTCAGGAATGATCTCATCGTGAAATAGGCGGCGGGTATTCTTTCCCGGAAAGAGCCTGGCGTCAGCTCGGGCGAATAGAAATTCCACTTTGGACTGTTAACAAGCATACTGTCAAAGGAGAAAATTTATGCCGCTAATTAACTTAGTGATTGTGCTGGTTGTCGTTGGGGTGATTCTCTGGGTGATCAACAGCTACATACCCATGCAGGCTACCATAAAGAAAATTCTAAATTTGGTAGTGGTTATTGTAGTTATTATCTGGCTATTGAATGCCTTTGGCGTCATTGGGAACATCTCAGCAATCCGTATTGGTAAGTGAAGAGTATGAAAATACCATCAGAAGACAGAAAGAGCGCCATGTCTAGAGCGGATTTTATTCGATGGACCCGTATTGGGCCGGATCTTGCGGAGCTCGTGACTAATTTTGTCGAAAAGCCCGAAATTTTCTTTTCAATGCCTTCGGAGAAGCGTCGCGAAATTGAGAATCAGATGGACGCAGTTCTTTCTTCCTTTGGAAAGTGATTAGGAATTCACCACAACATTCTTATCTCGATTGTAGTGGTTTTGATTCGCGTCATTCAACGCCGACGCCCGTAACGGCACCGGGCGGGTTCTATGCTGGATTGCACGGGGCAGAGCGGTTCAGCTGCTCGCGTTCTCGAATTTGATCGTCACTTCCTAGCGCACTGTCCAAGGTGGCGAACCAAGAGTTTTTTTTAGAAGTGGATAGCCCCGTCTGACACCCGATGGCGGCGTTGCAGCCCTGTCGAAATGCTCACAACCTGCCATGGGTGCTGAGCGTTCGAATCGGCCTGCACCTCGTTCTCGGGCGTGATCCGAGGTTTTGAAACCACTTTTAGGAGGAGACGAAATGAACGCGGTCAAGATTGCGGCAATCGTGTTGATTTTAGCGGGTGTTTTGGGGTTGGTGTATGGCAGTTTCAGCTACACCAAGGAGACCCATGAGGCCAAGCTTGGACCGATCGAGCTGTCGGTAAAGGACAAGCAGACAGTCAACGTGCCGGTTTGGGCTGGCGTGGGGGCAATCGCAATCGGAGGCGTACTCCTGGTTTTTGGAAGCAAAAAGAGATAGCCGCCGCGCCTGTTGCCCGACAAGGACTTCGGCTTGGGCTGGGCAATTGGCTATAGGCAGGTTAGTTTCTACTGATGAAAACTTGAGGTAAAACAATAAACATCACGGGATCGCCAATTTTTCTCGCTATCGGCGCACTATCGGGTTGGCTCGCCGGGACAATTATGAAAGCTGGGGGCTTTGGTCTCCTGGGCAACATCATGATTGGCCCTCTCGGAGGGGTCATGGGCAGCTTTTTTCTCAGCCTGCTGGCAATCGCCGCTGGCGGTTTAATCGGTTCGATAGTGACAGCTGCGCTGGGAGCCGTAGTGCTGCTGTATATAATCGCACTTTTCAGAAAAGCCTAAATAGAGCCCTGAATCCATCAACAAAGGATATGCGTCATGAGCACCAAAGAAGCCTACAAACAGAAGATAGAGGCCGAACTGGAGTTGGCACAGGCCAAATTAGCCGAGATCGAGGCCCAAGCGAAGATTTCTACAGCCGACGTTCGTCTCAAACATGCAAAGCAGGTTGACGAGATTGAGCAGAAGGTTAGCACCACGAAGGCCAGACTAAAGGAACTGGGCGAGTCTAGCGAGGAAGCTTGGGAGCAACTCAAGGGCGGTGCGGAGAGTGCCTGGAGTGCACTAAGTGCTTCTATTCGAAATGCCGCCGCCAAGTTTAAAGACTGAACCTGTTATCAGAATCTCCGTGCCGGCTAGGTTGACAAAGTATTCGACCTCGTCTTGTCGGATCATGAAATGCCCGGGATGGATGGAGTGGCTTTCGCCTGTAGCATTAAAAAATGCTCCCCGTGCACCCGGGTCGTTATCATGACGGGTGCTGGAAGGGAAACCATTTTCGCCAGAAAGACCACTGCGGTGGATGAGGTGATCTCGAAGCCATTTACCTTGGCGGGGATAAAGGAAGATGGTCAATGTGCTTAATCCTGGTTATCTTACGAATGAAGGCCCTGGTGGGAAGCTATGGTCACCACCGAACTTGCATAAAGAACATAAAAGATAGCGGTGCGACTGTACGACAGGTATGGGCCGCAACTTGTCTTACGACATTACTTCTGGTGGGCTTGGCGAACGCGGCCGACCAAACTCAGAACGAGGCAACGGCCAAGAACAAAGCGGAGGTACTTGAGGAGAAGGCCTCGGCCAAGGGCAGTAAGACGCCACCCACTCCGACCGAGATCATCACTGAACCCCAAGCGCAGTCGGTCGATCCGGCCGGCGAAGAGTCCTTAGACGATGGGATCACCTGTATTGCCCGAAGCATCTACTGGGAGGCCAACCGCAAGGATAATGCCGAGATGGAGGCCATCGCCAACGTCGTTATGAACCGGCTCGGCCATAAGGGGTTTCCAGACACCATCTGTGGAGTTGTCAAGCAAGGCCACGAGCAGGGTACCTGCCAGTTCTCGTGGTGGTGCGACGGCCGTGCGGATGAGGCCAGGGAGGAAGAGCCTTACGCGCACGCCAAGGAAATCGCCCGCAAAGCTCTCAACCGGCAACTAAAGGACTCAACCGATGGAGCTTTGTATTTCCACAATCGGAAAGCAACCCCGAATTGGTCCATCGAATATGTCAAGACGGTCGAGATCGGCGAGCACGTCTTCTACAAGCCGGCAGGCGGCAAGGCCAAATAGGCTCTGCTGAGTTGCCGCAGACTGAGCAATTGGAAGTCTCTTTGCAAGTTCAACCATATGGATTATGCTTTTACCTGCAACTATATCCAGCTGGTCATTGCTGTTGTCATGGTGCTGCTCAACTTCATTCAGGGGAGGCGATCACTATAGTGCAGCTGCACATAAAAAGGGGTTGTCCGTCACTTCGGCATTTTCATTCATCATAAGACAAGCGCATGACCCACTTTGTTTTGCCACCGCCGCAGGAGAGGCGTAGGCCGTCGCAGTGATACCCCCTCACCCTCTTCGGACGCATGTTTTCAAACTTGGGAGGATGGCGAGAGGATGAGTAACCATGGGAGGCAGTCGATATGAACGTACTTTTGATCTCCCCGGCTTTTCCGAACACGTTTTGGAGCTTCACATATGCGTTGAAATTTGTCGGGAAGAAAGCGGCCTACCCACCGCTGGGGCTGCTCATCGTCGCCGCCATGTTGCCAGAGGATTTTCACAAGCGGCTCGTGGATGTCAACACGGACAAGCTCACGGAGGAAGATCTCGCCTGGGCGGATATGGCCTTTATCGGGGGGATGGCCGTTCAGCGGGAGTCGGCGAAACACATTATCGCCCGCTGCAAGGCGAGAAGGAGCGTTTCGAATACTGGCATCTGCTGATTTGGACCCTGATCCGCAAGCCCAGGCAGCTGCCGCTGGCCGTCACGCTGGCCATCTATGGCCATCACTTTCGAAGAATTTGCGAATTATACATTCTTTGAGCCGAGCAGAGGGGTGCGGTCGGCCGGATGTAAACCAGCATCGCATCCTAAACATTTGAGAACAGAAAGGAAGCATCATGCAGGCAACATTGATACCCCAGGATATTGAAAAGTTACTGGCAGAGGCTGATGAACTTATCAAACAGACCAATTCCCATGTCATCAAAGACATGGAAGAGGAGCATCGCATCCAGTTTGAAAAGCACGCTCAAAGTTTGAAAAGGCTCAGGGCTGAGGTTCAGGAAAGGATAAATAAGGAGGCAGCACCAGAGAGTGGCGCTTATAGCGAGGGAATGCACCAGGCGATTGAGGATATTGCGACGGCCATGAAAAACTTGGGAAGCTATTTTTCCTGAAGTTGCGAATCGCCTTGGGAAGACAATGGCGGGTAGCTCCGGCAACCGGGAACTCTGCGCCAAGATTGAAATTACGCACGGTGTATCTGAGAGAAGGGGCGATCTCGGATAAATCAGCCAGCCGGCACGTTCGTCCAACATGAAGGAGCAGGCATATGCCACCAAGCGGAGAAAACAAACCACCGGAAAATTTAACGGACAGGCTTCGCGCTTTATTCGGTTTCCAAGCCCCGCAAAACAAGAATGCGCTGCCGCCGAAAGCTCACTTCAGCATCTGGTATTTTCTGATTACGCTTTTGGCATTTTCATACATGCAGCAATACTTTTTTTCCGCCAATGTGGAGACGATCCCCTACAGCCAGTTCAAACAATACGTCGCCCAAGGCAGCGTAGTTAAATTGACCATCGGTCCTGAATCTATTAGCGGGACGCTTAAAGGGTCGCCGGGTCAGAAGTTCACCACGGTTCGCGTAACTGATCCCGGACTGGTGAAAGACCTGGATGAAAACAAAATCAACTACTCCGGATACTTTCAAAGTCAATTGCTGAGCACCGTCCTATCCTGGGTCATTCCCATCGGCATCTTTTTCCTGATCTGGCGCTACGCCATGAAAAAGATGGGACCGGGAATGGGAGTCATGTCGTTTAGCAAGAGCAAAGCCAAGATTTTTGCGGAAACCGAGACGAAAGTCACTTTTGCGGATGTCGCCGGCATCGATGAGGCCAAGGAAGAGCTTAAGGAAGTGGTCGAGTTTTTGCGAAGCCCGGAGAAATTTCAAAAATTGGGGGGAAGGATTCCCAAAGGGGTGCTTCTGGTAGGTCTGCCCGGAACCGGCAAAACGCTCCTGGCAAAAGCCGTGGCCGGAGAGGCCAAAGTGACGTTTTTCAGCATCAGCGGCTCTGAGTTCGTGGAAATGTTCGTCGGCGTCGGTGCAGCGCGTGTCCGTGATCTTTTCTCTCAGGCGGCGGCCCAATCGCCCTGTATCATCTTCATCGACGAATTGGACGCGTTAGGCAAAGCCCGCGGGGCGAATATCATGGGCGGGCATGATGAGCGCGAGCAGACGCTGAACCAGCTTTTGGTGGAGATGGACGGATTCGAAACGAATAAAGGGGTCATCATCATGGCCGCTAGCAACCGGCCGGAAATATTAGACCCCGCCTTGCTGCGCCCGGGACGCTTTGACCGGCAGGTCCTGGTCGATCGGCCGGATATCAACGGGCGAGAGGCCATCCTGAAAATTCACTGCCAGCATGTCGTTTTGGGTCCCGATGTCGATCTGCGCAAGATTGCCGGTTTAACTCCGGGTTTCGTGGGGGCTGATTTAGCCAACCTTGTCAATGAGTCCGCCCTGTTGGGGGCGCGGAAAAACAAGGAAACGATCGGGTCGGCGGAGTTCGATGAGGCGATCGACCGTGTGGTGGGAGGGTTGGAGAAAAAGAACCGGGTCATGAATTCCAAAGAGAAGGAAATTGTCTCTTTTCACGAATCCGGGCATGCGATCGTGGCAGAGTCGGTGGAGCATGCCGACCCGGTGCACAAGATCTCCATTATTCCGCGCGGGATTGCGGCGCTCGGATATACCCAACAGCGGCCTATCGAGGACCGCTATTTAATGACCCGCTCGGAGCTGCTGGACCGCTTAGCGGTTTTGTTGGGAGGCCGGGTAGCGGAGGAACTGGTGTTTAACGAAATCTCCACCGGGGCCCAGAACGATCTGCAACGCGCCACGGACATTGCCCGTTCCATGGTCACGGAATACGGCATGAGCGATCGCATGGGACTGGTGACCTATGAGCGACCGCGTCAGCCCATGTTCATGCCGGGCAATTTTTCCCAGAGCAATACCTACAGTGAAGAGAAGTCCGCCCAAATTGACGAGGAAATCGCGCGATTCATCGACGAGGCGCACCAACGGGTGAAAAAAATCCTTTCGGAGCGACGGGAGGTCCTGGATCAGTTAGCCCATCTTCTTTCGGAGAAGGAAAGCGTTCAGGGAGATGAACTCAGAAAGATGTTGTCCGAATCCAAGCCTGAAATAGTGAATTAAACATCCGGAAAGGACTAACATATAGAATGCTTTGAAACAACCACGTCAAGATTCAAATAAGCTACCATTGGCTGAGGCCGTTAGGCGATTATCAGGACAACGATTTCCGGCTATTTGATGCTTCCAATCGATTTAACCCGTTTGTTTCATGAGGAGCACAAAATTCAGCCGAGAGTGAGGTTATCGGCTAACACTTCACGTGATTGATGAAGGGAAATAAAATGGAACTCTTCATCGGCAGCCTCTCATATAATGTCACCGAAGAAGACTTGCGCCACGCTTTTGAGGTTTTTGGACAAGTCACATCCACATCGATTGTCAAGGATCAAGAAAGTAGCCGATCTAAAGGCTTTGGATTCGTGGAGATGCCTGAGAAAGCTGAGGCTCAGTCTGCAATCGCTGGTTTAAATGGACAGTCTTTTAAAGGGCGAACGATTACAGTCAATGAAGCTCGCCCTCACTCTAACAGTCGAAGAGGTGCAGACAGAGGAGGTCGTGGAGACAGACGCGGCAGAGGGCGTTACTAACCAATGACTTCCTTCAGGTATTGATTCGCTCGCCAGGCAGACCACGACTTCGTTCTACACCGCATGAAGCCATAATCAGGCTTCTCGTTGAAGCCGAAGCCATCATAGCAATCCGGTGAAAAATTAGCTGATCGAATGTGAAAACTCCGCACGTGATAACATCCGGCGATATATAGAATCCTTGGACATTTTTGAAGACTTGGTGGTTGCTGCGCGTTCGAATGAGCCTGCGCCTTGCCATCGGGCGTAATCCGAGGTTGTGAAACCACTTCTAAACAAAGTACATCCCAGAAAAGTGTGGATAGCATCCTGGCTGGGAGAAACCAGGATAGATTGTGCCGCGGGAATTTGCATGCATCTAACAGGGTGTTGAAAAACAAGCATCGGGCCGTCAGCCAAGGCGCGCGGCGTTTTGGAAAGCGCAGCCTATCCCTTGATAGGTGAGCATTTACAAAAGCTGCGCAACGCCGGATCACGACCTGAGGCGCCGTTTTTCAATAGTCTGCTGATCGCTCCGGATAAATATGACCTTTTGGTCATCTCCGGGTCATCTTGCCGTGAACTTGGTGGTTTATAGTTGGCCCATCGATCGAGCCCGCATGGGCCGACATCACACCAGGAGGTAACGAACAATGATACGGAAATTCAGGTTTACATGGGTCATGGCAATGGTGCTGGCATTCGGACTGCTGGCCACGAGCGGTCTTCAGGCGGCCCTAAACGCGCCCCGGATGGTACCGGAGAATTTCAGCGCGCTGGCCGCACAGGTCGGCCCCGCCGTCGTCAATGTCCAGGTGGAGAAAACAACGCAGGGCGAAGCGAACATGCGCCCGTTCGATGACACCCCCTTCGAAAACGGCCCTTTTGGCGGAAACGAGCAGTACAAGGACTTTTTCGGCAAGCAGATGCCGCCCCAGGAGCGCCGGCAGGATGCGGTCGGCACCGGTTTCATCATTGACAAAAGCGGCTACATCATCACCAACAACCACGTGGTGGAAGATGCCGACAAGATCAAGGTCAAGCTCAAGGACGAGCGCGAGTTTGATGCCAGAGTCATCGGCCGCGACCCGCAGACAGATGTGGCCCTGATCAAGATTGACGCCAAGGGCGATTTGCCCGTGGCCAAGTTAGGCCGTTCCGCGGACCTGAAGGTGGGCGAGTGGGTGGTGGCGGTCGGCAGCCCCTTCGGCCTGGAGCAGACCGTTACGGCGGGCATCGTCAGCGCCAAGGGCCGCGTCATCGGCTCCGGCCCCTACGACGACTTCATCCAGACCGATGCCTCCATCAACCCGGGCAACAGCGGCGGTCCGCTGGTCAATATGAACGGTGAGGTGGTGGGCATCAACACGGCCATCATCGCTCACGGCCAGGGCATCGGGTTTGCCATCCCGATCGACATGGCCACTAAAATCGTCGCCCAGCTCAAAGAGAACGGGGAAGTCACCCGCGGCTGGCTGGGGGTGAGCATTCAGGACCTCAAGGGCGATCTGGCGGAGTACTACGGCGTAAAAGGCAATGAAGGCGTGCTGGTGACCGAGGTGGTGCCGGGCAACCCCGCGCAGAAGGCCGGCATCAAGGCCAAGGACATCATCACCGCGGTCAACGGCGAGAAGGTCACGAACAGCCGCGAGCTGACCGCCCTGGCCGCCACCCTGCCGGTGGGCGAGACTACGAAAATCACGGTCGTCCGCGAAGGCAAGCAGCAGATCTTTGACGTGACGGTAGCCAAGCGGCCCCTGACCGTCGCCGATGCCGGCAAGCCCCCGGTGGAGAAAGAGGGCGAGTACGGGCTGCAGGTGACCGACCTGACCCCCGAGATGGCCCAGCGCTTGAACACCCATCGCGAGACCGGCGTGGTCGTGGTGGGTATCCGGCCGGACAGCAAGGCGGCCAAGGCCGGCGTTCAACAGGGCGATCTGATCCTTGAGGTCAACCGCCAGAAAGTGTCCTCGACGGGGGAACTGAAGCAGCTGCTTGCCAAATACAAGGGCGGTGACGGGATCTTACTGCTCGTTCAGCGCATCAATGCCGGTATGATGGTTCTCAAGATGGTCTAAAAGGTTGTTGAAAAAAGGTGCGGGGCCGCCGATGCGGCCCCGCACGTCACGTCCCAATCGACATTCCAAAAGTGCTTTCTCGCCGGTATCCCGGAATCCATGTTGCGCTGGCCGTCGCGCGCAACGCATGCCGGTGTCCGGGCGGAATCCAACAGCCGTTCAAAAAACGCGCAATCCGATTTCCCCGGCGTTGAGAATACTCGGCGCCGCCCGGGGAGGATCGGCACTCACGAAGGGCTCGACGTCCGGCCGGTTCCAGGCCGGGCCGCCCGCGAGAATGCCCGCCACGTTGGCGGCCGCAAGCAAGCTCATCCCCTTGCGGGCCCACAGGGTGGCTGACCCGATGTGCGGCACCAGGACCACATTCTCAAGCTCGGCAAGGCCGGGCGCGAGTTCCGGCTCCCTTTCGAACACGTCCAGGCCCGCGCGAAAGTCGGCGTGCCGGCGGCAGTGTTCCACCAGCGCCGCCTCGTCGATCACCGGTCCACGGCTCGTGTTTACGATCAACGCGTTCTCTTTCATCCGGGCCAGACGCTCGGCGTTGATAAGGTGACGCGTGGAATCGTCCAGAATGGTATGGATGCTTACCACGTCGGCTTCCGTCAGCAGTTCATCCACAGAGGAGGCCTGCCGGCAGGTGACGGGTTTTAATCCGGACGCCTGCAGAAAAGCGCTGTAGCGCTCGATGTACGCCTCCAACGCCGCATTGCGGTGAAGGTCGTGATAAATGAGGTTCATCTTGTGGCCTTCCACCATCATCCGGGCATAGGCTTCGCCGATGCGCCCGGCGCCGATGATGCCCAGCGTTTTGCGGAACAGCATCTCCCCCAGGAGAAGGGCGGGCTGCCAGCCGACCTCGCGCCAGCGGCCGGCCCGCAGGAAACGCTCCGACTCCGACACCCGGCGGGCCGCGGCAAACGTAAGCGCGACCGCCAGCTCTGCCGTGGTCTCCGTGAGGACCCCCGGGGTGTTGCCCACGGCGATGCCATGGCGGTTGGCGGCGGCAAGATCAATGTTGTTGAACCCAACCGCGTAGTTGCTGTAGACGCGGCCGCCGGCCGCCTTGAGCGCTGCAAACAACTCCTGTCCCCAGGGCTCCGTGATCTGGCCGATGACGCCGTCGCAGCGCGTCCCGATGGCCGACCGGATTTCGGCAACGAGCAAGTCCCGCGGGAGTTGGTTTACGTCGACCGCGCAGCCGGCGTCGGTGAGAATCGTCTGCCATCGGCAACCGGGGAGATCCCGGGTGACGACAACGCGCTTGGTGCCGCCGGGGTTAAGGGTTTTCCACTGGTCTTCTGTCATCTCTCCTCCTGGTGCGGATTTCCTGTTCACTTCCCCTTTTCTATTCCACCGCGTTAAGAAACATAGCAGATTCATACCGGCTGTCCAAGCAGGGTCCTTGAATACGACATGGATGGCTGATACAGTGCCGGGGTAAAATTACCTCACCTATAACTCAAGACCCCGAGGGCTGCCATGGACAACCCGACTGCATTGATCCTTGTGGACATCCAAAACGATTATTTTCCCGGCGGAAAAATGGCCCTGGAGGGCATGGACGCGGCGAGCATGAACGCATCCCGGCTCCTCCGCCGGTTCCGCGAGAAGAGCCGGCCCGTCTTTCACATCCGGCACCTGGCCACCCGGCCCGGCGCCACTTTCTTTCTACCCGATACGCCCGGCTCCGAGATCCACCCGTCGGTTGCGCCCGTGGCTGACGAAACCCTGATCGTGAAGCACTTTCCCAACAGTTTTCGGGAAACCTCCTTGCTGGATCAATTGAAAAAGGCCGGCACCGCATCGGTTGCCGTCTGCGGGGCCATGAGCCACATGTGCATCGACGCCACTGTGCGGGCGGCCTGCGACCTGGGGTTTCAGTGCCTGGTGGCCCACGACGCCTGCGCGACACGCGCACTGACCTTCGGCCGGGAGACCGCACCGGCTGCTCACGTCCATGCCGTGATCATGGCGGCGTTGTCTGCTGCATACGCCCAGGTGCTGTCGACGGAAGAGTTGATCCTGAAAATTGCCTGAAGGCCCACTGAAAAAAGACCGCTTGCCGAATACCCGGTTATACAGGAGAAACTGAAACGTGAAGCCCATTTACCTCGACTACAACGGCACGACCCCCCACGACCCCGGCGTCATCGCCGCCATGCGGCCGTTTTTGGAGGAGGAGTTCGGCAACCCCTCCAGCGGCCACCTCTATGCGATCGCATCGCGGCAGGCTTTGGACGCCGCCCGGCGCCAGGTTGCCGGCCTGTTGAACTGTGAGGCGGATGAAGTGATTTTTACCAGCGGCGGAACCGAGGCCAATAACTGGGCCATCATCGGCAGCGCGCACGCCCTGCGCGACCGCGGCCGCCACATCGTCACCTCCCGCATCGAGCATCCGGCCGTTCTCAACGTGTGCGCGTTTTTGGAAAAAGAAGGCTACGCGGTGACCTATCTGCCGGTAGATTCACAGGGCATGGTGGGCATCGCCGATGTCGAATCCGCCCTGCGGCCGGATACGGTCCTGATCTCCATCATGCACGCCAAAAACGAGGTAGGCACCATCCAGCCGATCGCCGAGATCGCGGCGCTGGCGCGCACCCGCGGCATACGGGTCCACACGGACGCAGCACAATCCGCCGGCAAGATCCCGGTGGAATGGGCCATGGGGACGCTGCAGCTCACCACCGGCCGGATGACCACCACGCCGGAGGTCGACCATGCCGCGCAGGTTATCGGCAGAGCCGTGAATACACTCAGATGTGCCCATTAGCCTCGAAAATGATATCTGGCCCCGACACCGTATTGACTGTTGCGGCTGTCACACCATTTGACTTCCGCAACCGCGTTCGAGCGTACAGATCCAGCGGTCGTGTTCGTAGGCCCTATCTCAGAGGTTTCAAGACGGATCAAGACGGTTGAACCCGTTGTAAGCGGTTGAGGCGTTTCAAAATAGCAGCCGGCACGGCTGCAGTTAAGCATCCTCGCAGAGACCATGTTATCCTTGTTGAAATAGGACCAAACGATTTGGCAGGCGCAGGCCTGACGTTGCTCTGCTCGTCGCTCTTCCGGATAGCTCAAGGTAGCTGGGGATACATAACGTACTCCAGCCAAGACACTCGATATTGCATTTATCAACTCTTGACTGCTTACATCCTTGAAGCAGTAGCCGTCAGCCCCCGCCTCAAAGGCGGCTCTTATGTTGTGATCCGATTCAAGAATGGTCAGTACCAATATTTTTGCATCCACACTTTTTGATATTTCGGGAAGGATATCATAACCGCTTCCCCCGGGAAGCCGAAGGTCTAAAAGGACTAAGTCTGCCGGAAATTGCTTGACGGTCTTCAATGCCTCGCCACCGCTGCCCGCTTCTGCCACCACCTCTAACTGATTCTGAGCGTTGATCAAATCCTTCAAGGCGGCGCGGTAAAGATCATTGTCTTCGACAATTATGATTTTCTTCTTGGTATCCATGGGGTCACCGAAGTTAGCATTATGCCCGCTAATTTGTTGTTCCCGTGCGAAACTCTATCGTACCTAAATTGCGCGATCCTGTCGTTTCACATAGAGGCCCGCTGGGGTCAGCCGTGCGCAGGGCTCGCGGCAATTTTTTCCCCGGCCGTCGCAACGGCAGCAGAACCGCTCAACTCAGGTCGCATTATCTTCACCGACCGGGAACACGATACGTATGCAGGTGCCCGTTCCAGACAAAGAATGTAAGGAAAATGAACCGCCAATTATTTCGACCCGCTCTCGCATGTTCTTCAACCCAAACCCGCCTCTTAGACCCCCGCAATTAGATACTTCCTTGAAATCAAATCCACGTCCGTTGTCCTCTACCTCCGCTTCGAAAGAATTGCCGGATTTCTTCAATCGAATATGAATCGTATCGGCTTTGCTGTGCATGGCGGCATTGTTCAACGCTTCTTGGATCACGCGGTAAACCACGATTTTTAGCAGCTCGGGGACTTCCTGCTCATCCACATCGATCTGCCGTATGATCTGTATCTGGTTGTAATACTGACCAAACTGGCGCGTGTGCCAATCGATGGTGGCCAGAAGCCCCATGTCGTCGATAATCTCCGGCCGCAGATTGGCAGAGATACGCTTGCACTCCTTAATTGTTTCTGCCAAATGCAAAATGGTCTTTTCAAGAGACATCGTCGCTGCGTCCGGTGTATCCCCTATCTTCGTGACGATGGATTCCAGCGCAAACTTTATGGCAGCAAGATTTCCCCCGATGCTGTCGTGCAACTCCCGGGAAACCGCTTTTCGGTCGGCCTCCAGCGCTTCAATGCTCTTTCGCGAAAATTCCTTCAGCCGGCGTTGGGAATCCCGCAATTCCAATTCCAATTTTTTGAGGATGGAGATATCTTTCGTGATGGTTGCTACGAATTCAATTCGGCCGTTTTCGTCCATCAAGGGGAATGCCGTCAATAGAGTGGGAAACGCCCGGCCATATTTGTCGACCCGAAACCCCTCCCAGTTGCGCACCTCTTGACCGTTGAGGCATTGTTGCCGCAACTGCCACGCGAACTGATATCGGTCCGGCAAAAGAAGGTTCTTGATAGACTTTCCGATCAATTCCTCCCTGCTCCAGCCGTAGGATCGTTCCGCTTCCTGGTTCATCTCGATGATTGTCCCGGACAAATCCTCGATGATGATCGCGTCAGCCGCGTCACGAAAGACCCGGGACAACTGGTTCAGCTTGGTTTGGAAACTCGTGCGTTCGGCAATTTCGTTCTCCAAGTTCATAACAGCATCTTCACGCTGGACGGTGCGCTCTTTGACCATGCTTTCCTGGTGGGTGGAAAAATCTTTCGCAGGCTCACCCGTCTTCTTGGGATCGCTGTTATCCATGATCGTGTCAGTCCGCTGGAAGTGGTTTCAAATTGGTTTCGATTCTGCTCAGCGGTACACCAGCACCGGGATTTTGGAGTGAGTCAGCACCTTTTGAGTCTCACTTCCGATCAAGAGCGCCCCGACGCCTCTCCTCCCGTGGGACGCCATCATGATGAGATCGCAGCCCTTCTGATTAGCCACCCGGATGATGGCCTCGTATGGGTGATCGTTTCTCTCATAAACGACGTCGCAGCCAACTCCCGCTTCTTTGGCTTCTTTTTCGATCGCCGCCAGATATTCTTCCGCCGCTTCCTTGCATCTCCGGGCGATTTTCTCCAGCGCTTCCGTGGGGATATCCATGTCGTAGTAAACGGTTCGCTGCAGGGGCATCACGGAAAGGCCCGTCACTTTCGCACCGATGCTCTTGGCGAAACGAATTCCCTGTTGCATCGCCGCTGCAGATAATTCCGATCCATCCGTGGGCAGCAGAATGTGTTTGAACATGTTTACCTCCTCGCGGTTTCGAAGTGATCAGTGGATAGATGCATGCTCAATCGGCCATCGCCCTGTTGGCATCAAAGGTGTTGTCGTGCAGAGAGTAAGCATATCCGAGCATCTTGCCAATGCCGGGCTGCTTGCCGTCCTGCACGCGCCAGTAGCACAGATATCGTGTTCAGATCATCAAATATTTCAAACCAGTGCCGTAACAGATAGCGCCGCGCACAGGCTTTGGTTCAGACCACTTGACTTCCGCCAGCGAGATCGAGCGATAGCCATTTTTACTGGGGCACCCCGAGGGGCTGCCGGTTGATCGGATAACGAGGATCGTGCCGGCCTTGAAGTGGGTGCTCAGTTCGGCATACATGCCGCCGCAGCCGTAGTTCTTCATGATCCCGTCGACCGACTTCCCGCAATGCAGGGTGGTCAAAAAACTGCACATGACCGCTGTGTTGCTGGTGTGGCGTTTGTTTTCCCGTTTTTCCATGAACGGCCCCTTTCCGGGCAGCCTCCGGTGGCCGGCAAGGCCGCCGCCGCATGCTCAGCCATTTCGATCTGCCCCCGCGAGAAACACGCAGCCGCCGGGCGCCGCTAGCGCTGCGCAGTTTCGTCGGCCGTTTCGCCCGAAGAAGCGCTGCGATCGCGAGCGGTCAGGCAGTATTGCCGCCACGCACAACCGGTGCGCTCACACGAATCCTGCAGGGTGCCGAAGCAATCCGGGTTTCCCTCGAGCCGCTGGATGCTGCGGATCAACCGGGTCAGATCACAGAAGTTTTCGGCCAATGCGCTACCCTCCTTGGCCCTGCGCTGAGGGGTTAAGGTGGGTTCATTGACACGCTTGAGGAGTCAGCCATGATGATCGCACGGAGCCCAGGATAATTGACAGTCACATGATTTTAGACGGTTGTCCATAGAGTGGCACCCTTATTTTGATGGGGGAAATTCGGCAGGACGGGACTTTTTCCCGCATGGAAGGGAGAAAAGGGATACCCCCCCCAATCTCAGTAGATCGGTTGTCACAGATATCTATCGGAATTAATCGGGCGCCTGTCCGAGATAGGTGCCGGCGGATTTCAACGCGGCGACCATGGCTTGGGTTGAAATCAGTCTCGGGTCGTACGTCACGGTGTTTATCTCGCGCAACCCCTGAAAACCACTGGTCACCCTGATTACACCTTTCAGCCCCTCCAGGGCTGATTTGCCGACATCGTATCAGGCGACGTAGAATACGGCGTGGCTTAGAGCCGGATCATTGACATCAGCCGCCCGGGCCCGGGTAGTTCCGAGAGCCAGCAACGTCAGCATGACGGCAAAATAGGTTTTCATGGCAAAGCCTCCGATGAAAAGGATTGGTTATGGAACACGGCCGTCCACGGGCAGACAAAAAGGTCTGTGACCAGGCACCCGGCCACGACGGCCCAGAGGGCGATCGCCCAGATCAGGTAGCGCCTTTTTCGTGACAGCTTGTTCGTCGGTTCAAAATTGTTTTTTTTCGAGGTCGCTCGGTTCGTCATAAAAAACCTCAAGAGACAGGAACGACCGGCGCAGTCCGGCCGCTCCCCGAGGCCGGTGACGGCGAGTCGAATCTGGTTTCAAGACCGCCACCGGCCTCGCGCGGGAGGTTGAATCCACCGGCCTCACTCGAACAGCTTGCGGTATTGCCCGTAGCCGTCCTTTTCCAGGTCCGCCAGGGGAATGAAACGCAAGGCCGCCGAATTCATGCAGTAGCGCAGGCCCGTGGGCTCGGGGCCGTCGTTGAAAACATGGCCCAGGTGCGAATCGGCGTGTTTGCTGCGCACCTCGGTCCGCACCATGAAAAAGCTGCGGTCCGTCTTTTCCACGATGTTCTCCGGCGCCAGCGGCCGGGTGAAGCTCGGCCAGCCTGTTCCGGATTCGAACTTGTCCGTGGAGCTGAAAAGCGGCTCGCCGGAGACGACATCCACGTAAATCCCGGGTGCGTGGTTGTTCCAGTATTCGTTGTTGAAGGCCGGCTCAGTGCCGTCCTGCTGGGTCACCTTGTACTGCATGGGGGTCAGACGCCGCCGCAGCTCCTCGTCGCTGGGTCGGGTGTAAGTGGTGCCGGTCATTCCGGATGTCTGGCTTCCGTCGGTTTTCGCCGGCGCGGTGTCGGCACTCGTTTTATCTTTTTTCATTGCAGCGCTCATGTCGGATCCCTTCTCTCCCTTCGTTGCCGGCTGCGCCGCCGGCGTCTCAGCGCCCCAGACCTTTTCCAGAAACTGGTCCCGGCCGGAGCCAAAGCGGTAATAATGGTAGCGGATCGGATTCTTCTTATAATAATCCTGGTGGTACTCCTCGGCCGGGTAGAATTCTTTCAGCGGCAGGATCTCGGTTACGATCGGCTTGTCGAACCGGCCCGAAGCGGCCAGGCTTTGTTTGGAAGCCGCGGCCAGGCTCCGCTGCTGCTCATTGGCATAGAATATGACGCTGCGGTACTGGGAGCCCCGGTCCACGAACTGGCCGCCGGCATCCGTGGGGTCCACGTGGCGCCAGAACACCTGGAGCAGCTGCGCATAGGTCACCTTCTCCGGGTCATAGATTACCTTGACGGCCTCGACGTGGCCGGTGCCGCCGGCCGAGACCTGCTCGTAGGTGGGGTTGGCCACATGGCCGCCGGTGTAGCCTGAAATCGCCTCGACCACTCCGGGCACCTTTTCAAAATCGGACTCCGTGCACCAGAAACAGCCTCCGGCAAAAACGGCCGTTTCCGTCTTTTGGGGCTTAGCGCTCATGGGCGTCTCCATCTTGGCATCCGTGCTTTGGACTGCGCGGATCCCAAAAAAAATCGCTGCCACGACGATGATCGCAATAACGATGGTCTTCATGCCATACCTCCCTGTGTTTGGTTGCGCCCGCGTCCGGCTCGCGTAGAGTCCGCGGCGCGGTTTTTCTTGCGCAAAAGATAAGACGGCAGCGTAAAGGCGATGTAAAGAGCGTGTAAAGATCATGTAAAGATTTTAGGCCGGGCAAAGGCAAGGCAAGCAGGGGCTCAACCGGCACGGCCGTCCGGGTCGATGGGCAGTTCGAACCAGACCCCGACCCGCTCGCCGATCAGCTCGGCGCCCACCCTGCCGCCGTGGGCCTCAACCAGTTCCTTGACGATGGCCAGGCCGATTCCGGCGCCACCCAGCTGGCGAGACCGGGACTTTTCGCCGCGGTAGAAGCGCTCGAAAATATAGGGCAGGTCCCCGGGGGCCAATTCCCCGCCGTTGTTGGTGTAGCCGACCCGGACCGTCTCACCGCCGGCCTCGATGCGGATGCCGAGTGCACCGTTTTGCGGCGTGTACCGGGCGGCATTGTCGGTCAGGTTGCGCAGCACGCGGGCGATCCGGCGCCGATCGGCCGACACCGTCACAGAACCCTCCGGAGCATGGATGTCCACCCGAATGGATTTTTCGCTGAAAAGGCGCGCAAAGGGCTCCAGCGCCGTGTGGATCTCGGCCCGCAGGTCGATAGGTTCGCGCTGCAGGTCGCCGCGGGCCGCATCGGCCCGGGCGAGCTGGAGCACATCCTCTGTGAGCTGGACCAGCCGCAGGGTTTCACCCAGAAGCATGGAAAAAGTCTCGTGCGACGGAGGCAGTACGCCATCGTTGAGGGCTTCCAGGTATCCGCGGATGTTGGTGAGTGGGGTCCGAAGCTCGTGCGCCACGTCGATCATCAGATTGCGGCGCAGGGTCTGAATCTTCTCCAGACTTTCGGCCATCTGGTTGAAGGCCCGGGCGAGCAGGCCCACCTCGTCCGCGGTGGCGGTCGGCACCCGGACGGCAAAGTTGCCGGCGGCAATTTCCCGGCTGATCACGGTCATGCGGGTCAGGGGGGCCAGAACCTTGCGCATCATCACGAAGCTGAGCACCACGGCCAGAACCACGGCCGAAAGGCTGGCCCAGATCAGGTAGCGGTGCACGGCGCTGATGAACATGCTGTTAGCGGGCTTGGCTGAAATGTTGTACTTTTCCATGAGGGTGACGAAATAGCCGGCCGCCAGGGTGTCGATGGAGAACCACACGACCACCATGACAAAGCCGATCACGACCAGGTTGATGGCCAGGAGCTTGAGAATCAGATGCCGTTTCATCGGGTGCTCCCCGTGTCCGGCGGCGGCTCCTCGGCAAACTTATACCCAATGCCGCGTGCGGTCAGGATGTAGCGCGGGGCGGAGGGGTCCGTTTCGATTTTCTGCCGCAGCTTTCCGATGTGCACGTCCACCACGCGCTCGATCACCACGGTTTCGCCCTGGGGGTAAAGGCGGGCGAGCAGTTCGTCCCGGGTCAAAATACGACCCGGGGCGGACATGAGCGCCTCCAATAGAGCGTACTCGTGCGGGGTGACGGCCACCGGCCGGCCGCCGACGCGGAGTTGGCGCTTCTCCCGGTCCAGCAGGACATCCGCGTGGGATAAAAGCGCTTTGCGGCCGGGGTCCGGGCGAGGCGCCCGCCGCAGGACCGCCTTGACGCGCGCCACCAACTCCCGGGGGCTGAAAGGTTTCACCACGTAGTCATCCGCCCCCAGGGTGAGCCCCGAGACCCGGTCAATCTCTTCGCCCCGGGCGGTGAGCATGATAATCGGCACCTCGGATTTCTGCCGCAAACGCCGGCAAACCTCCCACCCATCCGTCTTGGGCAGCATCAGGTCCAGGACGACCAGGTCCGGGCGGCGGCGCTCGGCCGCGGCGAGGCCCGATTCGCCATCGCCGGCCGTCACGACGCGGAAGCCTTCACGCTTCAGATAGAGGGCCACCAAGGCGGCGGTGTTGCGGTCGTCTTCGATGACGAGAACGGTCTTTTCGGTGGTGGGGCTCATGGGCGATGCTCAAGCGTTCACAGAAAACATCAACCGCAGATGCCAGACTTTCTTTTTAGCAAGGTTAGGCAATCTACGTTAAGAACGGCGACCGCCAGAGGCAAGGGCCGCTATATTAGCCGGCAGCTATCAGGCCTCGGTAATGGGCCCCGGAAGGCGTCAGGCAACGGTTCCAACTTTGAGGCAACCGTTCCCTTTTATCTCCAAGCGCACTGCACCTATTGAGAAAGAGGCGGGTGGTGGTCAGGGGATGATGACGGGCAGCTGATGAGGCTCCATAATGCAATTTGCGATACGCCTGGCAAGCCAGGCATAGCCTCGCTTGCTTCCCCAGGAGGCGTCAGCCGGCGGCATACCGGAAATCAACCGACAAAGAGTGCCCTCCCAGGTTCAGGCGGCTGGCGACCGGTGCCGTTTCGGCAATCACCACCCCGCGACGAAGCACATGCAGACGCGCCGGTTTCAGGCGCAGCGCTTCCACCGGGCCCCCGGCCTGCAGGATCACCAGGTCGGCAAAGCACCCCGGCTCCAGCCCATAGTCCGCTAATCCCAGGATCTTGGCGCCGTTGAAGGTGACGGCATCGAACAGGCGGCGCATCTCTTCGGTGCCGGTCATCTGGGCCACGTGCAGTCCCATGTGCGCCACTTCCAGCATGTCGTGGGAGCCCAGGGGGTACCAGGGGTCCATGACGCAGTCGTGGCCGAAGGCGACGTTGACGCCGGCCTGCATCAGCTCCCGCACGCGGGTCATGCCGCGGCGTTTGGGGTAAGTGTCGTGGCGGCCCTGCAGCGTGATGTTGATCAGCGGATTGGCCACTGCATGCACCCGGGCCTCGGCCATCAACGGCAGAAGTTTGCTGACATAGTAGTTGTCCATGGAGTGCATGGAGGTCAGGTGCGAGCCGGTCACGCGACCCTGCAGGCCCAGCCGCTGGGCGTGATACGCCAGGCTTTCGATGTGGCGCGACAGCGGGTCGTCGCTTTCATCGCAGTGCATGTCGACCATCCGGCCGCGCTGGGCGGCAAGCTCGCACAGGGCCGCCACCGACGCAGCGCCGTCGGCCATGGTGCGTTCGAAGTGCGGGATGCCGCCCACCACGTCGACCCCCATGTCCAGCGCCCGGACCATGTTTTCCCGGTTGGCCGGCAGGCGGAAATAGCCGTCTTGGGGAAAGGCGACCAGCTGCAGGTCGAGGAAGGGTTTGAACTCCTCACGGATTTCCAGCAGGGCGTGGACGGCCAGCATCTGCGGGTCGCCCACGTCGACATGGCTGCGGATAGCGAGCGTGCCGCGGGCGATGGCCCATTGGCACAGCGTGCGGGCGCGGGCTTTGATGGACTCGAGGGTCAGCTGCGGTTTCAGCTCCCCCCAGAGCTGGATGCCCTCCAGCAGCGTGCCGCTGCGGTTGGCTCGCGGCTGGCCAAAGCTCAAGGCAGAGTCCATGTGAAAATGGCTGTCCACGAAAGGCGGTGTCACCAGGCAACCGGCGGCATCGATTTCGTTGCGGCCTTTAGCGCCGATGGCCGGTGATAGTTCTTGAACGCGGCCATCTTGAACCGCGATGTCAAATCCCCGCCGGCCATCCGGCAGGTTGGCGTTGCGAATAACGAGGTCCAGCATCAACGGGCCTCCTTGCGAAAGGGTTTGAGCAGGGCGGCCGGCGCCTGCGCATTGCGGGACACCAGGGCCATCCCCAAAATGGTGAGCACAAACGGCAGCATCAGGAATACCTCATAGGGCAGGTGGATCGCACTGCTGGCCTGCAGGCGCAGCTGCAAGGCGTCGATACAGGCGAACAGGATGGCCCCGGCCGCGCTTTTCCAAGGGTTCCACTGGCCGAAAACGATCAGCGCGATGCAGACCCAACCGCGACCCGAGATCACCCCGAAGGTGTAGGCATTGTACTGGGCCATGCACAGGAAGGCTCCGGCAAGACCCATCAGCGCCCCCGAGAGCAGCAGGGCCTGGTAGCGCATGGCGCTCACGCTGACCCCGGCCGAGTAAGCCGCGTGGGGGTTTTCCCCCACGGTCCGCAGGTTCAAGCCCCACGGGGTATGGAAGAGCACGAAGGCCGCCGCGGGCACGATCGCCATGGCCAGGTAGACCAGGGCGAACTGGTCGAAGAGAATCGGGCCGATGACGGGGATCTTCGCCAGCACGGGCAGCGCGACGGTTTCAAAGGGTTTGATCGCAGGCAGCGTGGACGGCTGGCCGAAGATCAGCCGGTAGAAGAAAAACGACAACCCCGAACACAGCAGGGTCAGGCCGATGCCCGAAACGTGCTGGCTCAGCCCCAGGCTGATCGTCAGCAGGCCCATCGCCGCGCCGGCAACGACCCCGGTCAGCACGGCGGCCAACACCCCCAGCCAGAGACTGCCCGTGAAAAAGGCGGTCGAAAAGCCGGCCATGGCCGCCAGCATCATGATCCCCTCGATGCCCAGGTTCAGGATGCCAGCCCGCTCGGCAAACAGCTCCCCCAGGGTGCCGAAAACCAGCGGGGTGGCGATGCGGATCACGGCGGCGAAAAAACCCACCTGAAAAATCTGCGACACGATTTCATGCATGGTCGGCCCGACTCACGCGGATGCGGTAGTGGGTCAGCATCAGCGCCCCCAGCATGGTGATCAGGGACATGCCCTGAATGACGTCGGCCAGAAAAACCGGGACCCCGGTGGCCCGGGACATGGCTTCGGCGCCGGTGATGATAACCGCAAAAAAGAGCGCTGCCGGCACTACCCCGATGGGATTCAGGCGCGCGAGCATGGCGATGACAATCCCGGTGTAGCCATAGCCCGGAGACAGGCCTGCCATGACCTGGAAGTGAATGCCGCCGACTTCCCCCACACCGGCCAATCCGGCCAGGGCGCCGGAGGTGCTGGCCGTCAGCAGGATGACCCTGCCGATGTTGATGCCGGCATAGCGGGATGCTTTCAGGTTTTCGCCGACGGCGCTGATCTCAAAGCCCAGGGTGGTGTGGTGCATCATGAGCCAGACCACCACCGCCGCTGCCGCCGCCAGCAGGGTTCCCAAATGCAGGCGCGTGGCCCGCAGGAGAATCGGAAACTCTGCCGCCGCGCGGATGTCCGGGGAGTCCGGGTAGCCGCTCAACGGGTCTTTCCAAGGTCCGTCCAACAGCGCCATCATGCCATAAAAAATGACAAAATTCAGCAGCAGGGTCGTGACGACGTCATCCACCTTGTAGCGCGTCTTCAGCACGGCCGGTATCAGCGCCCAGATCGACCCGGCCAGCGCACCGCCGAGGATCATGAGGGGGACCAGGCTTGCGGCCGGCAGCGCTTCGCGGGCGCCGATGAAGGCCGCCGCCATGGCACCCGCCAGGAGTTGGCCTTCCGCCCCGATGTTCCAGAATTTGGCCCGGAACGCCACCGCGACGGCCAAACCGGTGAAGACCAGGGGGGTCGCCTTGACGGCGGTTTCAACCAGATTGAAGCGGGTGCTCAGGGAGCTTAGAAAAAGCTTCGTGTAGGCCGTGAAGACATTGGCCCCGGCCAGCACGATGAGCCCGCTGCACAGCACCAGCGTCACGCCGATGGCCGCCAGCGGCAGGACCAGGTTCAGCCACCAGGCCGTGTGGGTTCTGAGTTCCAGGCGGATCCCGTTCATGCCGCTCTCTCGACGCCGGCCATCAGCAGGCCGACGTTGGCGACGGTCGCCGTCTGGATGTCCAGAATATCCATGATGCGGCCCTCATACATGACGGCGATGCGGTCCGACAATGCAAAAAGCTCCTCCAAATCCTCGCTGATCAGCACAATGGCGCAATCCCGGCCGCGCAGATCGAGGAAGCTCTGGTGCACGAACCGGGCGGCGGCCACATCCAGCCCGCGCGTCGGCTGAGCGGCCAGCAGCAGCGTCGGGTTCCAGGCCAGCTCGCGGGCCAGCAACGCTTTCTGCAGATTTCCACCGGATAACGTGCCGGTGCGCACCTGGTTGCCGGCGGCCTTGATCCCGAAACGCTCGATTTGCTCATCGGCAAAACGGCGGATCGCCGCATGTTTCAGAAAACCGTAGCGGCTGAAGCGGTGTTCCTGAATACGCGGCAGCACCATGCAACTGCAGAGCGGCAGTGCGAGAATCAGGCCGGTGCCCATGCGATCCTCCGGGATTCGCCCCACTCCCAGTTGCTGCATGCGGCGGGGCGTGAAGCGGGGAACCGGTTGCTCGTTGATCTCCACGCTGCCGCCGGCCGGAGGCAGCATGCCGGCAATGACATCCGCCAATTCGCTCTGCCCGTTGCCGGAGACGCCGGCAATTCCCAGAATTTCGCCCCCACGGAGGGTTAAGCAAACGCCTTTCAAACTGGGCCGGGCCCCGCCCCGGGTCTGCAGGTTTTCCATCCTCAGCCTCACGGCCCCTAACCTTGCAGAAGATTTGGACGGCACTGAGCAGTCCTGGCCGCACATCAGTTCGGCCAGCCGCTGTTGGCTGAGGGTGCCGTCGTTGAGTACTTCCGCGGCGACCTTGCCCTGCTGCAGGATCATGATCCGGTGGGTGATGGCCATGACTTCCTGCAGCTTGTGGCTGATGAAAACGATCCCCATGTTCCGGGACGCCATAGCCCGCAAGGCGCTGAACAACCCGTCGGCTTCCTGCGGGGTCAAGGCGGCCGTGGGCTCGTCGAGGATCAAGATGCGGGCGCCGCGGATCAAGGCCTTCACGATCTCCAGGCGCTGCTGCTCACCGATCGTCAGATCGCCGACCCGGGCGCCAGGGACTAAATGCAGCCCGAACTGCTGCTCAATCTCCCGCATGCGCTGCAGCATAAAGTTGCGATCCAAACGAATGCCGCGGCCGGACTGCCCCACCATCAAGTTTTCCAGAACCGTATGGCGGGCCACCAGGTGAAAGTGCTGGTGCACCATCCCGACTCCGTGCGCCAGCGCATCCGAGGAACTGCGGATTTGCACCGGCCGGCCGGCGATGGCAATCCGCCCGCTGTCCGGCGTGTAAACCCCGAACAGGATGTTCATCAAGGTGGTTTTTCCGGCCCCGTTTTCCCCGAGCAGCCCCAGGATGTCGCCGTCATTGAGCGTCAGATCCACACCATCGTTGGCCCGGACCTGACCGAAACACTTACTGATACCGCGCATCTCCAGCAGTGACGGGTTTTCCATAAGGAGTCTTTCCGGCCTGCAACAGGCGGAGGGCAGGGATGCGAATTGACAGCGGGGCCGCTCGACGGGGGCCATGGACTGCCCGCCGCCGCCAGGCAACCGGCATCCGCGGTGCGCGGCCGCCGGCAACGCACCGCGCGGACAAACACCCCGGATACCGGCTCCTGTCACATCATGTCAGGTTTGCGGTTCGACCCACGCCTCAGTCGGATGTGGGAATCGATTCATCGATGCCCACCCGGAAGGTGCCGGCCAGGATCTCCTGTTTGCGTTTGGCCACCATCTCCTTGACATCGGCGGGAAGTTTGGCTTCAAATTTGTGATACGGCGCCAGGTAGGAGCCGCCCTTGGACATGAATGAAAACCCGCCGAAATCCTGGGCCGTGAACACGCCGGCTTTCACCAGGTTGATCGTGTAGCTGACCGTCGGCCACATATCCCACACCGGTCCCGTAATGACGGTTTCCGGCCCGAGACTGGACTGGTCCGACATGTTCGAAATCGCCAGTACCCCCTTTTCCTTGGCCGCTTCGATCACACCGAACCGTTCGGCGTAAATCACGTCCACACCGGCTTCGATCTGCGCCAGCGCGGCTTCCTTGGCCTTGGGCGGATCGAAGAAGGAACCGATGAAGGAAAACTTGCACTTGACCTTCGGGTTGACTTCCTTGGCGCCCGCATAAAAGGCGTTGGCCAACCGGTTGACTTCGGGTATGGGCATCGCCGACACTACACCGATGGTGTTGCTCTTGGTCATCTTGCCGGCGATCATGCCGGAAAGAAAAGCAGGTTCATGGATCCAGTTGTCGAAAACGCCGAAGTTGGGCTCGGCCGGGCCGATGCCGGAGCCGAAGACGAACGCGATTTTGGGGTAGTCCACGGCCACCCGGCGGGCGATCCGCTCGGCGCCGAAGGCATCGCCCATTATCACTTGGTAGCCTTTTTCTGCATATTCCCGCATGACCCGGGCAAAATCAGCGGATTTCACGCTCTCGGACCATTCGTAGTGAACCCCCAATTCCTTTTTAGCCCGCAGCAAGGCGACATGGATCTGATTCACCCATGGCTCCTCGATGGGGGTCTCAAACACCGCAGCCACTTTTAAGGGCGCGGCAGCAAGCAAGGAGGTTGCCAACCCGCCGCCCAGCACCAGGGTCGCGGCGAGAGCCGCAATCAGGATCACTCCAGGCGTTCGTAGGAGACATTTTCTCGGACCCATTTCTTTTCCTCCTCTTCTTTGTGGTTGCCGGTATACTAAAATTATACTGCGTTTTCAGATGGTTAAATAAAATAATAGGGGCAGCGGAAGCGTCGTTTCATCTTTAGCCTCCCATATTTGATATGGCAGGCGAATGCAAGCAATCTTTTGCGCTGCCGATCCGCTATCTTTGATAAACCCGTCAGAAGTCATCCGAATCGATGGCTACGAAGCCATCAAACGTAGAAAATGGGGTCCAATTTTTTCCGCCGGCGCAG
Organism: uncultured delta proteobacterium; assembly: GCA_963785045.1. Taxonomy (GTDB): domain Bacteria; phylum Desulfobacterota; class Desulfobacteria; order Desulfobacterales; family SpSt-501; genus SpSt-501. The sequence continues at coordinate 359,938 of CAWAUC010000013.1, read as the reverse complement.
AGCCTCGAGCAAACCCGCCGTGCCGGTCATCATGTTGTCGCCCAGGGGGGCACCCCAGACCATCGACAAGCCGGACCCGGCCACCATTTTCCGCTTGGGGCCGGTGGCGATGATGGTCTCGAGGGCTTGCGGACCGGCGGCCTTGCGGATGTAGGCGCCGTGGCCGCCCTCAGCCAGGATTCCGGCGTGGCTCAGGCGCCCATCGGCCAGGCCCCGCAGCAACCCTTCCAGCCGCTCGCAGGTGATGTCCTGCGTGTGATACTCGACAAACCCGGCGAGTTCGCCTTGCATCATGGCAGCACAGACCGTGTGCGAGGTGGCGATATCGAGCACCATGAACCGCTCCTTGTTGCGGGCGGCCATGTCGCAGGCGGCGCCGGTGATGGCGGCCATCCCGCTGTCCATCACGTAGGTTTCCCCGGCCGGCAGCGCCCGCGCGCTTTCGGCCATGGACCGCAGCCGGTTCATCGCCGGCGGGATCTCGCCGGCGGCGAACAGCAGGGTTTGCGGAAGCGGCTGCGCATTCAGGCGTTCGCGATAGAGAGTGTGACGGAAATCCAGGTGCGATACGCCTTGCGGCGGCACTCCGTGGTCCTGGGCGCAGATCGCAACGGCGTCGAACGCATAGGGCACGCCGAAGCCTTCCACAATCTGCTGCAGCCGGTCGGCTGCCACATCCCTCAGCACCAAGTGGGAATATTTTTTCCGCCTTCTCAGGGTTTCGGCCTCATCGTCGTCGACGACGGTGATTCCCCAGGCGCGGACCCTTGCAAGGTCATGGGCCAGGGTGGCGGCTGCCGAGGCCGACATGATGACCGCGTGGGTTTCGGCCCGCTTGCGCAGGACGGTGGTTACCGGGCCTCCGCCCATCTCGCAGCCGGTGACCAGCAGATCGCCCGTCAGCCGCGCGGCGTGCTCTGCAATCGTGCGCACCGGAGAGACCACCACGGCCTTGTAATGGTGCACGGATTCCGTATCGTACCAGAGTACGTCCAGCGTGCCGGCGCCGATATCGAGCAGCAGAAAACGGCTCATCGGTCCTAATCCTTAACGATCCATGCGCAGGGGGATTTATCGACAGAATCGCTCAATAAACCAGGGTAGGGAGATGTCCTGAACGACTCAAGGGCATCTTGTGGATTATTTCCGGTTGGAAATTTTGTTCAGCTCCTCCATGGACGTCGAATCGTCCCAGACGTCGGCGACCAGCTGATACGGCGTGTTGGGTACCTGCATCATGAAGCTCACCCTGCGCTGGTTCTTGTCGAGTCCCGGTTTGAGCACCCAATATTCCACCCAGGCGCCGTTCGGGTTTTCTACCGCCTCGTCGCACAGGCCCAGGATGTAAAGCTTGCCGGTTTGATGGCATTTTGCCTGAGCGATATTCAACCCGATCTCGGCGCTCTTCGGGCCGGGCAGACAATAATTCTTCTCGCACTCGGTGACCCACACGTAGCTGTCCTTCCAGACGAAGCGGCCACTGGGATTTTCGAATTCCTTGAGCCCGCTGGAACCGGTCTGGGACAGGTAGTGCACGGCTTCCACGACCTTTTGATACGCCTCAGGCGGTGTGGCCTTTCCGGTCACCTGCTCCGACTGTCCGAAGGCCAGGGCCGGGACCAGCAGCATCAGCAGCATCAGCAGCATCAGTCGTTTCATCCTAATCCTCCCCAGAGACGGCACACGCGCATGGGACGGCGATCGGCACATGCCCGGTCGGCGTCCGTCTGTCCGGCGCTTCAAACTTGCGATGTTAGCTCACTTCGTTGCCGAATGCAAACGGCGCCGGGGCGCTGAAGCAGCCGGCCCCACCGTTGCGTTGCCGCGATTCCCGGGCTCCGCTCGATTACATTTTTATCCCGGTGCGGCCCCATCAATCCGGAGGCGGCGAGACGTCGGGCTCCACTTGGTAGGCGTTGGCAATCCGGTTCGTGCCGCAGAAGACGTCCACCACGGCCACGATTTCGCCAATGGCCTCGTTGTCCAATCCGAGCCGCTTCACGGCGGCGCTGTGGGAGTGGATTCAGTACTCGCAGTTGTTGGTGATCGAGACGGCGAGGGCGATGATCTCCTTGGTCAGCGGGTCCAGCTTGCCGGGTTTCATGACGACTTTCAGCTTCTGCCAGACCGCTTCGAGATGCGCCGGGTTCACCGACAGGGCCTTCCAAAAATTGGGAACGAAGTCGATCTTCTTGGTGGCCTTGATGTCATCGTAGACCGCCTTGACCTTGCCGGTCGCCGCTGCTTCCGATACCGTGTGAAAGAGTGCCATGGATCGTTCCTCCCTGAAGTTTCAAGCGTGAATTTTTTTGAGCAGCCAGGCCATGTTCTGGCCGAGGGTTCGCATGGTCTTAAGTCCCTCCTCGTCCGAGGCGACCTCGCCCTTTTCCCGGCCCACTCCCAGGTTCCAGTAGCTGGAGCCCGGGATGACCATCTGGCCGATGGTGAAAAAGTGGTTGATAGAATCCAGGGCGTGCACCGCGCCGGCTCGCCGCACGGCGACCACGGCCGCGCCGACCTTGCGCCGGAGCAGCTCGTCGTTGGCCTTGGCGACCAGGCCGGCGCGCTCGATCAGCGCCTTGAGGTCGGCGCTCATGTCGGCGAAGTAGGTGGGTGATCCCAAGAGGATCCCGTCAGCGCCGATCATCTTTTCCAGACATGTGTTCAGGATGTCCGTCTCCACCGCGCAGCGCCGATTGCGGTTTTCAAAACACTTGTAGCAGGCGATACATCCACGAATTTTCTCGCCGCCCACCTGGACCATCTCCGTTTGAATCCCTTCCGTCTCTATCTCGGCCAACACGCTGCGCAGCAGCGTGTGGGTGTTGCCGTCTTTTCTTGGGCTGCCGTTGAAGGCCACGACTTTCATGCCGATAGACTCCTTTCGAATGGATATCTTATTTTACCTGCACCGTTTCCCCCCGGCGAGGCACGACTACGTCGTAGCCTTCCGTTCTCAGCTCCTCCGCGAATGCCAGCGCCTGCGACTCTTCCCCGTGCACCAGGGCGATTCGCTTGATCCGCAGGTTGGACTGCTTCAAAAAACGCCGCATCTCGTCCTTGTCTGCATGGGCGCTGAAACCGCCGATCTTGGCCACGTGGGCCTTGAGCGGGTATTCCTTGTTCAGCATCTTCACCAACGGCGCCGGGCCCTTTCTTCCGGCCTGCGCATAGGCCAGGCCGAGGTCTTCGATGCGCCGGCCCAGAGTGTTCTGGGCCATGTACCCGACAATCAGGATGGTGTTGCGCTCGTTGTGGATCTTGAAACGCAGGTGGTGCAGGATCCGGCCGGCCTCACACATCCCCGAGGCGGCAATGACGATCTGGGGCTTGTCTTCCCGGTTGAGGACCATGGACTCCTGCACCGAGCTGACGAACTTGATCTGGTCGAAACGAAAGGGGTTTTCCCCTTTGGACAGGAAGGTTGCGTGGGTCTCCGGGTCGAACACCTCGGGGTGCTCGGCGAACACCCGGGTCAGGTGGGTCGCCAGCGGGCTGTCCACGTAGATCGGGACGTTGCGCAGGCTGTTCTCGTCCGCCAGCTCGTGCAGGAGGTAGATCAGGACCTGAGTTCGCCCGAATGCGAACGCCGGGATCAGCACCGTGCCGCCCCGCTGAAAGGTCTCCTCCAGCACGGCCTTGAGCTGTCCCTTGAGGTCGGAGACGTTTTCATGCCGCCGGTCGCCGTAGGTGCTCTCCATGACCAGCAGGTCGACGTCGCGCTCCACCTCGGCGAAGAGAAGGGTGGGGTCGTTGAGGATCGGTTTGCCGAAGCGGCCGAGGTCCCCCGTGAATGCGATCCGGGTGGTGCGCCCGTTCTCACGGGAGGTGATCAGGCTGATGGCCGAACCCAGGATGTGCCCGGCGTCATAAAAGGTGCAGGTCATCCCGTTGCCGACGGTGACCGTGTTACGGTAGGGGTAGCCGTCGAAATAGGAGAGCGACTTGCGGGCGTCGGCCACCGTGTAAAGGGGGGTGACGGCTTCGAGGTGCAGCGTGGCGATCAGTTCGTCGATGGCGTCCACGTTGAGCTCGTGGCGGCCCTTCTTGAGGAGTTGCTTGATCTCCCCCAGGTCCGGGCCGTTGTCGCTGCCGCCCGAGCGGGGGAAGCGCTTCTGGGCCAGCGCCGAGCGCACGGTCTTGTAGTTCAGGTAGTTGGCGTCCGACTCCTGGATGCTGCCCGAATCTAAGAGCAGATACTCGCACGCCGAGGCCGTGGCGCGCGTGCAGATGATGCGGCCGGGGAAGCCGTTTTGGGTCACCACCGGGATCCGGCCGGAGTGGTCGAGGTGGGCATGGGAGAGCACGACATTGGTGAGCAGACCGGCGTCGAAGGGCAGAACCCGGTTTTTCTCGGCGGCCTCCCTGCGCCGACCCTGAAAGAGCCCGCAGTCCAGCAGAACGCGGTCGCTGCCCGTGGTGATGAGGTGCATGGACCCTGTGACTTCCCGCGCCGCGCCGTAAAAAGTGACCTGCATGAGGGTTCCGCCTCCAGCACTGTCCAAGATGCCCATCCATAAACGGCGTCTTCGGTCCATGCCGGCTCTCGCTCTTCGCAATCCTCGGCGTAGTCTCATTTGCCTGCGGTTGCGAAATCGCTGCGGCCTTGGCCTGAACCAAAATCCACCATTTATGGATGGGCACTAGGTAGATAATCATCGCCAGCATGTCAACCCCTATCGATTTCGGTCGAGCCTAGGGGCGCACCGGTTTGATCTTTGAAAAATGGGGGAACCTGTGGCATATTCTGCTGCCAGATCGGGCTGGGCACGCGCGGCCGCGCAGGCGCCGGCCGTTCCGGACCCACTGGGGGTGCACGCCGTCACCGCGGACAAGAGGATCTCATTCGTATGCAAAGACTGCTTACGATTCTGCCGGCCGTCATTTTGCTGATCATCGCGAGCCTGCTGATCATCTTCTACCGGGCCATCCGGCAGCGCCGTCTCGCCGCCGGGCTGCCGCGCGTGGAGAGCACGCGCGTTCCCGGCCAGGCACTGCTGGAGGAAATCGACCGGATCGACCAAGAGATCGGAGACTTCACAGCCGGCAGCTTGGCTTTCCTTGCCCTGTTTGTCGGGGTGATTATCGCCGAAGTGTATTTCGGCGAACCCGGGGCGCAGGCGCTGTCGGCCGTGGGGTCCGGGGCGGTCGGAATCGCCTTTTACACGTTCAGCCTCACGCGACTCACCCGCCTGATACGCAACCGGCGCAATCTGCGAATAGACTATGATGGGCGCGTCGCGGTCGCGGGAGCGTTGAGTTTTCTGGCCCCGGAAGGCTACCGCATCTATCACGACGTGCCGGCGGAGGGGTTCACCATCGATCATGTGGTGGTGGGCAAGAAAGGCGTGTTCGCGCTGGAGACCACTGCGCGACCAACGCCGGCGCGGGCCGGCGGCGTCGAGCCGGCCACGCTGACCTACAACGGGCATGTGCTGTTTTTCCCGCACGCAACTGACGATCGCATCGTCGCCCGGGCGGAAAAACGGGCGGAGTGGCTGTCGGAATGGCTCGGCCGCACCACCGGCGAGGAGGTGGCCGTGCGCGCCGTCGTGGCGGCTCCCGGGTGGTTTGTCAAGCGTACGACACCCGCAGGCATCCCGGTCGTCAACCCGAAGCAGATCCCGTCGCTGTTCGAACACATCCAGCCGAGACCCCTCACCGAGGCCCAGATCGAGGGCATTGCGCACCGACTCGAACAGGCCACCCACTGAACGGACCCGCTCCGGCTGGCTCGAATCCACCGCGCTGGGGGAAACATCCATAAAGAAGTGCAAAATGGCACCGCCCCGGGAATCTCCCGGGCACGCTGGGCAGGCGTGCAGCCGGGGGGGCGTCAGGCGCGGCGCAGGAAGGAGCTGCGCGTCATCCCGGCGCCGACGGAGTCATAGAGGATCAGGCGGGCGTCCTTGAGGCGCGCAAGGTTTTGGTTCACGGCAAACCCCTGGATGGTGTCGGGTGCAAGGGCTCCGCGCGCCAGGTCGTAAGGTAGCCGCTGCATGCATACGACCGAGCAGTTGCCGCGCTGGTGGATGTTGGTCACCATTTTATCGGCCAAAAACCGCGCGACCTCCTCCGCGGCAGCGGGTCCGCTGTCGGACAGCACCTGTTCCAGGGTGAGCGGGAGCATGGCAAAGTTGGCCTGGTGCTCGATCAGCAGGTCGATGTCCATGAGGGTGAGCCGATGTTTGGACAAGAGCGACGTCAGATGGGCCTTCGCCCCGCGCGTGGCGTAGAGAAACACACCCTTCCCGTCCATCTTGCCGAAGACTCCGTGCTCATCGAATGTGGCCTCGATGAAACCGGCAAAACAGCCATGGCTGCAGGTGCGGGTGCCGATGACCCCCTTGGGAACGGCGGGCATCGCGCCGGCCGCCCCCTCGATCAGGCTGAGCCTTGCCGGCCGGCCCGGGGCCAAGAATACCGCCGCCAGACGGCGGTAGCGGCCGGCGGCCGTGTAGGCCGAGGCAATCTGCGTTACGGTTTCCGGGTGGCCGTCCATGGTCATCACATCGTAGGCAAACCCGGCCCCTTCAGTGTCGTAGAGTTCGATGGCCGCGCGAAAATTTTTAAACGTCCCGCGGGCGGCTTCCTGCGGGTGCAGGCGCTCCATCAGCGCATGCTGCACCCGGGCCGCACTGGCCGGAACCCGGCATTCGATTCGCCCCATTTGGTTGTCGAGGATGATGCCGTCCAGCCGGCCGGCGCGCGCCCACGGGAGCAGCTGATCGGCAATGGCGGCGATGAAATCGCCACCGGCATCTGCGGTCGTCTCGGCTATGACGCGGCCGGGTTCGCCGCCGCCGGCCATTGCGCCGGTCACCAGGGCGGTGGCGAGGGCGTCGTCGCCGAAGATGATGTTGGCCGTGTCCAGAGGCTTGAAGGCCTGGGCACGGTGGATGTTTTCAGCACCGATGATGACGGAAAGATCGCCGGGCGTGAGCCCTCCGGCCAGCGAAAGCATGAACAGCGCCTCCACCGCCACGTTGAACCCCGGGCAGCCGGCGTAAAGGTCAAACACCAGGGCCTGCGGACATAAGTGGCGAACAAGCTCGTATGGAAAGCGGCTCACCGGTCCGGGGTCGTCCTTGTCCTCTCCGATATTGGTGGCGCCGATGATCACCCGGATGCGCGCGGCGTCGATCTTCGAGGTCTCCAACAGATCCCGGAACGCCGTGACCCCGATGCGCTCGTCCAGGGGGGCGACGACGCGCGTGCGCACACCGATGCGCTCTTCGATGGTCTCCCGGTTGACGGGAATGCCGCCCTTGAAGAGCATGCCTTTGTTTTCGTAAATGGAATTGTCCAGCCGCATCCCGCCGTTCCAGGCGCCCTGGGCGATGATGTCCAACACGAAATCCGGAGCACCCATGCTTCCCCCATCAGACATTGAAACGGAAGTTGATGATATCGCCGTCCTTGACCTCGTAAGTCTTGCCCTCCAGGCGGAACGTCCCGCGGCGGCGCGCCTCGGCCGTCGAGCCCGCCGCCATGAGATCCTCGTAAGCGATCACTTCGGCCCGGATGAAGCCCTTCTGGATGTCGCTGTGGATCGCGCCGGCGGCCTCCACGGCCGGAGTGCCCCGGCGGATGGTCCAGGCGCGAACCTCGTCGCTGCCGACCGTGAAAAAGGCGACGAGCCCCATGACCTCGTAGGACAGCCGGATCATCCGACCCATGGCGGAAGTGCCGATCTGGTATTCCGCGAGGAACTCCGCGGCGTCCTCCTCGCTCATGCGGGCGAGCTCCTGTTCGAGTTTTCCCTGCAGCACCAGGCATTTTTCCTGATCGGCGATGTCCCCGATGTCGGGAAGCCCCGCGTCACCGTCCTCGTTGTTGAAGAGCACCAGCATGGGCTTGGCGGTGAGCAGCGCAAAGCCCCTCAGCGGTTTGGCGTCGGAAAGTTCGGGGCTGCGGCGCAGCACGGTTTCGGCTTCGAGCAGCCGGCGGCACTCGGTCAGAAGGTGCTGTTCCTCGGAGTCCGTTTTCCTGCCGCGTCGCTGATCGAGTTCGATACGCTCCAGACGCTTTTCCACCTGGACGAGGTCCGAGAGGATCAACTCCTGCTCCACCGCGCGGAAATCCGCCGCCGGGGTGCAGTCCGGTCCGTGGTTGCGCACCACCTGGATCAGGGCGTCGCAGTCCTTCACCGGCAGCCAGGGGTTGGCCTCCTTCTTCTGGCTTCCCTGGCCGGCGAGAAAATAGTCCACCTGGGCATAGATGGTCTTCTGGGGCTCGAACATCCCGCTCAAGCGATCCACACGCTCGTCGGGCACGCGCACTACGGCGAGCCGGTCTTCGCCGCGGGAGGCGGTTTCGCTTCCTTGCCGGGTCAGGGCCTCGAAGGTCGTGGACCGGCCGGAAAGGGGCAGTCCGATGATGCCGAGTTTCATAGGGGATGCCTTTCAGTTCACTAGAAATGGTTTCTGCAGATCGCGGCCGTCTGCAGCGGTTGACGATCAGGACGGACCTCTCTTGCCGGAGGCCAGGTCCTTGATCGAAACCGTTCCCTTGGAATCAAACGGCAGCGTCGACGGCATGAGCCCGCCGCCCGCCATCCGCACCTTGCCTTTGACCCGGTAGCTCAGATCCTCTCTCTGCTGCAGTCCGAACAAGCCCGCGACGAGGTCCAGCACCGATGAGTAGACCGTGACCGGGATGATCTCCGAGCCGAAGGCCGGCACCGTTACCGGGGTATTGGAGATGCCGTAGGCGAACGGTTTGCCGTTGATTTCCAGGTCGCAATCCAGACCCTTGATATCCAGCTCGATATCGTTCGGGTTCGCCACCCGCAGGTTGACCAGAAACACCGTCTCCAGTCCCTTGCTTTTCTGCATCTGGATGTCTGACAGGGAAATGCGCGGGGTTTCAAGCGGCTTGCCCAAACCCGCACAGCCGGCGATGACCCCAGCGGCCAGCAGCAGCGTCAGGCAGAGTGCACGGTTTTTCATAGCGGCCTCCCCTCCTCCTTCAGCATCGGCAGGCCTTCCACCCGTAACGAGCGCTTGCCGCCATACCAGTGCCGCCGGCTCTCGGCTCCAAGAAGAAATACGCGATGTGGGGTCTATTTTTTTTGGCGCAGCAGGCCCTTGAGCAGGTCTCCCGCCTTAAGCGGCATCCCGCCTGCATCTGATGGGGCGAGGGCCTTCTGGAGCTGGTCTTTCGCGATGGCTTCCACGTCGGGCCGGAACTTGGGATGGGCGAAGCTGCCCGACACGATGATCGGCACCTCCAGCCCGGAGCGCGCCTTTGTATCCCCCTGGCCCTTGATGGTGCCGACCAGCTTAGGGTCTAACCGGAAATCGAGAGTCTCCTTCACCAGGTCGGCCTTGCCGGTCGCCAGCAGGCGCAGCAGCGGAGATTTCAAAGATGTCTCGGAAGTGTGGAACACGCCGTTTTCGATCGTAAACGGGATGAGGAACTCGGCAAAATCGGTGCGCGGTTTGGGGCCGGAATAGGCCTCCCCCTCGAGAGCGGCCTTGACGTTGCGCGCCATGCCGGCCAGGTCCACGCCGGTGACGGCGCCGTCGCTGAAGGTGAGGTTGCCATTGCCGCTCAGGGTCTGCCTGACGCGCGCGGAATCCTCACCCGTCATGGAAAGCACGATCTGGGCCTTGGCGGTGCCTTCGAGAAAATCTTTGTCGGCAACGTCCTTGAGCAGGGGCTGCACCTGCACCTTGTCCAGATTGAGCTGGACATTCGTCACGGGGCTGTCCCCTTTGACATTCACCACGGTCCTGCCGGCCGCGGTGCCCTGGTAAAGCTTCATTGTGAGCGGATCCAACGCGAGGACACCGTCCTTTGCCGCAATCTTCAGGTTCACGTCCTCGAGCTTGGCGTTGTTCACGGTGAGCTTGCCCACAGCGACATTCCCGTTCATGACCAGCCGGCGCAAGGGCGTAAAGTCCGTTTTTGGGGATATCGCTTGAGCGGTTTGGGCGCCGGACGGCGCGGCGTGAGCTTCCGGAGCCTGCTTTCGACCCTCCGCGGCCTTCGGCGGCAGATAGCGGTCGAGGTCGATCTGGTCGAGCTTAACGTCGAAGGTGAAGTTGGGCTTGGAGAACTCCTTGGCATTGAGGGTGAAGCTCATTTTGGAATCGTCAAGCGTAAGCAGCCCATCGGATACCGCCACGGCTTTGGCATCGGCCTTGACGGCGGCCTTGATCGCCAAGCCCTCCAGCACCTTGGGGTCGGCGGTGGCGGGCAGGTTCTGTCCGACCTCGGTGAAAAGCTTGCGGGGTGAGAACTCGCTTACCTCTACGGCAAGGTTTGCCAGAGGGGCGGCGAGCAGGTTTTCCACCGTGCCTTTGAGCTGCAGCTTCAGCTGCCCGAACGCATCCACCTGCACCTCCAGGGGGATGGCGCCCTTGCCGAGGTTCGCCCCCACCGGCCCGAAGCGGCCTTCTGCGGAAATGGTCTGCGCGTCAACCGACGCAGAGCAGGCAAAACGCACCGGCTGTTCCAGGGACACATCCTTCAGCGACAGATTCAATCGCGAAATCTCCTGGAGAGAACCTTTCCTGTGGTCGATGATCGTCAGTTGCCCGTTCTGGATCTTCAGGTCCCCGACCATGAGCGACTGGATGGGCAGTCCGGTTTGAGTGGGGGACGAATCGGGCTTGGCCGCGGGTTGGGCCTCTGGCGGCCGGGCGCCGAAGTCCCAGCTGACATGCCCATCCTTGTTCGTCACCAGGAAGGCGCGGGGCTCCTGAACCACGAGGCGATCGACTTCCACCTGTTTGAACAGCAGCGGCAGCAGCTTCACGCGCACGTCGAAGGACTTCACCGTGAGAAAGTCTTTTTCGGCAAACGCCGGGGGGTTGCCCACTTTAAGATCGGAAAATGAGACCCCGGCCCACGGGAACAGCGAAAGGCGCACGTCGTCCCCCACCGACACCGTCCGGCCGCTGGCCGTGCTCAGGTATTTTTCCAGGGGCGCCTTGAACTGTTTCACGTTCACGAAAGCAGGAATGATCAGCATGGCGGCGATCACCACCACCACCAAACAGACGACCGCCAGCCCCGCCCATTTCAATGTGGCTTTCATGTCGAGCTCCTCTGGATTTTACGTTGACTGGTCTTGTCACTCAGGTAGCTAGGCCGAAGGGCAACCATGATCGCCCGTTTCTTTTCCTTCAGCCTATCTACTTTTAGTGCCCATCCAGAAATGGTGGATTTCGGTTCAGGCCAAGGCCGCAGCGATTTCGCAACCGCAGGCAAAGTGAGACTACGCCGAGGATGGCGAAGAGCGAGAACGCCGGCCTGGACCGAAAGACGCCGTTTATGGATGGACACAGTCTATCTACCTGAGTAGCTACATTGCCGCAATAATAAGCACCGGTTCACCGGGATTCAATGCAGCTTTCGATGCATGGAGCACTCGGCCACGGCACGCCCCAGGTCTGGCCATACCCGGAGGACCCTGTTGTGAGCGGGGAATGTTAATTTCACACAATGATTACAGTAAGATACAATATATTGGGGGTTATTCCGTATTGACATACAACAGGAGGGGGATTAAACTAAACATTAGTTTTCGGAATCCATCATGCCCCGGTGCGGCGTGAGCCTCCAGCCGGGACGGCTTCGAACGCGCCCAACTTCGCGGCAGGCGAATCGCGCATTTTCCGGTAGCGGTCAACTTTTGAATGCGAGAGGAGAGAAGTCCTAATGATGACGGTTGCACGGTTGCACGAGCTGTTTGAATCCCACCCGGACAAGGCCATGCTCGGGTTCGAGGGCCAATGCCACGACTGCGGCAAGGATGTGAACGTGGCGGTGGCGCTCACCCCGGAAGGGTTTTCCATCAGCGGCGGTGCGGTCTACGAGACCGAGACTGACACGTTTCAGACCAAATGCGACGACTGCTACCGCAAAAGCCCGCAGCTCTCAAGCTACCGCCGGTGTGAAGTCTACAGCCGCGTGGTCGGATACCTGCGACCGGTGGCGCAGTGGAACGAGGGCAAGCAGGCGGAATTCGCGCACCGCAGGGCCTATCGGGTGTGACAAAACAAGTCACTCAGGTAGATAGACTGAAGGCTGAAGGCGTTACTTCTTCCGCCCGGCCAGGGCGTTCTGGAGCTTTTCGCCCAGCGCGCCGAGAGAGCCCTGGGTCCCCGGGGTGAAGCTCTGCCATTCGCTCTCGTCGTCCGTGCTGGCCGGAGCCAGCGAGATCCGACGCTTCGGCACGCTGATCTCCTCCACGGCCACCGTGAGCGTGTCCCCTTCCCGGGCTTTCTCCAACGCGCCGGCGGCTGACGACCGGCGGATGCTCCCCATGGGCAGAAGTCCGGTGATGCCAGGGGCCAGCCGCACGAAATAGCCGAACTTCTCCTTTTTCTCGATGACGCCCTCAACCCGCTTTCCCGCGGGGAAGCGTTCCAGGACCTCCGCCCAGGGGTCACCCTCGGCATCTCTCAGGCTGAGGGATATGCGCCGCTTTTCCGGCTCCACGGCCTTGACCACGACCGTGACCGTTTCGCCCGGAGTGACCACCTCCTCCGGCTTCACCACCCGCCGGGTGTAGCTCATCTCGCTGATGTGCACCAGGCCCTCCAGACCCGGGCCGATCTCGACAAACGCGCCAAAGGGCATGCAGCGTGTGACCTGGCCGCGGACGACATCCCCCGCATGCACGGTCTCCTCGACGCTGAGCCAGGGGTCCTCCTCGAGCTGCTTGATGGAGAGCCCGATCCGGGTCTGTTTTGCGCCGGGAGGCGTGTCGATGCCGATGACCTTGACCCGCAGGCGGCTTCCGGGCTGCAGCAAATCCTCGGGAGCGGCCGTCCGGGACCAGCCGATTTCGGACACATGCACCATGCCCTCCACCCCGGGCGAAAGCGCCACAAACGCGCCGAAAGGCATGATCCGGGTGACCTGACCGTCGAGAACATCTCCCGGCTTCAGGGTCTCCAGGAACTGCTTTCGGGCAATCTCCAATTCCTGGCTCAGGAGCGCGCGCCGGGAAACGACGATGTTGCGGCCCTTGTCCTCAAAACGGGTGATCAAAAACTGGTAGGTCATCCCCACGTGGACCGAAGGGTCCGGCGCCGCGACGATATCGATCTGGCTCGCCGGGCAGAAGGCCCGGTGCTGCATGACTTCCACATGGAAGCCCCCTTTGCAGGGTTCTTTGACCTTGCCCTCCACCGGCACCTTTTTCTGATAGGCCTCGCGCAGCGCCTGGGCCCCGCCAGCGCCGGAAATGGCCCGAGACAGGCGGATTTCGCCCTCGCCGACGGCGGCCACGTAAAGTTCGAGCTCATCACCCTCGGCAACGGTGAGGTTCTGATCGGCATCGAGAAGTTCGCCCCGTTCGACCACGGCGTCGATCTTCATGCCGGCGTCAACGAAAACGGTGTCCTTGCCGATGGCAATGATGCGGCCTTTTACTCGGTCGCCAATATGCACTTCGGCGGTCTTGCCCGGGCTGAAGGCTTCAAGCATTGCCGCAAAGCTCTCTTCGACAGGTTCATCGGGTTGATCCATCATGACACTAGGCTCCTCCCACTATGAGATCATCGGCGGTCTGCACCGGCCGGCCCCTGCCTGCTTATCAGCACCGGGGGGCGGTTGCAAGGCGAAATCAGAAGCGGCCTTGGCCTGAACCGAAATCCACCATTTCTGGATGGACACTGTCTAACGAATTTTTGTGGAATTTTGATTTTTGCGGTTCACGACGCTCCCGCAGGTACTGAGTCCTCAGGCATGCTTCAGAAGGCGGTTGATGTATCGGAAGTACGTCTGGCTCTGGCTCTGCATGTGAAAGACCCAGAGGCTGTAAACCTTTTCCGACGGCAGGCCGTTTTCCTTGGCGTAGGCCGCCGGGAAGACGAGCACCGGCACTTGCTCCTGGCCGGTGATCCGGCGCACCATCCCGAGTGCGGCGGCGAGCACGTCCGGCGCGAGCCGCTTGGGTTCAAGTACTATCGCCGTGATGCAGTTGGTCAGGTCCGAGAGGTTAAGCCCCATGTCGGAAACGTTGGCAATCAGGAACACCCTGAGCCTGCCGTCTTCCTTCAGAGTGAACAGATGGCGCTCCCGTCTGAACCCGCACTTTCGAAACTCATGGTTCAGCTCATCGTCCTGCCACGTCGCTGATTGCAGGTCCAGGGCCTTCAGCATGAGGCCGCCGTAAGCACGATCGTAGAAATATTCCAGGTCGGCCACGTCCGTGCTCTCGGCACGCTCAACCGTCCACCGCGCCGGCAGGTTCAAGTCCGCCTCGCCGCCTTCAGGATGCCCCATGTAAGCAAAGGCATCCTCCGAGCAGCCTTGGCGGTTGTTGATGTACTTGGCGGCCCCCCCGAACACCCGGCTCGGAAACCTGTTCTGGGGCCGGTAGTAGCACACCAGGTAATCCAGGTGCAGCCCACGCAAGCGATAGGTGTCGTGGCCGAAACGGCCAACCTGGTCGAGTACGATGAGGCCCGCCCGGTTCAAGGCGGACTTGCGGGCGGCATGGTGGTGGATGAGCCAGGAACTTTTCCAGAACCGGATCGTGGCCAGATGGCCTAAAATGGTGCCGTTGTCCTGGTAGACGAAATGGCGGGCGATCTCCGGACTGCGGGTGTAAAGCTTTTGATAGGTCTGCTTGATCTGCTCCTTGCTGGTGTGGATCAGCGCATATTTTTTGGGGTAGATGAAGCCGGTTTCAAATAGGAAATCCCAAAGCGCATCCAGGTCCAGGTCGTTGCAGACATAGGAGTTCTTGTTCTGCACCTGGTGCAGCATCGCCATTAGCCTGACATGATCCTGGGCCGTAATGTCGATCAGCGCCAGGCCGCAACGGATACCCCGGGTTTTCTCTTTGACGGTGTCGACCCTGCGGAAGACCACCTGGACGCTGCAGGTGAGTGTCAGCACGTTGGCGAGGTGCAGCTCGATCTGGGGCAGGATCAGGCCCGTGATCAGAACGCCGTTGTGCTCGTCTTCCTCCACGGAGAAACCGGAACCGGACAGGTCGACCACCTTGAGTTCCACCCGTTTCTGCGTGAGCGGATGCCGGAAGATGATGTTCGGCGAAGGGGTCAACATCTGGCGCTGGCTGCGGTACTCGGCTTTTGGATACCGCTGGATCTCCTGCCGAAGGGGTTCTAACACATAACTTCGACAGGAAGCATCCTGGGTGTGGCGCACGATGGTGCATTCGCCTGAATAAAGGGTTTGGTTCCCAGAGAAGAAGATAACATTGACGGGCAGCTTCGAGTCGATCCACTCGAAGCTCTGGGGCGATACCGCCGCGAGTTCGACGCGGAAGGACTGGGTGGTGAAATCGAGCAGCGCACCGGAAAAAGTGGTGGAGTTTTGGACCACGTAAACGGAAATGCCGCGACAACGCTGGCGCTCGACCCGGCGATGGCTGATTTCAAAGCTGATCTCCGGCAGCGCCAAGCGTGCGCCCTGTTCATCGACGGTGAGGACTTCCGGGACCGCTTTGATGAATTTTTGGCCGTGCGAGACCAGAATGTGCTTGATGTCGTACGATCTCAGCAGAAAGGCGACGTCGGTCGTTTCCGCCCAGTGGCACTCCAGGACATCTCCCAGGCAGGGTTGGGGCACGGCCGGTATAGAAACCGCCCGCGCGGACTGCCGATGCTCGAACTGAACGAGAATAACTTCATCCTGGAAATGCGTGTAGTTCAGGCGATTGACCAGTCTTTCCTTGAGCACCTTGCGGCCCTCTGCCTGCTCGGTGAGCCCGTCGCTTGGGCGCGCCGTGTTGCCGAGAATGGATTTTTCAGCGCAGCTGACCGCGGTGAAGCGTGAGCTCTCGCCCGCGGCGTCCGGTTGGATGGGGGAAGCGACGTTTGCCACTAAAGCGGATTCGACCAGGACCAGATTTGAGCTGTTTTCCATAGCATTCCTGTAAGCGCGCGAGGATATCTGCCGCTGTAGAAAGCGTTAAGACGCCTCTCCGGCAAGGCGGTGCAGCTCAGGTCAATGTCCTCTGCCGGCCGACTCCGCAACATTCCAACCAACCAAAAGCAACGTAAGGGAACTCCTTTATAACTTGTATTCCTATTTCGCGTTTAGATCAAGAAAAATGAATTCGCCGAAAGCCGGAGAGCAAGACGCCGGATATTGCCTTGGCGCCGATCTGCATTATAGTTTAGGCGAAAACTAGTGTGATTTCGGAAGCTAACCGGCAGCGTGAATCGTGAAAGGAGCCGAATGGAATGGGCAATCAGATTCGCACCACTTTGCTGCTAGCCTCGCTGACCGCCCTGATCGTTATGATCGGGAGCTGGTTCGGCGGGCAACAGGGGATGTTCGTGGCCCTGCTGGTGGCGGCCGGCATGAACTTCTTCAGCTACTGGTTCTCGGACAAGATCGTTCTCAGGATGTACAAAGCCCAGGCGGTGGGACCTCAGGAAGCCCCCGAACTCTACGGGACGGTGCAGACGCTCTGCCGACGGGCCAATCTTCCGATGCCGAAGATCTACGTGATCCCTCAGGAGGCGCCGAACGCCTTCGCGACCGGCCGCAACCCCGAACACGCGGCCGTGGCTGTGACGGCGGGGCTGCTCAAGCTCATGAGCCGGGAAGAGCTCATGGGAGTGCTGGCGCACGAGCTCTCCCACGTGCGCCACCGGGACATCCTCATCGGCAGCATCGCTGCCACCATGGCCGGGGCTATCATGCTGCTGGCCAACATGGCTCGCTGGTCCGCCATCTTCGGCGGCTTTCGCCGTGACTCCGAAGAAGGCGGGGGCGGCGTCCTGGCCCTGATCGCCATGTCCATCGTGGCGCCGCTGGCGGCGATGCTGATCCAAATGGCGATTTCACGCTCACGTGAATATATGGCCGATGCCACCGGCGCGTCGTTCGCCGGCAGCCCGCAGGGTCTGGCGAGCGCCTTGGAGAAGCTGGGAGCCTACTCGAAGCGGCTGCCGATGGCTGCCAGCCCGGCAACGGCGCACATGTTCATCGTCAACCCCCTCTCGGGCAGCAGCCTGATGAGCCTGTTTTCAACCCACCCGCCGTTGGAGGAGCGGATCGCCCGCCTGCGCGGGAGCCGCTTTGAAGGGCCCCGTGGGACCGAAGCAACCAGCCAACCCCCTGACCGACAGGCTCAGGCCCGGGCGATGTGGGACAAGCTGTCCGGCAAGCCATGATCATCAGACGGGGCCGACCGATGCCCCGGCTGTTTTCTGTCTGCCGGATCAGCAGCAGTTTACCCCGCCGCAGGCGGCGGCATTCTTCCCCTTGATCCACTTCTTGATGATGTAGGCGGCGCAGCCCACGCCGGGTGTCACGCGGATCGCACCGGTTGCGCAGTTCGTAGCGCAGGCACCGCACTCCATGCACCCGTCGCGATCGGCAATCCACGCTTTGCCGTTCTGCATCTGCATGGCCCCCTGGGGGCAGACCACCGCGCACGTGCCGCACCCCACGCAGGCGTCCGCATCCAGTGTCAGCGTCGTCACCCCGGGCAGATAGCGCAATTTTTCCATACCGACTCTCCCTCTCCCCCTCAACTCGCAAACGCCGACCCCACCCACGCCAGAACGAAGGCCAACAGCGCCGCCGCCTGCAGCGGGATGGCTCGGCGCATTTCCTTTTCGACACCGGACGGCGAGGTGAACGGGGTCGACCCCGTGAAATTCATGGCCAGGTACGAGCTCACCGTTGCGGTGAGCACCAGCAGGGCCGTCAGTTCGGCGGCATGCAGGCCGGTTCGTAGAAAAAAGACGAGCAGCCCGCCGGCAGCCGTTCCGGTCAAGGCTCCCTTCAAGGCGAAGGCGCGGCCGGGGATCCAGGGCAGCAGGGCCGGGGTTGCCACCGAGCCGGCGAAGACCCCCGCGATATAGGCCGCCGCCGCGGCCAGGCCGCGAGCCCAGGCGGCGTCGAACGAGAAGATTCTCCCGTCGATGCCGGAGATCAAAAAAAGCACCGCCAGGATGGCAGCCGTGGGCTTGGGCAGAAAGGAGAGCTCCACCGGCACGAGCACCAGCCGTTCGCCGATGGTGAACGTTACCCGTCGCATCGCCGCTTCGACCTTCATTCCGTTGCGCAGAAAATCCCGGATGTGTCTGGCCCGAACGGGGCCCCAGATCACTTCGAAACCGCATTTTCTCTGCACCTGGCGGGCCGAGACCCCGGTGGCTGCGAGCTGGGGCAGGATCAGCCGGCGGTGGCGCACCACCCGCTCCAGCCCGGTGCGCTGGACCCGGAGAGCAAGCTCCTCGTGGGAGAAGAGTTTCTTGCCCGCCGCACACCACACGTTGACGCCGCGCGTGTCGAGCACGAGCACCCACGCGTTCACACCGGCAAGCTCCCGGCGCAGCGTGTCGAAGCTGAGCTTGTAGTTCGCCGTGACGAGCACCGGCGAGCCGGCAGCGGCGGTACCCACGGCATAAAGTCCCGGGGCGATCGTGCAGCGGTTGCGGCCGATGCCACAGCGCACCGCCGCGGCCCCGATACGATCCGCCGCCGCCAGCTTTGTGGCGACCCGGGGTACGGGGCCGACCGGCGTGTCGATGAAACCGTCCACGAACGGCAGCCGCCGGTAGCCCGGCCGCTCGTGGATGCTGCTGGCCGGGGCCGGCGGCGGACCGCAGCAGGTTTCGGACGAAATCGCTTGCGGGAACGCGGGCAGGATTTCACTCACGGTGACGGTGGAGGCAAAATCGACGTCACGTTTTCCGTCGCGCATGGGTGTTCCTTTATCGTCTCCCCGGCCGCCAGCGGCCATCGTTCCGCTGCGACAGAGGCGGCAGCGCTCCTCGCTGCACTGCTGGCATCCGAAGCAGTCCGGGCATGAATGTTTTTTCGATCGCAGCGGGAGGCAATCCGGTACGTACAGTTTCCCGGCCAGCCCGGGCACGTTGATGAATGCCATGCGTTTTGACCTCCGCCAGCCGATGCCCCACCGTGGTTACGGTTTCAGGGTAAGACGTCCGGCGGCGGACGCAAGTCGCTCAATGGTTTTTCAGCCCGAACGGCCACTTCATGGCGGCAGGGCCGGACATCCCCCAGGAGGTTTCCGACCGCGGCGCACTCCAGCCCAAAGGGCAGATAGCCGGCATAGCCTATGGCCGGCATCGCAAAGACCTTGAAGCGCTGAACAAAAGGGATGCTGTATTGCCAGTGGGCGAGGCTGAAATAGTTCCACATCTCCCAAAGCCCGCCGCAGATCAGGGCCGCCAGAACGGCCGACACGGCGCAGGTCCAGTCCTCCCCGCCAAAATCCCGCAGCGGGTGGACGGCACCCCGGATGTGGCGCAGCGCGACGATGATAAGCAGCGGCGAGACCCACAGCAGAGGGAAAAGATAATCGGGCCACACCCCGATCCCGGCCAGGCCGGCGGCGGCCGCCGCCAGGGCCGCCCGCGGCAGGATCGGGTGGGCCGCCCATGGGATCGGAGGCACACGGCCGAAGGAGCGGCGCACCCAGGCAAACGAGCACACGAGCTCGCGCGTGCTCAGTACTGCCGGCAGAACGGTGGCAAACGGCAGGGTGGCCACCGCGA
The DNA here is from genome assembly GCA_963785045.1 of uncultured delta proteobacterium. Lineage (GTDB taxonomy): Bacteria > Desulfobacterota > Desulfobacteria > Desulfobacterales > SpSt-501 > SpSt-501. The sequence continues at coordinate 340,463 of CAWAUC010000013.1, read as the reverse complement.
AATAAGCCCACGGACCGAGCGCAGGGCCCGCATAATACCAGTTCTGCACGAAACGGTTCAGGTATTCAAACCCCCACCAGAAAGCGGCGCTGGCCGGAAAGAGGCTCCCAAAAAACAGCGGGCGGTCGGTCAGCATCGAACGCCCCGTGCGGCGGCAGCAAAGCGCGTTGACGACCACGATGTAGGACGCCCACAGCGGCGAGAAGGTGTAGGGCTGAAGCGCCGCAAACCACGGCCACCGGGTCCAGGCCAGCACCCAGGCCGCCGTTCCGGTCAAGACTCCCACCCACCCCCACCACGGAAACGGGTAGTGCTGCAACTCCTGAACCGCTGAGCGGCGGCGATAGGCTCGGATCCCTCTAAGGGCCACGGGCATCACGCTCGCTGCGATCAGGGCGGCAATCAGACCGAACGCCGGCCACGAAAACGCCGCGTGCTGCACCTGGCGGGTGTGCGGAGGGAACTCGAGATAGGGCGCCAGGGGAAGCCCGGCCAGCCAGACCCCGAGCAGAGGCAGCCCGACCAGCATCCCGGCGAGACAGAGGAGGTCAAGAAGAACGTTCCTGGCCGCGGACATGGGCGTCATCATGTATAGAATGTGGCGACTATTGGCTGGAGGCTCGGAGGCTGGAACGCCAGGAGGCTAAAAAGGACAGAAAAGTTTTTGCTTCAAGCTTCCCAGCTTCCCAGCCTTATAGCTTCGGACATAAAACGCATTTCCAAAAGCCGCCCAACGCCGGATCACGGCCTGCGGCGGAGTTTTTCGACAGCCTGCTAGTGCGCCCACCCGTCCCGCAGGCTCTCCGGCAGTTCGCATTCGAGGCTGGCCTTGCGGGTTTCCACATAATGGGCGGCCGCCAGGGCCGCCGTGCATCCATCGGCGGCCGCCAGCACGATCTGGCGCGCATATTTTTCCCGCAGGTCGCCGATCACGTAAATTCCCGGCAGGGTCGTGGCGCATTTGTCGTCGGTCACGACGTAACCGTCGGCGTTCATTCGGATGCCGGCCGGAACGAGGCGGTTGTTCGGCACGAAGCCGATGAAGATGAACACCCCGTCGGTAGCAAGCTGCGTCGGCTCCCCGGTCAGGGTGTCCTTCAGATCCACCGCGCATACGCCGTCGGCGTTGGCGCGGATGGCAGTGACGACCGAGTTCCACCGGAATTCAATCTTGCACTCCGCTTTGGCCCGCTGCTGGAGCAGCGCCCCGGCCCGCAACTGGTCCCGGCGGTGGATAATGTACACCTGTTTGGCGAGCTTGGCCAAATAGAGCGACTCCTCGATGGCCGAGTCCCCTCCGCCGATGACCGTCACCGTCTTGTTGCGAAAGAAGAAGCCGTCGCAGACGGCGCAATAGGACACCCCTTTCCCGTAAAAATCCATCTCCCCTGGGATTTCAAGCTTGCGGGGGCTTCCCCCGCTGGCCAGGATAACGGCATGGGCCTGGAGACAGTCGCCGCCGGCCAGGCGCACGGTGTGACGGTCCAGCCCCGGCTCCACGGCCGTGACCTCATCGGAGCGGATCTCGAGGCCCAACGACTGGGCGTGGCCGAACATCTTCAGCGACAGCTCCGAGCCGCCGATGTGCTCGTCCCCTGGCCAGTTTTCAACGCTATCCGAGAGGTTGACCTGGCCGCCGGGCGCCGCCATTTCCACTAGAACGGTCTTGAGTGCGGCGCGCATGGCGTAAATCCCTGCGGCCAGCCCTCCGGGGCCGCCGCCGATGATGACCAGATCGTACAAACCGGAGCATGGCATGCTTGGATCCTCCTCATTCAGGGGTGGCGGAAAGCCGGGCGGTATAGTCGGCAAAGGCCTGCATCAACGTGCAGGTGCGCTTGCTCGGTTTTCCCGCACCGATCCTATCCTCGTCCACCTGGACGATCGGGACGATCAGGCGGTTGGAAGAAGTGTAGTAAACGTTCGTCATGCGGCGCTCTCACCTCGCATCGGGATACGTAAACACAGGTGCCGCCATTATAGGCACGGACGAATCCGGATACAAGACCTAAAGGGATTCTCCAAACAGCCGATATCAAAACCGAAGGAGCCATGCGGCTCCAAAAAGGCGCCGTCTGGCCGCTGATAGCGGGTCATCTGCAGAAGACTGCCCTGCGCCACAACTCATTCGCTGAAGGAAAAAATTCCTGTGAATTCTCAACCGGAGATCACCGCGGCCGCCGACCGCCGCGGTCAGGCGCCGCCCGAAGACCCAGCCACCCCCGCCCATGACATCGTCGAGCTGCTGATGCAGTCCACCCAGCTGACCCACGAGCAGCTCGCCTATGCCCACCGGGTGCAGTCCAAGCTCGACGTTCCCCGCCCGGTCCTGGAGATTTTAAAAGAGCTCAAGTTCGTTTCCGAGGACCAGATCAAGGAAGCGGTGCGCCAGAACAAATCCCCCATGTGCCTGGGCAACCTCCTGGTCGAGCTCGGCCGCATCCGGGCCGAAGACCTACGCATGGCCCAGGTCGTCCAGGCTGAAAGCAACCCCCAGAAGCGTCTGGGCGAGATTCTGGTCGAGCGCCGGTTGATCGACGAACGCGCCCTGATCGAAGTGCTCTCCGTGCAGATGGGGTTCCCTTACGTGGATCCGGATTTCGCGGAGATCGACCCCCGGCTGTTTTTCAAGGTCCCTGCCAAATGGTACGAGACCCATGACTTCGTGCCCGTGCGGATGGACGACGGCAAGCCGCTGATCGCCTTTGCCGACCCGCTGGACCAGGGTGACTTGGATGCCGCCCGGGAAGTGTTCGGCCCCAGATTTACCACCGCCATCGCCCGCCGCAGTTCCATCGAACGGGCGATCAAGCGCGCCCAGCGCACCAAGCAGCGTGAGCGGATCTCCCCCTCGGACGAAGGCTCCATCATCGCGCTGGTCAACAGCATCATCGCGGCGGCGATCGATCGCAAGGCGAGCGACATCCACATCGAACCTCTCAAGGAGCACATCCGCGTGCGGTTCCGCCAAGACGGGGTGCTCATCCATTACGAAGACTTCCCGTCCGCGCTGCTGGGGGCGATGACCAACCGCCTGAAGGTGATGTGCGACGTGGACATCACCGAAAAACGCCGGCACCAGGGCGGCCGGTTCGTTGTCGAGGAGGGCGACAGCCAGCTCGACCTGCGGGCCTCGTTCTACGTGACGGTCCACGGCGAAAAAATCGTCCTGCGGCTGCTCAACCGCCAGGGACTGCTGATCAACCTCGAGGACATCGGCATGGCCTCGCGCATGCTGGAGCGGTTCAAGGAGGACGCCCTCTACCTGCCGAGCGGCGTCAACCTCATCACCGGGCCGACCGGCTCGGGCAAGACCACAACGGTCTACGGCTGCATCAACCACATCAACGATCCTCAGACGAGCATCATCACGGCCGAGGAGCCCGTCGAGTACGTGATCGACGGAATTTCCCAGTGTTCGATCAACCCGCGCATCCAGCTGACCTTCGAGGAAACCCTGCGGCACATCGTCCGTCAGGACCCGGACGTGATCGTGATCGGGGAGATCCGTGACAATTTTTCGGCAGAGGTGGCGGTCCAAGCGGCCCTGACCGGGCACAAGGTGATCACCACCTTCCACACGGAGGACAGCATCGGCGGGCTGCTGCGCCTGCTCAACATGAACATCGAGGCGTTTCTCATCGCTTCGACCGTGGTGAGCGTCATGGCGCAGCGGCTGCTGCGCAAGGTCTGCAACGGCTGCGCCGCCCCCTACCGGCCCACCCCCCTCGATCTCCAGCGCCTCGGGTATGGCAGCGCCGAGATCGTCGGCGCGCAGTTCCAGCGGGGCCGGGGGTGCGCCCAGTGTCAGTACACGGGCTACCGCGGCCGCGCGGGTATCTTCGAGCTGCTGATTTTGAACGAGGACATCCGCAACGCCATCATCGAGCACAAGACCAGCCAGGAGATTCGCCGCATCAGCATCGATTCCAGCGGGCTTGTCACGCTGCTGGAGGACGGCCTCGTCAAGGCCGCCGCGGGTCTGACCACCATCGACGAGTTGCTGCGCTGCCTGCCCAGGCTGCAGCGGCCCCGGCCGCTGCCCGAGCTCCGGCGCCTGCTGGAGGTGTGAGCATGACATCCCCGACGTCCTTCATTGAAATCGTCGAGAACCGCATTTTGTCGAACGCCGCGCGGCTGCCGGTCTTCAACACCACCGCCGCCCGCATCCAACAGGAGATCGGCCGGGAGGAGCCGGATCTGCGCCTGATCGAAAAGCTCATCGTGAGCGACCAGGCGCTGACGGCCGAGGTCCTGCGGTTTTCGAACTCCTCGTTCTACAAGGGACTCACCCAGGTCTCCACGGTCCGCAACGCCATCGTGCGTCTGGGAATCAACGAAGTCTCCAACATCGTCATGATGGTGACCCACGAAAACCAGTTCCGCTCCAAGGACCCCGTCCTGAACGGCGTCATTCGCAAGCTCTGGCGGCATGCCCTCGGCACCGCCATGGCCGCTCACTGGCTGGCGCGGCACTGTGGCCTGCACGGGATCGCCCACGAGGCCTTCTTTGCGGGCCTGCTGCACGACGTGGGCAAGCTCTTCATCCTCACCGTCATCGATGACATTCAGCATTCCGACCAGATGAAGGTCAACCCCTCCGACGCCTTGCTCATGGAGGTCATGGACGACCTGCACACCACCCACGGCTATGCCCTCATGCACCACTGGAACCTGCCGGAAAAGTACTCCCAGGTCGTGCGCGACCACCATGCGGAAAGCCTGGAGACCGAGAACTACCTGTCCCTCACAGTGCGGTTGGCAAACAAAACCTGCAACAAAATAGGGCTCGGGCTGCGGCACGATCCGGCCATGGTGCTCACGGCGACGGGTGAGGCGAGCGAACTGCACCTCTCGGAGATCGACATCGCCAAGCTGGAAATCATGCTGGAGGACTCCCAGTCGTTCGCCAACCGAGGATAACGGCGTCTGGGGCCAGGAGGATATGGAGTCTGAGCGTAGGGAGTCCGCCCCGGATGGGGACTCACGATAACGGGTCCAGCAGGTGGAGGCCGGATGATAAAGACCGCAAGCGTTCTGTTGCTATCCGCTCGGAGCTTCGCGCTGCGAGCGCATGATGCGTGAGCCTATGGTAAATCCTTCAGGAATCGCACGGGTCGAACCCACCGGCTGGATTATCTCGGAAGGCAAATTGGTACGTCTGGACCCGGCCAAATTCGATCCGGAAGCCGATCGCGGCACTGTAAAGGAATATCGGATTTCCGAGATCGGCCGCTATTTGATCCACCCCGGGCCAGTCGAGATCCGCAAGCGCCTCATCGGCTGCGAGGTGCACACGGCCCGCAACGGGGCGCGGCGGCTCCTGCGCCGGCTGCTCCCGGCGCGCGCGAACGCGCAGAAGACCTCCCGGCGCCGGGACTCCGAGGTTCTCCTGTCCGGCTTCAAGTTGAGGATTCCGGGGATGAAGGACCCGGATCTCGAGGCCCACTTCAAGCGAATTGCCGACGAATTGCACGGGTTCGACCCTTTCGCTCAAAAAATTGCCCGGTTGAAAACGGCCCGGCTGTCGCATATCATCGGCGTCTGCGAGGACATCGGCGGCGGGTATTCCTACCTGAAGCTGCAGGGTTCTGGAGAGGACAAGCTCCGCTACCTGACCGCCAACGTCGGCCGGGACGTGCGGGTGACACTGCACCGGGCGCACCTGTCCGAGGGGCTCTTCGAGCTGCGGGGGTTCCCGCAGGCTTCCTACAACCCGGCCAACGCCTTCCGGTTGTGCACCTACACCCGGGACGGCGAGCCGGCGGCCTGCGTCCTGACCTGCCTCGGGAACCTGGACTTCCGCCTGCCCGACCCCCGGGCGCTGAAATACCTGAATCTGCTCGAGCACACCCTGAAGGCCAACCCGGAACTGCGGCGGGCCTTCGACAGCTGTTTCCTGGGGGGCGGCCGACCGCTGCGCCTGTTCTTCAACAAGCAGCTCGAGGTGGACTACGCCAAGGCGAACCTGCCCGAGATCTACCTCGACATCTTCCGCGCGGTCGATGTCGACGCCTCCAAGCGGAACCTGGTCAAACCGGTGTTGAATTTCATGCAGACCACGGTGTCTCTCAGCTACCTGCCGGCGGCCGAGGTCGGGGACGGGAAACTCTTCACTCAGATTTCCATCCTGCACGACCTGCGGGCCCTCGAGCCCCTGCGCAAGGCCCTGCCGGCCGTCTACGCCGAGATGAGCAAGCGCGCCTTCAGAGCCGAGTCCGGCCGGTTCTACCTGCTCGATTCGATCACGGGGGCCGCCCATGCCGAGTGACTACCGCGACAGCGATTACACCTGGATCCGCGAACTGCTGGACTACCCGCGCGCCCTGGCGGAGCGCCTCGGGTTCTTCGACGACACCTCGCAGATCCACCTCCCGGAGGACCCGATCGAGCGCGTCATCTTCCAAGAGCGGGCCAAAATGGCCATCCGCAAGGTCGCCCAGAACCGCGGGCACATGCTGATGGTGGGCCGCCCGGGCACCGGCAAATCCATGCTGGCGGAGATGTTCAAAGAGGTCCTGGACCGGTCGATCGGCGACTACCTGCGGCCGCAGGAGGCCATCCTGGCCTATCCCGGCAAGGACAAGAACCACATCCGGATCGCCTATGAAACGCCGGAGAAGGTCGACCGGGCGCTCTCCGACATCCAGAAGGCGCTCGAAGCCGCCCAGAGCAGTGGCGAGGAGTTCGACCTGGAAGACCAGATCCGGGCGGTGCGCAACGTCAAACGCGGCCTTCTGGCCGCGGCGGGCGCAGCACTGGCAGCGGGAGTTTTCTTTCCCCCCGCGCTGATCGCGGCCGGCATCGCCGGGATGGGCGCCATTTTCATGTACATGCAGGAGAACAACCACCGGGTGCAGGAGAAGATCCAGCGTGAGACCGGCCCCGGGGTGCGCCCCGATGTGAAACACCTCTATGACATGGTGCCCGAGGTGCTCTTCGACCCTCGCCAGGAGCGGGAGCTCATGGCGCGCATCTCCGAGCCGAGCGCCCGCAACATGAAGGGCGGCTTCCGGCATGATCCGTACCAGTCGGGAAACCTCCACACGCCCTGCCACAAGCGGGCCTACCTCGGGGCCCACGCCAGCGCGCCCATCATCTATATCGATGAGCTCAAGACCCTGATCAAGATGAACTACATGGCGGACCTGCTGGAGATCATGCAGAACAAGAAGTTTATCCTGGAGGGCGGGAAGGACGCCGGCAGCGGTGCGGCGGACCGCTCCGAGAACCCCCTGCGGGCGGACAACATCATCGTCGCCTGCTGCAACCACGACACGCTGGCCTACCTCCTGGAGGAGGGAGATGGCGCCTTTCTGTCACGCATCGAGGACAAGGGCGAAATCGTCGACATGGAAAGTGCGGTCCCCGAGACGCCGGAAACCGTCCGGCACGTGGCCCAGTACATCAAACAGGAAGTCGTCAACCTCGGCCAGGACTTTCAGCGCAGCTGGGGCGAGGTGATCACCCGGGAGGGCTACGAAAGCGTGCGCCGCCGCAGCGAACACATCTTCGGCCAGCGTCTGCCGTCCGACTTCCGGCTGCAGGAACGCGAGTTCTCGCGGGGTGCGGTGGCGGAGATCGTCAAGGAGCTGCGCTGTCGGGCCTCGGACGGCAAGCTCAGCAGCATCCTGCGGCCAATAAACGGAATCATCAAGTCCGCGGAATTCGAAGCCATTCTGGAAAATTCGACCCGGGTGGAGCCCGGCCACGTGCGCCGGGCGCTCGCACAGCACCTCAGCCTGGAGGGCAATCTCTCCCGGGACATCGGCGCGCACAAGAAGTACCTGAAGAAATACATCACCTCGATGACGGACTCGATCGGCTACGTCGTGGGGCTGGCCGTCATCCACGCCAAATCGAGCGGCCAGATGTACGGCCAACCGCTGCCGATCCACTGCCAGATCACCGTGGGCAGCGCCGACAAGGTGGCCGCTCCGGGCAAGATGGGCGAAATCGCCAAGGCGGCGGCCCAGAACGTCCGGGCCTCGATCAAGAAGGTGCTGAAGAACATCGGGGCGCCGAACCTCGGCTACGAGATGCACGTGGAATACATCCAGGCCCACGGCGGAGTAGAGGGCGACAGCGCCTCGGTGGCGATGGACATCGCCCTGATATCGGATTTCATCCAGCAGCCCGTCAACCAGCGCTACGGTGTCACCGGCTCTCTGACAGGCGACATCATGCTGGCCGTGGGCGGGGTGACCGAAAAGATCCGCTCGATCATGGACCCGGACCTGGGCATGGAGGGCGCCTGCATCCCCTGGCTGAACAAGCACGACATCGAGCCGCTGCTGATCAACGCCGAGGCGGAGTACATCCAGGCGCAAGACATCCCCGGCATCCGCATCTATCGCGGCGCGGGCAGAACGGACCCCTTCGACATCTATTTTTGCAAGACCAAGTACAATGCCTACACGATCCTGATGGGGCTCACCCGCGAGGGGGTCGAGGTGCGCATGGCCGCGCGCAGCCGCATGGACCTGGAGTTTCTCAGGAAAGTCAACCATGCGGCCGAACCCGCACCCGGCGAAGCGAGCGGGGCCGCCGCCTGAACGGGAAGGGGGTCGCGGCGGCAGCCCGCCGAACCCTCAACGCCGACGAACTCTTCCAAGGGCATCGTATCGATGGCTTTGTAAAAATCCCAAGTTCAAGGCGCGCGAGTCTCGCGGAGTGAGGCGTACTTCAAGTACGCCGCAGCGACAGCGGGATGAAGCGCAACGCCGAAATTGGGCTTTTTACGAAGCCATCACCGGCCCTGCGCGAGCGACTGCAGTAGCGCCACCAGAAAATCCCACAGATGTGACAGCGACGGCACGTGCAGCCGCTCGCTCGGGGAGTGGGCGTTCTCCGTGGTGGGCCCGAAGGAGATCATGTCCATGTCCGGGTGGAGGTTGCCGATGACGGCGCACTCCAGGCCGGCGTGGAGCGCGCGCACCCCCGGTTCCTTGCCGTAACAGGCGCGGTAAACCTCACGGCAGCGCTGGAGCAGCGGGGAGTCGAGCTGCGGCGTCCAGGGCGGGTATTCGGATTCGGTTGCGGCCTGTCCGCCGGCCAGCGCGGCAATGGCCCGGGCGGTTCCCGACATGGCATTCAAAGCGGCCATGTCCAAGCTGCGCTGGCTGGTGATGACGCTGAGCCTGCTTTCCGCCGTGCGGGCCATGGCCAAATTGCTCGACGTCAGCACCAGGTCGCTGAAATCCGGGGACATCTGTGCTGCTCCATGCGGCAGGGCTAAGAGCAGATCGATCGTTGTGCGCGCATCCTCCGGGCGGATGGCCTTCCGCCCGTCAGAGGGCCCATCTTCTTCCGTGAACGAAATAAAAAGAGACTTTTCGACGGCAAATTCGCGGCGAAACGCGCCTTCGGCCTCGGCCACCCATTTTCGAAGCTCCGCCAGACGCCCGGCGGCGCAAGCCACCCGGGCCGAGGCATCCCGGGGGATGGCGTTGCGCTTCGTGCCACCGGTGATCGCAACCAGGCGGATGTCGTCTCCGGCCGGCAGATCGCCCAGGAGGCGCGCCAGCAGCTTGAGGGCGTTGGCGCGATGCCGGTGGATGTCGATGCCGGAATGTCCGCCGCACAGACCGCCCACAGCCAGGCACGCGAACCGGAATTCATCCGGGACGGAGGACAGCCGAAGCTCCCGCGTGATGGTGACATCCCGGCCTCCGGCGCAGCCGACCGTGAACACCCCCTCGGTTTCGGAATCCAGGTTGATCAGCGTCCGCCCCCCGAAGAAACCAGGCTCCAGTTTTTTGGCGCCGGTCAGGCCGGTTTCCTCGTCCACGGTGAAAAGCAGTTCCAGTTTCGGACGGGTCAGGCTGCCGTCTTCGGCAAGGGCCAACCCTAGGGCCAGGGCCACCCCGTTGTCGGCGCCCAGGGTGGTGTTATCCGCGTGAATCCAGTCGCCGTCGTGGAGGATGCGGATCGGATCCCGGGTGAAATCGTGCGTCGATGCGGGGGTCTTTTCGCACACCATGTCGAGGTGCCCCTGGATCACCACCGCCGGCGCCGCCTCCCCGCCCGGTGTGGCCGGGACGGTGATCAGCAGGTTCCCCGCCCGGTCGCGGCGGCTCGGAAAGTTCTTCGCACGCGCCCGGGCGTCGAACCAGCGCGCAATGGCCTCCTCGTTTTTCGAGCAGCGGGGGATGCGGTTGATCTCCTCAAAGATCTCCAGAAGTCGGCGGGTCTTGGCGTTCATGACGGCAACTCTCCTGCCCCCTATCGGCAAAAATCGGCGGGGCGACTCTTTCCCGGGATGGGCCCTCGGTGCGGTCCCCTTTATGAAACGTTCCCACCGCCGTGTCAAGACAGCCGCCGGCAGCCCCTCGGCCCAGGACGCACCGCCCCCACTGCGAGGAGGCCCGTTGACTTGCCGGATGCTTTGACATAATTGTTCTTTAGCAGCGGTCACACCCCCTGTGTCACGAGCGCAGCGCCGGTCCATCCAAGGTGACGCATGTCGATGGTCGATCTCACCGAATTTTTCAAGCTCTCATCGGTGCTCAACTACAACCTGAGTGCGGCGTCGCTCAACCGCTACAACGTGCTGAAGTACATCCTGACCGGCAAACGGCTCGATCCTGATGAAAAAAAAGACCGGGACCGCAAAAGCCTCCTCATGGAAGTGCTGGGGTACCTGTTCAGCGCTTACAGCCACAAGCGCCGCCGTCTCGGCCCCATGGCCGTGCTGCACCCGCTGCGGGCCGCCGCGCTCATGACCCGCGCCGCGGACGAGGTGAATTTCGACGGCATCCTCACGGTGCTGTTTCACGACATCCTGGAGGATGTGACGTCCGTCGATTTCGAGCCTCTGGAGTGGCGGGAGATGGAGCAGCGGCTTTTCGAGTTGCTCGAACGCATGGAGCCGCAGGAGGAGTCTCAGCTCATCCAGCGCCTCCAGTGCCTGACACGCACCCCGTCGGAGTCCTACTACCGGTACATCGGACGGATGCTCGAATGCGCGTCGCGCTTTCCGGAGGTGGTGGAAGCGAAACTCGCCGACCGGCTGGACAATACCCTGGACATGCGCGTCGACCTCGAGGATCCGCTGGTGGGGATCGACTCCTTCCAGAACATCTTCCAACTGCTTTTCGTCAACAACTACCCCGGCTACGTGCCCGGCTCCGAGCACCTGCCCAGCACCGCCATGAACGGCGCCCGCCGCCTCTACCAGCTCTTTAAAAACGCGGTACTCCTCTCCCTGATCCGGCAGCTGGCGCCCACATCAGACCGCCGGGCCCGCCACGTACTTTTCGATTCGATTTCAGAGGCAAGCCTGCGGGAGGCGCAGCGCACCCTGATGCACCTCGTCGGCTATCACATCAAGGATCCCCGCGCCCAGCGCAGCCTGATCCTCGACGCCATGGATTACTGTTACAGCGGCCGGAGCGACCTCGTCACCAAACCCGGCGGCTCGCGGCTTCTGGACGGGCTCTTCTCGACGTATTTCGCCCCTACCCAGAAGCAAGCCCTAAGCCAACAACTGGACAGCCTGTATCAGAACAAACCGCTGATGCTCCAGACCTCCATCGCTTTCATCGTTATTTTCATGGGGTTTCTCAACGATTCGCTCTTTTTCATCCGCGGCATCAGCGCCGCGGGGATCGAGGCGCGGTGAACCGCAAATTCGCCCGCGGTCCCCGCAGCAAGCTGCGGGGACCGCGGGCGAATTTCAAAACTAAAACTAAATTGAGCGATTCTGCCGATTCCTATCGAGGCCCGCTGGGGTCTGCCGCCAAACCCAAAATTGGAACCGCTCAACTCAGGTTAGATAAACGTCCTTACGGTCGAAGGTTCCCTGCCGCTTGCTGCAGGGCGCTTCCATCCATGTTTAATTCAGGGAGACGGTCATGCAAACCATGCCGGCGTTGGTCAAAGCCAAGCCCGAACCGGGGCTGTGGCTCGAGGAGGTGCCGGTGCCCGAGCCGGGCATCAACGACGTGCTTATAAAAATCCACAAGACGGCCATCTGCGGCACGGACGTGCACATCTTTAACTGGGATGAGTGGGCGCAGCGGACCATCCCCGTGCCCATGCCCGTCGGCCACGAATTCGTGGGGCGGGTGGCTGCGGTCGGAAGCAATGTGCACGACTTCAAGCCCGGAGACCTTGTCTCCGGCGAGGGACACCTCGTCTGCGGCCGGTGTCGCAATTGCCTGGCCGGCCGGCGGCACCTGTGCCCAAAGACCAGCAGCGTCGGGGTCAACCGCCCGGGGGCCTTCGCGGAATACCTGTGCATACCGGTCAGCAACGTCTGGTACTGTGACCCGGCCATCGCGACCGACGTGCTCGCCGTCTTCGACCCCCTCGGCAACGCCACCCACACCGCACTCTCCTTCGACGTGCTCGGCGAGGACGTGCTGATCACCGGCGCCGGGCCCATCGGGTGCATGGCGACGGCCATCGTCCGGCACGCGGGCGCCCGCCACATCGTCGTCACCGACGTGATCCCGCACCGGCTCGAGCTGGCCCGGCGGCTGGGCGCGACTCTCGCCCTCGATGTGCGGCACGAATCCCTGCGGGACGCCCAGCTGCAGCTCGGCATGAAAGAGGGGTTCGACGTGGGGATGGAAATGTCCGGCAACCCTCAGGCGTTTCGAGACCTGCTGACCAACATGTGCCACGGCGGCAAGATCGCGCTGCTCGGTATCCTGCCCCAGGCGACCGCCGTCGACTGGGACACCGTGATCTTCAACAGCCTGACCCTCAAGGGAATCTACGGCCGCGAGATGTACGAGACCTGGTACAAGATGACAGTCATGATCCAGAGCGGCCTGGACATCACTCCCGTCATCACGCACCGCTTTCACTTTACCGAGTTCGAAAAGGGGTTCGAGGCGATGCGCTCGGGGGTGGCTGGGAAAGTCATTCTCACCTGGGAGGGTTGAAGGAGAACGTCATGTCGCTCGAAGCATTGGACAACGCGTTGGAACGGGAGCTCGAGGCGCTCAGGGTCGAGGGCCGGGCCAAGCCGGCGGAGCGGGTCATTGTCGGCGTCATCCCGCCGACCGGCGCCCGCGGGCCGCGCTACCGGTTGCAAGGCTCCGAGCGGGAGTTCATCCGCATGAACTCCAACAGCTACCTTTCGCTGTCCCTGCACCCGGAGTTGATCGCGGCCGCGGACGAGGCGACCCGGCAGTTCGGGGTGGGACCCGGAGCGGTGCGCTTCATCGACGGCACGTTCGCACCTCACGCGGCGCTGGAAGTGCGGATCGCGCGTTTCATGGGAATGCCGGCCGCCAAGATTTTCAACTCCGCCTACACGGCCAACTGCGGCCTGGCGCTCGCCATCGCCAGTGCTGCGACCTACTGGATCGGCGACCAACTGAACCACAACAGCATCATCCGGGCCATGCGCATCGCCGGCGTGCCCTCCGCCAACAAGGCCATCTACCCCCACAACGACATGGCGGCGCTCGCCGGCTGCATAGCGGCGGTCCCCGCGAACATGCAGCGGGTGGTGGTCATCTTCGACGGGGTCTTCAGCATGCGGGGGGACTTTGCGCCGGTCGATCAGGTCGCGTCCATTGTGCGCCCCTGCGGGAGCCGGTTCAAGGAAGGCATCGTTACCGTGATGGACGATTCCCACGGCATCGGCGCCTTCGGACCGCGCGGCCGGGGCACGGCCGACCATACGGGGAGCCTGCCGGACATCGTCATCGGCACCTTCGGCAAGGCTTTCGGCGTCAACGGGGGCTTCATCGCGGGAAGCCGGGTGCTGATCGAGGCCGTCCGCCAGAAGGCGGACACGTATATCTACACCAACCCCCTGAGTGTTGCCGACTGCGCGGCCGCCCTGCGGGCGGTCGACCTGTGCGACGGCCCGGATGGCCGATCGCGCCTGGACCACGTGCAGGCCATGGTGATGCGCTTTCGTCGGGGGATCGAAACGCTGGGCTGGCCATCCATCCCCGGCCCGCACCCGATCGTCCCCCTGCTGGTGCGCGACACGCCCCGCACCCACGCCCTGGTGCAGCATCTGTACAACGCGGGCGTGCTGGCGGTCGGTCTGACGTATCCCGTGGTCCCCCGGGGAGATGAAACCATCCGCTTTCAGATCAACGCCGCCCACACCGAGGCGGACATCGACCACGTGCTGAAAGCGCTCGCCACGTTCACCTGATCGGTAAACCGCCTATCCCGGGCGCGCGGGAGTGAGGTGCATGAGCGACGTGCACTGGTGCTGGCCCGCCGCGGCCAGGCGGATTCCGGTGCCGGCAAGCGCTTGCCCCGCCGCGGCCAAGGCCTTTTCGGGGGTGTTGTTGGTCGCGCTGAGATGGGCGAGAATCACCTGTTCGAGGCCCGGGTGCGCGATCTCGGCGAGCAGTTCTCCGGATTCCGAATTCGAGAGATGGCCGGTGCGGCCGCGGATGCGCTGCTTTAAATACCATGGGTAGGGGCCGCCCATCAGCATGTCCGGGTCGTGGTTGGCCTCCAGTACCAGCAGCCGGCAGCCGCGCAAGTGTTCCCGGACCACCGCGGTGACATGGCCCAGGTCGGTGGCGATGCCGATCCGGCTGCCGTGGCTGCCGATCGTGAAGCCGGCCGGGTCCTGGGCGTCATGCGAGATGGAGAAGGGGTGTACCGTCAGCGTGCCGACCTGAAACGGGCGGCCGCAGTCGAAGGGGTGGATTTCCGCAAGTTCGCGCAGCGGTGCAGCGGCGCGCAGCGTGCCGGGCGTCAGGTAGACCGGCAGCCGGTAGCGGCGGCACAGCCGCTCCACGCCGTGCACGTGGTCGCCGTGTTCGTGCGTGACCAAGATGGCGCTCAGGGCGGCGGCGGTCAGCCCCCGGCTGTCCAGGCGCCGGCCGATCTCCCGCGCCGAGAGCCCCGCGTCGACCAGCAGCGCGGTGGCGCCGTCGGAGACGAAGATCGCATTGCCCTTGCTGCCGCTCGCCAGAACGCAGACGGTCAACGTGCACGCGCTGGTTTCCGGTGGATCCGGGGATTCACTAGTCATCTCATCTTCCCGTGTGTCCGAAGCCACCCGCGTCGCGTTCGGTGGCGTCGAGCGCCGGTACTTGCTCCAGCCGGGCCTGCTCGACCCGTTGGATGACCAGCTGGGCGATGCGGTCGCCGCGGCGCACCGTGTAGGCCGAAGGGCCGAGGTTCACGAGGGCGATCATCACCTCCCCGCGGTAATCGGCGTCGATGGTGCCGGGCGCGTTGATCAGCCCGATCCCGTGCTTGACCGCCAGCCCGCTGCGCGGGCGCACCTGGGCCTCGTAGCCCCTGGGCAAGGCGAGGGCGAGCCCGGTGGGCAGCAGAGTGATCGCGCCCTTCTCCAGGACGGTATCATCGCGCACGGCCGCACAGATATCCATCCCGGCGGAATCCGGAGTCATGTAGCGCGGCAGCGGAATGTCGGTGTCCTGGTCCGGACGAAGGCGCAGGATCTTGACGACAGGTTCCACTCGGAACCTCACGGATGGGAATAGAGACAGTTCTCGAAGGCCTCTTTCGGCGATGCCGCCGGCCCGAGCAGGGTCAGCATCATCTGGCCCTTCCGGAAAAGCTCATGCGCAAGTTGCTGAATGTCTTCGCAGGTGACGGACTCGATGCGTTCGATGACGGTTTGCAGGGGGATGTCCGCTTCGAAGTGGATTTCGTTCTGGGCGGCACGAACCATCTGGTTGTCCGCGCTTTCGGTTGCGAGCAGCAGGCTGCCCTTCGTGTACTCGATGGCGCCGGTGAGTTCGGCGGCTTCGACCGGTTCGCACGCCATCCGGGACAGTTCGTCCGCCACCAGCGCGACGGCGGGCAGCGCCTGCTCCGGGCTGACCGCCAGATAGACCCCGAACATGCCCGTATCCACATGCGAGGAGATGAAGGAGTAGACGGCGTAGGCCAGGCCGCGTTTTTCCCGCACCTCCTGGAACAGCCGGGAGCTCATGTTCCCTCCCAGGATCGTGTTCAGCAGCGAAAACGCGTAGCGCCGGGGGTCGACCATCGACAGGCCGGCCGTCCCAAGGCAGATGTGGACCTGCTCGAGTTCCCGGGCGCGGATGTCCACGAGGCAGCGGTTGGCCGGGGTGATGCGTTCGGGAAAGCCTTCCCCCCGCGCACAGATGTGAAGGCCGGTCCGATGAGGTCCACCAGGCGCTGATGACCCAGGTTGCCGGCCGCGGCAATCACGATGCGTTCGGGCTGGTAGAGCCGCTGAAAGAACCCCCTGATCGCCTCGGCGCCGAACTGCGCAATGGTCTCGCGCGTGCCGAGGATCGAGCGCCCCAGCGGGTTATCGCCCCAAAAGGTGTTCCCGGCCAGGAAGTGGATGTACTCGTCCGGGCTGTCCTCCACCATGCCGATTTCCTGCAGAATGACCGGCCGCTCCCGCTCCACTTCGTGGGCATCGAAAACCGAGTTGAGGAAGATGTCCGACAGGATGTCCACCATGGTATCCACCTGGGTGTCCATCACCTTGGCATGGTAGCAGGTGTTCTCCATGGCTGGTGAAGGCGTTGGTGTGCCCGCCGATGGCATCGAATTCCTTGGCGATCTGATAGGCGGTGCGTTTGCGGGTCCCCTTGAAGATCATGTGCTCGATAAAGTGGGACAGCCCGCTTCTCGGACGTCGGTTTCATCCCGGGCCCCCGCATTCACCCAAACCCCCATGGAGACGGAGCGGACGTGGGGCATGTGCTGGGTGACGATCCGGACCCCGTTTGGCAGGATCGGTCTTATCGATCGGCGTGTGTCCATCGCCCTCTTCCAGCAGCCGCCTTGTGGCTCAGCCGGATTTTCCCGTCCCGGCCGATTTCAAGCACTTTGACCTTCATCCTGTCGCCCTCCTTGACCACATCGGAGACCTTGGTCACCCGGTGGTTGGCCAGTTGGGAGATGTGCACCAGACCGTCGGTGCCCGGCAGGATCTGACAAAGGCCCCGAAATCCGTGATTTTGACCACCGTGCCTTCGTAGATGGCACCCACTTCCGGCTCCATGGCCGATGATCTGCCGCACCATGTTCAAGGGCCGCCTCGGCCTCCTGCTTGGAGAAGGCGGCAATTTTCACCTGACCGGAGTCCTCGATTTCGATGGTGGTGTTGGTCTCGCTCTGGATGCGCGCGGATCATCTTGCCGCCCGGGCCGATTACTTCGCGGATTTTGTCGGGATGGATGGTGATGGTGGTGATGGTCGGCGCGTAAGGGGAGATCGCCGGCCGCGGCTCGGCAAGCGCTCGCACCATCTTGTCCAGGATGTGGATGCGGCCGCTGGCGGGCCTGCTCCAGGGCCTTCGTCCAGAATCTCCCGCGACAGCTCATGGATCTTGATGTCCATCTGCAGGGCGGTGATCCCTTCCCGGGTGCCGGCGACCTTGAAGTCCATGTCGCCGGTGTGGTCCTCATCGCCGAGAATGTCGGAGAGGACCACGGTCTTGTCGCCTTCCTTGACCAGCCCCATGGCAATGCCGGCCACCGGCGCCTTGATGGGAACCCCGCCGTCCATCAGAGCCAGGCAGCAGGCACACACGGTCCCCATGGACGAGGAGCCGTTGGACTCCAGCACCTCGGAGACCAGCCGGATGGTGTAGTCAAAGTTTTCCTTCGCCGGCAGGATCTTCTCGATCGCGCGGGTGGACAAGCCGCCGTGGCCGATATCGCGCCGGCTGGGGCCGCCGATGCGCTTGACTTCGCCCACGGAATAGGGCGGAAAGTTGTAGTGCAGCATGAAGGGGCGGAACTCTTCGCCGCTGAAAGCGTCTCCACCCGCTGCTCGTCCTGGCCGGAGCCCAGGGTCAGCACACCCAGCACCTGGGTCTCCCCCCGGGTGAACAGGGCGCTGCCGTGGGGCCGGGGCAGAACCCCCACTTCGCAGGTGATCGGGCGGACTTCGTCGAATCGGCGGCCGTCGATCCGGCGGCCCTCGTTCAGGATCAGGTCGCGCAGGATGCGCCGCTTGAGGGCCTCGATGATGCCGACGACCTCCTCGCGGCGATCGGCGAACTCCTCGCCCAGAGCCTCGATGACCTTGTGTCTTGGCCGCCCGCGCGGCGGCGTAGCGCTCGATCTTCTGCGGGATGAGCAGAGCCTCCCGCAGGGGCCCGGCGGCCAGCGCTTCCACCTTGGCGACGAACTCGGCGTCCTCGGCCGGGGGGCTGAAGTCGCGTTTGGGGGCGCCGTGGGTTTCGCGGAGCTTGATCTGCATGTCGATCAGGGGCTGCAGGGCGCGGTGGCCGAAAAAGATGGCTTCCAGCATGTCATCTTCGCTGACCACGCTGGCAGCCGCCCTCGACCATCACGACCCCGGTCTTGGACCCGGCCACGATGATATTGATGTCGCAGAGATCCAATTCCGTGATGGCGGGGTTGACTTTGAGCTGGCCGTCGATTCGGCCGACGCGCACGCCGGCGATGGGCCCGGCAAAGGGAATGTCCGACAGGTGCAGCGCGGCGGAGGCACCGACCATGGCCAGGGTGTCCGCGTCGTTTTCCTGATCCATGGACAGGACCGTGGCAATCACCTGGGTTTCAAAGCGGTAGCCCTTTGGAAACAGCGGCCGGATGGGCCGGTCGATCAGCCGGGCGGTCAGGGTTTCCTTTTCGCTGGGCCGTCCGATTTCACGGCGAAAGTAATTGCCCGGGATGCGCCCGGCTGCGTAAATCTTCTCCTGGTATTCCACGGACAGCGGCAAAAAGTCGGCGGCCCGTTCTTCATGGGCGGACACCACGGTCACCAGCACCATCGTGTCGCCGTACTGGACCACCACGGACCCGGAGGCCTGCTTGGCCACCTTGCCGGTCTGGATGCTCAGGGTTTTGCCGCCGATCTCTTCCTTCAATGTAATTTCCATATGATTCTCCTCATGTGACGCCCAAACCGTCTGCGCCCCGCCTCAGCATGCCGCGGCGCCGGTGTGATGCGGGCACCACCCGGACGCCTCTGGAGGAGCAGCACTGCCCCATCGGCTGAGCGCACCGGCGCGTCCCATGCGTATGAGCTACTTTTTTAGGCCCAGCGTCTCGATGATGGACCGGTAGCGATTGACATCCTTGTACTTCACGTAGTTCAACAACCGGCG
The DNA here is from genome assembly GCA_963785045.1 of uncultured delta proteobacterium. Classification (GTDB taxonomy): domain Bacteria; phylum Desulfobacterota; class Desulfobacteria; order Desulfobacterales; family SpSt-501; genus SpSt-501. The sequence goes on along the minus strand of CAWAUC010000013.1, from coordinate 321,436 downwards.
CCTCCGGCCGACGAGCATCAGCAGCCCGCGCCGGGAGTGATGGTCCTTTTTGTGAACCTTCAGATGCTCGGTCAGATACTCGATGCGGTTGGTGAGCAGGCCGACCTGGACCTCGGGAGAGCCGGTGTCGGACTCGTGCACTTTGAACTTCTCGATCAGCTTCTTTTTGTCTTCGGTTGACAAAGTCACTTTCTTCGTTCCTCCTTCTGGGCGGCTCCGGAAAAAAACCAACTTCGGCGTGGCGGTTTCCCGCCGCGGGCAAGACCCGCCGTGAAGCTGGGCTTTTGACGAAGCCGTCTCATCGTGAAATGCTTGCGATTGTTTTCTTCCCGCGCGTTCGACGCGCATCCCTCAAACACTGCCGTAATCCACCGGTAATCCCATTGACCACCTTAGAGCAACACGGCGTTAAGTGCAACAGAAATCACCACGATTCAGCCCGCGGGCCGTGCGAAAACGCAGGCATATTCGAGATCGTCCTGCCCGGCCTTGGAGAGAAGTACCGCCGCCAGTTCTCCCTGCTCATCCATGACCTTGAGCAAACCGTCGCCGGGCCGGGCCGGGCCAGCGTCGCTCAGGGCCGTCAACTCCCGGCGGGTGAGTCGGCGCCCGGTGCGCACTTTTTCGAGCAGCCGCCGGTCGGCTGCGATTTCCGGCCATCCGGCCAAGGCCTGCGCCATCGGGATGAGCCGTGCGCCCACGCTCCCCCGCCGGGCCAGCTCCTCCACCTCTTCCAGGCTCAGCGCCTGCGCCAGGCCGAAACCGCCGCTCTCCGTGCGCGTCAACTCGCTCAGGTGGGCACCGCAGCCAAGCGTGCGGCCGATGTCCGCGGCCAGCGTGCGCACATAGGTCCCCGCCGAACAGCGCACCTCGAAGCGGACCTCGGGCAGTGTCACCCCGAGCACCCGGATCCGTTGAACATGCACGTCCCGCGGCGGTTTCTGAACCGGTCGGCCGCGCCGGGCCAGGGTGTAAAGCGGAACCCCCTCGTGCTTCAGCGCCGAAAACACCGGTGGCGCCTGCGCAATGGGCCCTTCGAAACGGCGGACGACGGCCGCGATGGCCTCCTCGGAGACGCCGGTCCAGTCGCCCCTGGCCATCACGCGGCCCGTGACGTCCTGGGTGTCGGTCTCAACCCCCAGCGTCATCACGGCCACGTAGGCCTTGCTGCCCTGCAGCAGGAACCGGGCCAACTTCGTCGCCTGGTTGACACAGCAGACCAGCACCCCGCGCGCAAACGGGTCCAGGGTCCCGGTGTGGCCGACGCGCCCGGCCTGCAGCAGGCGCTTGACGCGGGCCACCACGCCGGCCGAGGAGACGGCTGCAGGCTTGTTGACGACCAGGATGCCGTTCAAATGGTTTCCACCCAGTCGATCAGCCGGGCCTTGATGTCCGCAATCGTCGCCTCGACCTGGAAGCCGGCCGCACTGAAATGCCCGCCGCCGCCGAACGCGCCGGCCATGGCGGCGACATCCACCGTGCCGTCGGAGCGCAGGCTGACGTGAACGCGCGTGCGGCCGTCCGTGCCGGCCTTCCCGTTAGCCTGCTCCTGAATCAGGGCGGCCACTTTCACATCCTCGATCCGCCGGGCGTAGTTGATGATGCCGTCCGTATCTTCCGGCTGGGTTCCGGTCTCTTCCAGCATGCTGCCGGTGATGATCATGATCGACAGCTTGCCATTGCGCGAGATCTCGATCGAGTTGAGCGCCAGGTTGAGCAGTTTGATGCGGCCAAGCGAGTAGGAGCCGAACACGTGCTGCGCGACGCGGTAAGGCTCAACACCCAGCTCCGTCATCTCCAGGCCGATGGCGAACGCGGCGGCGTTGGTGTTCGAAAACCGGAAAGAGCCCGTGTCGGTGAGGATCCCGGTGTACAGCGCCGTGGCGATCTCCCGATCAAGCTCCACGCCCAGCGCCCGAATCAGACGGTAGACGATCTCCGCGGTGGCGCAGGCCGCAGCGTCGATCAGCTGGTGATGGCCGAAGCCGGTGTTGGAAACGTGATGGTCGATGTTGATGACGACCCCCACCCGGGCCACCGCCGGCCACATCTCACCGATGCGGGAAATGTCCCCGCAGTCCAGAACCACGGCGGCATCGTAGGTTTCGGGCGCCAGCAGCCGGCGCGATATGCCGTCCACCCCCGGCAGAAACTGATAGACCGCCGGGATGGCGCTGGCGTTGTAGAGGCTCGTCTGCTTGCCGATCTTGGTAAGGGCCAGTCCCAGGGCCAACAGCGAGCCGACGGCATCTCCGTCCGGGTCCGCGTGGGAGGTGACCAGCAGGTGGCCGGCGCGCTTAATTATCTGAAGAATCCGGTCCATGATCTTTGGGTATCGATTTCAGCAGTTGATCGATGTGGGCACCGCGGTCGAAGGAGTCGTCGTAAAAGAACTCGAGCGCGGGCATGTAGCGCAGCCCCAGCTGCCGGGCCAGATGCCGCTTGATGAAGCCTGCCGCACTCGCAAACCCATGGGCCGCCGCCTCGGAGGTGCTCTGGCCGCCCGCGGTGGCGAAATACACGCGCGCCAGGCGCAGGTCTTTGGTCATCTTGACTCCGGTGATAGTCGTCAGCGCCAGGCGGGGATCGCTGATGTCCCGCCGCAGCAACTCCGAGAGGATTTGCTGGATAAGCCCGCCGACTCTCTCCGCCCGCGCAAGCGACGTCATACGGTGAACAGCTCCATCTGCGAGTCGATGACCTCCGCCAGGCCGAGCTCCTCGGCCAGGTTGAACAATTTGTCGATTTTCGAGTTGATCAGGGCCTTGTCGTTGCCGACCAGCGCAAAACCGACGACCGCCCGCTGGTGCACGTCATTGGCATCGACCTCGGCCACCGATGCGTTGAAATGATTGCGCAACTTAGCGACGATCGCCTTGACGACGCTGCGCTTCTCCTTCAGCGAATGGCACTCGTGCAGACGGAAGGTAATCAGCCCGATGCCCACCGCCATGCTCGCCTCTGACGGACCCCCCACGGCCAAAGCACCTCCATCCGGCCTCGTGTTGTCACGATACTTCGGGCCGGAACTCTTCCATGTAGAAGAACTCGATGCGGTCGCCGACCTTGATGTCGTTGAAGTTCTCGATGCCGATGCCGCACTCGTAGCCGCTCTGGACCTCCTTGGCGTCATCCTTGAACCGCCGCAGGGAGGAGTTCTTGCCCTCGTAAACGACCACCCCGTCTCGGATCAGGCGCAGGCTTTTGCCGCGCTCGAGCTTGCCGTCGGTGACGTAGCTGCCGGCAATGGCACCCACCTTGGGGATCTGGAACACCTCGCGCACCTCCGCGGAGCCGAGAATGCGCTCCTCGAAGCGCGAGGCCATCAGGCCCGTCAGGGCGTTCTTCACGTCGTTGATGACGTCGTAGATCACGTTGTAGAAGCGCATGTCCACGTTTTCTTCATTGGCCAGCGCCTGCACCTTCGGCGTCGGCCGCACGTTGAAGCCGATGATGATGGCATTCGACACGGCCGCAAGCGACACGTCGGATTCGGTGATGGTGCCCGTGGCGGCGTGCACCACGTTCACCTTGACCTCGGCGTTGGACAGCTTGATCAGGGCCTCCGAGAGAGCTTCGACCGAGCCGTGGACGTCGGCCTTCAGGATGAGGGTCAGCTCCTTCATCTCGCCTTGCTGCAGGCGTTCGAACAGGCTCTCCAGGCTGGGCCGGGTGCTGGTCTGGGCCAGATCCTTGGAGCGCTGCTTCTGCATGCGGCGCTCGCTGATCTGTTTGGCGCCCTTTTCGTCTTGAACCGCCACGAATTCATCCCCGGCCATGGGAACCCCGGACAGGCCGAGGATCTCCACCGGCACCGAGGGCCCGGCGGATTCAATGGCCTGGCCGCGGTCGTTCAGCATGGCCCGAATTTTGCCGTGGTGCACACCGCACACGACGGGGTCCCCGGCGTGCAGCGTGCCTTCGCTCACCAGGATCGTTGCGACCGGGCCGCGGCCGGAATCGATCTTCGCCTCCACCACGTGGCCGCGGGCGAGCTTGTTGGGGTTGGCCTTAAGCTCCATGACCTCGGCCTGGAGCAGGATCATCTCGAGCAGTTGGTCGATGCCGGTGTTCTGCTTGGCGGACACGTGCACGCAGATCGTTTCCCCGCCCCAGTCTTCCGGGGTCAGGCCCTTCTCCACCAGCGAGCGTTTGACGCGGTCCGGATCGGCGCCCGGTTTGTCGATCTTGTTGACGGCCACGATGATGGGCACGTTGGCCGCGCGGGCGTGGTTGATCGCCTCCACGGTCTGAGGCATGACCCCGTCGTCGGCCGCCACCACCAGCACCACGAGATCGGTCACCTGGGCACCCCGGGCGCGCATCGCCGTGAAGGCTTCATGGCCCGGCGTGTCGAGAAAGGCGATGCTGCCGCGATCCGTGCTCACGTGGTAGGCGCCGATGTGCTGGGTAATGCCACCGGCCTCGGTTTCGGTGACGCGGGTTTTGCGGATGACATCGAGCAGCGAGGTCTTGCCGTGGTCGACATGCCCCATGATGGTGACGACCGGCGCCCGCGGGAGGAGCGTCGCCAGTTCGTCATCGACCGGCTTGAGCAGGGTGTCCTCCTCGTAGGAGGTGCGCTCCGCCTCGTAGTTGAACTCCGCGGCGACGAGCACCACGGTTTCAAAATCGATGGATTGGTTGACGGTGGCCATCACCCCCATGCCCATGAGGACCTTGATGATTTCGCCGGCCTTGACACCCATGCGCTTGGCCAGCTCCGAGAGCACGATCGCTTCGTCCATTTTAATCCTGCGTTTGATCGCCTTGGCCACGGTGAGCTGCGGCTTGTGGGTGGCGACATCTGGTTGGGCTTTGCCGCCCCTGCGGGGTTTGCGGGAGCGGGACCCCTCATCGTAGAGGTCCTCTGCTTCGACCACCGCCTTGGTGCGGAACGAAATCTTTTTCTTGATGAACTTTTTGCCCGCCTCGTCGTCCGTTTTCCACTTCTTCTTGCGCTTCTTGTCATCCCGGTCCTCGGCACCCGGTGCCGGCGGGCCGACCTCGACCGGGGCGCCCACGGGCTTGGGCCCCCGAGGTTCCACGACCTGCGGCCGCACCCGGATTTTTTCACCGGTCCTCTCGACCGGTGCCACCGGCAGCTTGATGATGCGGGCCGGTTCGTCGCGCTTGACCTTCTTGACGACCTTTTCGCCTTTGCGCAGCTTTTCGGTGACAGCCGGCGGGGCCGGCTCCGCGGCGGTATCAGCCGAACCGGCCGGTTCGGCCGCGGCGGGGGCCGCGGGCTCTTCCGGTACGGCCTCTTCCGTCTCGGCCGCAGCGGCCGGCTCAGGCTCAGGCGCAGTGGCAGTGGCAGTGGCCTCGGCGGCTTGCACCGTCTCGCCGGCGGGCGCAGCGGGTTCAGCCGGCTCCGCGGGCGGCTCCGCCGGGGCCTCGGCCGCCAGCGCTTCCTCCGCCGGGGCTTCGACTACTTTTTTACGACGCCGGATGACAGTGGGCTTGACCCGCTTTTCCTCGACCGCGGCTTCTTTTTTGCCGAACAACGCGGCCTTGACCCGGTGAATCGCATCGTCGTCCAGAGAACTCATATGGCTCGCTACGGTGATGTTCAGGCCGGTGAGCTTTTCCATCAGCGCTTTGTTGGTCAGGTTGAGTTCCCTGGCCAGTTCGTACACCCGGATTTTCGACATGAACTTTTTCTCCCCATCCCCTTAGCTCAAGGGGCTGCGCCGGCGTCAGCCCGCCCGGCAGCGAGCGCTGCGCTTCAGCCTACGTTTCATTCGATGGCTGGCCCGTCTGATCTTTACCGGGTTCCAAAGCCTTTTCGACCGCGTCATCTTCACTCTTCTCCACGGCCCCGTCCGCCTCAGCCGCCCCCGCCGCTTCGTCCGCTTCCGCCGTTTCAGCCGCTTCTGCCGCTTCTGCCTCAGCCGCTTCGCTGGTCTCAGCTTCGTCCGTCTCCGCCTCAGCCGCTTCGCCCGTCTCAGCTTCGTCCGCCTCCGCCTCAGCCGCTTCCGCTGCAGCCGCCTCGGCCTCAGCCTCAGCCTCAGCCTCAGCCGCCTGGGCCGCCTGCTCGGCGGCGGCTATCCCGGCCTCGATCAGGCCGCGGGCCATTTCCTCGTCCATCCCCCGGACTTGCAGAAGATCCTCCGCGGAGGCCTTCCCGATTTCCTCAGCGGAATAAAACCCTTTTTCATAGAGGGCGTCGGCCAGACTGATCCCGACGCCGGGAAGCGCCATGAGCGAATTGTAACCGCTTTGCATGGCCTGGTTATAGGTGCTCTCGCTCTTCACATCGAGATGCCACCCGGTCAGCTTGCTGGCTAATCTGACGTTCTGCCCCTTCTTGCCGATGGCGATGGACAGGAACTCATCGGGGACGATGACCTCCATCGACCGGTTGTCCTCGTCGATGATGACCCGCGAGACCTCGGCCGGAGCCAGGGCGTTGCAGACGAACTTGGCGGTGTCCACGTGCCAGGGGATGATGTCGATCTTCTCACCCCGCAGTTCCTGCACGACGCTCTGAACCCGGCTGCCCTTCATTCCCACGCAGGCGCCCACCGGGTCGATGTCGGAGTTGTTGGAGGCGACGGCGATCTTGGCCCGCACCCCTGCCTCCCGGGCGGCCCCCATGATGGACACGATGCCCTCGCTGATTTCCGGCACCTCGGTGCGGAAGAGGGTGACGATAAAATTCGGGTGCGTGCGCGACAGCACGATCTGCGGCCCGCGTGAATCCTGAAGCACGTCCAGGATGAGGGCCCGGATGCGATCCCCGCGGCGGTAGCTCTCCTTGGAGACCTGCTCCCGCACCGGCAGGATGCCCTCGGTCTGGCCGAGATTGACGATGATGTCCCCCCGATCGACCCGCTGCACGATCCCGTTGATGATCTCGCCGCGGCGCTCGATGAAGCTTGCGTAGACCGCATCCTTCTCCGCGTCCTTCAGCTTCTGAATGATGACCTGTTTGGCGGACTGGGCCGCGATGCGGCCGAAGGTGTTCGTGTCCATCTTGGTGCCGAGGCTGTCGCCGACCTCGCAGTCCGGGTCGAGCAGGCGGCCCTCGTCGAGGCTGATCTGCAGCATGGGGTCCTCGATCTCCTCGGCCACTTCTTTGAACTGGAACACCTCCAGGTCACCGGTCTCCTCGCTGTATTGGACTTCGATGTCGATCTTGGGGCCGTATTTCTTGCGGGCAGCGGACTTCAGCGCCTCTTCCAGCGCCTTGATGAGCACTTGGCGATCGATGCCCTTGTCCCGGCTGACCTGTTCAACGACCCGTTTGATTTCCGAAATCAACATGGGCTTTCTCCGTGTAGTTGACGAGGTGTGCCCTGGAAATATCCTCAAGCGGTATGGCCACCGTTGTCTGGCCGTTGGCCAGACAGACCGCCCCGCCGGATATTCCCGCCAGCACGCCGCTGAAATGCCTCTGCCCGTCCATCGGGCAGATGGTTCTGATCTTCGCTGCATGCCCTCTGAAACGCTCGAAGTCCTCTGCGCGCGACAGCGGGCGGTTGGGCCCGGGGGAGGACACTTCCAGGTGATAGCGACCGATATCGGGCAAATGCACGTCGAGCACATCCCCCAATTCCCGGCTGACCGCGGCGCAGTCCTCCAGCGTCACGCCGGCCGGCTTGTCGATAAAAAGCCGCAGCACCCGGCCGCCGCGGTCGCGCAGGAACTCGACATGCACAAGCTCGATCCCCTCGGAGTCACACAACCCGTCCGCCAGGGACCGCACCTCGGCTGCAACCCGCCTTTCGACTGCCGGGGTGACCGGCTGCGGATGCGCCTTGGGCGTACGTTTGTCGTGAGATTCCTTCGGTCTGCCCACCGGGCATCCCCCCATCTTCGAGCAAATAAAAAACGGGCTTTCGCCCGTTTTCTCATGTTCAGGTGGACCTTGTGCAGGGGAGCTTAACGAGTCATGCGCTCATACCAGAATCATGGTTGCATCCAGTCCGCATCACATAAAGTCCTGCCGTAAACCACCGAGCAAAACGGTTACTGCTTGGATGGAGCGGGCAACGAGATTCGAACTCGCGACACCAAGCTTGGGAAGCTTGTACTCTACCAGCTGAGCTATGCCCGCTCATCCGAGAAAGAATAATTATGCCAAAAACCGCGCCTTGTCAATACATTTCACTTTAGTTGAACGATACCTATGTTTTTGCGGAAGGGTCCGCTGGGAGCGCTGCGCGCGGTGCCCATGCCGGACCGGAGCTGCGGGGGCGATTCTCGTCGGGATAAAGCGGCGGCGGGGGTCAGTCGAGGAGGTCCCGGAGGCGTTTGAGCTCGATGCGCAGCTCGTCCAGAATCTGCCGGGAATCGGACTCCGTGCGGCCGGTTGCAGCGCGCAGGTGCTGGCGCGCGCCCGCAATGGTGAACTTGCGCTGGTAAAGGAGGGACTTGATCTCCAGGATCAGCTCCACCTCACGGCGGGTGTACAGGCGCTGGCCGGAGGAGGTCCGTTTGGGGCTGATCCGGGGGAACTCGGATTCCCAGAACCGCAGGACATGCGAGGCGACCCCTGCGATCTGGCTCACTTCCCCGATCTTGAAGTAGAGCTTGTCGGGGATGGCTTCCGGGCTCAACGGCGATTGCCTTTTCATTTCACCCGCCGCGGCTGCCGGCTCAACCCGGCAGCGTTGCGTGGAAGGCGGCCATCAGCCGCTCCGTCAGGCACTGGTGCTGGCCGTGGATGTCCTCGTCCCCCAGCGTTTTCTCCGGGGAACGATAGGTGAACCGGAACGACAGGCTCTTTTTACCCGCCGGGATCGGATCGCCCGAAAACACGTCGAACAGATGAACGCTCTCGAGCAGCTCCGCCCGCATGCCCACGGCGGCGTCGAGCACCTCGCGGGCCTCCCGGTCCTGATCGAGGATGAGGGTGATGTCCCGGACGAGCGCGGGAAACCGCGGAATGCGCAAGCGGTATTTGGTTTCCGATATCACCGCCTGAAGCCCCTCTGCCTCCAGTTCGAAGATGAAGACGGGCTGCTTTAGCTCGAGGGCGTCGCGCACCTGCGGGTGAAGCTCACCGACGATGCCGATCGGCCGGTCCCCGGCCAGAATGCGGGCCGAGTGGCCCGGCCGGGTGTAGAAGCACTCCTCCACCGGCAGGCGGGTGAAGCGCACGGCCTCCAGCTTCAGGGCGCCGAGCAGCCCCTCCACCGCGCCTTGGATGTCGTAGAAATCGCAGGGGGTCTCCTTGCCGTGCCAGGAGAGTGCCGCGCGTGCGCCGGTCCATAGGCCGGCGATGATTTCCGGCTCTTCCGGAAGTTCGGTATCGGAGGCGATGAAGACCTTGCCGATTTCAAAAATCTTCAGGCTCCGCACCTGCTGGGCCAGGTTGAAACGCATGGTCTCGAGCAGGCCGGGAATGAGCGAAGAGCGCATGACCGCCTGGTCTTCGGTCAAGGGGTTCAGGACCGCCACGGTCCGACGGCGCGGGTCGTCCGCGGGTAGCCGCAGGCGCTCAGTGGCCAGCGCGTGCACGAAGCTGTAAGTGATGACCTCGGTGAAGCCGAATCCCGTGAGCACGGTTTTGATCCGTTGGCGCAGGGCCAGCCGCGGGGCCGGGCGCCGCTCCCCGGCAGGCACGGCGGGAAAGGTCGTCGGGATGGTGTCGAAGCCGGAAAGCCGCGCCACCTCCTCCACCACATCTTCCGGCCGGGACACGTCCACCCGGAACGAGGGCGGTGTCACCGTCAGTGCGTCGCGCTCCGGCGCGTTTTCCACCGCAAAGTCGATCGCGCGGAGCAGCCGTGTGATTTTCTTTCTGCTCACCGGTGTCCCCAGCAGGCGCTGCGTGCGGCGGACGCTCAGGCGGATGGGGGTCGCCGACCAGGGCCGCGGGTGCGCATCGATAAGGCCGCCGACGACCGCCCCCCCGGCCACCTCCGCCATCAGGGCGGCGGCCCGGGTGGCGGCACGCACGGTCCCCTGCGGGTCGACCCCGCGTTCGAAGCGCCGGGAGGCGTCGGTCGAAAGCCCGAGTTTCTTTGACGTCTTGCGCACACTCACCGGGTTGAAACAGGCGCTTTCGATCAGCACCCGGGTCGTGCCGGCCTCGATTTCCGAGTTGAGCCCGCCCATGACACCGGCCACACCGACGGGTTTTTCGCCGTCGCAGATCATCAGCATCTCGGCATCCAGGGTGCGATCCTTTCCGTCCAGGGTGACAAAGGCTTCCCCGGCAGCGGCCGTGCGCACGACGATCCGGTGTCCGGCCAGGCGGTCCAGGTCGAATGCGTGCAGCGGCTGGCCGCACTCCAACATGACGAAGTTGGTCACATCCACGATGTTGTTGATCGGCCTCAACCCCACCGACAGCAGCCGGTCCTGGAGCCAGAAAGGGGAGGGTTTCACCGCCACGTTTTCCAGGGCCCGGGCGGCGTAACGCGGGCAGTGGTCGGCCGCTTCGATTGCCACCGCGGCGATGCGATGGATGCGCTCATCCGCCTCCGGGATGCCGACGGCGGGATACCGCAGGCGGGTCCGCTGAATAGCGGCCGCCTCCCGGGCCACGCCGAGAATGCTGAGACAGTCCGCCCGGTTCGGCGTGAGGTCGATCTCCAGGACGGGATCCGACAACGACAGGACCACGTTCAACGGAGTGCCGACCGTCGCAGCCGCCTTCAGGCGCATGATGCCGCCGGCGTCCGTTCCGAGGGCGAGCTCGGCGGCGCTGCAAAGCATGGCCTCGGAGCGTTGGCCGCGGACCTGGCTGACCTCCAGGGTGCTCCCATTGGGCAGCAGGGTGCCGGGCAGCGCCACCGGTGCCAGCATGCCGGCTTTGACATTGGGAGCACCGCACACGACAGGGACGACACCTCGGCCGGTGTCGACCCGGCAGACCTTGAGTTTGTCCGCGGCGGGGTGCGCCTCTACGGAGACGACCCGGCCGACCATGACCGTGCTTAGATAGAGGTACCGGTCAACCACCGCATCGACCGCCAATCCGACCAGGGTCAGGGCTTCGGCCAGTTCGGCCGGATCCATCTTGATAGCGGTGTATTCGCTCAACCAGCTTAAGCTAACTTTCATAAGGAATCGGGTTTCTGGGTGTTTGGGTGTTTGGTGTTTTTGCCCTTCAGGCGTTTGGGGGAAGCTGAGGGACTCCCGGGTGTTCAGGGGGGCTTTACTACGCCACAAAACACCCAAACACCCGAATACCCAAACACCGGCTCTTTAGAATTGGCTCAAAAACCGCAAATCATTCTCGAAGAACTTGCGCAGATCGTCGATGCCGTATTTCAGCATGGCGATTCGCTCGACCCCCATGCCGAAGGCGAAGCCTGTGTAGCGAGTGACGTCGTAGCCCACGTTTTCGAACACCGCCGGGTGCACCATGCCCGAACCGAGGATCTCCAGCCATCCGGTGTGCTTGCAGACTCGGCAGCCCTTGCCCCGGCAGATGACGCACAGGATGTCCACCTCGGCGCTGGGCTCGGTGAACGGAAAGAAACTGGGACGGAAGCGCAAGCGGGTCTGTTCGTCGAACATCTGGTGCACGAACGCCGTGAGCGTACCCTTGAGGTCCCCGAACGACACGTTCTCATCCACCAGCAGACCCTCCACCTGGTGGAACATGGGCGTGTGCGTCTGGTCCGAGTCACAGCGGAACACCTTGCCCGGTGCGATGACGCGCACGGGGGGGGGCTGCTTTTCCATGGTGCGGACCTGCAGCGGCGAGGTGTGGGTGCGCAGGACGACCGCCTCGGAAACAAAGAACGTATCCTGCATGTCGCGGGCGGGGTGGTTGGGGGGAATGTTCAGGGCCTCGAAGTTGTAGTAGTCTTTTTCAACCTCGGGCCCCTCGACGATGTCGAACCCCATCCGCGCAAAGATGTCGCAGATCTCCCCATTAATCTGGGTAATCGGGTGCATCGCGCCGCAGGCCTGCGCGCGCCCGGGCAAGGAGACGTCGATCGGCGGGGTTGCGCCCTCGCCGGAGGCGGCGAGGGCCTCCACGGCTGCGGCTATGTCGGTTGCCAGACGCTGCTTGATGGCGTTGGCGCGTTGGCCGGCGGCCGGACGCTCCTCGGGCGGAAGGCTGGCGATGGAGCGCAGGAACTGGGTGAGAACCCCCTTGCGGCCGAGATACTTGACGCTCAGTGCCTGGAGTTTCTGGGAGTCCCCGGCGGATGCTTCCAGCTCCCGCCGCGCCTCCGACTCAATCTGGTCCAGTTGATATTCCACTCTGCTCCGTGACGTGAGATGACACGCGTCTCCTGCGGTCAGCCCATCCAGTTTTGCGGGGGCAACCGGGGCAACCGGCGCCCTGCGGGCCTACGCCTGCGGGATGGCCAGCTTGACGATGCGGGCAAACCCCGGCGGGTCCGAAATAGCCAGTTCGGCGAGGACCTTGCGGTCCAGCCCCACGTTGGCCAATTTCAGCCCATGGATGAACTTGTTGTAGGGCACGTTGTGCATGCGCACGGCGGCGTTGATTCGGGTGATCCACAGGGCGCGGAAATCCCGTTTGCGGGCCTTGCGGTCCCGGTAGGCGTAGCGCAGGGCCCGGTCCACGGCGCCGGCGGCGGTACGGTAGATCTTGCTGCGACCGCCGCGGAAGCCCTTGGCGAGTTTGAGAACCTTTTGACGACGATGTCTGGCTTTGAATCCACGTTTTACACGCATGGTATCTTACCTCAATTCGAAGATGTTCACCGGATGTCGGATCATTCCACATCGTGCCACATGCAGGAGCTCGACGGGTAACGACCTCCTCATCCGTTGGGAAGAAGCAATTTAATGCCCTTCACGTTGGTCGGGTCAACGAGCGGGCTTTTTCTCAGGGAGCGCTTGCGCTTCCTGGACTTGGTGGACAGGATATGGCTGCCATAGGCCTTGTGGTATGAGATTTTCCCGGTTCCGGTCTTCTTGAACCTCTTGGCCGCCGAACGGTTGGTTTTGATCTTGGGCATATGATCGTCTCCTTATGCTGCCGCAAACATAGTGAATTGACCAATGACAAAACAGATGGCGTGAGCAACGTCATCACCGGCCCACGCCACCTTCGCAACGACACGTATGGACTTGAGTTATCTGGAGCCGAACCGCCGGGCTTGCCGTCAAATGCCGGCGGGTCTCATTTCGGAGCCAGCACCATAAAAAGAGTGCGATTGTCGAACTTCGGGAATTGTTCGACCACGGCGATATCCTGAGTCTCGGCCGCAATCCGTTCCAGCAGGCTCCGGCCCATGTTGGTGAGGGCGATTTCGCGCCCGCGGAACATGACGGTCACTTTGACCTTGTCTTTTTTGGAGATGAACTCCTTGATCCGACCGAGCTTGACCATCAAATCGTGTTCGCCGGTTTTGGGGCGGACCTTTATTTCCTTGAGCTTGAAGGCCGCCTGTTTCTTCTTGGCCTCGTGCTTCTTTTTGGTCTGCTCGTAGCGATACCGCCCGTAATCCATGATCTTGCAGACCGGCGGATCAGCGTTCGGCGAGACTTCCACCAGATCGAGGCCAAATTCCGCAGCCGCAGCAAGCGCCTGCTCGATCGTGATGACACCGAGTTGGGTGCCCTCCGGGTCAATCACCCGGACCTGCCTGGCTCGAATTTCCTGGTTGATATTGGTCCTGTCAGCTCGAACGGGTAATGACCGCATCTGTCGAGTCGGGGTTGCTATCTTCTCACCTCCCGCGGTAGTGTTACGGCCGGCCGTTTTGGGCCGGCACTCAATAATAGCCGTGATTGTAGACGGTTAAAACTGCTACACCGGCAGCACAACCTAATCTTTTGAGCACCTAATAATCGACAACATCAAGAAATGCAAGAAAAAAATGCAACCGCCCGCGCCGGTGTGCCCCATGTTAGCGGCCCAGGGTGTACTCCGCCAGCAGGCTGCCCCGCCAATAGCGATTGGCGGGGTCGGCAAAGAACTTCTGGAACAGCGCCAGGCTTTCGCTGCGGCGCACGTGGGGCCTCACGACGATCGGGCTGTCGCGGTAGAGCGCCTTCATCTGCGATCGGTCGCAGCCGGTCCCGCCGCCCATCGCATCCTCGTAGGCGAACACGATCGCGCCGATGCCGGCCAGGATGAGGGCGCTGAAGCACATCAGGCAGGGCTCCATCGTGCAGAAAGCGGTCACGCCGGCCGGTTCCGGTTTCTCCTTCCGCCGGACGAGCTGCCGCAGGGCCAGCATCTCAGCGTGGTCCAGCTCATTGGGGCTGCCTGCGGCCGTGCCTCTGCGCGAGGTCCGCGCCACGATCCGGCCACGATAGACCATCACGCATCCCACGGGAAAGTCCCCCCGCAAGAGTGCTTTTTGAGCCTCCTTTAGCGCGTCCCCCATGAAGCGTTCATCGTCCATCTTCAGAGCCGGCATATCGTGTCATCACACGGGCAGGCGCCGTCGACATCGTAGCAGTAGGCGATCCGTGATTCCATTGCCGCCCGGTCGGACGAAATCGCTGTCAGCCGGGCGCCGGCGAGTTTTCCGGCGAGCTCCGTCTTGGACGGGATAGCCGCAAGCCCCCGGCCGAAAACCATCCCGGATGCGCCATCCATGATTTCGGCATCCTCCCCGTTCGTCACGACGACCACCGGGACCTGGTAGGGCTCGACTAGCCGGGAGACCGCCAGGGCGGGGCGTTCGCGGGACACCAGGGAGCCCGGTCCGAAGCGGATGACCATGGCCGCATGGCCGGCCGCCCGCACGATGAAGTCCACCCTGATAACCGCCCGCCGCTCGTCAGCCTGCAGCCGGAGCTCGCGCCGGGGTTCGATGTCCGATATCAGGTAGCCCTTGTGGTTTAGGAGCAGACCGGCAATTTTCTGCCGGTAGCGCTCGTCCAAAGTGTCGTCGAGCACCTGCCCGGTGATGACATCGGAGAGGGTACCCAGTATTAAATGATGGCCGCCCATATGGTATCAAAGAGGTCGAGGGCCCAATCTTCCAACCGTCGATAGACTTCCATCTCTGTTCCTGAACCCTGAACCTTGAACCCCCTCTGCCTCAGTAACCGCTATAGTACACCATCCAGCCCGAACCGGCAACGTCTCGGCGGGGTAAAGCGGACAACGGATTCCGGCACAGATTGTGCTTTACAAAGCGCGGGGATCTGTCTACTATTGCCGCCAGCGATGCGGGACCGCCCCTGCGGCGTCCCATCGACGCCATCACCAAGACCGACATCTGTATCGCCAATGAAAATCTCGATCCGGGAGCAGTATGAACGACGCGAAGACGCGTTCATGTCACCCTGCGCCTGCCCCAGTTCCAAATCCAAGGGACGGGCGGTAGCGGAGACTCCCTGCGAGGTGCGCACAGCCTTTCAGGTGGACCGGGACCGCATCGTTTACTGCAACGCCTTCCGCCGGCTCAAGCACAAGACCCAGGTGTTCCTGGCGCCCTTGGTGGACGACTACCGCACGCGCCTGACCCACACCCTGGAGGTGGCTCAGATGGCGCGCGCCATTTCCAGGGCCCTGCGCCTCAACGAGGACCTGACCGAGGCCATCGCCCTGGGGCACGATCTCGGCCACACGCCTTTCGGACACAGCGGCGAGACCGTTCTGAAAGAGATCTATTCCGCGGACTTCTGCCACGCCGAGCAGAGCATCCGGGTGGTCGAGGTGCTGGAGAACAGCGGCCAGGGCCTCAATCTCACCGCCGAGGTTATCGACGGAATTCTTAAGCATTCCAAGGGATACGGCAAAGTTCTGCCGCAGGATCCCGAGGAGCTCGCCGGCACTTTCGAGGGTCGGGTGGTGCGCATTGCCGATTTCATGGCCTACCTGAACCACGACCTGGACGATGCCATCCGCAGCGGCGTTATCCGGCCCGAGCAGATCCCGGCCGCCTGCACCCGGCTGCTCGGCGGCACCCATTCGGATCGCGCGACCACCATGATCAAGGACCTCATCTATTCATCCCAGACCCAAGACGGAACGCTCAGCCTCACGCTGAGCCCCGACGTGCATGCCGCCATGCTCGAGCTGAGGCAGTTCATGTATGAGAACGTGTATCGTTCCGACCGCGTGCAGCAGGATTTCGAAAAATCGAAGAAGATCCTGACCGAGCTCTTTTCCTTTTTCCTCGAAAATGAACCTGCGCTCCGCCAAGGCCTGGCCGACCTGCAGATGGAGGGCTGCATCGCCAATGGGCAGCCCCGGGAACGGCTGGTATGCGACTTCATCGCCAGCATGACCGACCGCTACGCCATGAACCTTTACACTCGGCTGTTTTTCCCCTCGCCTTTCCAGGAAAAGGTCAATTGATGGATTCGGCGGTTCGCGCAGACTTCCTGAAGCGCCTGGGGCTGCTGTATGCCGCCATGGACGCCGCCTACGAAGAGGCGGCGGCCGCCTATCGGTTTGCCTGCACGGGCTGCGAGGACAGCTGCTGTCGCACCCGGTTCCATCACCACACCCTGGTGGAGTATCACGGCCTCCGGAACGGCTTCGAGCGGCTGCCCGCGGCACAGCAGGCGGAAATTCTGGACCGGGCCGATGCCGGGTGGGCCGAACAGGCCCGGCCGGGTGCGGATGCCCGGCCCCTCTGCCCGCTCAACTCGGGGGGCCGCTGCGTGCTCTATGCCCACCGGCCCATGATCTGCCGGCTGCACGGGATCCCCCACGAACTGCACCGGCCGGGCCAGCCCGAGCAGCGCAGCCCGGGCTGCCGGGAGTTCAGCCGCCGCTGCGGGCACATGGGCTATCATCCCTTCGATCGCACGCCCCTTTACACCGAACTCGCGCGGCTTGAGTCCGAATTCCAACAGGCGCTGGGGATGCGCCGGCGCTTCAAGCACACCATTGCCGAAATGCTGCTGAGCGACAGGCTGGCGCCGTGAAACAGCTCGATGTCACCGATGTCGAGAAGCTTCCGGGCATCCGCCTGCGCGCAGGCGCCACGTTCAGTTTTCGCTGTCACCCGGGCATCGGCTGCTTCAACCGCTGCTGCCGCAACCTCAACCTGTTTCTCTATCCCTACGATGTGATCCGTCTGAAGACCCGTCTCGGGCTCAGCTCGGAGGAGTTTTTGGACCGCCACGTGGACGCGGTGCTGCGCCCCGGGAGCCATTTTCCGGATGTCCTGCTGCGCATGGCGGAAAACGCGGAAAAGACCTGCCCATTTCTCACACCTGCGGGCTGCAGCGTCTACCCCGACCGCCCCGACACCTGCCGCACTTTTCCCCTGGAGCAGGGGCTGCTGCATGCGGCCGAAACCGATGCAGACGAACCGGTCTTCTTCTTCCGACCGCCCGATTTCTGCCTGGGCCGGAAGGAGGAAAAGCAGTGGACGGTCCCGGAGTGGGTGGCGGACCAGGCGGCGCAGGACTACCACCGCATGACCATCCGCTGGGCCGAGCTGCGGCGGCTTTTCCAGAACGACCCTTGGGGGGCCGAGGGCCCGACCGGCACGCGCGCCAAGATGGCCTTCATGGCCGCCTACAACGTCGACCGCTTCCGGGAGTTCGTCTTCGGCAGCAGCTTTCTCAAACGCTTCAATGTCGACTCGGATCTGCTTCGGAAGATAAAAAAAGACGACGCCCAGCTGATGCTGCTCGGCTTCGACTGGATCAAGCTGTTCCTCTGGGGGATCAAGAGCCGGCGGCTCAAGCCCAAGGGGCGTTAACAAGGGTGTTGAAAAACGGCGCCTCAGGCCGTAATCCGGCGTTGCGCGGCTTTTGTAAATACGTTTTATGTCCGAAGCTATAAGGCTGGGAAGCCGGCAGCAAAACCTTTTCTGTCTTATTTAGCCTCCAGGCGTCCCAGCCTCCGAGCCTCCAGCCAATAGTCGCCTGGGCTGACGGCCTGCTGCTTGTTTTTCAACACCCTGTTCGGTCTAAGAACTTGTGGGAGTGGCTTCCGGCCAGGATAGCGGCGCGGCAACCCGGATGTCGTAGTTAAAACCGCCAAAAGATGCCGTTCGACCCCGTCCTTCACCAAATCCCTACAGCACCCCCTTCGGCATCGGCTGTATCTTTTCCCCGCCCAGAACATATCCGCCGTCCAGGCGCAGGACGCTGCCGGTCATGAAGGGAGCGTCGCGGAGGATGAACATCACGGCCTTGACGACGTCGTCGAGGCTGCCGGTGCGGCCCAGCAGGGTGTGGTCGCGGATGGCCTGCTTTTCCGCCTCGCTTAGAAGTCCCCAGCCGCGGGTGCCGGGGCCATGGCGGGTTTCGACGAAGCCGAGCATGATCTCGTTCACCCGCGCTTCCGGCGCGGCCTCGCGGGCCCAGGTTTCGGTCAAGAGCGACACGCCGCGGCTGGCCGCGGCGTAACCGTCGTTGAATACGGGCGCGGCCGGCCCCGATCGGCCGACGATCGCGGCGATTGAAGACAGGTTGATCACGGCCCCGTCGCCCGAGGCTTTCAGATGGGGCAGGGCGGCTGCGAACACCCAGCGTTTCGCGCGCAAGGTGGTTTCCATTTCGAGATCCCACTGTTCGCGGGTGTAGGGCCCATGGACCACGGGCCAGCCGCCGCGCTCGATGTTGTTGACCAGGATGTCCAGGCGGCCAAAACGCCCGACCACCGCCTGCACCAGGGGGGGAATGTCGGCCGATTCCCGCAGATCCGTTTTCAGGACAAGATGATCTCGCCCTGTTGCGGCGACATCGCGCGCGAGGGTGTCGAGCTCCTCCTCCCAGTCATAGTAATTCAGGGCGACACACGCCCCGGCCTGCGCCAGGGCCAGGCCGACAGCCTTGCCGATGCCCTTGATGCCCCCGAGGACGAGTGCGACTTTGCCTTCCACGTTCATCGCTCGAACCTTCTCTGTGTAATGAATATGGATGCAGGAGAAAAATTTTGGTCTTTGGTGGCGCTACCCAGAATCCCGCATCTGGAACATTCCGCGAGCTAACGTCTTTTCAAACAGCTGCTTCACCCATTCCAGCCCCACCCGAAGCAGCGCGAGGTCGTCGTGGCGGGCAGCCTCCAGCCGATCTTCGCCCACCCCCGACTCGACCGCCAGGCCGTCCTCGAAGAGCCGGCGACGGAACGCATCCAGGTCGTAGAGGGCGGTGTAAACACGCTCAGCCGATGAGGGCGGAAGCGGCCCCCGGCGCAGGCGGTTTTTGAGGCGGATGACGTCGAGCATCCGGTCGTTCTCGGCGTTGTAGTCCCCGATCCCCTGGTCTGCGACCCACTGCCGTGCGGTTTGGGTTCGGTTTCCGGCAAACCCACGACAGTGCGGTTCGGTCAAAATAAAATAGGATGGGACGGCGGCACCCGTCGCCTGCGAGCGGCGCACCGCGCGCACGAGCGGATAGGTGCGGCAGGAGGCCGGGCGGTCCGGGTAGACCCGGCAGCCGGCCGCGGACACAAACGGGCAGGCCCGGGTTTGCGGGTCGGCCGGCGCGAGGCTGACCACCGGCAGTCCCGACCCGGGGCCGGTGTGCCGGCGGGTGAACCGCGCCAGGAAACGGCCGGACGGCAGGCCGAGGCCGCGCTTCAGGCGCAGCACGTCATACGGCGTCAGCGCCTGGTTCAGGTCCCGGCAGCAGTCGTTGAAGCAGGCCACCTCCGGCCCGCAAGCAAACCGGAAGGCCTCATCCACCCCCAGAGCGGTCAATCGATCGTCCATCCAAATTGATTTGCTCAATTTCCGACGCGGTGTCAATTGGAATATTTTCAGCAGCCCGGCGGCGGATGCTTTCGCCGGGGTCGATCTGCATTTTGTGCCTCTTGTCTGAATCAATCCAATATGTGGAAATTCCGGCCTGGGCCTTCGGAGAGCCGAGGTTTTGTTTAAATTTTCGTTCCCAAAAATTCTTGACAAGCCATATACAGAATGGTATTGGTCATCTTCATCTAAAAATTTATCTTGCTGATTTGAATGAATATTTCTCTTTTTCGGCTGCGCTGTTCGTGTTCGCCGCGGGCGGCAAAACAGGCCGGCAACGATACGCGGGAAAGCGGATTTAGGCCCCACATACGGCTGAGCATAAATAATACGAATGAAGGGAGGTGCAAACCCGGTTCGCCAAGCCAGACTTCATAGCAGTTCGTAACGCCAACTCATTCAATCACACCACTCCCGAGGAGGTATTTACATGCCAAGCTTTGTCATCAATGAAAAGTGCGACGGTTGCAAGGGCGGCGATAAAACCGCCTGCATGTACATCTGCCCGAACGACCTGATGGTTCTGGACCCGACGGCCATGAAGGCCTACAATCAGGAGCCCGATCAGTGCTGGGAATGCTTCTCCTGCGTCAAGATCTGCCCCACCCAGGCGATCGAGGTGCGCGGCTATGCCGACTTCGTGCCGTTGGGAAGCAGCATCATGCCGATGCTGGGCACCGAAGACGTCATGTGGACCTGCAAATTCCGCAACGGCCTTATCAAGCGGTTCAAGTTCCCCATCCGGACCACGCCCGAGGGCGCGGCCAATGCCTACGATGCGTTGAAGGGCAAGGACATCGAAAGCCAGCTCCTGTCCACGGAAGAGGCCGAGGGCCGGCAGCTTCCGAAGCCCAAGGAACTCGTGAAGTAGCCAGCGTGACCCTTTCATCAAGCGACGATCATTTTACGACCACATCAAGGAGGAAATAATATGGCATTGCCGAATAAACCCAAGGGTGAACTCAAGGCCGTGAAGGACCCGGAAGTTGTCGAGAAGGAAGTGGACGTCCTCATCGTCGGTGGCGGCATGGCTGCCTGCGGCGCGGCTTTCGAAATCAAGAAATGGCTCCAGCCGGACCAGACGGTTCTGCTGGTGGACAAGGCCGCTCTCGAGCGCTCCGGCGCGGTGGCCCAAGGCCTGTCGGCCATCAACACTTACATCGGTGAGAACAGCCCGGACGACTACGTTCGCATGGTCCGCAACGACCTCATGGGCATCGTCCGTGAAGACCTGATCTTCGACCTGGGCTGCCACGTCGACGACTCGGTATTGCTGTTCGAGGAATGGGGACTGCCGATCTGGAAGAAGGACGAGGCGGGCAAGACCCTGGACGGCATCAAGGGTAAGAAGATGGGGACCCTGAAGACCGGCGGCAAACCGGTCCGTACCGGCAAGTGGCAGATCATGATCAACGGCGAGTCCTACAAGCGGATCGTCGCCGAAGCCGCCAAGAAAGCCATCGGGGACACCAACATCCTCGAGCGCGTCTTCATCGTCGAGATGCTGCTGGACAAGAACAAGCCCAACCAGGTCGCCGGCGCCTGCGGCTTCTCGGTGCGCGAGAACAAAGTCTACATCATCAAGTGCAAGACCGCCCTCATCGCCTGCGGCGGCGCGGTCAACATCTACCAGCCGCGGTCGGTCGGCGAAGGCAAGGGCCGTGCCTGGTACCCGGTGTGGAACTCGGGTTCCACCTACTACCTGGGCGCCAAAGTCGGCGCCGAACTCTCCATGATGGAAAACCGTTTCACCCCGGCTCGCTTCAAGGACGGCTACGGCCCGGTCGGCGCCTGGTTCCTGCTGTTCAAGGCCAAGACCCTCAACGGCTTGGGCGAGAACTTCGCGGCCAGCGAGGCCGCCAAGAAGGAGCTGCAGAAGTACGCCCCTTACGGCACCGCCGCCGTCACCCCGACCTGCCTGCGCAACCACCTGATGCTCTTCGAGATGAAGGAAGGCCGCGGCCCGATCATGATGGACACCGTGACGGCGCTGGCCGAGTTGGGCAAGACCATGGACAAGAAGGAACTCAAGCACCTCGAGTCCGAGGCGTGGGAAGACTTCCTGGACATGACCTGCGGCCAGGCCAACCTGTGGTGCGCCACCAACACCGAGCCCGAGAAGAAAAACTCGGAAGTCATGCCGACCGAGCCCTACCTGCTCGGGTCCCACTCGGGCTGCTGCGGGTTCTGGGTCTCCGGCCCGGACTTCGACTGGATCCCGGCATCCTATAAAATCAAGGCTGCCAACGGCAAGGTCTACAACCGCATGACCACCGTCAACGGCCTGTTCACCGCCGGCGACGGCGTGGGCTGCTCCGGTCACAAGTTCTCCTCCGGCTCCCATGCCGAGGGTCGCATCGCGGTCAAGCAGATGGCGCGCTACGCGAAAGACAACGCCGACTTCAAACCCGAACTGACCATGAGCAAGACCGAGATCGTCGACATGGTCTACAAGCCGGTGCGGACCTACCTGGCCCACGCTGCCTACACCACGGCCGATGACGTCAACCCGAACTACATCAAACCGAACGGAATGATGTACCGGATGATGAAGGCCACCCACGAGTACGGCGCCGGAACGGCCACCTTCTACCAGACCTCCAACAAGAACCTCGAGATCGTCATGGAGATGCTCTCCCTGATGCGCGAAGACTGGGAGAAAATTGCGGCCGGCGACCTGCACGAGCTGATGCGCTCCTGGGAAATCATCCACCGCGTCTGGACCGTGGAATCGCACCTGCGCCACATCCAGTTCCGTAAAGAAACCCGCTATCCGGGCTTCTACTACCAGGCCGATCACCCGGGCCAGGACGACAAGAACTGGTTCTGCTTCGTCAACTCCAAGTTTGATCCCAAGGCGGCGAAGTGGGATGTGTTCAAGAAAGACTATATCAAGCTCATCCCGTAATCCATGGATCTCAAGGTGAGCCAGTACATTCAGACTTAACCCGCAACACCTCCAGGTGCCGCAAGGCACCTGGAGGTTTTTTTTAAGCGCCCGGGCGACATTCTCGGAATCGCCCGAATGCGAAAGGGCTTCGTCCAAACCCGGAAGCATTTTCGCATTCCGACGCATCGCAAATTATTATAACCTGAGTTGAGCGATACGTATTTTGGTTTTTGCGGAAAGGCCCGCTGGGGTCTGCCGTGCGCAGGGGCCGCCGCAAAAAACACCCAGGCTTCGCCAACGCCCCCGGGGTTTCGACAACTTCCTCACAGGCAGCGGCGGCAGTCTCTGTCGTGAGGCGCTGTCTTCCGGGGCTTTCTGGAAATATCTGAGCGGCCCTGCTGCCGTTGCGATGGCCGGGGAAAAAATTGCGGCGGCCCCTGCGCACGGCAGACCCCAGCGGGCCTGTATGCGAATCGACAGAATCGCTCAATTTAGGTATAAGAATTTGGCCTGTTCGGCAACGTATCGTTCGCAACTTTTAACCGCTGTCCAGCACCAGGCACAGCACGGAGGGAAGGCATGACCGACGAAAAAGCAGCCCCTGTGAGTGGAAGCATTCTGGTAGTCGGCGGAGGCATCAGCGGCCTGACCACGGCCCTGGAAGCAGCCGAAGTCGGGTACGAAGTGTTTCTGGTCGAGAAAAATCCCTACCTGGGCGGCCGCGTCGCCCAGCTGAACCAGTATTTCCCGAAGCTCTGCCCGCCCACCTGCGGGCTGGAGATCAACTTCAAACGCATCAAGGACAACCCGCGCATCAAGGTCCTGACCCTGGCCGAGGTGCAAAAGGTCGAGGGTGGCCCCGGGAACTACACGGTCGCCGTCACGCTGAACCCCCGTTACGTGAATGAAAACTGCACCTGCTGCGGGGCCTGCGCCGAGGCCTGCCAGACTGAAATTGCGAGCGACTATGACTTCGGCATGAAAAAAATCAAGGCCGCTTACCTGCCGTTTGCGATGGCCTTCCCGGCCCGCTTCGTGATCGCCCCCGAGATCGTCGGCACGGAAGACGGGAAACGCGTTAAGCAGGCCTGTCCCTATGACGCCGTCGACCTCGAGATGCAGCCGAAAACGCTCAGCCTCAACGTCGGCGCCATCGTCTGGGCCACGGGGTGGGTACCCTACGACGCCACGAAGATGGACAACCTCGGCTTCGGCCGGCATCCGAACATCATCACCAACATGATGATGGAGCGGCTGGCCGCACCCAACGGTCCGACGCAGGGCAAGATCGCCCGGCCCTCCGACGGCAAGGCGCCGGAGAGCGTTGCCTTCGTGCAGTGCGCCGGTTCCCGGGACGAGAACTACTTGCCGTACTGCTCCTACATCTGCTGCATGGCCTCCCTCAAGCAGGCCACCTACCTGCGCAGCCAGTCCCCCGAGACCAAGATCTATATCTTCTACATCGATCTGCGGGCGCCGGGGCTGCGCTACGAGCGGTTTTACGAGAACATCAAGAAGGACCCGAACGTCTTCTTCATCAAGGGCAAAGTCGCCGAGGTCAGCGAGGATTCGGCCAGCGGCAACATCACCGTGGTCGCCGAGAATGCCGTCACCGGCGAGAAGATCCACCAGACCGTCGAGATGGTGGTCCTGGCCACCGGCATGCAGCCGAGTGCGGCCGTGAAAAAACTCCCGGCGGCGGTCAAGACCAGCCCGGACGGGTTCATTCTGAACGACTACGCCGTCGGCGGCATGTTTGGTGCCGGTTGCGCTCACAAACCGGCGGACGTCGTTTCTTCGAATCAGAACGCCACCGGCATGGCCCTCAAGGCGATTCAAACCCTGGTGAGACGGTAGGAGGTCAACCATGAATAAAAAGTATGGTGTGTATATCTGCAAAGGTTGCGGCATCGGCGAGTCCCTCAACATCGAGAAGCTCAGCGAGGTCGCCGGGGAGGAAGGGCACGCCGTCAAGACCTGCCCGGCCCTGTGCGGCAAGGCAGGCATCGAGCTGCTTCAGCAAGAGGTCGCCGCCGGCGTCAACACGCTGGTGCTCGCCGCCTGCTCGCCGCGCGTCCTGTACGACACGTTCCGCTTCGACGGCTGCATCGTCGAGCGGGTCAACCTGCGCGAGCAGGTGGTCTGGTCTCACCCGCGTACGACCTGGCCGGCGCCGACCGAGGAGCAGAAGGACGACGAGACGTTCATCGACCACGTCCAGATGATGGCCGCAGACTACCTCAAGATGGCGCTCGCCAAGGTGCAGAAGATCGAGTTGCCGACCGCTTTCAAGCTCGAGACCCTGAGCCGGAAGATCCTGGTCATCGGCGGCGGCATCACCGGCATTTCGGCCGCCCTCGACGCCGCCAAGACCGGCTACGAGGTCACCATCGTCGAGAAGGAGCCCGCCCTGGGCGGCAACGCCGCCAAGTGGCGCAAGCAACTGCCGACGGAGCTCCCCTACGAAAAGTCCATGGCCCCGGTGATCCAGGCCAAAATCAAGGAACTCGAAAGCTTCCCCGTCATCCAGGTCAAGACCTCGACCGTTGTCGCCCGCATCGCCGGTCAGCCGGGCGACTTCACCGTGACCTTCAAGAAGCCGGGCGAGAAGATCGAGTTTGACGTCCCCTTCCCGCTCCCGCCCGAGATGAAGGTGGATGAGAGCGGCAAGGAGCTCGAGGCCGAGAAGCTCCACGCGCGCTACCTCGAATACAACCAGGGCAAACAGGACATCCTGACGTTCGACCCGAACGGCGAGAAGTTCGGCGCGGTTGTGCTCGCGGCCGGCTGGCGCCCGTACCAGCCCCAGGCGGACGAATACGCCCACCTGGGCTTCGGCCTCACACCGGACGTGGTCACCAATGCCCGGTTCGAAGAGATCGCCGCGGCCGGCAAGATCAAGCGCCCCTCCGACGGCAAGGAGGCCAAGTCCGTGGTCTTCATCCAGAGCCCCGGGCAGGGCAGCGACCAGGATTTCCCTTACGCCGGCGCGGTGACGAGCCTGGTGGCCCTGAAGCAGGCCAAGTACGTGCGCGAGGACTACGCCGACGGCAAAGCCTTTATCATCTACCAGCACATGCGCACCCCCGGCCTGACCGAGAACTTCTATAAGGCCGTCCAGCAGGATCCCGGCGTGTTCATGACCAAGGGTGAGGTGACCCAGGTGTCCCCGAACGGGGCGGGCCTGATCGTCAATGCCGACGACACACTCCTCGGCCAGCCGATCCAGATCAAAGCCGATATCGTGGTGCTCGCCACCGGCATGGTGCCGGTGACCAAGGACGACCCGGTGATCAACCTGGCCTACCGCCAGGGGCCGGGCTTCCGCGACAACGCGCTGTTCAACGACTACGCGGACTCGAACTACATCTGCTTCCCGTACGAGACCCAGCGCACCGGCATTTACGCGGCCGGCGCCATCCGGCGCAGCCTGAGCACCGAGGAGTCCATGGAGGACGCCACCGGCGCGGCCCTCAAGGCCATCCAGTGCCTCGAATCGGTCAACCGCGGGGTTTCCGTGCACCCGCGCTCGGGCGACCTGACCTTCCCGGATTTCTTCTTCCAGCGATGCACCCAGTGCAAGCGCTGCACCCAGGAGTGCCCCTTCGGCGCCCTCGACGACGACGAGCGCGGCACGCCCAAGACCAACCCCACGCGCTGCCGCCGCTGCGGCACATGCATGGGGGCCTGCCCCGAGCGCATCATCAACTTTGCCAACTACAGCATCGACAGCATCAGCTCGATGGTCAAGGCGATCAGGGTGCCCTCGACCGACGATTACGACGAGCCGCCCCTGCGCGTATTGGGGCTCGTCTGCGAAAACGACGCCTACCCGGCACTGGACATCGCCGCGTTGAACCGCCTGTCCTGGAACGCAGACGTGCGTTTCATTCCGGTGCGCTGTCTGGGGTCCGTCAACGTGATCTGGATCAAGGATGCGCTCTCCAAAGGCATGGACGGGGTTTTCCTCATGGGCTGCAAGCACGGGGACGACTACCAGTGCCACTTCGTCAAGGGCAGTGAGTTGGCCGATGTCCGCGTAAAGAAAATCGGCGAGGCCCTATCGAGCCTCGCGCTCGAGCCGGAGCGGGTGGCCCAGTTCCAGGTCGCCATCGACGAGTACGACAAGATCCCGCAGATGGTTCAGGAGTTCATGGGGATTATCGAGGGCCTCGGCCCGAACCCGTTCAAGGGGTTTTAACCGGCAGCGATTCAACGGAGGAGGGACGGGGTTGCCGTCGCTCCTCGTTTCCATAGAGGAGGTATGGTTATGGCGGAAAGAATTCTGGTTGAGCCCGATCTCAAGTTCATCAAAGACCTGGGGATCCTGGGCGGCGAGGATCTCAAGAAGTGCTATCAGTGCGCCACCTGTTCGGTGGCCTGCCCGATTTCTCCGGACAACAAGCCCTTCCCCCGCAAGGAGATGATCGCGGCATCGTGGGGGCTGAAGGACAAGCTGCTGAAAAGCGCCGACCCCTGGCTGTGCCACAACTGCGGCGACTGCTCGACGCGCTGCCCGCGCAAGGCCAAGCCGGCGGATGTGCTGGCCGCGATCCGCGCCCAGGCCATCCTCGCGTATTCGCGGCCGCGCTGGCTGGCCGAGGCGGTCAACGACCCCAAGAAGCTGCCCATCCTGATCGCGATCCCGATCGCCCTCTTCCTGGTGGTGGGCTCCATCACCGGCCTGCTCAACTTCAAGCCCGACCTGAGCGGAGGCATCGCGCACTACAAGTTCTTCTCCACGTGGCTGGTGGACATGCACATGGTGCCGGCGGCGATCTTCGCCGTGGCGGTGTTCGCCCTGGGTCTGAGGCGCTTCGTTTGCGACCTCCACCAGAACGCCCTGGCCGAGGGCAAAACCGACAAGCAAACCGTTGAGGCCGCCGGCTTCGTCCAGGCTCTCATCCGGGTGCTCCCGACCATCCTCGCGCACAGAAAATTCACCGAGTGCACCGAGAACAAGGATCGCTATATCGCCCACTTCCTCACGTTCTGGTCGTTTGTGGGGCTGTTCATCGTGACCAGCGTCATCTTTGTCGTGCTCTATGGCTCGTTTCTCCTCCCCTCCGGCCAGCTGCATGGTCCCTGGTCGCAGCTTAACCCCGTCAAGTGGTTGGCCAACCTCAGCGGCATCGCTCTGGTCGTCGGCACCAGCCTGATGATCAAGAACCGGCTGAACAAACCCGACCAGAAGAGCGCCTACAAGGACTGGTTTCTCGTCATCCTCGCTTTCGGCCTGGGACTGACCGGAATGCTCACCGAACTCACCCGCATCGCCGGCTGGGCGCCGGTGACGTTCACGCTATATTTCCTGCACCTCATCTGTATTTTCTTCCTGATTGCCTACCTGCCGTTCACGAAGTTGGCTCACTTGGTCTATCGCACGACGGCGATGGTGTATTCGGAATACGCCGGACGAAAATAAATATGGGGGCACCTGAAGGTGCCCCCATATTTATTTTTTCTTAACTTAAAATATAAAAAAGGGGATCCGCATTTGCGGATGCCTTTTTTTTGTTCTTACTTTTTCTGGTCGCCGGTGGCGGCCCCGTGCAGCTTGATCTCGACCTTTTCGTCCAGGCCCTTGTAGTACTCGCGCAGGATTTCGAGGACCTCATCGCGGCCAAAGTGGTCGGGGACCTTGCTGCCTTCGGAGAGCATCTTGCGCAGCATCGTGCCGGAGAGCAGCACGCGGTCTTCCTTGCCGTGCGGGCAGGTGCGCAGGGAGGCCATGCCGTCGCACTTGAAGCAGTAGAAGGTCCAGTCGATCAAGAGCGGCTTGCACGCCAGGGCCTTACCGGGCTCCTTCGGGGCCGGAATCTTGTTGAAGATGGTCTGGGCCTCGAACATGCCGTAGAAGTCACCCACACCGGCGTGGTCGCGGCCGATGATCATGTGGGAGCAGCCGTAGTTCTGGCGGAAGGTGGCATGCAGCAGGGCTTCGCGCGGGCCGGCGTAGCGCATGTCCAGCGGGTAGCCGCCCTGGACCACATTCTTCTCGACGAAGTAGCCCTTCACGAGGGCATCGATGCATTTGACCCGCGTTTCGGCGGGAATGTCGCCGGGCTTCAGGTTGCCGACCAGGGAGTGGATGTAGACCCCGTCCATGACTTCCACCGCGATCTTGCAGAGGTACTCATGCGAGCGGTGCATGGGGTTGCGCAGTTGGAGAGCCGCAACCCGCGCCCATCCGCGCTCCTCGAAGATCTTGCGGGACTCGGCCGGCCGCATGTAGACCCCGGCGTATTTCTTGGGGTACTCGCCCTCGCTCAACACCTTGACCGGTCCGGCGAGGTTGACGTCCTTCTGCTTCATGACCATCTGGACGCCCGGGTGATCTTTTTCGGCGATCTTCCAGAAATCTTCGACGGTCTTGGATCCTTCGCCCATGAACGTCTTTTCACACTCGAAACGTTTCTCGGCCACGCCCATCTCGTACTTCTCGGTGACCTTCATGGTGGCCACGAACTCTTTGCCCTCGGGGTCGTACAGAGCGATCTCGTCGCCGATCTTGATTCCGGCCGCGTCCTCTTTGGAGGCCGACATGGTGACCGGGATCGGCCAGAAGGTGCCGTCAGCCATCAAATACTTTTCGCAAACGCCTTTCCAGTCGGCCTTGGTCATGAAGCCGGTCAGCGGGCTGAAGCCGCCGATGCCCATCATGATCAGGTCTCCCTTTTCACGCGGGGAAACCGAAATCTTCTTGAGTCCTTGCGCCTTTTTCTTTTCCGCTTCCAGCGCGGCGCCTTCCAACAGGCAACAGGTCAATCCTTTTCCACCATGCGGGGGTATCAATTTTGACATGTAATCCTCTCTCCTTTCCTGCGTTGTTATGGTCATACCCGATAGACGCGGGTTTGCGGCCGATAGCATAAGGTTTTATGTTTATCCTGAATCATTTTTGATGTCAAGCTGATTTGGCCGGGCTTCCCCTTGCGCGGCCGCGGGACGCCCTGCCCTTCGGGGGGGTTCAGCCTCAAGCACTTCGGCACATCGCCACCGTCGACTACGTCTTTTTGCCTCCAGCCGGGTTCAGGTGCCCGCGCACTGCCTGCCGGCGGCTCCGGCCGAACCGAAGGGCGGCCCACACCGCCCCGGCCCCGCCCAGGCCGAGCACGCTGAAGGCCCAGCCCCAGTCGGCGTAGCCTCCCTGTCCATGGATCATGGGATTGGTCCAGTCGAGAACGGCCCCAAAGGCGACCGGCGCCACCGCCCCGGCGCCGAACCCCATCAGCGATCTGAAACCGAGGGCGGCACCCAGATAAGCCGCGTCCACCTCCTCGGTAAGGGCCGCCGACAGGATGGGCGAGTCCCCGAGGGCCGTGAAGGCATAGACCAGGCCGATGCCCACCACCAGAACCAGGGGCCCCCCCGCGGACCAGCCGAACAGGAAGGAGCAGGCCATGCTGGCGGCCGCCAGGACCAGCAGGATCCTGGCGCGGTCCATGCGATCGGAGAGGGTTCCCATGGAAAACGATGCCAGAAGGCCCACCAAATGGAACGAGGCGGTGATGAAGGCCCCGTGGCCTACGGCACTGACCTCCGTTGACCCCGTCAGCGCCAGGCAGGCCGCCAGAAACGCCGGCGTCCAGGACCACATCCCCAGAAGCTCCCAGTTGTGGCAGGTATAGCCCCAGATCAGGAGCATGGCGGGCCGGTTGCCCAGGACCTCCCGCGTGAAGCGCTGCTCCGTACGGCGACCGGGTGCCGGCACGGCGGTGCGCCTGAGGGTGATCCAGGCCAGAAACCATCCCAGCATGGGCCCGAGGCAGGTCAGGAGAAACGAGAGCTTGTAGCCGCCGACGGGAATGGCCACCCCGCTGATGGCGAGAGAAATAGCATAGCCGCAGGAGGTGCTGGCGATGAAAAAGCCAACGGCCATGCCTCGGTGGCGGGCGAGGTACTGGTCGGCAATGATCATGACCCCGGTGGTGTAGGTGCCTCCCAGGGAGATCCCCACAGCGGTGTGCAGGATCAGGGCGGAGGTGAAGCCCCGGGCAAAGACGGCAAAGCTCAGGCTAAAAAATCCGGCGGCAAAAAGGGACCAGAGAAACAATCGCTTCGGGCTGATCCGGTCCGCGAGGCCGGAGAAGACCACCAGGGAGACGGCATAACCGATCTGGAACCCGCTGGCGATGAGACCCGCCCGGGCGGCCGACATCTCCCACTCCCGCTGCAGCACCGGCAGCGCCGCAGCGTAGCTCATGAACACCAGGCCATTGAACACCCGCGAGGCGCAGATTCCGGCCAGCCACCCGTCGAATCGTGTCCGCTTCACTTTTTCATCAGGTGCGTCACTGCCTGCTCCAAGCCGTCGATGGTGAGCTCGAACATGGGGAATATCCTGCGGATGGCGGCGATGCTGCGGGTGTAAGGCCAGGCGTCGGCTGGCTTGGGGTTGAGCCAGACCGAATGCGGAAAGGTCTTCGCCAGGAAATTGAGGCACTCGATGCTCGGCCGTCCGCTGCGCTCTTCGACGTAAATGGAACCGTCGGCCGCCATCAGCTCATAGGGGGCCATGCTGGCGTCGCCGACGACCACCACGCGTGTGTCCGGGTCGAGGCGCGCGAGTTCATCGATACGCTGGGGCTTCCGGTAGCGCGCCGCATCACTCCAGAGGGTGCCGTAAATGGTGTTGTGGAAGAAAAAGGTCTTGAGGTCCTTGAACTGGGCGCGGGCATAGTCAAAAAGGGTCTGGACCACGGCGATGTAAGGGTCCATGGACCAACCGCCGTTGTCGATGGCGAGAATCACCTTGAGCTTGTCCTTGAACGCCCGGGCAAAGATGATCTCGATCTCGCCTCCGTTGCGGGTGGTCTGGTAAATGGTTTCCTCGACGTTCAGGCGGTCTTTCGGGCCGTGCGGCGCCAGGTGCCGCAGCCGTTTCAGGGCCTCCCCCACCATGGCCTGGGTCAGGGGCCCCTCCTGGGAGTAATCCCGGTATCGACGCTCCATGGCAACCTTCACCGCCGACTTGTTGCGGGACACACCGCCCACCCGCATGCCCCCCGGGTGGTAGCCGGAGTGGCCGACCGGGGAAGTGCCGCCGGTACCGATCCATTTGGCCCCTCCGTGGTGCGCCTCGTTCTGCTCCTTGAGGCGCTCCTTGAAGTAGTCGATCAGCTGCTCCGGGCTCAGTTTCTTGAGCGCGCTCTCGTCCATGCCGAGCAGCCGGGAGAGCTCTTCGGGGTTCTGCAGCCAGGCCTCCAGCATCGAGCGCGCCAGCTCATCCAGCTCCAGCCCCCGGGGGTCCGGCATCTCCGCCCCTTTAAATTGATGAGCGAAGACCTGATCGAATAAATCGAAGTAACGCTCGCTCTTCACCAGAATACAGCGCGAGGCCGTGTAGAAATCCTCGAGCGAGCCCACCAGCCCCTTTGCGAGCGCCCGGTGCAGGGTGAGAAACGCGGTGGGGCTGGCCGGGATGCCGACATCCCGCAGCTTGTAGAAGAAATCGACGAACAAGGCTCACTCCTTTTGCCAGCTAATTGCGTTTCCGGCTGAAGGCATCCCGGGCGCGCTGGTAGTCCTGGCTTTTCTTGAACAGCACCCCCAGGTAGGGCAGCTCGCCTTTGGCCAGCTGCCGGGGGGTGAAATCCGGGTCGGACTGCAGCGCCCGGATCCAATTGATCAGCTCCCGGGTGGCCGGCCGTTTTTCGACCCCCTCGACCTGCCGCACCCGGTAAAACGCTGCAATGCTGGTCTCCACGAGCTCGCCGTCGATCTCCGGGAAGTGCACCCGCACGATGCTCCGCATCATGTCCGGGTCCGGAAAGGCGATGTGGTGGAAATTGCAGCGGCCAAGAAACGGGTCGGACAGGTCTTTCTTGGCGTTGGAGGTGATGATGATGACCGGCCGATTCCGGGCGGCCACGGTCTTGTCGATTTCGATGATGTCGAACTCCATCTGGTCCAGCACGTCCAGCATATCGTCCTGGAAATCGGTGTCCGCCTTGTCGATCTCATCGATCAGCAGGACCACGCGGGTCTGCGCTTTGAATGCCTGGCCGATCTTGCCCATGCGGATGTAGTCCTCGATCCGGCTCACATCACGTTGGGAATCGCCGAAACGGCTGTCGTTCAGGCGCGTCAGCGTGTCGTACTGGTAGAGGGCTTCAACGAGCTTCATGCTGGACTTCACGTTCAGCACGATCAGCGGCATTCCCAGGGCCTCGGCAATGGCATGCGCCAGCATGGTCTTGCCGGTGCCCGGTTCGCCCTTGAGCAGCAGCGGCATCTCGAGCGCGATGGAGATATTGACGATCTTGGCGAGCTCCTCGTCCAACACATAACGGGAGCCACCGGCGAACGGCTGGCGGGGGTCTTTTGAGTTCATTGCGTCCTTTGAGTCAGCTGGGTCCCTTGCGGCGATGGGTGCGTTGGGGGAATCCGTTTTTTCGGCATCCGCCCTGCGCCGGGCCTCTTGAACCTGGCGCTGTATCATCATGCATTACTCGTTTCTGATTTTCAACGACACGTCCCGCGTCAAATTAAGCGCCTTCAGTGCGAGGTCAAGCGTCAGTGCCCCCATGCCGCAGGCCGGGGTCACCAGCGACTGCGCCCTGACCTGTTCCCAGGTGAAACCAAGCTCCATCACCTGGGCGGCATGGGACTTCAGGCGCTCTACGAGCTGGCCCGCGGCGGCCCGCGATAGATCCTCCGGGTTGAGCGTGGGCACGATGCCCCACGCCAGCAGGCCTCCGGACGCGAGAAAGCGTTGCAGCTCGGCGCGGTAGAGGATGAAGCGGTCGAAATAGGCATAGGCATCGAAGCTGACGATGTCGGCGGACGAGCCCAGAACCAGCGCCCAGTCCGTATTGGCGCAGACGTGGATCGCGGCCAAGCCGCCCCCATCATGCACCGCATCGATGACCTCGCCCAGGCTGGCAGCGACGTCGTCCCGGGAGATGCTGATGAACTCGGAGGATCCGAAGCCGGCCAGAGCGGGCTCGTCGAGAGAGATGATCACCGGCCGGCCGAAGACGGCCAGCCGTTTTACCTGCCAGCGCGCTTTCTGGGCGATCAGTTTCACCGCCGCATCCCGCAGTTGGTCGTCGTAGATGATCGCTTTCCCCCGGCCGTCGTGAATGCCGGTGGTCAAGGTGAAGGGCCCCGTGACCTGGCCTTTCAAGGCCGCCGGCTTGTGCGGCGCGCGGCCGATATGATCGAGCAGGGTGAAGAACCCCTGGGCCCTGTCGGCTTTAAGCTCAAACCGCGACGCCTCGGGACCGCCGTGGTCTGCCTGCACCGCGAGAAAGCTCTCGTAGAAGCGCAGCATGTCATCCGCAAAGCCCGGGGCTTCGGTATCGACGAAGGATTTGCCGTCTTTTTCGACCCAGCCGGGAAGGCCGGTCGTGAACTGGTCCAGCATACCCTCGCCGGGCCGTGCGGGCAGTTGCGCCCAGAGAGGTATCTCCGGCGTGTATTCCCAGACCAGGCGAGCGGCCTCTGCGTGGTCGCGCACCGGCAGGCTCCCGATCAGAAAGGGCAGGCCGTTGCCCTGAAAACGTCCGCTACGCATGGGGGATTCCTCTGTTCGTAGAACTTGTGCAAATCGTCATTGTTGTTACTCCGGCAATCAAACAGGCCAAATGGCGTGGCTGCCACGAGGCCCGGTGGGGGGTGGGGCCGCTGTCGGCCGCAGACATCTTTTCCGGGCTCCTACGGGCGGCAGCCGGGCCGCTTCGAAATACCCGGAAAAGCCCCTAATTCACAGCCTCACGACAAAGACTTCCGCGCTGCCTGTGAGGGAATATTCTAGAAGCCCCTGGGGCGTTGTCGCAGCCCAGGTGTCACTGGCTGCGGCCGACAGCGGCCCCACCCCCCACCGGGCCCTGCCCTTGTCCGTCGACGACAGGGTCGCTTCACTTAGCCGTACATGGTACATATTTAATTGCCGGGGTAATAACACGCAGCGGGGGAAATTGACAAGACAGCGCCGCAGTCTGCGCCCGATCGTCGAGGTGAGCTCGGTGAGCAAGCCGGGGGATGGGTCGGCCCAAGGCTACTTCGTGCCGAAAATCTTGTCGCCGGCGTCCCCCAGACCGGGGAGGATGTAGCCTATTTTATTCAGCTTCTCGTCAACGGCGGCGACGTACATGTTTACATCCGGGTGGGCTTTTTCCACGCGGCGGATGCCCTCGGGCGCGGCCACCATGAAGATGCCCTTGATCTGCTTGCAGCCGGACTCCTTGAGCAAATCGATGGCGGCCACGGTTGAGCCGCCGGTGGCAAGCATCGGGTCGAGGATGAGGGCAATGCGCTCATCCATGTTTTTGGCAAGCTTGACATAGTAGCGCACCGGGTCGAGGGTCTCCTCGTTGCGGTAAAGCCCCACGATGCTCACCTTGGCCGAGGGAATGAGGCCCAGCACGCCCGGCATCATGCCGAGCCCGGCCCGCAAGATCGGGACCACCGTGATCTTCTTGCCCTTGATCTTTTCCACCTGCACAGGGCCGTCCCAGCCCTGGATGGTTTCTTTTTCGATCTCCAGGTCCTTGGTGGCCTCGTAGGTCAGCAGGACGGCGATCTCCGAGGCAAGCTCCCGGAAGTCTTTCGTCGTCACATTCTTCTCGCGTGCCAGGGCGATCTTGTGCTTGATCAAGGGGTGTTGCACGACGTGCAGTGGCATGGTAGCCTCCTTGGGTGACGGCGTTGACAGGATTTTGATCACAGTACGCCGCAGCGACAGCGAGATGAAGCGCAACGCCGAGATTGGCCTTCTTGCAAAGTCATCACGCTTGCTATAGTCGAATCACCAAGGCGGTGTCAAGGTTTGCGGGGCGCTGTTCCCGCCGGGTCCATGAATTGACAGCCCATCGGGCCGATGTTATATATGCGCCGTTGGGAAAGCTCTTTGAAGTGGTTTCAAAACCTCGGATCACGCCCGAGGGCAAGGCGCCGGTTGATTCGAACGCGCAGCCACCACGTCAGGTGGTGAGCATTTCGAGAGGCCTGCAACGCCGCCATCGGACGTCAGACGGGGTTATGAAACCACTTCTTGGCACCATCCACCGCGAGGTCTTCCTTGGCCGACATCATCCCCCTCGACGACAAGATCGAAGTCGCCCGCGAAAAGAAGGCGGCCGTGCGGCGCCAGCATAAGGCGGTTGCCGTGCAGCGCGTGCTGCAGTGCACCAACTGCAGCTTCAAGTGTGAAAAATGCGGGACCCAGATCGAGGCCAGGACCCCCGGCACCTCGGAGCGCTGCCCCCACTCGCGCTTCCCTTACAGGTTCTGCGAGGCCTGCCACGATGAATACCAGGATTACATCGAACGCCTGCAGGGGCAAGGCGACCCGGATTGCTACTGGCACAACGAGGAGTGGCTCGACGCCTGGCGTAAATGGATCGACTACCAGGGCAGCGTCGACCGCTACGTCAAATCCAAGGAATTTTTGCGTCTGATTCAGGAATTCAAATCGCCCTGAGGCGTAAGGAGGTAGCACCATGTTTGGAATCGGTATGCCGGAGCTCATCATCATCCTGGTGATCATTCTCATCATTTTCGGCGCCGGTAAGCTGCCGGACATCGGTTCCGGAATCGGCAAGGCCATCAAGAACTTCAAGGGCGCAACCACCGAAGATGAAAAGAAGGAAGCGGAGAAGATAGAGGATGACAAGAAGCCCTGAGACCCCCCACGGGTCCTGCCCCGGTCCTCCGGGCAACATCGCATGCTAAACAAGGGCGACGGGACGCTCCCCGGCCGCCCTTCTTGTTTGGGCTGTCATACCTATCGGGAAGTAAATAGGGTTTCATTTCGGGAGGCAAAATGAAAACGATACGACTTGGGGCCACCGCTCTGGAGATTTCCGAGATAGGCTTTGGGGGTATCCCGATTATTCCGTTGCCGCGCGAAGAGGCCGTTTCAATTGTCAAACACTGTTTTGATCTGGGGATCACGTTTTTTGATACGGCCAACATGTATCCCACGAGCGAAGAAAAACTCGGAATTGCCCTAAAGTCAATTCGAGAGAAAGTGGTCATTGCCACCAAAACCGCCCAGCGGGACGCCAAGGGGGCTGCTGATCACCTCGATCTGTCTCTGAAACAACTTCAAACGGACTGGATCGACGTTTACCAGCTTCATAACGTATCCAATGCAGACGCTCTCAAACAAGTGCTTGCCCCCCAGGGGGCTTACGAGGCCGTTGCCAAAGCCCGTGATGATGGAAAAGTCCGTTTTATAGGCATTTCGTCTCACAGCATGGCGACGGCAATGGAAGCGCTGAAAACGGGGTTGTTTCAAACCCTCCAGTTCCCATTTAATTTTATTGAAAACGACCCGGCCCATCACCTCTTTCCGTTAGCAACCCAAAACAAGATGGGCATCATCGGCATGAAACCGCTCGGCGGCGGCGTCTTGGAACGCGCGGACCTGTGTTTCAGATTTCTGCAGCAGCACCCTTATGTTGTTCCGATTCCCGGGATTCGTGCCAAAAAGGAAGCCGATGAAATCGTTGAACTGTACCGCAACCCTGAACCCCTATCGGAAACCGATTTAAAAGAGATTGAAGCGATTCGTTCAGCGTTGGGTGAAAAATTCTGCCATCGCTGTGAGTATTGCATGCCCTGTGAGCAGGGAGTCCTGATCCCATCCGTTCTCATGTTCCAGGCGGCCGCAAAACGTTTATCCCGTGAAGCTGTCAAGGGCTGGATCGGGAAGGCCATGGAAAGCGTGGCGCATTGCATTGAATGTGGGGATTGCGAGCAAAAGTGCCCATATCATCTGCCGATTTCCGACCTGCTCAAAGAAAACCTGGCGCTATATACTCAGTATACGCGCACTTAACAGGACAGGCTGTGAGCATCCCGCCCGCATCTTGTGAATTTTCCCGCCTCACCATCCCCTGCGATCCACGCTACGTGGGTGCCGCCGCCCGGTATGTCGTGGAGGTGGCCCGGCTCATTGGCTTCGACGAGCAGATTCAAGACCGGATCGCCCAGGGGTTTCAGTTGGTTCTGCCCGCCCTCATGGCGTATTCATTTGAGCCTGAGGAAAGGGCTGTTTTAGATGTTTCCTGTGAACGAATCCCTGCCGGTTTGAAAATCGTGCTTCGGGATAAAGGCTTGCCGTTCAGCCGGATGGGGCCAGGGGAGGCCGGCGATTCAGACGGATGGATTCTGCGCCTCCGCGATCACTTCGATGAAATCCTATTTGACAATCTGGGCCCGGAAGGCAAGGAGGTCATTCTCATCAAGCATCTTCCGGACCAGTCTCTAACCGACTATGAAGCGGCCTGTCGGCTTCAGCCTCCGGATCCGCAGGAGGCATCACGTCCGCTTTCCCAGGCCGCCGCCGGATGCAGCGTGCGGCCGATGGAACCCTCCGAGGCCTTGGAAGTAGCCAAAACCGTTTACAGGACGTACGGCTATTCCTATGCCCATGATTACGTCTACTACCCTGAAAAAATCATTGCCTTGAACGCGAGCGGGGAAATCCACTCGGCGCTGGCCGTGAGCGAAGCCAACGAGATCGCCGGCCATTGCGCCCTGTCCCGGTGGAATGACAACCCGCTGATCGCCGAACTGGGGCAAGGGGTGGTCGTGCCGAAGTTTCGGTCCCAGGGCTGCTTTGCCAAGCTGACCGAATACCTGATCGGCACAGCGCGATCGAGGGGGTTTGCGGGCGTTTTCGGCGCCGCCGTGACCCTGCATCCATTCTCCCAAAAAACCGCGCTCCAGCAGGGCCTGAGGGATTGCGCGCTCTTCCTATGCCTGCTCCCCCCCTCGGTGGACTTCAAGGCACTGAAGACCGTGCCTGCCGCAAGGGGCAGCATGCTCGTGCAGTTCAAATACCTTGTGAAACCTCAGGCGGCCACGGTGTACGCTCCGGCTCAGCATGCCGATATGCTTCACGCCATTTATGCCAACCTGGAGGGGGCATCCATTCCCCCGATCTGCACCCCGTCGGCCGATGTGACAAATGAAGGCGCATCGGTTTATAAGATCAACCTGATCCGGTCGTTGAATTTCGCCCGCATCCGGGTTGACCGATACGGGCGGGACATCGTCGCCGACATCCGGCTCAAGCTGCGGGAGCTTTGCCTCCAGCGCTGGGACGTCATTCACCTCGTCCTGCCTCTGGCCGACCCGAACACCTCCCAGCTCTGCCGCCCGTTTGAAGAACTCGGGTTCTTTTTTGCCGGCATCCTTCCGCTCGGGCTTGTCTCCGGGGATGCGCTGATTCTCCAGTATCTGAACACCTTTTCGGTCCGCTACAGCGCCATCCAGACTGCCAGCCGCTTCGCCTCCGACCTGCTCGCCTATGTCAAGGCCCGCGATCCGAACCCCGCCGCAATCGAATCCGAGCCCGCTTAGCAAGGGTGTTGAAAGATACGCATCCAGCCGGCAGCCAAGGCGACTAGTGGCTGGAGGCTCGGAGGCGGGGACGCCAGAAGGCTAAAAAAAACATAAAAGGTTTCGCTGCAAGCTTCCCAGCTTTCCAGCCTTCTAGCTTCGGGCCTAAACCGCATTTACAAAAGCCGCACATCGCCGGATCACGGCAGGCGGCGCGGTTTTTCAACACCCCGTAGACTTCCTCATCGCCCGGATTGGCACCCGGGGAAAGCTCGCTGCATCTGAGCGGTCACCGCGCCACCCAGGATGAGCGCTCCTCCGCTCCAGAATCTCCAGCCGACAGGATCCCCCAAGAGCACAATGCCGGCTATCGCCGTGAACACCATCTCGCTCGTCATGTAGAGCCCGCCCTCCCAGCTGCGGCAGTACCCGAAGCCGTGGTTCATGGTGAGCTGGCCGAAGATCGAGGTGATCACGATGCCGCCGCACACCATCACCTGGTGGGTGGAGACCGGCAGCACCGGATCCTGCAGAAAGAACGGGGCTGTGACCGCGGCACCGACGGCACAAAAATAAAGGTAGATGACGACGGAGCCGTTCGACTGTTTCAGCCGCCGGATAATGGCGATGGTGAGGCCGGCGAAGAGCCCGGACACCATGCCGGCCAGGTAGCCGAGCCGGTCCCCGCCGATGGCGGGATCAACCAGGAGGCCGACGCCGACAAGAACAAGCACCAGGCAGATCCAGCCGGTCGCAGACACCTTCTCGTGGTAAAGCCAGGCCGAGAAAACGGCCGCAAAGGCCGGAAAGGAATAAAGCAGCACGAGGGCCGTTGAGACCGGGAGCATCCGCACGCTGAAAATGAAAGCGACGAAGGCGACGCAGCCGCTGCATCCCCGGATCAGCAGCAGCTTCTTGTCTGGGGAGCGGAACGCGCTGCCGCGGCGGCCGAAGACGGCCGTCAAGATGACCAGCCCGCCAAAGAACCGGTAAAATCCGATGTCCCAGACCCGAAAATCCGCCATGGACTCTTTGAGCAGCAGGTTCATGGCGGTGAACATGCACGCCGCGAGAAGCATCAGGAG
Organism: uncultured delta proteobacterium; assembly: GCA_963785045.1. Lineage (GTDB taxonomy): Bacteria > Desulfobacterota > Desulfobacteria > Desulfobacterales > SpSt-501 > SpSt-501. The sequence continues at coordinate 281,597 of CAWAUC010000013.1, read as the reverse complement.
CGGGCCGGTCACGGGTGACGGGGCGGTCGGTTTTAGCATCGGCATGGGCGCAATCGAATGGCAGCGGCTTCAGGCCAGCTCCCCCACCCGCTCTTCCACAACCCCAAGGATCGCACCGCTGCGCATGAGCTCCCGCATGGCGGCGATGTCCGGCGCCAGGAAGCGGTCGCTGTCGAGGTGGGGGATGGTGCCGCGTATGACCTGGTAGGCCGCATGGGTACCTTCGCCGGGCTTCAGGTTGGTAAAGAGGTCCAGGGCCTGGGCTGCGCATAGCAGTTCGATGGCGAGCACGTGTTCGGTGTTGGCCACGATCTCCCGCGCCTTGCGTGCGGCAATCGTCCCCATCGAGACGTGGTCCTCCTTGTTGGCCGAGGTGGGGATGGAGTCGACACTGGCCGGGTGAGCCAGGACCTTGTTCTCCGAGACCAGCGCGGCCGCCGTGTACTGGGCGATCATGAAGCCCGAGTTGAGCCCGCCGTCGCTCACGAGGAAAGCGGGCAGCCCGCTCAGCATGGGGTTGACCAGACGCTCGATGCGCCGCTCGGAGATGTTGGCGAGCTCCGCCACGGCGATACCCAGAAAATCCATGGCCAGCGCCACCGGCTGGCCGTGGAAGTTTCCACCCAGCAGAAACTCTTCGGACTCCGCGAAGATGAGCGGGTTGCCGGTGGAAGCGTTCAGCTCGGTCTCGACGACCCGGCGGCCATAGGCGATGGCGTCCTTGGTGGCCCCGTGCACCTGCGGGGAGCAGCGCAGCGTGTAGGCGTCCTGGATGCGGGAGCAGTCGCTGTGGGAGGAGATGATTTCGCTGCCGCGCGTGATGCGCTCCATGTTGGCGGCGGCTGCCATCTGCCCGGGATGCGGCCGCACCTGGTGGATCTTAGGGTTGAACTCGGTGCGGCTGCCCATCAGGACCTCGAGGGTCATGGCGGCCGCGATGTCCGTCAGCCTGGAAAGCCGCTGGGCATCGTGGATGCAAAGGGCGCCTATGGCCGTCATGACCTGTGTGCCGTTGACCAGCGCCAGCCCTTCCGCCGACTCGAGCAGGATCGGCGTCAGGCCGCTGGCCTTTAGCGCCTCTTCTCCGCTCATTTTTTGGCCGTTGTAGAAGGCCTCGCCCTTGCCCAGGAGCACCAGCGCCATATGGGCCAGGGGAGCCAGGTCCCCGCTTGCTCCCACGGAGCCTTTCTCCGGGATGACCGGAACGACGCCGCGGTTCAGTAGTTCAAGCAGCTGCCGGGCGGTTTCCAGGCGGATGCCGGAGTGACCCCGGGCGAAATCCTTGACCCGCAGCGTCATGACGGCCCGCACCGTCTCCGCATCCAGGGGGCGGCCCACGCCGGCGGCATGGCTCATGAGGATGTTCGTCTGCAGACGCCGGGTGTCTTTCCCGGAGATGGCGACGTCGCTCAGGGCACCGAAGCCGGTAGTGACCCCGTAGATCCGCCGCTCCTCCCGCACCCAGCGGTCCACAAGGGCCCGGCCCGCAGCGATGCGCACCTCGGCCGCAGGGCTCAACCGGACTTGCGCCCCTTGCCGCGCCACCGCGACCAGCAACTCGATCGTCATGCCTTCCATGTCCAGGAATACGGCTTGCATCAGGTATATTCTCCAGGGTGTCTTGTCAGGCCCGCCGGGTGCCACGCGCGGGCATGCGGAAGCGGTGCGATCCGGGTGCGGACACGCTTTTTATAGTTCGATACCCGATCTTAGACTGCTCCCGCAAGGAAGTAAAGAGCAGCGCCGGCCGGCCGATGCTGCTGGGGTTTAGCCCGGGCCATTCACTAAAATTTTCCGTAATCGCCCGACGCCTTGACGCTGCAGCCGCCGTGACGCGTGAAATATCCGGACAATGCCCCCGATCGCAGCCCGCGCCAGGGCCTGCCCCCCGGCAGCAGGCGAAATGAATTTTAGAAAAGAATCCTAAAAAAGAATTGCAACTCTAGATATAGAGTAGTATAGTACAGAATACACAACCAGCGGGCAGGCGATTCCAGGATGCGCTCACGGAACAACGCCGCCTAATTCATCAAGGGGAGGACATGATGGCACCAGTTAAAAAGGCCGCAAAAAAAGCAGTAGTGAAAAAGACCACGAAAAAGACCGCCACCAAGGCCAAGCCGGCCGCCAAGAAAGCCGCCGCCAAGAAGCCCGCGGCCAAGAAACCTGCTGCAAAAAAGCCTGTTGCGAAAAAGAAGAAGTAGCCTTTTCCCAGATATATACTAAGAAGACGGGGATCCCCGGCCGATACTCGAACCGGGGGGGATCCCCGTTGCTGTTTTATCTTCCCTTCCTGCAAAAACCAAAATATGTATCGCTCAACTCAGGTGATAATCACTTGGCCTTTGCGACCGTGGCCTTGAACTCATCCATCAGAGCCTTGCCGATCTTGGGCTCCCAGGTCACGTACACCGGCGCCACGGCATCCTGGAAAGCCTTTTTCTGCTCGGGAGTCAGCTCGGTTACCGTGATTCCGGCCTTTCTCAGATCCGCCACAAAATCTCTGTTCATCTTGCGGTTGAGGGCCCGCTGGTAGATGGCGGACTCCTGGGCGGCGGCGGCGATGGCCTTCTGGTCTTCGGCCGGGAAGGAGTCAAAAAGCTTCTTGTTGATGAGCAGCAGGTGCGGGCCGTAGACGTGTCCGGTCAGGGAGACATACTTCTGGACTTCGTAGAACTTGGAAAGCCAGATGGTCGGGATGGGGTTTTCCTGTCCGTCGATGGTCTTCTGCTGCAGCGCTGTGAAGACTTCGCTGAAGGGCATGGGGGTGGGGTTGGCACCCATGGCCCGGAATGCTTCGAGATGGATGGGGTTCTGCATGGTGCGGATCTTGAGTCCCTTCATGTCGGCCGGGGTCTTGACCTCGCGCACGCTGTTGGTCAGCTGGCGGAACCCGTTTTCGTAGTAGGCGAGCAGCTTAATGCCTTTGGGCTCGAGGGCCGCCGCCAGCTTGGCGCCGACCGGACCATCGTAGATGGCGTCGGCCGCCTGCTCGCTCGTGATAATGAACGGCAGGTCGAACACGTTGAACTCGGGCACCAAGCCGGTCAGGGGCGAGGCCGAGGTGGTGACCATTTCGAGGGTCCCCATGCGGACGGCTTCTGTTGCGCGCACATCATCGCCGAGCTGCGCATTGGCGTAGACCTGCACGTCGTACTTGCCGGGGAGCTTGGCCGCAAGGATTTCCCCGAACTTCTTGCCCCCCAGGTAGGAGGGATGCTGCTCGTTGACACCGTTGGAAATCTTCAGGACCTTGGGCTGGGCAAACGCGGAACCGCATGCCAGGCTGATCGCTATGAGCAGTGCGAAAACCAGAACCGATACCTTTTTCATGACCATTCTCCTTTCATGGGTTGAAGTGAATCGCAACGACGTTGTCTTTGACTGTACGCAACCATCCAACCGATGGCACTCCGGCGCCGCCCCTGGTCACTTCGGGATCAGCCCGGGCAGGTAGGTGACCGTCCATGGCAGGTAGGTCACCACGAATATGACAATGACGCCGATCACGAGGTTGGGCCAGATGGCTCGGCTGATATCCGCCACAGAAATCTTGGAGATGCCACATGCCACAAAGAGGATATTGCCCACCGGCGGCGTGATCAGGCCGATGCAAAGATTCACGATCATGACCACCCCGAAATAGACAGGATCGAGGCCGTACTTGGCGGCAATCGGCAGGAGCATGGGCGCAAGGATCAGCAGGGCCGGGGTCAGGTCCATGACGCAGCCGACGATCAGCAGAAGCAGGTTGACCCAGAGCATGAACAGCACCCAACTGCCGCCGGAGAGCCGGAGGAGCACTCCTGCCAGCAGTTCGGGAATCTGGGCGATGGTGATAAAATAGGCCGCCGTCATGGCCGCGCCGCAGACGAACAGCACCACGGCCGTTCCGCGCACCGTGTTGACCAGCATCGGCAGCATGTCCTTCAGCTTGAACTCGCGGTAGACGAACACCGAAATGACGAAAGCGTAAACGGCGGAAACCACCGCGGCCTCGGTGGCCGTGCAGATGCCGAGCAGGATACCGCCCAGGATGATGACCGGCAGGAAGAGCGCCCAGATCGCGTCGATGCCCGATTTCAGAACGGCCGCCAAGCTGAACTTACCCTCGACGTGGTAGCGGGCCTTGCCCCGGGCATGGAAAAACCAGCCGACCATCAGTCCCACCCCGAGGATCAGGCCCGGAATAATCCCGCCGATGAACAGCCGGATAATCGAAACGTTGGCGATGACCCCGAAGATGACCATGGGAATGGAGGGGGGGATGATCGGCCCGCTGGTGCTGGCGGCGGCAAACAGCGCCGCAGCCTTATGCGGGTCGTAGCCTTCCTTCTTCATCACCGGGTAGAGGAACGAGCCGATGGCCGAAGCGTCGGCCACGGCCGAGCCGGAGACACCCGAAATGAGCATGCTCGCGACCACGGTAGCGTATCCCAGCCCGCCGCGCACATGGCCGCAGATGGCCTTGGCCACCGTGATGATCCGCCCCGAGATGCCGCCCGTGTTCATGATCTCCCCGGCCAGCAGGAAAAACGGGATCGCCATGAGCGGGAAGCTGTCGATGCCCCGGAAGACGTTTTGGACCACAAGCGCCGGCGACCAGACCCCCATGGCCAGCGCCAGCACAAGCGCCGTAAGGAAAAGCGCGAACGCAATCGGCACCGTCAGCAGGATGAACCCGAACAGCGCCGTCAGAAAAAGCGTGAGAACGTTCATGCCGGCACCCCCTTCAGGGCCCGGATGTCGCCAAACGTCTTGATGAGGCATTGCACGAACATGAGTGCCGCACTGACCGGTCCCACCATGTAGACATAACCGTAGGGGATGGGCACCGAGGAGGCGACCCACCCGCTTTCGAGGGAGTCGATGGCCATGACCCATCCGCCTTGGAACATGACGACCAGGCACACCAGCACCAGCGCGTCGGCTACCACCGCGACCACCCGCCGGTGTCTCGGCCGCAGGACCATCAGCAGGACGTCGATGCCAAGGTGATCGCCTCTGATGAAGGCGATGATCGCCCCCAAAAACACAATCCAGATCAGCAGGAAGCGTGACACCTCCTCGTACCAGGCCAGCGACGCTTCAAGAACGTAGCGGCAGACCACGTTGCCGAAGACGGTCACCGACATGCCCACCAGCAGGACCGCCACCACGTAGGACAGGACTTTGTCCATGACCCGGCTGACAAGGGCAAGCGTCTGGGGCGTTGCCGCATCGGATGTGGGCGCCATACGTTACTCTCCGGGCCGCAGGCCGTTGATCGCATGCGGTGAAAGCCACCGTCTGCGGCCGATCAAGGGTTAGCGGTTAGAGATTGCTGCGGACCTGCTGCCCGGCGAGCTTCTCATAGAACTGAATCACCCCGCTGTGGTCGTCCTTCTGCTTGCCGTCGACCCGCAGGGCCTGCATGATCTCCATGATGGTGCCCGTCAACGGGATCGGGACTCCGATGGCATGGGCCGTGTCCAAGGCGTTCTGCAAGTCCTTGATGTGCAGCTCGATGCGGAAGCCCGCCTTGTAGTTGCCCTTGAGCACCATGGGCGCTTTGGCGTTGAGCACGGTGCTGCCGGCCAGCCCGCCCTTGATGGCATCGAAAACCTTGCCGGGGTCGACCCCCGCCTTAGCCGCAAGCACCAGGGCCTCGGACATGGCCGCGATGTTGAGGGCCACGATGATCTGGTTGGCAAGCTTGGTCACGTTGCCGCTGCCGATCTCGCCGCAGAGCACGGCGGAGGCACCCATCTTGAGCAGGATCGGCTTGACCTTCTCGAAGACATCCGCCTTGCCGCCGACCATGATGGCGAGCGTGCCGTCGATGGCCTTGGGCTCGCCGCCGGAGACCGGGGCATCGAGCATCGCGACCCCTTTCTTGGCCAATTCGGCCGCCACTTCCTGCGCTGTCAGCGGGGCGATGGAGCTCATGTCCACCACGATGCTGCCCTTGCGTGCGCCCTCGATCACGCCGTTTTTGCCGAGCACGGCCTCTTTGACATGCGGCGAGTTGGGGAGCATGGTGATGATGACATCCCCCTGCGCCGCCACATCCTTGGGCGAGGACCCGGCCTTGGCCCCGGCTTTGACGACCTCTTCCATCGGTGCCGCCACAATGTCGTAGACCACCAGCTCATAGCCGGCCTTCAAAAGGTTTTTGGCCATGGGCTTGCCCATGATACCCACTCCGACAAATCCGATCTTCATCCCTCTTACCTCCGATGTTGAGTGTTTGAACGATCACTCCCAGTTGTGAATGTACGCGCGGCGCTCGTGCGCCTCCGCCAGGCTCGGTGCAACCTCGTGCAGACCGAGACCGCGGCAGGGCAAGTTGCGCTTGACCACTTCTAGGTCCTCGATGGTCAGGTCGCCCCAGAGGATCAGGCCCCGGGTTTGCATGATTTTGGACAGGACCGGCAGCATCTCCTTCACGCTCGGCCCGCCGACGTCCTTATTCACCTGGATGACCCTCAGGCCCTCCAGGCCGAGCAGTTCATCGATGATGAAGAAGGAGGCCGGGTGCAAGTGAAAGGCGGTGTAGGGATGACCCGCGAGAATCAGGCGCGCCGAATCGAGGAAGAACTCGCGGTAGACCTTCGGCGACAGAATGGCCGAAAGGTCGTCCTGCCACCAGATGGACGGACCAGGCGCCCAGACGTGATAGAACCCGAGGGCGGTGCCGCCATGAAAGGCCGGAACGAGCCGGCGCTGGGCTTCGATGACGGAGACAAACGCGCGGGTGACCCGCTCGATCAGCCGGCGCATGACCGCCGGATCTTCCAGCATGAGGGCGAGCACCATTGCCTGCTGGCCCAGGAGCGCGCCGATCATGTCGGTCGGCCCGCGCATGATGGGCATGCCCACCGGGAATCGGCCGCGGCTTTGCTGCACGAGGGCGGCCGTGAATTCGAGGTATTTTTTCAGCCAGGGGGTCTCTGGATCGAAGCGCACCTTTTCGAGCGCATCGGTCGGAGACGACAGCCAGGGTCGGGACGTAAAGCTCTCGCGTCCCGCGCGGATGGGGGAGCCCAAAATGGCCTCCATCCAGGGGATGCCGGTGAAGGGCTCGCCGGTCCAGAAGCCATCCTGGCCGATCGCCTCGGACTCCTGGAACATGCGCTCGTAGTCCGATAGAAAGGCGATGACATCGAGCATTTCCGGTGTGATCGACGTGTCCGGCACGAGCAGGTCGTGGGCGGCTTTGAAATGGCGGGAAAAGAAGAAATCGCCCACGCGGAAGGCGGCGAGCGGCCGCGGCTGCTTTTCCCGCTCCCAGAAGGCGCGGTGCAGGGCCAGCCGTTCCTCGATGCCGGCGCGCTGCTGCGGGCTTCTCACCGGCGTGGCCCCGGACGCTATCGGCCCGGCCTCGGACCTGAGCCGCTCGATGGTCCGGACCACGTGCTCTTCCATTAGCCGCTCGGCCTCCGGCGCATTGCGGGACCGCACCGCTTCGATCAGCAGGCGATGATAGTGCAATCCATCGCCAATTCCCAGCGTGCTGACGATGTTCTCCATGGAAACGCTCAGAACGCTGCGCAGGACGTTGTTGACTTTTATCAGCACGGAGTTGCCGGTGGCCTTGGCCACGGCCAGGTGAAACTCAAGATCCGCCCGGGCGAATTCGGCCACGTCGTCCTGGGATCCGACCATCCGGTCGTAAACCGCCTCCATCTCGGCCACGTCGCGGTCGGTGGCGCGTTCGGCGGCGAGCGCGGCGCTGCCCTTCTCGATGATCCGGCGATACTCCAGGACATGGAAGATGTCGGTCTCGCCGAGGGCCATCAGGGGAATAAGGGAATTGAAGTAGATCTCCCCGCTCAATTCGCGCACGAAGGTGCCTTCGCCGTGGCGGGTTTCAAGGATGCCCAGGGAGACGAGGTGTTGGATCCCTTCCCGGATGGAGACCCGGCTGACGCCCATGGTCCGGGAGAGTTCGTGCTCGGAGGGGATCTTGCTTCCAGGCGCCCACGTACGGCGCAGCACTTGATCGCGCAACTGGCGGAAAACCTGGACCCGCACGCTTTCCTTTTTGATGGGTTTCAGCAGTCTGACAGACATCAAAAACCCCCCAAGCGAGAGTTGTCAGATATCCTACATCTTTGGGACCTGTCAAGCCTTAATATCTTTTAAACGGCCCATTGCGTGCGCATAACCCTCCATTAATGTTTTTGCTTGAATCACTCTTTAAATTGATGATAATGGTACATTGTTCGAGTTCCTTGGAAGGGCTCTGACCTCGCGCAGACCGCGGATGAATGCCTGAAACCCTGACAAGCCGCAAACGGATCCCGAAAGCGCTCAATTACCGGAAGCCGGGCCGGGTGCCCATAGGATCCCGGCCGTACGCACTCAAATCCATGGCCGCTCACTGCCTCACCCGCGCGTCTCTTGAATTGCATCAGGTTCTATATCAGGTAATCGGTTATGATCGAGCAAATCAGCTCTTACAACGAGAATCAAATTCAATCTCTAATTGTTTCCGTCCGCGGCCAAAAGGTTATTTTGGACTCTGACCTGGCGGCAATTTTCGGAGCAGAGACGAAGCGCTTAAACGAGGCTGTTAAAAGAAATATTGACCGCTTTCCAGACGACTTTGCATTTCGTTTGGATTCCCCGGAGTTTGCCGATTTGAAGTCGCAATTTGCGACTTCAAGCATCGCGTTCAGTCAATCCCGATCATATTCTCAATCAAGCCACGGCGGCCGTCGCAAGCTGCCGATGGTGTTTACAGAGCACGGCGCCATCATGGCAGCAAATGTCTTAAATAGCCCTCGCGCCGTTCAGATGAGCGTTTTTGTGGTGCGGGCTTTTGTCAGAATGCGAAGCCTTTTGGGCGACACCCGCGAACTCGCTTGTCGTTTGGAAGCTTAGAAAAAGAACTCAAGGAACGCCAGGACGTTCATGAATCTGCCATCGTGAGCATCCTCCAACGTTTCATGGATGTCATCGATCCTCCAGCACCTCCAAGGCCTCCGGCTCGGAAACGTATCGGATTCACTGTGAAAGAAAGAGCAGCCGCTTACAAGGCCAGGAAGAAAAGATGAGTCTGTCATCTGATAAAGGCAAAGGCATAACGGCGAAGGACTACCTTGACCTTGAACGTCGTTTTGTAAAGGCTTCGGATGATGAGAATCCTGAAAATGCTGCACAAGACAGTTATTTAATAGCTTTGCTCCTCGGAAAAGAGGAAGGGTTCGGCTGGCCAGAACTTCTTCAGCATCAAATAGTCATCATCTTAGGCGAGCCGGGCAGCGGGAAAACCACCGAATTGCGGTCTAAGTCTCGAAGAACTCCGGAAAAAAGGCAAACGCGCTTTTTTCTTGAGGCTCGATCGGATAGTCACCGAGCCTCTCGATGCCGCGTTAGGGGAAGAATCCAGAAAAGCCTTTAAGGACTGGCAACAAGGCCAGACTTCAGCCTTCTTCTTTTTTGACTCGGTTGATGAATCGAAACTCAGGAAGCCGGATGATTTTTTAACGGCCCTTGAGAGGATTAGTGACGCTATCAACCTAAGGCAGCTCAGGCGCGCCACGCTGTTTTTCAGTTCACGAATCAGCGAATGGCGCCCGGTAACCGATCTAAATGAAGTTCGGCGCAGATTTCCTTTTCATGAATATCCAGCCCGGCCCCTCAGCCTAAAGGCAAACCCCTTAAAAATAAACCTCTCGTGGTCCAAATAACCCCGCTTGACCCAGTGCGGGTTCGAATGTATGCGCTATGGCGTAACTTGCCAGACGTGGAAGCCTTCATTGAATCCATTGATCAAAATCATGCGTGGGAGTTTGCCAGACGACCACTCGACGTCAATGGACTAATCGAATACTGGCGAATTCATAAAAGGTTGGGGAGCTTAACTGATTTAATCGAAAATGGCATCAAATTGGAGCTGCGTGAAAGTGAAGGTCGCGAAACCACAGACCCGTTGACGCTCGAAGATGCGAGGCAAGGCGCTGAAACGCTGGCTGCAGCTGCTGTATTCTGCCGCAATTTGAATTTTAGGGTACAGGACGATGCCCTCCTCCAGCAAACTACCGCATTGGATCCAGCGACCTGCTTGCCGACAACTTGGAAAGCCGATCAAAGACGCGCCTTCCTGACGCGGCCCTTGTTTGATAGCGCAACCTATGGCTGCATCCGGTTTCATCACCGGCGCACGCTTGAATATCTGGCCGCGTCCTGGCTTGATAAATGCGTACGGAATGGATGCCCTTTAGAGCGAATTGAAGATTTACTGTTTGCCCAATCTCAAAGCGAATGCATCCTCCGGCCTTCACTCGCCTCTCTTGCGGCGTGGCTTGCCAGCGGAGATGATCCTCATAACAAACGAATACGCGACCTGCTATTAAAATCAGAGCCAGAAATCTTCTTTAGGTTCGGTGACCCGTCCCGATTATCAGCAGAATATAAGCGGGATATCTTGAGATCTTTGTCTGCTGCAAAAAAAGACAAAGAGTGGGCCTTGATAGATCAAGATCCTCAAACTCTTGCACGTTTAGCCGAACCGCCTTTGGCTGATGAAGTGTCCGAGTTAATTCTTAACCGCAGCTTACCCCAAAGCCTTCGGACAAAGATGCTATTATTAGTTCGATATGGCCGCCTCACAGGTTGCATGGAGGCGGCTCTTAAAATTCTATCCGACAGTCGGGAAACAGACATCATTAAGCAGTATGCAGCGGCGGCCGTGCGAGATTGCGCTGATCCTCCTACCCTCGAAAGGCTCGCTGAAATCGCAAAAGGGTTACCCCTGCTTTCAAATCCTTTGTCGGCCCACCTGTGCGAGGCTCTTTACCCAAACTTCATCGATGCCGTCGAGCTTTTAAATCTTATCGCGAAAACAGAGGGCATCGGCCATCATCAGAATAACCTTCATTGGGTACTTGAAAGACATCTGCAGAAAACTCTGACCGTAGCTTTTTCCATCCCGTTGCTACGCGAATTCATCAAGCTTCTTCAAACAGAACCGTGTCTAAACCGCTATCCGGGACATGAATTAATCTCTCAGCGATATGGCTGGCTGTGCAAAATTCTGCCTCTGGTGCTTATAAAATTTCTTGAGCGGATCGAGCTCGATCTTGAAGATGCCAAAATTGCCGCTAAAGGCATCCGGATCATCGAGACATACCGTGAATACAGAGGTCTCGATGAGAAAAAGGGAATAGATCGCCTGCGCAATCTGATCAAAAATCACCAGATAATAAAACGTGAATACCTTTGGAAGGGAGTGCAGTATTACCGAAGCACTGAACACAGGGAACCCAATGGCTCCCGCGTATTTCTGGTCTTTTCAGTTTAGTTAATTTTGACAAGTCGGACATAGGGTGGCTCGCAAAAGACGTTCGTACAATGGAGCGTATCGAAGACCAGGTTCTGTCACTGCGCTTCTCATTCGATCTTTGGAATCCCTATAAATATGACGTCAGAAACTGGATCGTCCTCTTAAAAGCATTTTCCCCTTCGACGGTTGCACAAGATTTTTTGGAAAGCCACATTTGATCGGCTCTTTGCGCCCGCACGAGGGGTTTGGATTCGCCAAATCAAGTACAAGCTCTTTTCCAGGCACTGGTGGTGGAAATATGGCTATAACCTTCGAAGTGCCCGTCTTTGGTTAAAGGATCAGTTTATTCTGCATAAAAACCTTCACAAGCTTTATTCAGGCAAAGCTGATCACTGGCTGGCTGCTCTGTGCCATGAGGCTGCAACGGAAGACAGCAGGTCTAAATTGGCAGGCAATGATTGGTTTGTTTTGATGAAAAGGCGTGGGCCAATAATTGCCTTGGCCACCCGCCACGGTTGCGAAACGGCTTGGAAGAAAAATTCTCCCTTTTTGCCACACGAAGAGCCGGAGCCAAATAAAATTAGGAATACAACCATCATCGGCCTTAGCGGCCTGCATTCGCTCTGGCAGCGGGGAAAAATTGATTTTTCATCTTTGTCCAAATCGGACGCTGAGAATGCAGCCAGGTATGGGCTTAGGGAGTTGAATGGTTTTCCGGAATGGTTCCATGAACTTGCATCCAGCCAGGCTGAAGCTGTACAAAAAATATTGTGCACGTGCATAGCAGGTGAATGGCAGTTTCCGCCTTCGCGTCAACCTGTGCATGAAGTCCTCTCTAAACTCCTTTGGAGTGGTGATTTCTACTGGCATCTAATTGTTGGGAATTTGCTGAAGCAATTGCTGGTTCATGATCCAAAGCACCCTCAGGTCTTGGAGGATGCACTCTCCATCATTATTAAATCTCCAAATCCGCGACTCAAGGAAGTGGCAATCCTGGCAAGTAAGCGCGTCAGGGATTACCAGTCTGATACCCCTTTCTTCGTGACTTGGATGACTCTTTGGATGCAAATAGATGCCCTTCCTGCTTTGGACTCCCTTCAATCAAGCATGGGTAAATTGGATGCAAAATGCGCAGACGAATTAATTCTTCGTCTGTGTGACGGTTTGGGAGGTAGGCGCCAGCACATGCCGCTCGCTCTTCCGAACGCCGATTACCTTGAGCCTGCCGGGATGAGTATCTTTGTGCCACTTGTATACAGGCACATCCGTCCAAAAGAAGATATCGATCGCAGCAAAGAAGGCGCATACACACCTACTTCAAGAGATGACGCGCAGCGATTCCGTGATGGGCTTTTGCAACGTTTAGAACTCATAGATCAGCCGTCAGTTCACAAGACTCTTGCAGAAATTGCTGACCTGCCAGAGGTTGCTCCGCACCGCTATTGGGTATTGCATCTCATCAAGGAGCATATTCGACAACAGGCTGACCTGACCCCTTGGCGGGCAGGTAGTATTCCCGAATTCGCTTCCGAGTTTGAAACCGAACCGCGCTCCGACAGCGACCTGTTTCGAATAGCCCGGTGGCGAATGCTTGATATCAGCGATTTTCGCGCCCGTTTAAGCGTCACACAAATATAAGGTTTTGAGGCCCCCGGTGTCATTTGAACCGGAGTTCCAACTCGGCTCCGTTCAGCCACGAAAGGGATTGGGGCAATTGGTGCCAGGCCACGTTGCGCAGGATCGGATTATGGGCCCTGCGCGGGAAAGTGACGGTAAGCTTCTGGCGGCGAAAGCTGACCCGGGCCTTGCCCTTGACGAAGAGCCGATAGATCTTGGCGGCGTCACAGGCTTCAAATCCCCGTAGCTTCCTGGCCAAAAGGCTGTAGAGCGTATCGGCGATCATGGTCATGACCACGTCAAAGTGCACCTTCACCAGGATGGGGGAGGATAGCGCATTGAGGTTGAAGAACTTGACGGCCTCGGCGATCACATTCTCCACCCGCCAGCGACGGGCATAGTTGCCCACGAGCAGCTCGGTGGGGGTGGCGAAGTCATTGGAGATGAGAAAGGCAGGCTTTTCACGCCCATTGCCGCGGATGATTACCTGCCGCAGCTCCCCCTGGTAATCGGGCAGCGTGATGGTCGATTCATGGACGATCGGGTTGGGGTACTTTCGCTTGCCGTGGGGGATATGGATACGCTGCCAAGGGGAGAGCGCCTCCAGGCACTCGACCATGGATTTTCCCCGGCGCCGCAGAGTGATGAAGTGAACCCCGGCGCGGTTTAGCTCCGAGAGATTGGCATAGCTGGTGAACTTGGAGTCGAAGACGAAGGTGGGTTTAAGCCCCCGCTGCTGCTTTCTCCAGAAGGAGAGAAAAGCCAGGACCTGCTCGCTGGCCTCGTCGCGTTGGATGTCGGCTGCAGTGTAAAGGATGAGCTTGGAGGCGGCATCCTGGGCAAACAAGGCCAGCGCCCCCTTCATGGCCTTGTTGCGGGAGCCGGCCCAGTGGTTCTCCAGAACCGATTGCTCCCCGTAGTGGGGGATGGTGTGGAAGTCCAGATTGATCAGATCCGCCTCATAGAGCCGCAGCCGGGCGGCCTGTTTGACGAAGCTCTGCTGCAGACGCAACAGGTGGACCGCATCCAGGCGGTAGGAGTAGGTGGACATCGCCGTGCACTTGGGCAACACATTGAGACCGGCAAAAAGACCCAGGCCCGGATCGAAGGCATGCTCGGTGAGATGCGCGTAGCGCTCGGTGCCGATCAGCTTGAGGGCGAGAAAGGATAAAAAATAGCTCAGGGCGGGGATCGTTTTTGTGCCGGGCAAGCCGGCCTCCTCCACGACCTTGGGCAGGTTGAGCTGGTCGATGAAGGGGGCAAACAACAACACGCCGGCGGCCTCCGACTCCCAGGAACTCTTGGGCATCTCGGCAAGCTCAAGCTTCTCTGCCACGGCCGGCACCTGAGCACCCTTAACCGTCAGCCCGAGCTTCAGGCGGCTTCTTCGGGGCAGTCTGGGGAAGCCCTCTTCGGCCAGCACCCGCTCGATGGTGCGCACCGAGATTTCAACCCCTTCTTCGGACAAGAGGGCAGTGATCTCTCCGGCCGACAGCCGCTGCTCACGCCAGTTGCAGATTTTGGCCTTGAGCGCGGAGTCGAGTCGGCGGCGGTTGGCCTTGCCCTCGGGGACGGGTTCGGAGAAGTCGATCTTCTGGTAGGTGAACAGGTGCCGGAGCAGGTGCACATAGGATAGGGAGTAGCCGAAACGCTCGGCGATGATACGGGCGGGCAGCCGTTCGACAAAGGAGGCTCGCAGGGCCTCATAGCGGCGCTGCCATTCGTGGACGGGCCGGAGGAAGAAGCTCTCATCGCGCATATCGAGCTTATACGCTTTGGCGGTTATGATGTCAATATCTAAATTATTAAAATGCCAGCGAGGCGCGTGGGCAAAAAGGTTGGCGCAGTATTGAAAACCTTGTAGAGCCCATATTATATGAGCTCCAACGGGAATCAGCGCCAGGCTACCGCTGGCGATTGAATCTTGCAGAAGGGATTTAAACAGCCGGATAGTTGGAATATAAACGTCATTTGATATAAGGTCTACGGATACGGCGGGTTGTGAACCTATTGAAATCATATCATTTTTAGTTTTTCGGGAGATTTACTGGCCACTGTGACGGTCAAAATCGAATCGCGCGAAAATCGCTGTTGATATTAAATATGAGGTAGAGCGTTCAGAAAATAGTTTGCGTGATGAAGTGCATATAGATTGGGATGAATCTGCTTTGAGGCGCTGGTTACAACGAAAATTGACCGACCGATCTAGAAAGCGTTATATAATACCGCAGGAAGTGGAAATAGACCGAGCCCAGAGACCGGATCTGCATTTTGAATATCCCGGTATTTCACCTGTCCCCGTCGAAATCAAATGGGCGGATAAACAATCAATGGACAGCCCGATGATTTCTTCAAACGCCTGGAAAACCAACTTCGTCAGGCCAATATTTGAGAGCACAAAATGTTCGCTATGGCATCTACATGGTAGGTGATCACGGTAGAAAACAGCACTGAGATCACCCCGCTGAAGGCTGTCGGATTAGGTTTAGCTATTCGTAAGCTCCTTAAAAAAGCTTTATCTCCAAAAAGCCACGCCGGTATCGCCGGAATCCTAAGTCATAAGCATTGATTTCACAGTCCCGGTAACAGGTGCCTGAGTTTTTCGCTTATCGTATAAGGAAAGGCATCATGATCGCCAATACCGACATCGCCAAGGCCATGGAAATCCATCTCGGGGCGCTGTTCGACGAGCTGCCGCCCATGCCGGATTTCGTCCCGGGCATCCGGCGCGCCCCGTCGCGGCACTTCAACCTGTCCCGGAAGGATACCGAGCTCGCCCTGAAGAATGCCCTGCGCTATATCCCGGAAAAGTGGCACGCGCGGCTTGCGCCGGAGTTCATGGAAGAGCTGACGACGCGCGGCAGGATCTACGGCTACCGTTTCCGGCCGCCGGGGCGGCTCTGCGGGCGCCCGATCGACGACTATGCCGGGACCTGCATCGAAGGCCGGGCCTGCCAGGTGATGATCGACAACAACCTCGACTTCGACGTGGCCCTCTACCCCTATGAACTTGTGACCTACGGGGAGACCGGCCAGGTCTGCCAGAACTGGATGCAGTACCGGCTGATCAAGCGCTATCTCGAGGTGCTCACCCGGGAGCAGACGCTCGTCATGGCCTCGGGCCACCCGTTGGGGCTCTTTGCCTCGTCCCCCGAGGCGCCGCGCGTCATCATCACCAACGCGCTGATGGTGGGCTGCTTCGACGACCCGGAGAACTGGCACCGCGCCATGGCGCTGGGGGTGGCCAACTACGGGCAGATGACCGCCGGCGGCTGGATGTACATCGGCCCCCAGGGCATCGTGCACGGCACCTACAGCACCCTGCTGAACGCCGGCCGCGCCAAGCTCGGCATCCCGGCCGACCAGGACCTGGCCGGCCGGCTGTTCGTGACCTCGGGGCTGGGCGGCATGAGCGGCGCCCAGGGCAAGGCCGTCGTCATCGCCAACGGGGTCGGCATCATCGCCGAGGTGGATCAATCCCGCATCCAGACCCGGCTCGACCAGGGCTGGATCGACCAGGTGACGGACAGTCCCGCCGAGGCCTTCGCCGCCGCGCGCGACTATCAGCGCCAACACCGGAGCCGGGCCATCGCCTTCTACGGAAATGTAGTCGACCTCTTGGAATACGCCGTTCTCCAAGACATAAAGATCGACCTGCTCTCCGACCAGACCTCCTGCCACGCCGTCTACGAAGGCGGCTACTGTCCCCAGGGCATCAGCTTCGCGGAGCGCACCGAGCTGTTGCGCAGCGGCCAGGCCGGGTTCAAGGAGATGGTGGACGCGACCCTGCGTCACCACTACACGCTCATCAAGACCCTCTCCGAGCGCGGCACCTACTTTTTCGACTACGGCAACAGCTTTCTCAAGGCGGTCTATGACGCCGGCATCAAGGAGATCTGCAAAAACGGCGAGAACCCGCTGGACGGGTTCAACTTCCAGTCCTACGTGGAAGACATCATGGGGCCGCTGCTCTTCGACTACGGCTATGGCCCGTTTCGCTGGGTGTGCCTGAGCGGCCGGGACGAGGATCTCGCCAAGACCGATCTCGCCGCCATGGCGTGCATCGACCCCGAGCGCCGCTTCCAGGACCGCGACAACTACAATTGGATTCGGGACGCCGCAAAAAACAAGCTCGTGGTCGGCACCAAGGCCCGCATCCTTTATCAGGATGCGTTGGGACGAATGCAGATCGCCCTGAAGTTCAACGCGATGGTGCGAACCAAAGAGATCGGGCCGGTCATGCTCGGCCGCGACCACCACGACACCGGCGGCACGGACTCGCCTTTCCGGGAGACGGCCAACATCCGCGACGGCAGCAACATCATGGCCGACATGGCGACCCACTGCTTTGCCGGCAACGCCGCCCGCGGCATGAGCCTGGTGGCGCTGCACAACGGCGGCGGGGTGGGCATCGGCAAGGCCATCAACGGCGGCTTCGGGCTGGTGCTGGACGGAAGCGAGCGGATCGACGCAATCATCCGCCGCGCCATCCCCTGGGACGTGATGGGCGGGGTAGCGCGCCGCGCATGGGCCCGCAACGAGGCCGCCATCGAAACCTGCATCCACTACAACGAGCAGCACGCCGGCTCGGACCACATCACGCTGCCGTACCAGGCCGATGAGGGGATGGTCAAGAAACTGGTGGCGGATCGTTTCGCCGAATCGAAAAAGAAATAGGGAGAGTACTATGTCCGGGATGACCAGAATCGTCGAGTGCGTCCCTAATTTCAGCGAGGGGCGCAGCCTGGAGAAGATCGAAAAAATCGTCCAACCCTTCCGGGGCCGGGAAGGCGTCAAGCTGCTCGACTACCAGCGGGATGAGGACCACAACCGTTGCGTCGTCACGGTGGTGGGCGAACCCGAAGCGCTCAAGGCCGCCGTGCTTGAAGCCATAGGAGCGGCGATCGCGGTGATCGACATGCGCGGCCACAAAGGCCAGCACCCGCGCATGGGGGCCGTGGATGTGGTGCCGTTCATCCCGGTGAGGAATGTCACCATGAAGGAAGCCATCGAGTTGTCGCGCCAGGTGGCACAGGCCGCGGCCCGGACATACAACCTGCCGGTTTTCCTTTACGAAGAATCCGCCACGGCCGCCCATCGCCGCAACCTCGCCGAGATCCGCAAGGGACAGTTCGAGGGCATGCCGGAGAAGATCCAGCAGCCTGCGTGGAAGCCCGATTTCGGGCCGGTCGGAATCCACCCATCCGC
This sequence comes from uncultured delta proteobacterium, assembly GCA_963785045.1. Lineage (GTDB taxonomy): Bacteria > Desulfobacterota > Desulfobacteria > Desulfobacterales > SpSt-501 > SpSt-501. The sequence continues at coordinate 263,500 of CAWAUC010000013.1, read as the reverse complement.
CGGTGTGAGTGCCATGGGCGCCCGCATGCCGTTGGTGGCCTACAACGTCAACCTCGGCACCGCCGATCTGGCGATCGCCAACGACATCGCCCGGAAGATCCGGCATCTCAGCGGAGGCCTGCGCTACTGCAAAGCCATCGGGATCGAGCTCAAGGACCGCGGCATCGTGCAGGTGTCCATCAACATGACCGATTACACCAGGACCGCCCTCTACCGGGTCTTCGAGCTGATCCGGATCGAGGCCAAACGCTGGGGCGTGCCGGTGCTGGGCAGCGAAATCATCGGCCTGGTGCCCATGGGTGCTCTGATCGACACGGCCGTCTATTACCTCCAGATCGAGAACTTCAAGACCGAGCAGGTGCTCGAATCCAGAATCTATGAATAACGGCAACCTCATCATTAAAAACGCCTCTGAGGTGGTGACCTGCAGCGGCTTCAGCGCCAAGCAGGGCAAAGAGATGTCCGAGCTGGGCATCATCGCCGACGGCGCCGTGGTCATCGAGCAGGGAAAGATCGCGCGGGTGGGGAGTACCACCGACGTGATGGCTGAGATGGAAACATCCGGCAAAGAGCTTTCCGGCTTCGACGTGCTCGATGCTTCCGGCAAAGCCGTACTGCCGGGGTTCGTCGACTCCCACACCCACCTCGTCTTCGGCGGCTACCGGGCCGAGGAATATGCCCGGCGGTTGAAGGGCGACAGCTACATGGACATCCTGCAGGCCGGCGGGGGCATTCTCAGCACGGTCGCCGCCACGCGCAGCGCCTCGCGCGAGGAGCTGACCGAAGCCGGGCTGAAGCGGCTCGACTCCATGCTGGCCTTCGGGGTCACGACCGTCGAGGGCAAAAGCGGCTACGGCCTGGACCTGGAAACCGAGATCAAGCAGCTGGAGGTCATGGCCGATCTGAACCGCCGGCACCCGCTGGAGGTCGTGCCCACCTTCATGGGGGCGCATGCGGTCCTGCCCGAGCACAAGGGCCGCGAAGAGGCCTACATCGATTTCCTGCTGAAAGAGGTGGTGCCGGAGGTCGTCTCCCGCCACCTGGCCGAGTTCTGCGACGTTTTCTGCGAGCAGAACGTGTTCTCCGTCGCACAGTCCCGGCGCCTGTTGACCCATGCCGCCCAAGCGGGGTTGAAGTCGAAGCTGCACGCCGACGAGATCGTCTGCTTGGGGGGTGCGGAGCTGGCCGCCGAGATCGGTGCGGCGTCGGCCGATCATCTGCTGAACGCCTCCGACGAGGGCCTGCGCGCCATGGCGGCGGCGGGGGTAGTGGCCACCCTGTTGCCGGCCACGGCCTTCAGCCTGCGGGAGCCTTATGCCCGGGGACGCTTCATGATCGATGCCGGCTGCGCGGTCGCGCTCGCCACGGATTTCAACCCAGGCAGCTGTTTTTCGGAGTCCATCCCGCTGGCGGCAGCGCTCGCAGCGCTCTACATGAACCTCTCGCCGGAGGAGATCGTGACCGCGCTCACCCTGAACGGCGCAGCAGCCCTGGGGCGAGCGCAGGTCGCCGGCAGTTTAGATCCCGGTAAACAGGGGGACGTGATCATTCTGGAAAACCCATCCTACCGCTTCATCCCCTACCACATCGGCGTGAGCACGGTGGAGAAAGTGATCAAGGGGGGAAGCGTCGTCTTCGACAAGCTAAACCAAGGAGATCGGCGGTGCTGAAAGACCTGAGCATAGCAGACTATCTATCGAAAACCGCATCCGGGGATCCCGTGCCCGGCGGCGGCAGCGCCGCCGCCTTGAATGCCGCGCTGGCCGCGGCATTGATCGAGATGGTGGCGCGGCTGACGATCGGCCGGAAAAATTTCGAACACGTGGATGCCGCAATGCGGGAAGCGGCCGACAACGCGTCAACCCTGCGGCAGAAACTCATCGAGGACATCGACCGCGATTCCGATGCCTACGCCGGGGTGCTGAGGGCCTTTCAGATGCCGAAGGGCACGGAGGCGGAGAAGGCCGGCCGCGCCCGGGCGGTGCAGGAGGCCTTCAAGCAGGCGGCCCTCGTCCCGTTGGGGGTTGCCCGGGCCGCCGTCGCCTTGATGGATCTCGGCCGCACCGTGATCACCCGCGGCAATCCCAACGCCAGCTCCGACGGGGCCGCCGGGGTGCTGGCCGCCCGCATGGCCGCGCGCGCGGCAGTCTACAACGTCCGGATCAACCTCGGCTCAATCAAGGACAAGGCGTTCACCTCCGAACTGCAACAGGAAGCCGACCGGCTCGAAGCCGCGGCCGAGGCGAAGGAGAAAGAGGTGCTGTCTTTGGTAAAGCTATAACGCGTTCTCCTTGTGGGAGCGGCTCCCACAACGAGAGAGACTGCGGAACCGATGCAGCTTTTTCTCGAACAACTGTTGAACGGCATCGCCACCGGGTCGATCTATGCCCTTGTCACCCTGGGCCTGGCGCTCGTCTATGGAATCATGCGCATCCTGCACGTCGCCCACGCAGCGGTCTTCTCCATCGGCGCCTACGTGGGGCTCCTGTTTTTTACCCTCACCGGCAGCCTCTGGTTGGCCGTCCTGGGAAGCATGGCCGTCTGTGCCCTGGTGGGGGTGGCGATCGAACGTTTCATCTACTTCCCCCTGCTGAAATACCCGCCCTTCGTGCCCCTGATTGCGAGCATCGCGATCCTGCTGTCGGTCGAGGAGCTTTGCCGGCTGATCGGCGGACCCCAGATTCTGACCTTTCCGGCCGTTTTGCCGTTTCCGGAGTTTCACGTGGCCGGCGTCACGGTGACCTCCACGATCACTGCGGTCTGCTGCATTACCGGTGCGGTGCTGCTGTTGCTCTGGTTCATCACGACGAAAACCGAGCTGGGACTTGCCATGCGGGCGGCCTCCCAGGACATGGCCATCGCCGATGCCATGGGGATCAACTCCCACCTGATCGTGAGCGTCACCTTCGTCATCGGCTCGGCCATCGCGGCCATCGCTGGGATCCTGGTGGGCATTTACTTCAACCAGGTTTACCCGACCATGGGTGCCATCCCGGCCTACAAAACGCTTGCCCTCATCGTGGTGGGCGGCCTGGGTTCGATGCCCGGTGCGGTCGTCGCATCGCTGCTGCTCGGGATGGCGGAGACACTCCTCATCGGCTACGCAAACATCCCCCTGCCCCGGGACGCGCTTGCCTTTATCGCCATGATCGGGGTGCTCATGTGGCGGCCCCAGGGGCTGATGGGGTCGCGCTGAGGAAGCTGACGTGAGCGGATACCTGATCACCATAGCCACCATCATCGCCATCAACGCCATCGTGGCCTGCGGCCTCAACGTGATCGTGGGCTTCGCGGGACAGATCTCCCTCGGGCATGCCGCCTTCTTCGGGATCGGGGCCTATACCGCTGCCCTGCTGGCTACTCAGGCGGGGCTGTCCTTCTGGGCGGCGCTGCCCTGCGTGATCGTCATGAGCGCTTTCATCGGGCTGCTGCTGGGCATCCCCAGCCTGCGGGTGCGTGAGGATTTCCTGGCCATCACCACCATCGGCATCAACTTCATCGTCGAAGCGGTTTTCAACAACTTCGAGTTCTTCGGCGGGGCGCTGGGCATCGGCGGGATCCCCCGGGTGGCGCTGTTCAACGTAACGTTCCGGGGCACGGAGTTCTTTTGCGTGTGCCTGTTTTTTCTGGTCCTCGTGACGGCCGCCTGCTGGTGGCTCACGCGCTGCTGGGCGGGCCTGGCCTGCTTCGCCCTGCGTGAGGAGGAGACGGCCGCCGCCAGCGTCGGGATCTCGCCCGTCCGCTTCAAGCTGCTGGCCTTTGTGATCGGCACCGGCATGGCGGGTTTGGGCGGGGCGCTGTATGCCCATTTCATGCGCTTCATCTCGGCCTCCGATTTCGACTTCCCCTTGTCGGTGTCGCTGCTGAGCATGGTAGTGGTGGGGGGCATGGGGACGCTGTGGGGGCCGATCCTCGGCGCGTTGATCATCGGGGTGCTGCCCGAGCTCTTTCGACCCCTGAGCGACTACCGCATCCTTCTCACCAGCATGCTGCTCCTGTTGATGATCCGCTTCCAACCCGGCGGGCTTCTCGGCGAGAACAGCGCGGCACGACGAGTGTTCGCGCGGATGCTGCCCGGGGGCAACCCATGAACCGGCCGCTGCTCGAAATCTCCGGGCTGTCCAAGCACTTCGACGGGCTGCGGGCCGTGGACGGCGTCAGCTTCGACATCCAGCGCGGCGAAATTCTCGGACTCCTCGGACCGAACGGCGCCGGTAAAACGGTCTGCTTCAACCTCGTCTCCGGCGTCACCAAACCCACCGCGGGGCAGATCGTCTTCGAGGGACAGCGCATTGACGGGCTCGCCCCGCACGTGATCGCAGGCCTCGGCATCGGTCGGACGTTTCAGATTGTCAAACCGTTTGCCCACCTGAGCGTGCTCGAAAACGTCTGCGCGGCCCGCGGCATCGAGCGCTACCGAAGCCTGCCGAACATCTGGTCGAGCTGGAAGACCCCGTTCGAGCGGCGCGCGGGGTTGCGTCTGCTTGAGCGGGTGGGGCTTGCCGACCTGGCTGAACGCCGGGCGGGGCTGCTGCCCCTGGGAAACCTGCGCCGGCTCGAGATCGCGCGCGCGCTCGCCGCCGGCAAAAAACTTTTGCTGCTGGACGAGTCCTTTTCCGGCCTGCGCCACGAGGAGATTGCGCAGCTGGAAGCGCTCATTCGCGCCATCCGCGCGGACGGCCTGACGGTGCTCCTGATCGAGCACAACATGCGGGTCGCCATGGGGTTGTGCGACCGGCTGGTGGTGCTGTATCACGGCCGCAAGCTGGCCGAGGGCCGGCCGGCGGAGGTACGCGCCGACGAGGCCGTGATCGACGCCTACCTGGGCCGGAAAGGAAGTGCGCATGCTGCTTGAGGTGAGCGATCTGCACATCTCCTACGGCGACATCCGCGCGGTGTCGGGAGTCAACTTCGCAATAGAAAAGGGGGAGCTCGTTTCCATCATCGGCGCCAACGGGGCGGGCAAGACCTCCATTCTCGCCGGCATCATGGGCATGGTGCCGGTGCGCCGGGGCAGCATCCGCTTCAAGGGCCGGGAAATGAGCCGGCTGGCGGCATTTGAGCGTGCGCGGGCAGGCATGCGGCTCGTCCCGGAGCGCGCGCGGGTATTCCCCCGGCTGAGCGTGCAGGAGAACCTGATGACCGGGGTTTACCGGCTGCGCCGCAAGATCGATGTCGGCCGGCGCATCGCCTGGCTGCATGATCTGTTCCCGATTCTCGAGGCACGCCACGCTCAGCCGGCATCCACGCTCTCGGGCGGCGAACAGCAGCAACTGGCCATCGCCCGGGCGCTCATATCGGGCCCGGACCTGCTGCTGGTCGACGAGGTCTCCATGGGGCTCATGCCCAAGCTCGTGGACCAGGTCTTCGAGGTGCTCGCCCGACTCAACCGCGAGGACGGCCTGACCATCCTCCTGGTGGAACAGAATGCCATGGCGTCCCTCGACATCTCCCAGCGGGCCTATGTGCTCGAGACCGGCGCCTGCGTGTTCGCAGGCCGCGCCGAAGACCTGTTGAGGGACCCGAAGCTCAAAGCCGCCTATTTGGGGGAGTAGGTGTTTGGGTGTCGGGTGTTGGGGTGTGGGTGTTTGGAGTTGGTGGACCAACAAAACAAAAGGAGGACCCATGAAAATTATCCGATCGCTGCTTCTGACGACATTGGTATTCGGATACAGCCTCGGCGCAGCCGAGGCTGTGGAAACGATCAAGATCGGCCTGCTGGCCCCGCTCACCGGGTTTGCTGCGGCGGACGGCGCCAGCGTGAAGAACTCCGTGGACCTGGCTGTGGAAAAAGTGAACAAGGCCGGCGGCCTGCTCGGGAAAAAAGTCGAACTGGTGACCTACGACGACCGGGCCGACGCCAAGGAGGCCGTGGCTCTGGCTCAAAAGCTCATCCAGCAGGACAGGGTCGTGGGTCTGGTGGCCGGCTCCTACAGCATGCCCACCCGGGCCGTGGCACCCCTTTTCCAGGATGAGGGAATACCTCTGGTGGCGGCCTACGCGATCCACCCCGACGTCACCAAAGCCGGGGATTTCAACTTCAGAAACGGCTTTCTCGGAGCGGTGGAGGGCCGGGCCGCCGCCTGCACGGCGGTGGAGCTGATGAAGGCCAAGAAAATCGCCCTTCTAACCAGCGACAACGACTTCGGCCGCACCCTGGCCGAAGGCTTCAACGAGTATATTTCCAGGTTCGCCAAAGGCAAGGCAGAGATCGTCATCGCCCTGACCTACCCCATGTCCGAGAAGGATTTCAAACCCTACCTCTCGAAGATCAAGGAAGTGAACCCGGACGTAATCTTTTCGAGCGGCTACTACTTCCAGACCGGGCCGGTGCTCAAGCAGGCACGCGAGCTCGGCATGAAGACCCAGATCATCGGCGAAGAGGGCGCCGACTCGCCCAAGACGCTCGAAATCGCCGGTGACGCGGCGGAGGGCTTTGTCATCGTCACCAACCTCAACCGCGACGACAAGCGGCCGTTCGTGCAGGAGTTTCTGAAGGAGTACGAGATCCGGTACAAGATCCAACCCGATATGGTCGGCGCTTCGGCCTACGACGCGTTCATGATCATCTGCGACGGGATCCAGCGCGCCAAGAGCACCAGCGGCAAGGCCTTGCGGGCGGCCATCGCCGCCACCAAGGACTATGACGGCCTGACCGGGGTCATCAAGGGCTTCACCAAAGGCGAAGTGGTGAAGGCGGTCCAGGTGCAGCAAGTGAAGGACGGCCGCTTCCGCTATCTCGGGGTGATTACCGACCCGGCGCTGATTACGCCGTAGCCGATTAAAAAAGAGCCCTTCCGGGGAGACCCGAAAGGGCTCTTTTTTAGCAGGGAGGAAATGTTTGCGCTTCAGTACGCCAGGTCTTCCAATGTCACCTTGGTTTTGAACAGGTTGTAAGCCCAGACCTGGTAGGCCAGCACGATCGGCACGAAGATGGTCACCACGACCAGCATAATCGTAAGGGTGAGCTGCGTCGAGGACGCGTTGTGCGCCGTCAGGTTCCAGGCCGGATTCAGGCTCGACGGGAACATGTTCGGGAAAAGGCCGACCACACCGTAGAAGGTGGCACCCACAATGGTGAGGGCGGAGGCGAACCATGCCTTGAAAAAGGCCTTCTTCGCCAGGAACACCCGGATGCCGAACAGCGCGGCCACCGTGAGCAGGATCACCGCGAAAAGCAGCGGGTTGGCCAGATAATTGGCATAGAGCTTGGTTGTAAAGAAGCTTGCCACCAAAAACACCACGGCCACCACCACTTCCACCGGCCAGATCCTGGCCGCCGCCGATGCCGCCCGGGCCTGAAGCTCGCCCTCGGTTCTGGCTGACAGCCAGAGGGCGCCGTGCACCAGGAAAAGCAGCACGAAGAGCACCCCGCCGATCAACCCGTACGGGTTAAGCAGTGTGAAGAGCGTCCCCTGGTAGACCCCCTTCTGGTCGATGGGGATACCCTGAAAGATGTTGGCGAAGGCCACCCCGAAGAGCAGCGCCGGGGCGAAGCTGCCGACGAAGATGGCCGCGTCCCAGAGCTTTCGCCAGCCGGGGCTGGCCACCTTGCCGCGGAACTCGAAGGCCACCCCGCGCAGGATCAGGGCAAACAGGATGAGCATGAGCGCCGAGTACAGCGACGAGAACATCACCGCGTAGACGCGCGGGAAGGCCGCAAACGTCACACCGCCCGCCGACAGCAGCCAGACCTGGTTTCCGTCCCACAGCGGCCCCATGGCGTTCACCATGACGCGCTTGTCCTCTTCGGTTTTTCCTAGGAAGGGCAGCAGCGACCCGATCCCGAGGTCAAAGCCGTCGGTCATGAAATACACCGCCCACAAAAGCCCCCAGAGAAAAAACCATATGGATTCGAGCACCATTTTATATTCCCTCCTTCACGTTACGGAAACGTTGATCGTTCAGTCCTCTCAAACGGCCGCCGGCCTCAAGCCCTGCCGAGGGCTGCCGTCGGGCCGGCGACGGCGTCCGGACCCAGGCGCGCATATTTGGCGATAAGGTAATAGCCCGCGGCGCCCAGCAGGCCGTACACCAGGATGAACGCCACCAGGCTCACGGCGACCTGAGAGACGGCGATGGGCGAGACCGCATCGGCGGTTTTCATCAGCCCATAGACGATCCAGGGTTGACGGCCCACTTCCGCCAGGACCCAGCCGGCCGTGTGTGCCAGGAAAGGCAGCGGGAGGGAGAACAGCATCAGCCTGAGATACCAGGGGTTTTCCAGCAGCCGTTTGCGGAGGAAGATCCCGATGAGCATCATGGCGACGAAGTAGGTCCCCAGGACGACCATGACGCGGAAGGCCAGAAACGTCAGCAGCACCGGCGGGCGCTCGCCTTTCGGGAACTCCTTCAACCCTTGCACCGTGGCACTGAAATCACCGTGGCCCAGGAAGCTCAGAAGGCCCGGGATGGCGCCGATCTCAACGGTGTTGCGCTCGTTCTGCTCATCCGGCACGGCCAGCAGGTAAATCGGCGCTCGAGACGTGGTGTCCCAGAGCGACTCCATGGCGGCAAGCTTGGCGGGCTGGACCTTGGTCACATGCTTGGCGTGCATGTCACCCTCGAGGATGACCCACACGGAGGCGATCGCGCCTACCACCAGACCGAGCCGGAAGGAACGGGTGAAAAAGTCCAGGTGTTGTTGCCTGAGCAGGTGATAGGCGCTGATGCCCATGACAAAAAAGGCTGCCACCAGCAAGGCCGCCGGTATAACGTGCAGGATCTGCAGGATGCTGAAGGTATTGAAGACCACGGCCGCGAAGTCGGTCAGCTCGGCCCGGCCGTTGCGGATGGCATAGCCCACCGGTTGCTGCATCCAGCCGTTGGCGGTGAGAATCCAGATCGCGGAGAGGTTGCTCGCCCCGGCCACGAGCCACATCACCACTGCATGCGCCGTAGGCGAGAGCTTCTTCCAACCGAACACCCACACACCGATCAGCGTGGACTCCAGGAAAAAGGCCACGGTGGCTTCGATGGCCAAAAGCGAGCCGAAGATGTCGCCCACGTAAGCCGAATACCGCGACCAGTTGGTGCCGAACTGGAACTCCAGCGTAATGCCGGTGACGATCCCCACGGCGAAGTTGATCAGGAATAGCTTGCCCCAGAACCGGGTCATCTTGAGGTAGGTTTCGTTGCCGGTGCGCGCGTACTGAGTCTCCATGACCGCGACCAGCACCGAAAGCCCCAACGTCAGGGGGACGAAGAAGAAGTGGAAAATCGTGGTCGTGGTGAACTGCAGCCGCGAGAGCAACAAGGCATCCATTCAATTGGCTCCTTTCGTGAGAGGATTGACCCGGCGAGGCGGCCGGCGGGCCGGCGTCGCCTCCGACGGCAATGACGTCAGGCAGCTGGTTTCCTGCAGAATCCGGGCGAAGGTGGCTTCCTTGAGCGTCTGGCGCAGCTGGTCCTTGGCCTTGGCCCAGATACCGTGCACGGCGCAGGCGTGGCTGCGGTTGCAGGCATCCGGCCGCATGACGCAGTCGTTCAGGAAGATCTCGCCGATCACCGCCTCGACCACCTCCAGCAGCGTCACCTGCTCGGGGGCGACCACCAGCCGGAATCCACCCTTGGCCCCCTGGACGATCTCGATCAGCCCGGCCCGGGCCAGCTGCTGAGCGATCTTGCCCAGGAATTGGTCCGGGATGTCCATGTGGCGGGCGATGTCCTTGCGGACGCAAAGCCGCCCCGTCCCCTGGGATGCCAGGTAGAGCACACAGCGCACCGCATATTCCCCCGCCCGCGTCAGTCGCATGAGGTCTCGTGTCAACAGGATTAATAGGATCTTTTTTATCCTATTTATCCAGCCACCCAAAGGCTGTCAAGAACTTTTTCGCCTCCGGCAGGGCCGGAGTCGAAAAAGAGTGAGGGAACGAGAAAAAGGATCAGGCGGTTTGAAAAAACGGGGAGAAGGGGCTAGAATGCGGGCCGATCACAACAAGGCATATTCCATGATAGCAGCTTCCTACACCTTCCTGAACGACTCCGACTGGGCCGAGCGCATCCATGCGCTGGAGCGGATCGCCGGCTGCTGCGAGCTTTGCCCGCGCCGCTGCGGCGTGAACCGTTTCGAAAGCGAGCGGGGCTTCTGCGCGGCGCCGGGTGAGCTCATCGTCTCGAGCATCTTCCCCCACCACGGCGAGGAGCCGCCCCTTTCCGGCACCGACGGTTCGGGCACGGTGTTTTTCACCCACTGCACTCTCAAGTGCGTCTTCTGCCAGAACTACCAGATCTCCCACGAACAGGAGGGCCGGTCGTTCGCGGAGGCGGAACTGGCGCAGAAGTTGCTGCACCTCCAAGACCTGGGCTGCCACAACATCAACTGGGTCACGCCCACCCATTTTCTGCCCTGGATCCTACGGTCGCTGAAGATTGCGGCCGCCGCCGGCCTGCACCTGCCGATCGTCTACAACTGCGGCGGCTACGAGCGGGTGGAGACGATCGACCTGCTCAAGGACGTGGTGGACGTCTGGCTGCCCGACATGAAATTTGGCGACAACGTGCCGGCCCGGCGCTACTCGGCGGCACCGGATTACGTGGAGGTCAACCAGGCCGCCATCCGCCGCATGTTCCGGCAGGTCGGCCCCCTGCGCTGCGAGCAAAGCGGCATCGCCTACCGCGGGCTGTGCATCCGCCACCTCGTGCTGCCGAACGACCAGTCGGCCAGCCGCGAGGTCCTGGCCTTTCTGAAAAAAACCTTCGACCCCCAGGACGTGACGATCAGCCTGATGGCCCAGTACCGGCCGTTCTATCACGCAGAGTGCCACCCGCCGATCAGCGGCTGCCTTGAGCCCGTGGAATACGAGCGGATCAAGGCGGCGTTCATAGAGGCGGGCTTCTACGGGTTCTACCAGGAGCCCGAGCGACTGGACACCGCGTTTTGCATCGATTTCAAGCGCCGCAAAGAAGAGCCCCTGACGGGGGAATAAAAGCCTCGTTACGACTCAGCTACCTGAATGCATTTTTAACTACGAAATGCGCGAAAACCGCGAAAGCGCTTGATTGCAGTTCGGCTTCCCTTTCCGCGCCTTTCGCGTATTTCGTAGTTCCCTCTTCTCCATCCATCATAGCCGCCTGAGTGGTCATGTTTTTAGCAGGAAGAGCTGCACGAAGCGAGGATCCAGATCCTTGGCCGTCACCCGGCCATACTCCGCCTCGATCTCATCGAAGAGCTCCTCGAATATCCGCCCCAGGCGTTCGGTAATCTCAACATCCGTGAGGCCGGTCTCACGGGCCAGCCAGGCGATGAAGCCCGACTTCATCTCTTCGGGAATGCGGCGCGGCGCCGTTGACTCGCTGGAGGGCTCGCTCGGCAGAAGCTGCGCGTAAAAGGTTTTGAAGCCGCTGACCGGGATGGCGGCCAATTTTTCCTCCCGAAGCCCCAGGCAATGCGCGGCCCACCGGGTGAGAATCAGGTTTTTGTAGGTCAGAAAACCATACTGGGACACGGACCCCAGTTGGAGGTTCATGCGCGCGAGCAGGTGGTCGACCGCCTGCACCCGCCGCAGGATCTTTTCGGTCAGCGCGACCTCCTCCAGCGCGATGAACTCCCGGTAGAGCACGCCGGTCTTGTAGTTGTCGTAGTAAAGGGGCTTCTTGAGCAGCAGGCCGCCGAGGACTCCCATCCACTGCTCCCCCCAGAAGGTCAGGCGCAGCCCGGACGTGGTGAACCAGCATCGGCTCAGCCACTTTTCAGCCTCCCACTTGAGCTCGAGCACGGCGCCGAACCCGAGTCGGAAAACCTGGACCAGCGGGTGGCGGATCAGGGCCGCCGCCGCCTGGCGGGGATCGGCCTCTTTTTCCCCCGTGGCCCTCAGCCGCTCCAGGCCCATGCTGATGTACCCGCAGGCCTTCTTTACGATGTCGTGCAGCTGCGCGCGGCTGCGGATGGCCTTCTGGTCGGCGACGATGATCTGGTTGCAAAGGTTGGCGAACTCCCACTGCACCTGGGTGAGGATGTCCTGCGGCTCGAGCCGGGCGAGGGCGCGGCTGAAGTGATTGTCCGCCTCCATCTCCCGCAGCGGGTAGGATGGCACGGGCAGCAGGGAACTCTCCGCCCGCCGGCGGGCAATGTGTTTCGGGGCCCGGGCTTCCAGATCCTTCGGCTGGACGGGCTGGTAGATCCCGATGGCCTCGCCGAACGGGGCGAACCCCTTCTCCGCCAGGCGCACGCTGCGCCAGTGGTACTCCTCTTCCTCGGTCTCGGCGGGGATGACATGGGTCGCCTCGATCAGCACGTTTATAAAATTGAGATGGTCCTGGGCCGCCAGGCGCTGGAGGAGTTTCATCAGAAACTCCCGGCGCTCTTCCTCGCCGATCGCGGAGCTGTCGAGCACGGGCGGCAGCTTCAAAAAGCGTACATAATACGTGCCGTCCAGGGTGAAGAAATCGTCGCCGAACTCGGAGGGGTCCTGGTCCTGCTCCAAGGCCCGCACCTCGATCGTGTGAAACAGGTAAAGTTCGGCAAACTCGAGGTGGTCCTTTAAAAACCATCGCAGGAAGCGCTGCGGGTCCGATTCCAGCAAGAGATTGAGCCAGCGCGTGACGCTGTGCACCTCGATGCGGTCCCGGGTCCAGCTCTCGAGGTCCACGATGTGGTCCCACTGCTTGTCGGAGGCCAGCGCCAGCAACGGCAGGGCGTCCTCGGGGCCGATGTCGTGCACCAGAAGGTAGAGATCCGACTCTGGAATGGAGTGCACCAGGGCGGCCGGCTCACGCGCGGACAGAATCCGGTTCAGCGCCTCTTCCGGCGGCAGGGCCAGGATCTCGTGGCGCTCGCGCTGCAGCGCTTTCAAGCGCTCATGGATGGCTTTGTCGGGAAGTGTCTCAGTCATGTCGGTTCCGTCGGCCTCAGGGGGTTGAACGCGGCGGGCCCCAACCCTCTTTAGTACTCCGGCGATTAAACAGGCCAAATGTCGTGGCTGCCACGAGGCCCGGTGGGGGGTGGGGCCGCTGTCGGCCGCAGACATCTTTTCCGGGCTCCTACGGGCGGCAGCCGGGCCGCTTCGAGATACCCGGAAAAGCCCCCAGATCACAGCCTCACGACAAAGACTTCCGCGCTGCCTGTGAGGGACTATTCTAGAAACCCCTGGGGCGTTGTCGCAGCCCAGGTGTCACTGGCTGCGGCCGACAGCGGCCCCGCCCCCCACCGGGCCCTGCCCTGGTCCGCCGACAAAAGGAAGGTTCCCTTAGCAGCCCATGTTACATATTTAATCGCCGGAGTGATAATTGCCGGAGTAATAACAGGCCCCGATTCACAAAGCAAATGCTACGTGGAATCCGTGGGCGCGGGGCGGGCTCGCCAGGGGGCGATGCGGCAGAGAACCAGCATGCCCGGGATGGCCGCGAGGGTGCAGAAGATGAAAAAGCCTTCCCAGCCCAGGTGCTTGGCGGCAAACCCCGTCGGCGCCGAGGCCAGCACCCGCGGAAGCCCCATGATGCTCGTCAGCAGCGCGTACTGGGTGGCGGTGAACTTGCGGTTGGTCAGGCTGGCGATAAACGCGACAAAGGCGCTGGTTCCCATGCCGGCCGTAATGCTCTCGAAGGCGACCACGGTCGCAAGCGCCGGCAGGCTGGGTCCGATGCGGGCCAGCACGGCAAAACCTGCGGTCGAGACCGCCTGAAGCCCGCCGAACACCCAGAGACTGCGCTGGATGCCGGTCTTCAGCATCAGGATGCCGCCGAGGATGCCGCCGGCGATGGTGGCCCATGCCCCGAAGAGCTTGACCACCGTGCCGATCTCGGACTTGGAGTAACCGAGCTCGAGATAAAAGGGGATGCTGACGGCGCCGGCCATGCTGTCGCCGACCTTGTAAAGCAGGATGAAGGCCAGCACCCAGAGGGCGCCATCCCGGCGGAAGAAATCGGACAGAGGCTGCCAGGCGGCCTCCCGCAGCGACAGCGGCAGACCGTTGGCCGCGCGGGGCTCGGGGGCAAGCAGGGTCGTCAGCACGCCGAGCAGCATGCCTGCGGCCATCACCAGGTAGACCTGTGAGAAGGGCATACGATCGGCCAGAATGAGGCCGCCCCCCGAGGCCGCCCACATCCCGATGCGGTAGCCGTAAACATACATGGAGGAGCCGAGTCCCAGCTCGCTATCGGGCAAATCCTCCCGGCGGTAAGCGTCCACGACCGTGTCCTGGGTGGCGCTGAAAAAGGCCACGAGCACCGCGGCCGCCACCATCCAGACCGGGCGCTTGACCGGATCGGCGAACGCCAGCGCGGCGATGGCCGCCATCAACGCCAGCTGCGCGACCAGCAGCCACCCCCGGCGGCGGCCGAGAAACGGCAGCGTGAAGCGGTCCAGAACGGGGGCCCACAGGAACTTCCAGGAATAGGGGCTCTGCACCAGGGTGATCATGCCCACCCAGGTGAGATCGACACCCTCCTCGGTCATCCAAGCCTGCAGGACACCCAGCGTCAGCAGCAGGGGCAGGCCGCAGGAGAAACCCATCAGAAGGGCAACGATCATCCGGCGGCTGCAAAGTGTCGCCGCAACCGTGTTCGTACGAACGGCCAATGGGTCCTCGATGTCTTCGATGGCTTCGTAAAAAACCCAATTTCGGCGTTGCGCTTCATCCCGCTGTCGCTGCGGCGTACTTTAAGTACGCCTCACTCCGCGGGAATCGGGCGCCTTGAACTTGGGCTTTTTACAAAGCCATCGATTGTGATGACTTTTTACGAGTCCGTCTATTTTTCCAGGTTCCACGGGTCCTCCGGCGGCATATGCCTCCGGACCCATTGCATCACCTTGTCGAATTCGCCCCGCAGCTCGCGCAGGGCCTTGCCCCGGTGGCTGACCCGGCTTTTCTCCTCGCGCGTGAGCTCGGCGAAGGTTTTCTGAAGCGGGGGATAGTAAAAAATCGGGTCGTAGCCGAAACCGTTGGCGCCCGTAGGCGCCTTGGTCAACACTCCCTCGCACCGGCCTTCGTAGGTGAGCGCCGGTCCCGAGGGGACGGCCAGCGAGATCACGCACTCGAAGGCCGCGTTGCGACGGGTGCGGCCGTCCATTTGGGCCAGCAGCTTGCGGCGGCGGTCCTCGTCGGAGGCGCCCGCTCCTCCATAGCGGGCCGAATGCACCCCCGGCGCCCCGTTCAGGGCCTCCACGGCGATCCCGGAGTCGTCGGCGAGCGCCGGGAAGCCGAGCACGCGCGCCGTGAAACTCGCCTTCTTGTAAGCGTTGGCGTCGAACGTGTCTCCGTCCTCTTCGACTTCGGGAATCGGCCCGAAATCGGACAGGCTCTTGATCTCGACCGGAAACCCCTGCAGCAGCTCGCAGATTTCAGCTGCCTTGCCGGGGTTACGCGTCGCTATCACCAGAATCGGCAACTTTCCCATCGGTTCGTGTTCTCGCTTTCATAAGGGGGATTGCGCCGGGTACCGACCGGCGCATGTCGGCTACTTTAAAATCTTTGCGCTCGGCATTCAAGTTTTTTCGGGAGCAGGCGTCCTGCATCTTTACAACATGCCCGGCCGGTGTATAATGACGGCCCTTGCCACCGTTCACCCCAGGCGGCTTATGCTGAAAGAACTTTCGATCCGCAACTTCGCCATCATCGACGATCTCCACATCCGCTTCGACGCGGGGCTGACGATTCTCTCCGGCGAGACCGGCGCCGGCAAATCCATCATCATCAACGCCGTCAATCTGATCCTGGGCAGCCGTGCGTCCACCGACATGGTGCGTACGGGCGCCGAATCGGCGGAGCTCGAGGCGCTTTTCGACATCGCCCCGCAATCCCGGACCGCACAGACGGCAGCCGACATGGGGTACAGCTTGAAGGAGGGGCTCCTGGTGCGGCGCGTCATCTCGCGGGCGGAGGGCAACCGCAGCTACGTCAACGGCCGCCTCGCTACCCTTCAGGTGCTCTCCGCCATCACCGAAAACATGGCCAGCATCTCCGGCCAGCACGCCCACCAGGGACTGCTCAAGGAGGACCAGCACCTGCTCATGCTGGACCAGTTCGCGGGGTTGATGCTCCAGCGCGAGGCCGTCGGCGCCCTGGTCCGCGAGATCATCCCTGAGCTGAAGCACCTCAGAGAACTGCGGGTGCGGCAGGCCCGGCAGACCGAGCTCACGGAGTTGTTGGAGTTCCAGCAGAAAGAGATCGCAGCCGCGGGCATCGCGCCGGGGGAAGACCGCGAGCTCGAGCAGGAGCGCACGCGCCTGAAGAACGCGGGCGCCCTGGTCGAAGCCGTCCAGGGAGGAGTCGACACGCTCTACAGTGCATCCGGCTCTGTAGCGGAGCGCTTGACCGAGGTGCGCCGGAGTCTCGAGCGGATGGGGCGGATCGACCCGCAGGTGGGGGCCAAAGCCGAGGCCTGCGCCGAGATCGTCTACCGCGTCGAAGACCTCGTGGGGGAGCTGCGCGCCTACCTGAAGTCGATCGAATTCAACGACCGGCGCCAGGAGGAGGTCGAAGAGCGGCTGGATGTGCTGAACCGGCTCAAACGCAAATACGGCGGCTCGATCGAGGCCGCGCTGGAGAAGCTCGCCAGCTCAACGGCGGAACTGGCCGCTATCGAAAACATCAGCACCGAGATCGCGACGCTGGAAGACCGGCTGCGCGAGCGGCACGCCGGGATCGTCCGGCAGGCCGTGCTGCTTTCGAAGAAACGTCAGGCGGCGGCGCAGCGCTTCGCCGCACGCGTGGCGGCCGAGCTGTCCACGTTGAAAATGGCCGAAACCGAATTCGCGGTAGCCCTGAGCGCCATCCCGGCGGACGCGGACACCGACCCGCACCTCGTCGTCGGCTCGAACGCGGCGGCCGAGAGTGGTATCGACCGTGCGGTTTTCACGATCGCGCCGAATGTCGGCGAAACGCTCAAACCCCTGGCCGCCATCGCCTCGGGCGGGGAACTGTCGCGGGTGGTGCTGGCACTGAAGTCGATCCTCGCCGCCAGCGAGTCCGTGGCCACCATCGTTTTCGACGAGGTCGATGCGGGCATCGGCGGGGCCGTCGCCGAGGTGGTCGGCCGCAAGCTGGCCACCCTTGCCCGGCACCATCAGGTCATCTGCATCACCCATCTGCCCCAAATCGCCAAATTCAGCGACCACCATTTCAAGATCTCCAAGCACGTGGCCTCCGGCCGCACCCGGACCGCCATCACGCTGCTTACCGCCGACGATCGCACCCGCGAGATCGCGCGGATGCTCGGCGGCGAAAAGATCACCCGCGTGACGCTCGAGCACGCCCGGGAGCTGCTGAAAAAATGATCCCCCGCCGCGCCGACGCGTGAACGGGGGATCAATGGGGCATGCCAACAGCTCATTCTATCAGGGTGTTTAAAAACAGGTTTTTCAACACCCTGTTAGGCGAGTTTCTCCACATCGGAGGCCGCCGGTCCCTTGGCGCCCTGCTGGACTTCAAAACGCACGCGATCACCCTCCACCAGGGACTTGAATCCCTGGCCCTTGATGGCGGAATAATGGACGAAAACGTCTTGCCCGTCTTCCTTTTTAATGAACCCGAACCCCTTCTTCTCGTTGAACCACTTGACGACTCCTTCCGGCATACTCTCCTCCTCCTGATTGATTAATTGACTCTGCGCGCGACCCTCAAACAAAAAAAAAGCAGAACCATTTCTGGCCCTGCTTCAGAAGCCTCAACACGAGTGAATAGGGAATGTGGCAAATCGATGGATCTCACAAAACAACTTCATCTCGAGTACCAATATCCACTAACATTAACGTGATTTTACTATCCCGAAAAATAAACGGGTTGTCAATAGAAAAACAGACCGAATCCCCCGAAAAATAAAGGATTTCTGCCGACCCCACATATTGTGCTTCGATCCACCGGCCATCTCTACAGAAGGGTCTTGCACCGGGTCGTGCTCCACCCCGGGCGCCGCCCCGGACCGGGAAAAAGTGTGCGCGGCGTTTCGCTTTTTAGGGGCTGCCATGCTAAACTGTCCATCCAGAAATGGTGGATTTCGGTTTAGGCCAAGGCCGCAGCGATTTCGCAACCACAGGCAAAGTGAGACTTTGCCGAGGATTGCGAAGAGCGAGAACGCCGGCATGGGCCGAAAGACGCCGTTTATGGATGGGCACTAATGCGGGATAGGCACCCGCAGGGGTTCTACCAGCGCTTGAGTCGAAACCAGTCGCAGAGCCGCCAACCATGACTGAGCATCGCATGAGCGGATTCCGGGTCACCGGAATCGCCGCCGCCCTTGTCTTCGCCGTTCTGCTCGGCATCCGGCTGGATGTCTGGCAGAAGTTCGCTGCGCGGCCGCGAGTTTTGCCGACCGATGCGGGCGAGCATGTCCGGGCGCGGGAGTCCTGGATGAACATTTTCCAGAAAAATCGCAAGATCGGTTTCTCCCACAGCCGCCTGCAGCCCACGGAGACCGGCTATGAGCTGGAAGAAGAAGTGGCCATGCGGATCAATACCATGGGCATGCTCCAGGACCTTCGCCTGCAGACCCGCTCGCGGCTGAGCCGGGACCTCGCCTTGGAACGCTTCGAGTTCGGGATCGAGTCGGGCCGGTTCCGCTTTTCGGCCCGGGGCGAGGCATCCGGCGGTGTGCTGTCCGTCCGCACCGAGGCCGCCGGCGACCGGCGCCGCATCGAGGTGCCCGTCCAAAAGGACATCAAACCGACGGCGGCCATCATCGACGCCCTGGCGATGGCGGACCTCACGCCCGGCAACCGCTACACATTCGATGTGTTCGACCCGGCGGCACTGGCGCAGATACCCGTGCTGGTCGAGATCGTCGGGCCGGAGGACGTGGCGGTCATGGGGCAACGCCTCCCCGCCACCAAGGTGACCCTGAATTTCCGGGGCATGATCCAAAGCGCCTGGATCGGTCAAAACGGCGACCTCCTCAAGGAACGCGGTCTGCTGGGCATGCGCCTGGAAAAGACCTCCCGCACGGATGCCCTGGACGACATGGGGCTCGCCGCCAGCCAGGACCTGACCGAACTCGCCGCGATCACGCCCAATCGACCCATCGCGAGCCCCGCGGCCCTGGACGTGCTGCGGGTTTCGATCGGCGGCGTAACGACAGGGGGCCTGCGCCTGCAGGGCGGACGCCAGAAGCTTTCCGACGGTGTGCTCACCGTGCGCAAGGAGTCGCTCGAAGGGCTGCCGGACGAGCTGACGGAGCAGAGCCTGCCGACCCTCGAACGGGTGTTTTTGAAGCCCGAGCCGTTCATCGAGTCCGATCACGCGAAGATCCGCGCGCAGGTGCGCTCGATCCTCGGCGACAACGCGCAAATGCCGCCGCTCGAGAAGGCCCGCCGCATCATGGACTGGATCCGCGCCAATATCGAGAGACGGCCGGTGCTGTCCCTGCCGGATGCCGTGTCGACCCTCGAAAACCGCATGGGTGATTGCAACGAGCATGCCGTGCTGTTCGCCGCCCTGGCGCGGGCGGCCGGGATCCCGGCCCGCGTGGAGGCCGGCGTCGTCTACCTGCGCGGCAAATTCTACTACCACGCCTGGAACCTGCTGTACCTGGGACGCTGGGTCACGGCGGATGCCCTGTTCGACCAGCTCCCGGCGGACGTGACGCACATCCGGTTCGCCACCGGCTCGATGCAGCAGTCGCTGGACCTGGTGGGGCTCATGGGCAGGTTGCGCATCACCATCCTGGAATGACGCGGCGACGGAGCGCGCCGGGGTGCGGCATTCCCCGGGCGGCCGCCTTGGCAGACGCCTGCGATGTGCTATAATGAGGAATCGAAAACGAGCGGCGTAAGACCGATCAGTCTTTGCCTGAAGCTGAACGCTTCGATTACCAACCCGCTTCCGATGGGCCCGGCCCGGTATTCGGGCACCAGGCCATTCTCGCACCCATGATCCAGTTGACCCAACTGACCAAGACCTACAACGGTTTCACCGCCGTCGACCGCCTCACCCTGAGGGTCGGCCGGGGTGAAATTTTCGGGTTCATCGGGCCCAACGGCGCCGGCAAGACCACCACCATCAAGATGCTGGGCGGCGTGCTGGCGCCGACGGCCGGGTCGGTCGCCGTTTGCGACATCGACCTGCAGGCGGAGCCGGAGCGGGCGAAGCGCAAGATCGGCTTCATACCGGACCGCCCCTATATCTATGAGAAGCTCACCGGCCTCGAGTTCCTGCGCTTCATGGCCGACATCTACGGCGTGCCGGCATTCGAGTTCCAGCCGAAAGCGACGGCCACCCTGGAGATGTTCGCCCTGGTGGACTGGGCCAACGAGCTCATCGAATCCTACTCCCACGGCATGAAACAGCGTCTCATCATGGCCGCGGCCGTGCTGCACGACCCGGAGGTGCTGATCGTGGACGAGCCCATGGTGGGGCTCGATCCGCTGGCCATGATCATGGTCAAAAAGCTCTTCCGGCGGCTGGCGGCGGAGGGCGTCACCATTTTCATGTCGACTCACACGCTGAAGCTCGCAGAAGACATCTGCGACCGCATCGGCATCATCGCCCGGGGCCGCCTGATCGCCAACGGCACCGCCGCCGACCTGCGGCGGGAGGCCCACGTGACCGAGGCCGATTTGGAGCAGGTTTTTATGAACCTGACGACAAATGGGCCCGCCTCCGACGCATGAATGGATTGTTAGCGGACATAGGCATGCTGCTGAGGCCACGGCTGTTGCCGGTCCTGAGACGCGGCCTGGGCCGGAGCACCCGCGGCGGCACCGCCCGACTTGCGGTGCTGGGAGGGGTGGGGGCCGCCTTCTGGTGCGGGCTTTTTGCGGTCTCCTGGCGTGTCCTGCGGTACTTCAAGGGCATCGAGGACATCGGCGACATCCTGGCCTTCAAGCTGCTGTCGATGATCCTGATTGTCTGCTTCGCCCTGCTGCTGTTCAGCAGCATCCTGACCTCGCTCTCCACGCTCTACCTTTCCCGGGACCTCTTTCTCGTCCACTCGACACCGGTCGCGAGCCACCGGGTCTTCCTCGCCCGCTGGGTCGACAGCACGGCCGACAGCGGTTGGATGGTGATCCTGTTCACCTTGCCCATCTTCCTGGCCTACGGCATCGTGTTCGCGGCCGGAGCGGGGTATTACGCGGCAACCCTGCTCTCCCTGATCGTGCTGGCCGCCATCGCCTCGGCGCTGAGCACGCTTGCGGTGATGGCCGGCGTCATGCTCGTTCCCGCCGGCCGAATGCGCAGCATCGTCATCGTTCTGGGAGTGCTGCTGTTCGTAACACTTTACCTGGCGATACGCCTGTCGCGGCCGGAGCAATTGGTCAACCCGGAGGTGTTCGACACCGTCATGGCCTACATGGCTTCGCTGCAGGCCCCGGTCTCGCCCCTGTTGCCGAGCACCTGGGCCTATGACAGCATCCAGTCGGCGCTCGCGGGCTTGCCCGCGCGAAGCCTCTTCCACACGGCTCTCGCCGCCAGCTTTGCCGTCAGCCTGATCTGCGTTCTGACCCTCGCCGCCGACGCCCTGTATTTCAAAGGCTTCTCCCGCACCCAGACCGCCTCCGTGCGCCTGGTCCGACGGGGAGGGATCAGCGAGCGCCTGTTCCGGTTTCTCCCCGGGCCGGCCCGCTCCTTCACGGTGAAGGAGATCAAGACCTTCCTGCGCGACCAGACCCAGTGGTCGCAGCTCTTCCTGATCGCTGCGCTGGTGGTCATCTACATCTACAACTTCGCCGCGCTGCCGCTGGAAAGATCTCCCATCCCGACGGCCTACCTGCAAAACCTGTTCTCCTTTCTGAACATGGCCCTGGCGCTCTTCGTACTGACAGCGGTGACGGCCCGCTTCGCCTACCCGGCCGTGAGCATGGAACGCGAGGCCTTCTGGCTGGTGAAGACCTCGCCGCTGTCCCTGCGCACGTTCCTGCGCATCAAATTTTTCATCTACTATCTGCCGCTGCTGGTGCTGACCGAAGTGCTGACCGTCGCCACCAACCTGCTGCTCCAGGTGACCCCGTTCATGATGGCACTTTCGACCGTCACCGTTTTTTTCATCGTGCCGGGAATCGTCGCCATGGGCATCGGCCTCGGCGCCGCCTTCCCGGACTTCAAAGCGGAAAACCCGACCCAGACGGTGACGAGCTTCGGAGGCCTGATGTTCATGATCGCCTGCACCCTCTACATCGGGGTGGTGGTCCTGCTCGAGGCCGGTCCCGTGTACCGGATCTTCATGGCGGACCTCCACGGACGCGCCCTGTCGACGGCGGTCTGGCTCTGGACCGCCGCCGCCTTCGGCACTGCCTTCACGCTGAGCCTGCTCGCCATCGTTCTGCCCTTGCGCTTCGGGGAGAAGCGCCTCGCCAAAGTTTACATCTGAAAACACCTTCGTTTCAGGTCTTCCGTTCATCCTTAATCCTTCGAGCTTCGTGCTTTATAATTTACATTAATGTTTACATTGACATTTACATTTTGTCTGCCTAAGATATGAGCAAGACTATGCTGAATTCTTTCGAAGCCCGAGAGTGACGGCTTCGCAGGAAGCCCTCGGTTCAAGGAGATCGAATCCATGCCGAACCGCCTGACCCCGACCCAGCAGCGCCTGCTGGACTACCTGCAGCGGAAAATCGCAGCCGACGGCCGGGTTCCCAGCCTGCGCGAAGCGGCAGCGGACATGCAAGTGAGTCATGCGGCCGTTGCCCGCACCCTGCGCGTGCTGGAATCCAAGGGGCTCCTGAAACGCGAAGGACGCTACGGCCGCACGGTGCATCTGCTGAACCGCGCCCGCGAGACCTCGGCCCTGCAGCGCGGCCGCGACGTGCCGATTGTCGGGCGCATCGCGGCGGGGCTTCCGATGTACGCCCAGGCGGACTGGGACGGCAGCATCATCGTGGACGCCGCGGTCTTCCGCGGCCCGAACCTGTTCGCCCTGCGGGTGCGGGGGGACTCCATGAGGGGGGCCGGCATTCTGGACGGCGACCTCGTGATCTGTGAGCCGCGCCAGTATGCCCACAACGGTGAGATCGTGGTGGCCCTCGTCCACGGTGAGGAGGCCACCGTCAAGCGCTTTTTCCTCCGGGCCGACCACATCGAACTGCGGCCGGAAAACCCCGACTACGCCCCCATGCGCCACGACTTCGGCGAAGTCCTCGTGCAGGGGAAGGTGATCGGGTTGCAGCGCACAATCATGAGCGGATCAAAAGGGCCTGGAGGAGCGCCCCAGGGGGCTTGAAGAGCGTGCCTGCTGCGCAGAGACTCGTGGAGCGCTGCGCTTGAGGCAAAAGAGGCCTTGCCTCAAGGCCTGCAGGGCCGCTCCTCACACCCTCGCGCCCAGGGGGGCGCTCCTCGAGACCGCGGGCCGCTCCGAACGCCTCCGGGCTGCTCTCCTGAGAATATACGGCATATGAACGACGCAACGCCGACCCATCGAAACACTGCCGGCTCCATCCTCGTTGGGACCAGCGGCTACTCGTACGCCGAGTGGGCTGACGCCGGGTTTTACCCGCCGGGGACCAAGGCCGGCGCGATGCTGCCCCTGTATGCCCGGCAGTTCGGCATCACCGAGCTCAATTTCACCTGGTACCAGATGCCCAAGGCACCGGCCGTCGAGCGCATGCGCCGGCTGGCCCCGGCCGGCTTCCGCTTCGCCGCCAAGCTGACCCGCACCCTGACCCACGAGGTCGACCCCGGCCAGTGGCGCGGCCAGGCCGCCCAGTACCGGGAAGGCATCGGCCCCCTGCTCCAGGCGCAGCAGCTCGCGGCGCTGCTGCTGCAGTTCCCGCCGGGGTTCACCCGTGATGCTGCCAGCCGCCGGTACCTCGCCGAGCTTCTGGACGCGCTGGCGGGGCTGCCCCTGGCGGTCGAGTTCCGCCACGTCTCCTGGGCCGCGGACCGGGTGTTTGCCGAACTCGAGCGCCGCCGCACCACTCTCGTGACCGTGGACGCACCGGGGCTTCCAGGCCTTTTCCCGCGGCTCGACGTGGTCACCAACCCCGAGCTCTTCTACGTCCGCTTCCACGGCCGCAACGCCCGGGGCTGGCGCTCGGGCAACATGCAGAAGCAATTCGACTACGACTACACGGATGAAGAACTGCGCGAGTGGGCCGACGGCCCCCTGCCCCGCATGGCCGGCCGGGCGGCGCAAGGGGTCATCTTCTTCAACAACCACGTCCGCGCCCAGGCCCCCCGCAATGCCGCGCAAATGGTGCGGCTGCTCGCCGAACGAGGACTGACATAGGAAGAGATCTACAATTTTATCCAATTCACCGCCCGCTTTGCTCGAGACGCAAAGAGCGCAGAGAGTTTAATCCTTTCATTTGCCGCTGCGACACCGGCAAATGAAAACCGTTCAGCCGCTTCACGGCGGGTGTTTTTTGAAACGCCGCCTCTCACGACGTTTCAAAAAAAATCGTTCCCTCTGCGCTCTTTGCGCCTCTGCAGTGAGCATGTTTTATTATAGAGCGACATGGACCGCGCCATCATTCATTTGAACGTAACCGACTTCGCCGTGGCGGTGGAGCGGACCATCGACCGGCGGCTTGCCGGCCGCCCCGTGGTCATCGCCCCGGCGGGCGCGGAGCGAGCGGCCGTCTACGACATGAGCGAGGAGGCCTTTCGGGCCGGGATCCGCAAGGGCATGGCGCTTGCCCGGGCGGCGCGCCGGTGCCGGGATGCCTGCGTTCTGCCGCCGCACCCCGAGCGCTACGCGCAGGCCATGCGGGCCCTGCTGCAGCGCGCCCTATCCTTCTCCCCGCGCATCGAGGCCGGCGAGAACGACGGTCACCTCTTCATCGACGCGACCGGCACCGACCGCCTGCTCGGGCCGCCCATGGACGTGGCCTGGCGCCTGCGCCGGGAGATCCGCGCCCACCTCGGCCTCGCCCCGATCTGGTCGGTGGCCCCCAACAAGCTGGTGGCCAAGGTGGCTACCCGCCTGGTCAAGCCCGAGGGCGAGTACATCGTCGCTGCGGGCGAGGAGCAGCCGTTTCTCGCCCCCCTTCGTCTGGAGCTGATCCCAGGCATCGAACGTGACGACCTCACCCGTCTGCGCGAGTTCAACCTGACGCGGGTCGACGACGTCGCGTCCCTGCGCCTGGAAGAACTGCAGGTGCCGTTTGGACGCCGCGCCATGTTTCTCTACGAGACCGTGCGGGGCATCGACTCTTCCCCCGTGCTCGCGGTCGGGGAGAAGCCGCCGGCGGTCGCGGCGGACCACGCGTTCGCCACCGACACCACCGACACCGACACCCTGTTTTCGGCCCTCTACGGGGAGGTGGAGCAGGTTGGCAGCGAGCTGCGGCGGCGGCGGCGGGCGGCGCGGCGGGTGACCGTCGTGCTGGACTACTCCGACGGCGCGCGCTGCATCCGCCAGGCCGCCGCGCGGCCCGCCACCGCCAACGACCTCACCCTGTTCGAGACTGCCCGCCGGGCCTTGTTTCTGGCCTGGGCCCGGCGGGTGCGGGTCCGGCACCTGCGGCTCGTCTGCGACCGGCTGGTGTTCCCACCGGCCCAACTCGCGCTGTTCGGCGACGACCGGCAGCAGGCCGAAAAACGCGACCGTCTCATCGGCGCCGTGGACGCCGTCCGCCACCGCTTCGGGGACCATGCGCTGCAAATCGGGCGAACCTTGGCGGCATAAGAAAAGAAAAACTTCACCGCAAAAGCGCAGAGAGCGCAGAGATTGTTTTAAGGTGCCTGTGCCACGAGTTGAAGCTGCGCGGGATAGATTTTGAAAGCCAGGTCCCATTGCCCCTTGTGTATAAAGGGGAATGCCTCGATTGTGGGTATCGGTTGGATCTCGTTGTGGAGAATACCATCATCCTTGAATTGCAAGCGTGCGAGAAGATTGAACCGATCTATAAAGCCCAATTATTGACGTACTTGAAGCTATCAGGCTTGAATTTGGGATTATTGTTGAACTTCAACGTGCCTGTAATGCGCGATGGTATCACGCGAATTGTGAAGGATCTAAAAGAATGAGCGGCTTGTTTTTTGCCTTCCGGCCTCTCACCGGAAAACAAAAGGAAGAAGTTCCCTCTGCGCCCTTTGCGCCTTTGCGGTGAAAAATTAGAATCCTATGGTTCCTCTCGTCGTCCGCTCTCATTACTCCCTCATGTGGGGCACGGCCTCGCCCCGGCAGCTGTGCCGTACGGCGCGGCAGTTGGGGTATGACCGCCTGGCACTGACCGACACCGACAACCTCTACGGGCTGTGGCCTTTTTTGACGGCCTGCCGCGAGGAGGGCATCACCTCCGTCATCGGGGCGGAAGTTACCGACCCCGGCCGCGGCCGGAGTGCCGCCTGCCTGGTCGAAACCGAGGAGGGCTATCGCAACCTCTGCCGGCTGCTCACGCACCGGCGGCTCCGGGCGGACGCCTTCGACCTGCAGGCCGATCTGCCCGCCCGCGCCGCCGGCCTGACGGTGCTGACCACGCATCCCGGTCTGCTCGAAGCCTGGCATGCCGCTGGAGTCTCGGTGGTGGCTGCCATGCCGCGCCACCCGCTTCCCGCCACTCACCCGCTGCGCGCCGCCGCCCGTCGACGGGGGCTGCCGGCGGCCGCCACACCCGACAGTTTTCTTCTGCGGCCGGAAGACATGGCCGTCCACCGCATCCTGCGGGCGATTGCGCACAACACGTCCCTCTCCCGCCTCGCGCCCCGGGACACCGCCCCGGCGGACGCCTGGCTCGCCCCCCGGGAGGAGTACGCACGGCGGTTTTTGCCCTGCCCGGAGGCGGTTGCGGCCACCGCCACCCTCGCCGCGCGCTTCACCTTCACCGGCCCGGATTTCGGCACGGTGCTCCCGCCCCTTCCCGGGCCGGATGGGCCGTCCGCCGCCGACCGGCTGCGGGCGGACGCCTATGCCGGCGCTCACCGCCGCTACGGCAGCGAGCTTTCGGAAGCCGTGGTGGAGCGGCTGGAGCGGGAGCTCACCATCATCGCGGCCATGGGCTTTGCCGCCTACTTTCTGATCGTGCGCGACATCGTGGCGTTGAGCCCGCGCACCTGCGGCCGCGGCTCAGGCGCGGCCTCGCTCGCCGCCTACTGCCTCGGCATCACCAACGTCTGCCCTCTCAAGCACAACCTCTACTTCGAACGCTTTCTCAACCCGGGCCGTATGGACCCGCCCGACATCGACGTGGACTTCGCCTGGGACGAGCGCGACGCCGTGCTGCAGGCCGTGCTCGCCCGCCACCGCGACCACGCCGCCATGGTGTCAAACCACGTCCTGTTCCAGCCGCGCATGGCGGTGCGGGAAGTCGCCAAGGTCTACGGCCTGACCGCCGCCGAGATCGGCCGCGTCGCCAAGCGCCTGCCCTGGTACTGGAGCGCCGAGGAGATGGATGCCGATTTCCTGGCCGAGCTTAAAAAGCAGCCCGCGCTGAAGGCCGTGCAGTTCCCACCGCCCTGGCCCGAGATCCTGGCACATGCCCAGCGGATCATCGGCACCCCGCGGTATCTCTCCGTGCATCCCGGCGGGGTCGTCATCACCCCGCGGCCGATCGCCGAGTACGTGCCGCTGGAACGCGCACCGAAGGGGGTTCCGATCATCCAGTGGGAAAAAGACGCGGCGGAGGACGCCGGCCTGGTCAAGATCGATATCCTGGGAAACCGCAGCCTGGGCGTGATCCGCGATGCCCTCGCCAACCTGCAGGCGAACGGGGCCGCGTTCGACGAGGCCCGCTGGGAGCCTGAGGAGGATCTCGCCACCCAGCAGGCCGTGGCCCAGGGCCGCACCATGGGATGCTTCTACATCGAAAGCCCGGCCATGCGTCTGTTGCAGCAAAAGTCGCGGGTGGGCGATTTCGAGCACCTCGTCATCCACAGCAGCATCATCCGGCCGGCCGCCAACGACTACATCCGCGAGTACATCCGTCGGCTGCACGGCGGGCCGTGGGACCCCATCCACCCGCTGCTCTCCGATGTGCTGGAGGAAACCTTCGGCATCATGGTCTACCAGGAGGACGTCTCGCGCGTGGCGGTGGCGCTGGCCGGGTTTTCCCACGCCGAGGCCGACGGCCTGCGCAGGATCCTCTCCAAGAAAGACCGGCACCTGCGGCTGCAGAACTATGCCCGGCGCTTTCGAGAGGGCGCCCGGGCGCAGGGAGTTTCCGACGAGCAGATCAGGGCGATCTGGGACATGATGATGAGCTTCGACGGGTACTCGTTCTGCAAGCCCCACAGCGCTTCCTACGCGCGCGTTTCGTTCCAGGCGGCGTTTCTCAAGGTCCACCACCCGGCGGAGTTCATGGCCGCGGTGATCAGCAACCAGGGCGGGTTCTACAGCACCTTCGCCTATGTCTCGGAAGCCCGGCGCCTGGGCCTCGGGGTGCTGCCGCCGGATGTGAACGCCAGCGAGGTGCGCTGGACGGGAAAAAACGCCACGCTGCGGGTCGGTCTGCTGTCCATCAAGGGCCTGGCGACGGCCACCCAGGAGCGGATCGTCGCCGGCCGCGAGGGCCGGGCCTACGCAGGTCTCGGGGACTTCCTGGAGCAGGTGCGGCCGGATGCAGTCGAGCTGCGGGCGCTCGTTCACTGCGGGGCGCTCGACCCCCTCGTCCCGGGGGCCAGCCGCGCCGAGCTCCTGTGGGAATCGACGCGCCGGCTGCCATCCCGCCCTACCGCCGGGAGGGTGGCCCGGAACGGGTCGCTGTTCGCAGCGCCGGACGCCGACAAACGCACCCCGCACCTGCCCCCGGACGACGCCCGCGAACGCTTGCGGCGGGAGTTTTCCGTGCTCGGCTTCCTCTGCGATCGGCACCCCATGGAACTCTACGCCGACGCCGTGAAACGGACGGGGGCGGTCCAGGCCGCCGATATCCCGCGCCGCATCGGGCGGCGCGTGCGCTTCGCCGGTTGGCTCATCACCGGCAAGGTGGTGGAAACCAAAAAGGGCGAGCCCATGGAGTTTCTGACGTTCGAGGACCAGACGGGGCTCGTGGAAACCACTTTTTTCCCCGAGGCCTACCGCCGTTTCTGCCACCTGCTGGACCGCGAGCGGCCGTATCTGCTTGAGGGGAAAGTCGAGGAAGACTGGGGGGCCGTGACGCTTACCGTGGAAAAGACTTCGGCCCTGACGGTGCCGGAAAGAACGGACCGATCAGGGGCCGCCTGCATGTAGGTTGTCAATATATTTTTGCGCACATCGTAGAGCTAGGCCGGAGCGGCACAAGGGGCGGCGATCGGCTTGAACGGCAGGTTAGGCATCCGTCGGAATCCGTAATTCGCGAAACATAGGTATCGAAAACAGTTGGTCCAGCGATGAAACATGCGAATCAGCGTCGGCCAGCAACGCAGGAATGCGCTCCGGTCTCGTTTGCTGAATTACTCCGGAGAACAAGACCGTGTGAATCCCAACCGCCCTCGCCCCCCAAGTTCTCCATGCCCCCCATCTCCAACAAACATACACTCCTCCGGTGTTGCCTTCAAACGGCGGAGGCACTCGTGATAGATCTTCGGGTTAGGTTCTGAAACAGCCGCGTTAATGGTTAATGATTCCGGCCCCTAGGGCCTGGAGCATCTGCTCCTTCATTTTCCTGAATCTGTTGCACGTTTTTCAAAGACCAGGAGCCGATAATGGATCAGACCTTCCCGATAGCATTTTTGTTTGGCATCCCCGCCCAACAGGGACCTGAGATAGGTGTGGCGATCCATGCAGGGGCCAAGCCATCGCACCAGCACGGTTATCGCCTTGTCACGCGGCCGGCCCAGGCGCAGATGCGGAGTCAGGTTTTGATCCTTGATGAGGCGCAAGCCCTTTTCTGCCGCGAGGGATTTCAGAGCGGCAAGGCCCCGCAAACCCGGCAGCAGCCAATTCCGGCGGTAAATGCCCAGCAGCCGTCCTTCGGTGTGCAGCTCATCGCTCAGGAAATCGTCGATGATGGCCAGGCGACCGCCGGGCGGCAAGACGCCCGCTTGAACGCCGAAAAAAGCATCGGGATGAGGCCCGTGTGCGAAGGCTTCGATGGCATAGGAAAAGTCGGTCTTGAATCGTTCGGCCGGAAGCTGCAAGAAACAGCCTTCTTCGAAATGAAACCGGCGATTCTGGGTTTCAGGGATGCGCTGGCGGGCGCTGTCGATTTGCACCGGGCTCAGGCTGATGCCCGTGAAGCATCGAACCCCGGGCAGCCGCCGCCCGAGGTAAAAAAGGCTGCCGCCCACTCCGCAGCCCAGGTCGAGCACGCGGTTCACGGGGATGGGACATTGCTCTATCTCGCGCGCCATCAACTCGTTGGAAAAATGCATGGCCGCGCTCAGGGAGTTGACCTCGGGCGGCCACAAGGCACCGTGGAGGTTGCCGGTGCCTTCGTCTTTTCCCCACCTTAAAAAGCGCCCGGTGTTGCGGTCGTAGTAGTCCCTTACCTGACGAGCATGTCTTGTTGCGTCCACTGGGTCCATCGCAACTCCGCAATTGGATTCTTTAAAAAGCCATCTTACTTGTTTTTCGCTGAAATGCCGTCACACGCCCGGGAATGCAGAATACATCCCAGTCGAGCAACTATAGCCTAAATTGAGCGATTCTGTCGATTCCCATCGAGGCCCGCTGGGGTCTGCCGTCCGCATGTGCCGCCGCAAAAAACACCCAGGCTACGCCAGCGCCCCCGGGGTTTCGATAACCCCCTCACCGGCAGCGGCGGCAGTCTCTGTCGTGGAGCGCTGGGTTCCGGGGCTTTCTGGGGATATTTGAGCGGCCCTGCTGCCGTCGCGACGGCCGGGGCAAAAATTGCGGCGGCACATGCGGACGGCAGACCCCAGCGGGTCGGTCCGCCAAAACCAAAATCAGAACCGCTCAACTCAGCGATAGGTTAAATCAAACCGGAGGCGAAAAACAATTGACAACTAATAGTATATGGTTAAGTTTGACGCCAATGAAATTTAGACTTGACTATCTTTCAGTATGATGAAACAATGCCGGGCATGCTGGATCGACCCCTGTACCGACATATCTGGACGGAACTGACCAAGGAAAAGCGCATGGTCTTCATGGCGGGGGCGCGGCGCGTGGGCAAGACGACCCTGGGGGAGATGATCGCCGAGTCGTTTCCGAACCAGGTGTACCTGAGCTGGGAGATCCCCGGGGACCGCGCGCGCCTGATCCGGGAGCCCGCCTTTTTCGAGACGGTCGAGCGCCGGGACGAATCCACCCCGTTCGTAATGTTTGACGAGATCAACAAGCACCGCGGATGGCGCAAATACCTGAAGGGAATCTATGACCGGTTCCAGGACGACTATCAATTCCTGATCGCAGGCTCCAGCCGGCTGGACTACCCCCAGCGGCGCGGGGACTCCCTGGCCGGGCGGTATTACCTGCTGCACCTGTGGCCTTTCACCCAGGCGGAGTTGGGCCGGGCCAACCTGAACGCCGAGGAGTTTTTCGCCCATCCGCAGCTGGTCTGCATGGAGCGACAGGGCGAGCTGCAGGAGCTGTGGCAGACGCTCTCGGAGCACAGCGGGTTTCCCGAGCCGTATTTGTCCGGGCGCAAGACCTCCTACCGGCGCTGGTCGACCGCCTATGCCGAGCAGTTGATCCGGGAGGACATCCGGGATCTGACGGGGATCAAGGCCATTGACGAGCTGGCGACCCTCTACCAGCTGCTGCCGGCCCAGGTGGGGCAGCTTTCGTCCGTGCCGGCCTTGGCCCAGGGGCTTCAAATGGCCTACAACACCATTCGCAGCTGGATTTTCACGCTGCAGCGTTTCTTCGCGGTGCTCAGCCTCGCGCCCTGGACGCGCGGGATCCCGCGCGCGATCCGAGAGGGACAAAAGATCTACCTGTGGGACGCCCCGCGCGTGGAGCACCCTGCGGCGCGCTTCGAGAACATGGTGGCCCTCGAGCTCTTCCGGGCGGTGTCGAATTGGAACGAGCTGGGCTATGGCTGCTTCGGCCTGAACTTCATCCGGACCAAGGACCAACAGGAGGTTGATTTCATCATCAGCAACAACGGCAAACCAGTGCTGCTGATCGATGCAAGGGCGGATGAGCTCCAGCCGTCGGCGGCCCTGATCAAGTTCCAGACCGCATTGAAGGTGCCTGCGATTCACTTGGTGCGAACGGCGGCAGGCTACCGGCGGATATCCAACGACGACCAGACGATCCTGATCGCCCCGGCCTGTCAGTACCTGGCCGGGCTTCCTTAACCTCGAATGAAAGGAGGGACACAGGGGGCAGCCGGGAAGGGGCTCTTGTCAACCCATATGAAATCATTGCAAAAAAAATCTATTGCAAAATATTTTTTTGATGCTATTTTGCTGCGTTCTTTTTAAATGGCTGGGGCAGATTCCTTTCGACCCCCCTGCAGCAGCAGGTGACCGTCGGGAGGGTCTTCGATCGAACCTGAAATCAGGATTTTTTATGATAATAAAGGGGAATACAGGGAGTGGAAAAAGAAGATATCTTGCACGTGGAAGGCCGTTTGGGTGAGTTGATCATTGGTAACCGGATCCCCAAGGATTACTTCATTACCAAGGGCACGGGTCAAAGCGAGCTGACCGTCCACGCGGGTTCCTACCATCTGGCCCTCAAGAAGGCCGGGGTGGAGATGTGCAACATCATGACATACTCCTCCATCCTGCCGGCCATCGCCACCGAAATCCCAAGGCCCAAGCAACTCGTTCACGGTTCCGTGATGGAGTCGATTTTCTCCGTCTGCACGGTCAACCAGGGCGAGCGCGCCACGGCCGGGATCATTTTCGGGTGGCTGTACCACAAGAAGACGCGCGCCAAGTACGGCGGCCTGGTCTGTGAGCTCTACGGAGACCACTCCATCAAGGAGATTGAGCGGCGGCTGCACGCCAGCCTCGATGAGCTTTACACCAACGGCTACTCGGATGCGTTCCACCTGAAGGAGCGGCGCGTCACCACGGAAAGCTTCGTGCCCAAAAAGAAGTACGGCACCGCCCTTGTGGCGCTGTGCTTCGTGAACTACCATTACCCGATTCTGCGGGTCAACCTGAACGCCTGATGTCCAATTTCGGTGCGATCCCCGTCGAGTTTGCAAATGAAAAATTTGCAGGGGTCGTGCTGTTGCCGGTGCCCTATGACGAAACTTCCACGTGGCTGAAGGGCGCCGACAAAGGCCCGGCGGCCATCATCGCGGCCTCGGCCAACATGGAGCTCTACGACATCGAGACCGCGAGCGAGGTCTTTCGCCGGGGCATTTTCACCGCCGAGCCCGTCACCGAAAAGCGTACGCCGAAGGCCATGGTCGCCGCCGTGCGCGAGCGCGTCTCGGGCTGCCTTGAAAGGGACCAATTCGTCGTCACCGTCGGCGGCGAGCACTCGGTCGCGATCGGCGCCGTCCAGGCTCACGCCGTGCGTTATCCGGATCTGTGCGTGCTGCAACTCGACGCCCATGCCGACCTGCGGGACACATATGAGGGCAGTCCGTTCAACCACGCCTGCGTCATGGCCCGGGTGCGCGAGCTCTGCCCGATCGTCCAGGTCGGCATCCGCAGCATGGACGCCGACGAACGCCGGAGCCTCACGGAAGGAAGTGTGTTCTGGGCGCATGAGATGGCCGAAACCCCGGGCTGGGCCGACGCGGTGGTCGCGCGGCTGGGGAAGAGCTGCTACATCACGATCGATCTGGACGTGTTCGACCCTTCGCTCATGCCCTCCACGGGCACGCCCGAGCCGGGCGGGCTGTTCTGGTACGACGTCACCCGGCTCCTGCGGGCGGTAAGCCGCCGCTGCCGTATCGTCGGCTTTGACGTGGTCGAGCTGTGCCCCGGCGAGCACAACAAGGCGCCGGATTTTCTATCGGCAAAATTGATTTACAAACTATTGAGCTACCGGTTCGAGGAAGGAAGCGGCTCATGAAAAAGAAAGGCTTGCTCAAGAAACAGGTCACGCACGTCGATATCGCGTCGTTCAACGCCACCCCCATCATCTCGGCCATGCGCGAGATGTCCTTCAGTTCGCGGGACACCGCCGCCGCGGCCGACATCTTTGAACGCATGATCAAGGACCGCGGCTGCACCATCGTGCTCACCCTGGCCGGCAGCACCAGCGCCGGGGGCTGCATGCAGGTCTATGCCGACATGATCCGGTACAACATGGTGGACGTGGTGGTGGCGACCGGCGCTTCCATCGTGGACATGGACTTCTTCGAAGCCCTGGGGTTCAGGCACTATCAGGGCAGCCCCTTCGCGGACGACCGCGAACTGCGGCGGAACTACATCGACCGGATCTACGACACCTACATCGACGAGGGGCAGCTGCAGACCTGCGACATGACCGTAAAGAAAATCGCCGATCGCCTCGAGCCCCGCCCCACCTCCTCCCGGGAGTTCATCCATGAGATGGGCCGCTACCTGACCCGGCACGCCGTCAAAAAGGGCTCTCTCGTCGAGCTCGCCTTCCGGCACAACGTGCCCGTCTTCTGCCCCGCCTTCACGGACTCGAGCGCCGGCTTCGGCCTGGTCAAGCACCAGGTGGACCGCCCCGAACGGCATCTTACGCTGGATTCCGTGCGCGATTTTTATGAACTGACCCGGATCAAGATGGAGGCGAAGACGACGGGGCTTTTCATGGTCGGCGGCGGGGTGCCCAAGAACTTCGTCCAGGACACCGTCATCTGCGCCGAGGTGCTCGGCCGGCAAGTCCCCATGCACCGTTACGCCGTGCAGATCACGGTGGCCGACGCGCGCGACGGCGCCTGCTCGAGCTCGACCCTCAAGGAGGCCGCCTCCTGGGGCAAGGTGGACACGACCTACGAACAGATGGTCTTCGCCGAGGCCACCACCGTCGTGCCGCTCATCGTCAGCTTCCTCTACCACCAGAAAAATTGGAAAAAGCGGCCGCGACGGGAGTGGTCCAAACTGTTTGCATAGCATGTCTTCCCGTTCGAACCCCTCACTAGTACGTTATAAGCGGATTTCTTTGCAAAATGCATTCAAACTGAATTTCAATTGGCTCCGGCCTGCCCGTTCTGGTTCGCCTCCGCACTTCCCCGCCCCATCCTTGGCTTCAACATGAGTAGCGCGCGTACTCAAGTTTGCCGCTGAAACGCCGATAGAAATCCAGGATAGGTATTTCCAGAGGCAAGGGGTACGAGGGGGATCGACGTGGACGGCGCCTTCCGTTTGATTCAGAAAAACAATCCAAAACGATACTTTGAAACGCGTCGGGACAGCTTTCTGGTCGGCCGCGCCCAGGAGTGCGATATTATCATCCCCGAGGCCCACGTGTCCCGGGTCCAGGCCAAGGTATCGTTTGAAAACGGCCGCCACCTCATCAAAAACCTGGGGCGCAACGCCCTGCGCATCAACGGCCGCGCCACTGACGGCGGCCTTCTCAAACCCGGGGACGAGATCACATTCGGGAAAACCCGCTTCCTCTATCAAGCCGGCGCGGAGTCCGCCGTGGTACCTTCCTCCGAGGCCAAAACGATCCTCGCCTCCGAGCATGCCGCCGCCTCCCCCGAAAGACGCCTGGTGTGCACCTCTCCATCGGGCCAGGCGGCGACGCATCGACTGTCTCAGGCCAAGATGGTGATCGGGCGCTCCACGGAAGCGGATATCGTCCTGGACGACCCTTCCGTGTCCCGGTACCACTGCGTCATCGAGGCCCGCGAGGGTATCTACCATATCCGCAACATCAGCGCGTCCAACCCGCTGACGATCAATGCGGAGCCGGCAAACGAGAAGCGCCTGTATTCCGGAGACCAACTGAAGATCGGAGCCTGGTCGCTCGCCTTTATCTCCAGCCGGCGCGACGACACCCGGGTGCAGGAACAGCCGCATCCCCGCCATTCGCTGCGCCGCCGTTGGGTCTTCGTCTTTCTCGTCGCCATCGCGGCCGGATATGCCGCCTATGGCATGCGGGTCTTCCCCTGGATGAACGCACACACCTTGGCGTCCATCGCCGCGCAGACCGACGCCGGCGGGGCCGGCAGCGCACGGGACCAACGGAGGGTCGTCCTGGACCGAAACCCGCCGTCCGAGAACGGTACCGCCGCCGACAATCCGTATGGTACGGACGCACAGGGGCCCACTCAACCGCTTGGACTGGCCAACCCGAACAACGCGCACCCGGCATTGACAGTGGCCCAGCTGCTCAAAGAGGCCGAAGCGTATTTCGCCGAGAAACGCTACCTGACCCCGGTCCATCAGAATGCCTACCGCCTCTACCAGGCCGTGCTCGCTTGCGAGCCGCAAAACGAGACCGCGCTGAAACGCATCGAGCAAATCCGGGAATATTACCGCACCGAGGGCGATGCACATTTCAAGGCAGGCAACTGGGCGAAAGCGCTGGTCTACCTTGAACGCTATACCCTCATCGATCCGGACGCCACGGACATTCATGAAAAAATAGCCACCTGTCACCGCAAACTGGCCGAGCCGGTGCAAACGCCAGCACCGTCACACCCTGAAGACCAAGCGCTCAAACCGGCGGCACCCGACGAGAAGGAGAAGGTCCGCCAGCTGCTCGAGGAGTCCGGCGCCCGGAGTTCATGGATCATGAAATACCTTTTTGAAGAGACCCCCCATGAAAACGACTCCGAGACTCCGTGGTAGCCGGATCGCCGGGGGATTGCTTCTCCTGGCGCTCATGCCTTTTTGCGCCTGTTCGCAGATGCCCAGGCCCGCCGTCAACACGTCCGCCTCCGCAATGCGTCTGCCGCGCAAGGTCGCTGTGCTACCCTTTCAAAACCGCACTTCCAACCCCGAAGCCGCCACCCTGCTGCGACGGATGTTTTTCAACTTTTTCAGCTCGCTCAACTATGTGGACATAGAACCGGCGGTAGTGGACGCGACCCTTGAGGCCAGCCAGGCCGTGAAGACCCTGGGGGCCGATGGATCCTTGCCGCTGGAATGCTCGGACGGCTGCTGGGGGTCGATGCCGTGGTGGTGGGAGAGGCCCTGGCTCTCGGGCAGATCTATGCCCTGGTCTACGCCAACCAGCAGGCGGGGCTGCATGCGCGGATGCTGCGCTGCAGCACGGGGCAGGTCATCTGGGAAATGGAGCACACCGTCACGTTGCACGAAGGAGATCTGCCCTTGTCGCTTCCCGGCCTGGCGGCCGCCCTCGTGAAAACCGCCTTCAACTATCAGCAGAGCAACACCCTGCAGGCCGCCTCCGAGCTGTGCATGCAGATGGCCGCAACCATCCCGAACCCCCCGGCCGACGCCGACGTTCCGCCGCAGATCCAGGCCCTGGTGCACAACGCGGCCGCCAGCCTGCTTTCGCCCGGCGATGAACTGCGGGTGGTCATGATCGGCGACAAAAATAATAAAGCCAGCCTGAGTCTTCCGCCGCTGCTGCTGGATGCGCCCATGGAAGAAAAAGAGCCGGGTGTCTATGTTGCATCCTACCGCATTCGACCCCAGGACCGTTTGGCGGAAGGACAACTGACGGGGTATCTGCGGTCGCCTTCCGGATCCAGCCGCCAGTGGGTGGACACCCTGGGGCCGATTCGGGCCGGACGGCCGACGCTCCTGCCATCCGTCATCGCAACCGACACCGTGCTGGCTGCAGACCAAAGTCCTTATCTAGTGGAAGACGCCCTGGTGGTCATGCCCGGCGCCACGCTGACCATCGAAGCCGGAGTGGTCATCTGGTTCCGCACCCTGGGGGTGGTGGTGAAGGGGACCCTCCAGGCCTGCGGCACCGCCGAGCAACCGGTGACCTTCAGCGGCTTGAACGTCAAGGGCTGGAAGGGGATCTTCATCGAAGGCCGCGAGGGCGAAAACCGTTTTCGCCACTGCCAAATTTCCGGAGCGGAGTTCGGCATCCGCTCCACCCGTGCACGGCTCGTCGTTGAAGACTGCCGGCTTCAGGAAAACACCTGGGGCGTGGTGGCCGAAGATGGCCAGGTCGATATCCGCGGCAGCCTGGTGCGCGCGTCGGCCAAAACCGGGATCGCTGCACGCAATTCGCGGCTCGATGTGAAGGATTCGGTGATCACCGAGAACACCGCCGGAGGCTTCCTGCTGGAGGGTTCCCCCGCGATCATCGAGGGCAACAACATCATCAACAACGGCCGCTGGGGCATCAAAACGATCGGTGCACCCGCGGAGGTCTACGCCGGCAACAACTGGTGGGGCCAGGCGGGCGCAGATCTCTCTGACGTGATCCAGGGCGCCGTTCGAACAGATCCCCTGCGCCCGGCGCCGATCAGCTCCGGTTTCACCGCTACCCACCTAAACTGAGTAAAACCTAACTTGAGCGATTCTGTCGATTCGCATAGCGGCCCGCTGGGGTCTGCCGTGCGCAGGGGCCGCCGCAGAAAACTCCCTGGCTTCGCCAACGCCCCCGTTTTCATAACTGTACGAGCAGCACCACGGTGAGGGCAATCATCACCACCGTGGTCAGCCAGGCCACGGTATTGAACACTGGCCCGTTGGTGTGCTCCTGCATCAGGTTACGGTCGTTGACCAGCAGCAGGATGAATATCAGGACCACCGGCAACACGATGCCGTTGATGACCTGCGAGACATACATGATGGCGATCAGCGGCATGCCGGGAAACAGAATGATGCCCGCCCCGAGAAAAATCATCAACGAGTAAAACCCGTAGAACTCGGGCGCCTCGATAAACTTCTTGTCGATCCCGGTTTCCCACCCCAGTCCTTCGCAGATCAGATAGGTCGTGGACAGCGGCAGGATGGACGCAGCAAACAGGGAGGCATTGACCAGGCCGAACGCGAACAGGAAGGTGCAGTAGCGGCCCGCCAGCGGAGCTAATGAAAGGGCGGCGTCCTTGGCGGTTTCGATCGCGATGCCGTGCTTGTGCAGGGTTTCGGCGCAGACCAGGATGATGAAGAAGGCCACTACGTGGACGGCGATCGAGCCCATGACGACGTCGAACCGGGCGAACTTGTACTCGTCCATCCGGATGCCTTTCTCGACGATGGAGGCCTGGAGATAAAACTGCATCCAGGGCGCGATGGTCGTTCCGACCAGGCCGATGACCATGGTCATCTCGGAGGGCGCAAGGCTCATCCGGGGGTGGATAAACTGGTCCAGGACCTCGCCCCAATCCGGCTTCACGATGACGCCCGTGACGACGTAGGCGATGTAGAACACGCAGGCCACCAAGAAAATCTTCTCAACCTGCTTGTACGTGCCCTTGACCACCATGGCCCAGACCAGCAGGGCGCTGATGGGTACCGAGAGGAACTTGCTGACGCCGAACACCTCCATCCCGGCGGCGACCCCGGCAAACTCCGAGACCACGTTGCCCATGTTGGTCAGGAACATGCCGATCATCAGGTAAAATGTGATCTTGGCGCCGAATTTTTCGCGGATCAGATCCGAGAGGCCCTTGCCGGTCACAACGCCCATGCGCGAGCACATTTCCTGCACCACGATCAGGGCGATCATGATCGGGATCAGAGACCAGATCAACTTGAGTCCGTACTGGGCGCCCGCCAGGGAATACGTGGTGATGCCGCCGGCGTCATTGTCCACGTTGGAGGTGATGATCCCGGGGCCCATGAGGATGAAGAAAAGGCTGAGGTTCTTCCAAAAGGGCCTGTTCGGGTTGGCCATCCATTTCCAATAAGCGTTCATGCAACTTATCCCCACGAATCCGGAAAAGCGGCAGCCGAACCGTGCGCCAGCGTCAGCCGGCATCCGGAGCCAACACCTCCAGCGCGCTGCGGAAGCTGATGACTCCCTCCAGGTGGTTTTGCTCGTCCACGACCGGCAGGGCCTTGAATCCATATTTGGCCAGCAATTCGACGGCCTCGTCCTTGTCCGAGTCCGGTGCGACCGTAACCAGCCGGGAGGATTGAATCTCGGCGAGGCGTTTCTGCGGAAGGCTGGTCAGCAGGTCGCGGATGCTCACCACTCCCTGCAACACCTCTTCCCCGTTCACCACATACACATAATCGATGACCTCCAGGTGGTCCGCCTCATCCCTCAGACGCTGCCAGGCGCCGGCGGCGGTCACGTCCGGCGCCAGGCCGAGATAGGCGGTGGTCATCATGCCGCCGGCGGTCTCTTCCGGGTGCACCAAAAGCTCCCGGAGGTCGTCCGCCCACCCCGCTTCCATACCGTCCAGAATTTCATCGGCGGTATCTTGAGGCAAGTCCGCCAGTAAGTCGACCGCGTCGGCCGGCGACATTTCCTCGATGATGTCGGAGGCTTTCTCAACGGTAACGGTCTCGATCAGGGCTTTCTGCAGCTTGGGGTCATCGATTTCCTCCAAGGTGTCCGCCGCGGTTTCGGTGTCCAGCGCATGAAAAATCGCGGACCGGTCGCGGCCGCCTAAATCCTCGAGGATGTCCGCCAGCTCCGCCGGATGAAGCTGTCCGAGCTTCTTTTGAGAGACGCTCAAATGCAGAGGGCCGGAGCCGGAAAGGAGCTGGACATACTTCCACGGGATGAAATGATCGGGCAGCTCGTACGCGAACAACCAGTGCAGCACCGCGGAGATCCAGTTTTTCCAGCCCACCCGGCGCATCAGCCCCCGGAAGCCCACATCCACATGCACCAGCCGCAGTTGTCGGGATTCGAGGCACAGAAACTGAAGATCATTGACCCGGACCACCTTGGCGCCGAAGGTATCCACAATCTGCTTGTCCAGAACATCTTCCCGCAGAAAAACGGTTTTGCCACCGTGCTCGGGCGCTTCCGAGCGCTGAATCGAATCCGGGGACAACATGAGTTGCGGGTCGATCCGGCTCACGGCGGACCATGGCAGAAACGCCTTGGGCCCCCGCACCCCCCGGCGGATCATCAAGCCGGTCACCACCGGGTAGGGCTCGGCCCTCTCGGCGACCAGGTCGACGACCCGGCCGAAACAGTTACCGTCAGGCTGGTAGAGCTTGCGCGCCAGAAATTCGCTGAGGAAATAAAAATCTTTACGGGGGGCGGTCATGGGCGTATCCCTTCCGCTTTAGGCCCATCAGGTCGAGGGCAAAACGGGCAGGAGTGCGCCCAGGCGCCAGGGGCGGGGGGCTCTCCGGCAGACGTTCTGGTCCCGGACCGACGAGACCCGATACGGCATGCACGATTCAAAAGCAAGCAAAATGTTACCAGCCGCTTGCCGTTGCATGCCCCGACGTCATTCCGGCTTCATTTTCCGAAGTCCGACGCATTTGAGGTAGGCGGTCTCGGGCATGGACAACAGAGCCGGATGGTCTGCGGCCTGCCCGCCCCGGTGGACAATCTGGGCCAGCCCCTGCTCCCGTGCGACGGCGGCGGCCAGCAGGTTGAGGAACTCGCCCTCGGCCAAGTGATGACTGCAGCTGCAGGTGATCAACAGCCCGCCGGGCCTGACCCGGCGCCAGGCCAGCCGGTTAAGCTTCTGATAGGCCTTGATCGCCTGGGCCAGGTTCTTCCGGGATTTGACGAAGGCCGGCGGGTCCGCCACGACCACGTCATAGAGCGCCAGATCGCGGGCGAGGAACTCAAAGACATCCGCGCGTACGGACTCGGCGGCCTCCGGCGGGAACGCGTTGGCGGCCAGGCCCTTTTCGAGCAAATGCATGGCCTCGCGGCTCTGGTCGACGAAGGTCACATGCCGGGCGCCTTCCCGCAGCGCCCGCAGCCCCCATCCTCCGGAGTAGCAGAAGAGATCCAGCACGCGGGCACCGGGCATCTGCCGCACCCGGTTGCCCAAGAACAGCCGGTTGTCCCGTTGGTCGAGGAAGAAGCCGGTCTTTTGGCCGCCGAGGAGATCGGCGACCACCCGTACGCCGGCCTCCGTCACGGTCGCCTGGGTAAGCCGCTCCCGGTCTCCGAAACACACCCGGCTGAACATGTCCACCGCCTCCAGCCTGCGCACCCCCGCATCGCAGCGCAGCACCAGCCCCTGCAGCTTTGAGCCGAACGTCTCTTCGATCAGCTGCGGCACGCAGCCCTCCAGGATCGGCAGCAGCAGATCCATTCCAGCGGTGCTGCTCTGGAGGACGGCATCGGGCGGGTAGAAGTCGAGCACGAGCCCGGGCAGCAGGTCAGCCTCCGAGAAGACCAGCCGCGCCGCACCGCCGCACGCCCGGCGCCCGTCGTGCAAAGGCCTCCCGCAGCCGCCGGGTGAGGAGCCCCTCGAGGTCCGGGGCCTCACCGACGGCGAGCACCCGTCCGGCGATCAGGGAGTGCTTGTTGAAGTAGCCGGCCGCAACCGCCCGGCCGTTGCGCATGAAGCGGCACAGGAAGGCGGCAGCCGGCGGCTCCTCCCGACGCTCGACCTCGTTCGAATAGACCCACAAAACGCCGGCGGCTATCTTTTTGGCCGCACGCGGCGATATCTCCACCGCGGGCCAGGCAGTGGATGACGTCGCAACGGGTTCTGCCATGGGATCCTGCTCGCTCATTATGGGGTTTGGGAATCCGACTCCTGCGGGATCATCTTAGATCATATCGCCCCCCTGCACAACCGGATTCGGACCGCAAAAATTTGACTCC
Source organism: uncultured delta proteobacterium (assembly GCA_963785045.1). Classification (GTDB taxonomy): domain Bacteria; phylum Desulfobacterota; class Desulfobacteria; order Desulfobacterales; family SpSt-501; genus SpSt-501. The sequence continues at coordinate 221,284 of CAWAUC010000013.1, read as the reverse complement.
CCGCAATCGCTATGTTAAAATTTTCTTTTGAGAATGACCTCTTATCCTCATGCCCTTCCCGAGGCGTCGGTCTGATCGGAAACAGGGACCCTGCCGCTTCTGCATCGCAAGGAGCTTTTTATGAAGAAGAGCAAACTCTTCCAGTCGTGGGGCACTTTCCGCAAGGGGTTGGACGCACAAAGCATTCAGCTTTCCTTCGCCAGCCACCTGGAGTATTCGCTGTCCAAGGACCAGCACACCTCCACCAACCGCGACCTTTACCTGTCGCTCGCCCTCGCCGCCCGGGACCGGCTGATCGAGCGCTGGATCAAGACCCAGCAGAAATATTACACCAGTGATGTCAAGCGGGTGTACTACCTGTCCGCCGAATACCTGATGGGCCGCGTGCTGGTCAACAACCTCATCAACCTGGGCATGTACGAAGAATCCCGCAAGGCCATGGAGGGACTCTCCATCGATGTGGAGGAGCTTGCCACCGAGGAGCCGGACATGGGGCTTGGGAACGGCGGCCTGGGCCGCCTGGCCGCCTGTTTCCTGGACTCCCTGGCAACGCTCGAGCTTCCGGCCGTCGGCTACGGGATCCGCTACGAGTTTGGGATCTTCGATCAGGAGATCCGCAACCTGGGCCAGGTGGAGCTGCCCGAGAACTGGCTGCGATATGCCAACCCCTGGGAGATTTCCCACCCGGAGGTCATCTACACCGTCCACTACTACGGGCGCGTCAAGCAGACCAAGCTGCCGGACGGCACCCTCAAAAGCGAGTGGGTCGACACGAGCGACGTCGTGGGCATCCCCTATGACATCCCGATTGCCGGTTACGGCAACAATACGGTGAACACCCTGCGGTTGTGGTCGGCGCGCGCTTCCAACGAATTCGACTTGAACTACTTTCAGCACGGGGACTATCTCAAGGCCGTGGAGGAGAAGAACATCTCCGAGAACATCTCCAAGGTGCTCTACCCCAGCGACGAGTTCTACGAGGGCCGCGAACTGCGGCTCAAACAGCAGTACTTTTTCGTGTCCTGCTCGATCAAGGACATCATCCGGCGCTACCTCGTGAACCACCAGGACTTCGACGCCTTCCCCGACAAGGTCGCGCTCCAGATGAACGACACGCACCCCGCGCTCGCCGTCAGCGAACTCATGCGTCTTTTCCTGGACAGCTACGGCCTGAGCTGGGAAAAGGCCTGGGACCTCACCACCCACACCTGCGCCTACACGAACCACACCCTGTTGTCCGAGGCCATGGAAAAATGGCCGGTCTCGCTGTTCGGCAGGCTCCTGCCCCGGCACCTGGAGATCATTTTCGAAATCAACCGGCGTTTTCTGAGGGATGTGTCCATCCGCTTCATGCGCGACAACGAGCGCCAGCGCGATATGTCGATCATCGAGGAGGGGCCTGAAAAGCGCGTGCGCATGGCTCACCTCGCCATCGTCGGTTCGCACTCCGTCAACGGGGTTGCCGCCCTGCACACCCGCCTGCTGCGCGAAAAGGAGCTCAAGAATTTCGCCGAGATGTACCCGGGACGATTCAACAACAAGACCAACGGCATCACGCCGCGCCGGTGGCTGCTGGCTGCCAACCCGGGGCTGTCCGGGCTGATCACCCGTCACATCGGCAGCGACTGGGTCAAGGATCTTTTTGAACTCAAGCGGATCGAGCCGCTGACCGAGGATGTCGACTGCCGCCGGGAGTGGCAGGAGATCAAGCGCCGCAACAAGCAGCGCCTGGCGGCCCTGGCCTTCAAACTGACCGGGGAGCGGCTCGACCCGGATTCGATTTTCGACGTCCAGGTCAAGCGCATCCACGAATACAAGCGCCAGCTGCTGAACATCCTGCACGTGGTCTATCTCTGGCTCAGGCTCAAGGAGGACCCGCAATTCCGGATCCACCCCCACACCTTCTTCTTCGGGGGCAAGGCCGCCCCAGCCTACCACACGGCCAAGCTGATCATCCGGCTGATCTGTCACGTGGCCGACATGATCAACCGCGACACCGCCACCAATCAGAGCCTCAAGGTGGTTTTCCTCCCGAATTACCGCGTCACGCTGGCCGAGGTGATTTTCGCCGGCGCAGATGTTTCCGAGCAGATCTCCACCGCCGGCTACGAGGCCTCGGGCACCAGCAACATGAAGTTCGCCCTGAACGGCGCCCTAACCATCGGCACCCTCGATGGCGCCAACATCGAGATCATGGAAGAGGTCGGCCGGGAGAACCTGTTCATCTTCGGCCTCACCACCGAGGAGGTGGTCGCCGCACGGCCTTCCTACCGCCCGCATGACTATTACGCCGGCAACCCGTTCTTGAAGCAAACCATCGACCTCATCGGCGAGGGTTTCTTCAGCCCGGATGAGCGCGGGTTGTTTCAGCCGCTCGTCGACCTGCTCCTGAACGAGGACCGGTACATGGTGCTGGCCGACTTCGAAGCCTACCACCGCGCCCAGATGGAGATCGACGCCCTGTATTGCGACAGTGAGGCGTGGACGAAGAAGTCCATCCTGAACGTCGCCCGCATCGGCAAGTTCTCCTCCGACCGCACCATTCGCGAGTACAACCGCGACATCTGGCACGCCGAACCGGTGCCCATCGAGCGCAATGATGTCGAGCAGCAAAAGGCGGGTCTTGCGGCCGCCAAAGCGGATGCCGCCCCGCACCCAGCTCGAAAATAAAAAATGACGAGGCCGCCCGCACTGCTCATCGTGCATCAGGGGGCATTGGGGGATCTTGTCTGTATCTTCCCGGTCATCGCCGCGCTCCGGCGCCATTTTCGTCCGGTCGGCATCCTCTGCCAGGAACATCTGGGGAGGCTGGCCGCAGCCGAGGGGCTGGTCGCGGCCTGGTTTCCGATCGAGGCCGCCTGGACGGCCTCCCTCTTCGCGGGCGAGGCCGGAGGTGAAGCCCGGCGGCGGCTGGCTGCGTATACGCACTTCCTGGTCTTCTCCGGATCGGAGAGCCTGGGTTCCTCCCTTCAGCGCATCGGCGCCACCCGCATCTGCCGCATCCCGCCGCGGCCGCCGGCGGACCAGCGCATCCACGTGACCGAGCACGCACTGACGCATATCCGGGGATGCGGCCTTCTGCCGGAGAGCAAGCGCACGCCTCCGGAAACGGAGGATCCTTCCGCAGCAGCGCCGGTCGAAAATAACCGCTCAACGACCGTCCTCATCCACCCCGGCGCCGGCAGCCCGCGCAAGCGCTGGCCGCTTTCGGGTTTTCGGGAGGTCGCGCTGCAGCTTGAGGCCCTCCGGTTGAGCCCTGAATTCGTGATCGGACCGGCCGAACAGGATCTTCTGCCGGAGCTTGCAGGCCGCAGCGCCACCGTTCACCGCCCGGCCGGAAGCCTTGACCTCTTGGCTCTGCTGCGGTCCGCCGCCGCCTATATCGGCAATGACTCCGGTGTCAGCCACCTTGCGGCCTGGGCGGGAGTTCCCAGCGTCGTGATCTTCGGGCCGACCGATCCCGTGCGCTGGCGGCCGCGGGGACGATCGGTTGCGATCGTACAGCCGCTGCTCGATTGCATGCCCTGCTTCGAGACTGCGGCTGAAAATTGCGCGGCGGCAGACTGCTGGGCGCAGATCAGTCCCGGAAATGTCATGGAGGCTTTTCAACGGGTTGCCAGCCGCCGTTAAATGCATTAACAGGAAAAAATGGACATCGACCGCAAGCTCAAGGCCCTCGACCGGATCTATGCCGTCTACGACGAATTCATCCGCACCCGGGAAACCGCCTGCAAAATGCACTGCCACCAGTGCTGCACCACCCATGTCAGCCTGACCACCCTGGAAGCCTATAAAATCTGCGACGTTCTTCCGCCCGGGGAACGCGATACGCTGTTCAGGCGAGTCCACGAGGCAAGCGGACTCAAACGCTTCCGACCGGTGCTCACCACCAATGCCCTGGCCGAGTTGTGCGCCTCGGATGCAGACCTGCCGGCCGAAAACGATGCCTCCACCAGCGAAAATTGTCCGCTTCTCACGGAGGATCTGTGTTCGATTTACGCCGTGAGGCCCTTGAACTGCCGCTGCTTCACCTCGCGCACGCCCTGCGGGGAGAGGGGGTACGCCGACGTGGGCGAGGCAGCGCTGGCGGTGAATACGCTTTTTCTGCAGACCGTTGAACACCTGGATGCCGACGGGTGCAGCGGAAATCTGCTGGATGTGCTGGAGGTCCTGGCAGGTGCCGAAAAGCGCAGGGCCTACGCCGGGGGATCCTTGCATTGCACCGGAAGCGGCTTGATCGCCAACCGTCCCATGAAGGTGCTGATGCTGCCCCCCGAGCAGCGGGAACGGATTGCGCCGATCCTGAGCAAACTGAGAGCGATCCGGATATAGACACACCGGATTACAGTTGCTCAGCCGGCAATGATGGATGGGGAAAAGGGAGCTACGAAATACGCGGAAGGCGCGAAAAGGCAAGCCGAGCTGCTATCTAAGGACGAAAACTACAGGCAATGTAGCTACTCAGGGAGGCTGAAATGCCCCTCCTCGAACTCCGGCCGACCGGCATAGCGGCTCATGAAACGGCCCGGAAGCTCACCCATCTTATCGAAGAGGCCGGCATCGGCCGCGATGCCCGCCCGACGCAGGGCGTTCAACAGATCCTGCGGTTGGGGCGGGCAGCCTTTCACCGCAATCAGCTCCCGGATGGCCGGGTTGTCCTTGTGGGCCTTGTACATGCACTTGCCGATAAGAATCGTCTTCTGCATCCCGGGTGTCGGCTGCATGGATTTACCGGTTAGAGACCTCGACACGGTCCCAGGGCCTCCCCTGCCAGGCACGGCGTATGGCAGAAATCATGATGCCGTTGACCGCCGAGCAGTAGGTGCACATGGAGAGATCGTACTTGCGGTAGAAAATCCCCTTCAGCCCCTCCTTGGCCAACGCTGCCGGCATGATGCCATCGGTCGTCTCGCTGTAGTGAAAATCATATTCGTGATAGCGGACAAGACCTTCGATCTTCTCTCCCAGAACGTCAATATCGGCCATGTCCGTCGACCGACGGCGGTTCCGGGCGGCGTGAACGAGATGCGGTACTTCCTCAGGGGCATGCCCAAGGATGCCCGCCCCCACCAGATCGGCCGACAGCACGTCGGAAGATGCCACCAGCACGTTGCTGCGGTTCACCCGGCCGTCGAAGCCGGGACCGCGCTCGTTCGTGTAGATGCCGTCGATCAGGGTGAACATGGGCGGCAATTTGTCCGCCAGGCGGGCAACCCAGGCATGCAGGTCCCGGCCGGGCTGCATGCTGTGGCAGCGCTTGCGAGAAGGGATGTCGATCAGCCCCTTCAGGTTCTTGATGCCCAGGCTGACCACGGTCTGGTTGTGGGACTTCATCACGGGCAGGTTGACGATGAAATCGCTTGCGAGGGCATCCACGTTGAAACGCAGTTCGAATCCGTCTCCGAGGTTCACCAGCCTGAAGGGGCGTTCGAAGACATTCAGGCACTTCACCCCAAACTGACGCTGCAACACCCCATAGCCCAGGGTCTCGAAAGCATGGGCCGGCGTTTCCACGTCCCCGGGACTCAGGGTTACCATTCCCTCGCCGATGGTGATGTCGTCGATGCCGTGCTCTTTTAGAAGCACGACCGTGTCCGCGACCACGCGCGTGGTCGTGATCACCCCCCACTTGGGAAACGGTACCGCCCGGGTCCAGAAGACGATGTTGGGCTTGATAAAAACTCTGGCCCCGGCGGGAAGGTGACCGAGCCCGCGGCACAGTTCCACGGCGCGCCGAACGGACTCCATCGGTTTCTCGTAGCGAACCACGGCGACGGCATGGGTTCTCATCGGCAGCCCTTGGGATCGGTGAAAGGATTCCACCACGGTCCCGGCAGGTGTTTGACTATTTCGGGACCGCCGATTTTTTTAGCTTACTGCAGATTCAATAGCAAGCGCAATCAGGATGAAAGCACCCCGCAACCAGCTGCGGGGAGTGCGCTCGCTGGTGCAGTTCAACCCACACCATGGGCGGCTGTGTTCTGCAGCGGAGGTTCATCAAGGGCATTCCGCACCGCTTCGGCCAGTTCGCGCATGAGCAGCGGCTTTAGCAAAAAGGCCCGAACCCCCATGGCTCGGGCTCTGTCCTCGTTGGCTTGGTCGCTGAACCCCGTGCACAGGATGATGGGCAGATCGGGCCGGATCTCGGTCAGCTTCCTCACCAGCTTCAACCCGCTCATCTGCGGCATGGTCATGTCGGTGATGACCAGGTCGAATTTTCCCTGGTTCGCCCGAAATGCTTCCAGGGCCTCAACCGGGCTGGTTCTGACCTCGACCCGGTAGCCCCATCGGCTGAGCATCTGGCGGCTGAGTTCGGTCAATGCCGGCTCATCGTCGACGAAAAGAATCCGCTCATCTCCGGTGGGTATCGGCTTCGTCGACACCGGCTGCGTTTTCCCTGCACCATCGGCGTGCGGCAAGAAGACCTTGAAAGTCGTGCCCTTGCCCGGTTCGCTGTACACCTTGATCATGCCCCCGTGGGATTCGACGATCCCGTGCACGACGGAGAGCCCCAACCCGGTTCCCTTGCCCTGCTCCTTGGTGGTGAAATAGGGTTCGAATATCCGCGGCAGGATGCTTGGATCAATGCCGTGACCGGTGTCCGATACAGTCAACCGGACATACCCCCCGGTTTCCACTTCCGACCCTGCCCGAACATCTTCTTCATCAAGCTCCACGCTGCTCAGATCGATCTCAAGAACACCGCCTTCCTTTTCCATGGCATGTCCGGCATTGGTGCATAGATTCATGAGCACCTGCTGCATCTGGGTCGGGTCGGCTAGAACCTGACCGGTGTTCGGATCGAGATAATGTTTCAGCCGGATGGTCGCAGGCAGGGAGGAGCGCAGGAATTCTATGGTTTCTTTCACGATCGGCTTCAGGTTGATGACAAGCTTCTCCTGTTTGCTGTGCCGGCTGAACGCCAGGATCTGCCTGACCAGCTGTTTGGCCCTCTGGGAGGCGGCCATGATCTGAGTCAAACTCTCCTTGGCCGATAGTTTTACGGCGTTCGTCAGGTCGAGGATCTCCGCGTTGCCGATGAGCACGCTGAGGATGTTGTTGAAATCGTGGGCGATGCCGCCGGCAAGAGTCCCGATCGCTTCCATTTTTTGAGCCTGGGTCACCTGCTGCTCGAGTTTTTTCTGGGAAGTGATGTCCCGGATAAAGCTCAAGTTCGCCGGCCGACCCTCCCATTCAATCACCACGGTGTTGACCTGGACCCAGAACTCTTGGCCTTTCGGGTTGACCACCCGGTAGTCGTTGGGCGTCAGGATGTTTTCACCGGCAAGCCGCCGCCGGTATCTCGCCATCACGGCGGCCCGGTCTGCAGGGTGGATGATGGTTTCAAACGGCAGGCCCTTTAATTCTTCAGCGTCCAGCCCAAACCACTCCAGCGTCTTGGGGTTGGGGAACTTGATCACCCCGTCCTGAGTGATGAGAATGGCATCCAGGGCATTTTCGACCAGCGTTTGGTAGCGTTCCTCGCTCGCCTGGAGTGCTGCGACGGCGCAGGCGCGTTCCGTGATGTCGAGCATCGAAACCAGCACACACTCCTGATCCGCCACCTTCACTCGGGCCGTGGACACCAGCATGTCCAGCATCACTTCCTGGGGCTCGCCGACGACGAACCTGCCTTGTGTGCCCAGAACCGTCTCACCCGTCTCGAACGTGCGCACAACCTGCGAGCGCACCGGGCAGTCTTCGCATGCGGCATTTCTTCCGCAACCCGCCCCGTGGAAGGAGTTGTTGCATCTGAGCACCTCGCCACAGAGCAGACCGAGAATCGCCTCCTTCGGCCGTCCTGCGAAACCGGCTCCGGCACGGTTGATGCGCTTGACGCGCATGTCCTGGTCGACCAGCAGCATGATGAAGGGCGAGTTCTCGAAAATGGCCTCCAGCAGGTCGCGCTGGGCCTGCAGGTCCCGTTCCCCCCGCCGGCGCTCCGTAATGTCCGTAAATGCAGTGGGTCTGCTTGAAGCGGCCCTGACCGTCATGCGCGATCTTCCCGTTGAAGGATACGAGAATCCTGGAAGCGTCTTTCTTGACCATCTCGAATTCGACGCCGAGGACTTCGCCGACGGCTTTGAACCGGGGAAAATTCTGCTTGAAATGATCGGCCCGGTCCGGCGCCAGAAATTCGCTGAAATTTCTGCCGATGACGTCCGCGCGTGCATACCCGAGCACGTCTAAGAACGCCTGGTTCACCTCGATAAAGTTGCCGTTTTCGTCAAGGGACTGATATGGCAAGGGCGCCTTTTCGTACAAAACCCGGAAGCGGGCTTCGCTTTCCCGCAGCGCCGTTTGCATCCGCATGCGGTCGGTGACGTCGCGGTTGCTGCCGTGGGTCCCGAGAAAGCGCTGGACTTGAGCAACTGCCCGGATCGTGGTGGAACTGATGTACCTCGCGACCGGCTGCTGGACGGGAGGCAGACTGATCCGCCTGGCGGCTGGTCGAGGCGGGACAGCGGTGGGCCTCTGAATGGCTGGTCGTCGGATGGATGAGATCGGTGCTAGGAAACCTTGGCCTGCTTCAGGGGCTCTCCCGGTGAAAAGAATTGACCTAGATTTTCCTGGAGGAGGGGGAGGCACAGGGCTAACTTGCTCCCTGAGGGATCGATCGAGTAATCCCAGGCGCAGCATTTTTTGGCCTGATGATGCGGGACCTGGCTCCGGAATCGCGCAAGGCGGCCTTGGTCGCTGTCCCCGTCGGCATTACGACCAGCAGCATCCGCTCGATCAGGGCAAGAAACAAGGCGACGACGAGCGCTGGTCAAGGACGTCCTCGCGGAGCCCCCCAACGACGCCGTCGGTTTCGACCAGGTACCGCCCGCTGGAAGGGCATCGAGGGGACTGTCGAACCGCTGCAACTGAAGGGAGTCCAGACTTGCACGGGAAGGACTGCGGATTTCTCATGGAAAAATCCAGGCGGGCTCCTCGTCCCTAGCACTCTCAGGGCCAGAGCCGCCGCGACGGCGGCCATGCTCCGCGCCACCGATCAGCAGGCCCCTCAACGGGCCGCCCGCCCAGGCGGGTCGCCTATGGCATAACGGCGTCGCCTTGCCGCTGCTGCAGTGCGGTGCTCGGCAGGGGTCAGCGTTTTGTGCGCGGTCCGTGGCAAAGTCAGGATCAGGACGCAGGCCGTCCGGCGCCCGCTCCGCGAACCGCCGTCGTCATTTCTTCATAGGGTCGAAGCGTTGAAGCCGACCCTAACCGAGGCCTCGGCAAACCTGAAGTATGGTTTCCATTCCACGCCAGATCTCGTGTGCCGTTGGCCTTCCAGTCGATGAACTGGAGCTACCCGGCCAAGTGCCCTTGAGCTGTAGCGCTAGTGCAAGGCATTTTCGCGTGGTCCTTGAACTCGGCCATCTTCTTGATCTGGTCCGGCCCTTCCAGTATTTCCGGCCTGAAGTCGTCGATTCCGGCAAAAACAATGGGATGCCGTTCAAAATTGTCGCGGTGGCTGAGGACGAGGTCGAAGGCGGGGAAATTGTTCGAGAACGGCAAGGCTCGATCGGCAGGCTTCGGTATTCGCCGGGCGAGGAAGCTCTTCAAGCGCGCTCCCGAGCTTCTTCTGAGACCTTTCCAGGTCGAGGTAAGCTTCGATCATCAGCTTGATCTTACGGTACGAGTCGCAGGCCCTCGAGGATCCCTTCAATCCCGTCATCCGACTATTGATAGCCTGCCGGTGGCACGAGTTGAGAACGGTCACCAAAAACGCCGTGGTCTTTGCACCGACTATGCCCGCCGCAAGCGGACCGGGAGAGGAAGTCGCCGCCAGGGCACGAAACGCTGGAGTTACACGCAAGGCTACGACATGGCGATTTCACTTCTGGTTGTTCAGAGACCGCCCAGCTTTGAATCGGTGCCACCGACCCATGATTTTAACGAGGCAACGCCAAACCAGCGTGCCGGTCAGCGATTTTTCCCGCCCTGGATCCGAGCCGTCACGACCAGATCAAAAACCGAGAATTGCTTGTTCTCGTCCAGCGGGATCATCTGCCGCCGCCACCGGTTTGGCCCACCTTGGCCCGGGTCGACCTTGGAACTACTCCGTTGACCGCGCCGGTCGCCTTATGCGGCCAGCGGTTCTGCGCGCATGATGATCGCCGCGCCGAGTCGTCTTTGTGGCCGTCCCGGCGCTGCGCAGGATGAAGCCACCAACTCGTCCACCATGTCCTTCATGGTCTCGGCCTGGGCGCTCAGCTCCTCAGAGGCACTGGCGGATTCCTCGGCGTTGGCGGCGTTCTGCTGGGTGACCTTGTCCATCTGGGCGACGGCCGTGTTGACCTGGTCGATGCCCTGGGCCTGCTCCTGGAGGCCGCGGCGATCTCGCTCACCAGATCGGTCGCCTTGCCGAGCTGCCGGCCATCTCCTGGAAGACCTCGTTGGTCCGGCTCACCAGATCCGACGCCGTTCTTGGAGTTCTTGACCGATTCCTCGATCATGTTGGCCGTGTTCTTGGCCGCCTCGGCCGACCGCATGGCCAGGTTTCGCACTTCCTCGGCCACCACGGCAAACCCCTTGCCGGCCTCGCCCGCGCGGGCGGCCTCCACCGCGGCGTTCAGGGCCAGCAGGTTGGTCTGGAAGGCGATCTCATCGATGACCTTGATGATCTTGGCGGTCTCGTCGACTCTTCTGGATCTCGTATGGCCGTCGTTCATCCGCCCCATGGACGCGTTGGCCGTGCCGGCGACCTGCTCGGCCTCGCTCGTCAGGGTATTGGCCTGCTGGGCGTTGTCGGCGTTCTGCTTGGTCATGGAGGACATCTCTTCCAGGCGAGGAGGTTTCCTCGATCCAGGCCGCCTGCTCGGTGGCGCCTTCGGCCAGCGACTGCGAGGCGGCGGAGACCTGGCCGGCGGCCGCGGCCACCTGCTCGGCGCCGTCGGACGGCCTTTATTACCTGCCCGAGGCTGCGAAAGATGTTCTGTGATATCATGAAACCGGAGAGACAGCGACAGCAAGATCATCTGATTATTTATGCCGCACAACGTGAAACATCTTTGAAAGAATGCTCGCGTTCGGGTGATCTGCTGCTTCGTCAGCGGCATGCGCGGTTGAGCTGGACCAGCTTGTCCAGCAAGTCAATCGCCGCCCGCTGCGTTACGGTCACGGGCCCCAGCAACTGCTCCTGGAGCTTGCCGTTGATTTCATCATACTGATGCCTGGCCTGCCGCACGTTTTCGAGCAGCTTCTCGAACACCACGTTGACCGGGCGAGCCCGTCGGGCCACCAGGCCGTCAACGGTCAGCCCCGTGGCAGGATCGGTCCTGTCGTATTTTCGGATGGCCTCCCGGTACTGGGCTCCCAGGGTGGCGTGAGCCGCCGACAAGGCGGCAGTCGCGTCCGAACCCAACCCGAGCTCCTGCACCATGTCCTGAATCTTATTAATGGAACCCTGGACGGCCTGCTCCTGTTTTTCGAACGCCGCCCAATACAGCTTGAACTGCTCGGGGTCGCGCCCGCGCATCAAGAGGTTTTTCCACTCCCGCACCTGCAGCTCGAAAGCTGCCAGCGCTTCAAGACTCCGAGTTTCGCATTCGACCAGGGAGTCCTTGTAGGATTGGCGCTTGCTGCGCTCCGAGGCATCGTAGACCGCCAACAGCTGGTCCATTTCATGGGACAGTTGGATGGCCTTGTTGTTTTCGGCCCGCCATGCATTCCATGCCGGCACGAACTGCTTCCACAAGGTCGCTTCCTCCTCGGTTTGCGGCAATTGTTCGTAGCGCTTCCATGCGGCCTCGTATTCCTTGCGGGCCTCAGCAATGTTGTCGTACTGCCGCTTGCGCATTTCGAGGGACAATCCGCTGATGCTGAGAGTCCTCAAGGTCCCCCGGATGTTTTCGCTATTCTCCTTGATGATCAAAAGACTGTCCACGCTCGGAAGACTCACGTTGCCGATTTCGTTGAGGGAGTTCTGACCTTTGACGGCGCTGTAGTACCCCACGCCCCCCAGCGCCAGCATGATGGCGGCTACAGCCCCAAACGCCGCGAACAGCTTTTTCCCGATGGTCCACCTGGTCTTCATTTTTCGGATCCTTTCAGCTCATGGCTGATGCATCCTTTGCGAAACCGAACCGTGATGCGCCCCATGGGCGGAAGCGCTGGCCTCCCGCCCATGGGCCTTTTTCAACGACACGTCGTGCTAAAAGTCCGAGAACTGCTTGTCGTCGTCCAGGGGGATTACCGCCTCCGCCATCGGTTTGGCCGATTTCTTGGTCGGGCCGACTTTGGATTTGAGTTTGTTGACCGCTGAAGCAACTGCCTTGTGCGGCTCGACGGCTTTTAGTGCATGATGGTCGCCGCGGGACCCCGCTTTCCGGGCGTTGCCCGAATTGCCGACAATCCCAACTAGTTCATCCACCATGCCCTTCATGATCTCCGCCTGGGCGTTCATTTCCTCGGCCGCGGAGGCCGACTCTTCGGCGTTGGCGGCGTTTTGCTGGGTCACCTGTCCATCTCGCCACGGCCTTGTTGACCTGATCGATACCCTGGGCCTGTTCATTGGAAGCGGCCGCGATCTCGGCCACCAGATCGCCCGCCTTGGCCGAGTTGTTGGACACTTCCAGCGAAGTCCTCGTTGGTCCTGTCCACCAGGTCCGAGCCGTCCTTCACGTTCTTCACCGTTCCCTCGATCAGATCGGCGGTGTTCTTGGCGGCTTCGGCCGCGCGCATGGCCAGGTTTCTCACTTCATCGGCCACCACCGCAAACCCGGCGCCGGCTTCACCGGCCCGGGCGGCCTCGACCGCGGCGTTCAGCGCCAGCAGGTTGGTCTGGAAGGCGATTTCGTCGATGGTTTTGATGATTTTCGATGTTTCGTCGCTGGCGTTGGAGATTTCCTCCATGGACGCGGTCAGTTGGCCCATGGACTCGTTGGCCCTGGCGACGACTGCTTGGCTTCCCGCATGAGGTTGTCGGCCTGCCGGCGTTTTCGGCGTTCTGATTGGTCATGGAGGACATCTCTTCGAGCGAGGAGGAAGTCTCTTCGATGGCGGCCGCCTGTTCGGTGGCGCCTTCGGCCAGGGACTGGCTGGCCGACGAGACCTGCCCGGAGGCCGAGGAGACTTCCTCGGCGCCCTCACTGAGCCCCTCGACGATGCGGGGAATGGGGCGGGTGATCGCGGGTGACGAACAAGGCCAACAGATGCCGATAATCACCGCCGCGATGAGCCCGCTGATCATCATCCTGGAGGCATGGCGAGGCTCGCGGCCATCTTTGGAACCCTTGTCGGTCTGGCTCATGCCGGCTTCGCGGTCGACTTGGCCTGCACAGCACCTCATCGGCCGCGGCGTTGCGTTTGTTGGACGCTTCCTCTCGCCCAGCCACTCGGCCAAAAAGTGATCATCTTGCCTTCGTACGCCTGCTGCCCTGCGGCACTCTTCGATCTGCTTCAGGTTTACGTCCTGGCGGGTGATCGCCTTCATTGTCGAGCTTGCTCGACTTTTTCGAAAAGCCTCTTGGCCTCGCGTCAAAATTTCCGGGTCGCGGGGGACGGGGATTTGAAGTCCGTGCGATCCGGTTGCCCAGGTCGACGATGTCGTTGACGAAGTTGATTTTTTTCATCCGCTCCTTGAGTGAGGCAAGCACCTTCCGGCCGATGTCCTTGTCCATCTACTCGTTCTGGGCTTCGAGAAAATCCGCGCACTTCTGCATGTACCTGGCGGACGCGGCATCGCGCCTTGCGTTCCGCCTCGAGCCCCTGGGTCAGGCTCGCCGTTTAACTTAAAGGTGCTCGTGGCCAGCCGCGGTCTCCGCCTTTTGCGCCGCCTCGGCCAGCTTGACCAGGCGGGGGCCGGTCCCAGGATTTTGACGTCGCCGAGTACTTCTTGACATGCTCCAGCTCGTTTTTGCCCTCGGTCAGGTACTGTTCTTCTTCGGTGGAGGCGTAACCGCGCACGGCATACATGGTCAGAAGCGAATTGCGCTCCACCTTGTTGGCGACAGGAACTTCCGGCACGTTCTCCTTGACCAGGGTGGTCGCATTGCCTGGACCTTATTCATGTTAAAAACCGCCAAGCCGCCCAAAACCAGGCGATCACGATGAGAAGGCCGAATCCCATGCTGATCTTAGTACCCAATTTCATGTTCTTGAACATTTTACGTTCTCCTCTATTGGGGTTTATGATTTAATTATTGAACTAGATTTCCCGGTCAGGCGGCCTCTTTGCGCTGGGCCATTTCCTCGGAGCTCAGCACCCCATCGATGTCCAACAGAATCTTCACCCTTCCCATCTTGGCCATGCCCAGGATATACTCGGAGTTCAACTTGGCCCCGAAGGCCGGCGTATTCTCGATATCCTCACCCTTGATGTTCAGCACTTCGGACACCGAATCCACGACGGTACCGATGGTGCACCATTCCCCGGGCTTTTCATCTCCACGACGATGATGCAGGTGCGATCCGTATAAGCGATCTCGGCCATCCCGAAACGCAACCGCAGGTCCACCACCGGGATCACTTTGCCCCGCAGGTTGATCACCCCTTTCACGTAGGGCGGGGTCTCCGGCACCGAGGTGATCGGCAGCATGCCGATATCTCCCGGATCTTCAAAATCCCGATGCCGTACTCCTCGCCGGCCAGCGAGAAGGTCAGGTACTTGCCCTCCCTGTCGGCTGCCCGTGCAACCACATCACTCATGACGGTTTCGGCTTGTCCCATGGCGATTCCTTTCTGTTTAGGTTGGGTTGACGATCGGGTGGGGGGTCCGGCGGCGTCCCCGAGCCCGGCGCCGGCCGGCCATGTGCGTGAGAAGGCTGTGGAGTTCATCTCGCTGAAACGGTTTGGCCATGTAGTACGAAATTCCCAGCTCCCTCAGGGTGCGTTCCAATTCCCGGCTGCTTTGCCCGGTGAGAGTGATGATCCGGGCCTCCGCTTGCAGGACCTTGAGCTGTGGAATCAGTTCCATGGCCGTCGCGTCCGGCAGAAAGACATCGAGAAGGAAAAGAAGGGGAGGCAATCCCAGGCGTTATACTCAAGAACCATGCCAATATTGTAAAATTGATTTTACTAATTGATATCGTTAAGCAAATCGATGTGAAGAGGACTTCGGTGACTCAAGCGGAAAGGTGGCGGTTGCGCCGCAAACGTGGCGAATCGGTTACGTCATGGACTGCATTCGTTACGCCGGCAGCGCAAGCCGTCAAAATTGACAGGTTCCGATGCGGCTGATATAATGAGTCTGTGCGAATATCCTAATCCGAAGGGCCAGAGCATGACGATCCACATCCTCCTGATCGACGATGACCGCGATATTTGCAGGATCAAGAAGGCACAATTGGAGTTGGGAGGGAACTTCAAAGTCAGCGTCGTGAATGACCCGCGCAAAGGGCTGAAGTTTGCGAAAACAAAGTCCCCCGATCTGATCCTGCTTGACGTGATGATGCCGGGCAAAGACGGGTTCGAACTGCTTGAAGAGCTCAAGAGCGACATCGATACCGCTTCGATTCCCGTCATCATGCACACCGGGGTGGATGAAAACGAAGCCAAGCTGCGCGCGGCCGAGCTTTATGGTGAGGCCTATGTCACCAAGACGGCTGACAGTGCAACCCTGGTTGCGGCCATCCAGGCGGTGCTTGCCAGGCGCCCCAACCCCTGAGCCTTGGAGCACATCCGGAGGCGTTTGCCATCTCAGGTGACGATCATGTCACGATAGAAGGCGCCATCCGGCCCCGGGGAGCAAGCACCTTCTGACTATTTCAGCAGTGCCAATTGCTGTTGCATGCATTCCGGACAGACACCGTGGGTGAATTTCGCCTCCGAATGCTTGATGATGTAATTTTCCAGCCGCTCCCAGCTCTCCTTGTCATTGCGGATTTTATGGCAGTAGGTGCAAATGGGCAGAATCCCTTGCAGGACGTTGACGTGGCTCAATGCCGCTTCGAGCTGCCGGACCCGCTCCGCCAGCGCCCGCTGCAGCTCCAGCACACGTTTGCCGACCATCAGCCGGGCTTTCAGCTCTTCAGGGTGGAAGGGCTTGGAGATGTAGTCGTTGGCGCCTGCCTCCAAGCCGGCGACGATGTCCCCTTTGACGGTGCGTGCGGTCAACATGATGATGTAGGGCGAGTCGGCCCGCTCCGTCTGCCTGACCCGGCGGCAGACTTCCAGCCCGTCCATGGCCGGCATCATCCAATCAAGCAGCACCAGCCGCGGACCATTCGGTTCCTGCAGCCGCGCCCAGGCCTGGGCTCCATCCGACACTGCGACCACATCGAAACCCCACCGGCCGATCACGGCCTGCAGCATGCTGCGCGAGCTGACGTCGTCTTCGGCGATTAGTAGTTCCATCTATTTTTCTATCAGCCCGAACTCCCGCAGATACTTCAAGAGCTTGGCCTTGTCGATGGGCTTGACCAGGTACCCGTCGCACAGCTCGCGAAACGCCGTCATCACGTTTTTCGGGTCCTTCAGGGCGGTGGTCATAAGGATCTT
This sequence comes from uncultured delta proteobacterium, assembly GCA_963785045.1. GTDB lineage: Bacteria > Desulfobacterota > Desulfobacteria > Desulfobacterales > SpSt-501 > SpSt-501. The sequence goes on along the minus strand of CAWAUC010000013.1, from coordinate 204,856 downwards.
CACCCCGCGGCCCGCACGGATCCCCGCCCCCTCTTCGATCGCCCGTATCTCCTGCAGGACCGTCTGCCCGTCCATCTCGGGCATCATGATGTCCAGACAGATCAGATCGTAAGGCCGCCGCTTCGACCGGGCAGCCGTGTACGCTTCAAGCGCTTCCTTGCCGTTGATGGCCACGTGACTCTCGCCGTAGGGCGCCAAAAGCTTCTGCATCAGCAACCGGCTGGTGAAATCGTCTTCCGCAATCAATGCCCGCATGGTGTGTGCCCTTTCCTTTTAGCGTTCAAGCTTGAACGTTGAATTCCCTCAGCACTGCCTTCAACCGATCGAATTCCGCTTGCAGCCGCGCCACTCCCTGGGTGATCCCGGCCATATCGCCGGCATGGCCCATCTCTTCCATTTCAAATGCGGCTTCCCGCAGCGCCGTGGCCCCGATGTTGGCCGAAGCCCCCTTGACCGTGTGCGCCTGCCGTGTGGCAGCCGGCACGTCGCCGGACTGTACGAACCCTTTCAGCTTTGAGATCTGCTCCGGAAGATCGTCCAGAAACCCTGCGACGATAGCGTGCGCCAGATCGGTGTCCCCCATCAGCCGATCCATCAGCTCGGACCGATCGAAGATCGCCTGCGTATCGGTTGTTGGCCTGCCAACCACTGTTGCGTTGCCCGCGGCCGCCTCGGCCATACCTTGACCCGGCCCCTGCCGGTATATCCAGCGATCGATCTTTTCCGCAAGCTCTTTCGGCTGGACCGGCTTGGCAATGTAATCGTCCATGCCGGCCTCCAGGCAGCGCTCGCGGTCGCCCTGCATGGCATTGGCGGTCATGGCGACGATGGGGATCCTGGGATCGCTCAGGGTCGATTGCGAATCGCGTATTCGGCGTGTCGCCTCGAGCCCATCCATCTCGGGCATCTGCACATCCATCAGCACCAGGTCGTAGGGCAGGGCTTTCAGGGCGTTGACCGCTTCCGCGCCGCTGGCGACCACGTCCGCGCGCAAGCCCAATTTTTTCAGGATGCCGAGGGCCACCTGCTGGTTGGTGATGTTGTCCTCGGCCAGCAGGAGGCGCACCGGGCGACCGGCGAACCGGTTCAACGTCTCGCGGGCCGCGTAGCGCGTGGCAATAGGCCTCGTCCCAGCCCCGTCCCGATCCGTCAGTGCCAGATCCAGAACGGCTTTCAGCTCATTGTGCCTGGCAGGTTTGCTCAGGTAGCCCGCGGATCCAATCTCCGAGAAGCATCGGGCATCGCCCCGCGTCCCCAAGGAGGTAAGCATTACCATCCGGGTATCCGCCAGGCGTTTGTCCGCCTTGATAACACGGCCCAGGGTCTCGCCGTCCATGCCCGGCATCTGCATGTCGATCACGGCGATGCGGAAGGGGTCGTTCTCCTCCACCGCTCGCAAGAGCGCTTGTAGCGCTCCAGGGCCGTCCTGCGCCTGCGAGGGGCGCATGCCCCAGGCGGTCAGGCGGACAGCGAGAATTTCACGGTTGGTGGCGTTGTCGTCCACAAGCAGCGCACGCACGCCGAGCAGGTCGACCGGCTGGGGACTTTCCGCCTGCGGCGCGCCCTCGGGCTGTCTGCCAAGGCGTGCGGTGAACCAGAATTCCGAGCCTTTGCCCTCTTCGCTGTCCACGCCGATCTCATCGCCCATCAGCCCGGCCAGTTGCTGCGATATGGATAACCCCAGACCGGTTCCGCCATATTGCCGCGTGGACGAGGAGTCCACTTGGCTGAACTTGTTGAAGAGCAGGCCGAGCTTTGCGGCGGGGATGCCGATGCCCGTGTCGCGCACTGAAAACCGGAGCAGCACCTTGCTTTCATCCTTTTGCGCCGTTTGCGTGCCCCGTGCTCCTTCCTCGTCCACCAGTGACACGCAAACCGCCACCTCGCCGCCAGGGGTGAACTTGAGGGCATTTCCCGTCAAGTTTATGAGTATCTGGCGCACGCGGCCGGGGTCGCCCCGCAGCATCGTGGGGACCGCAGGATCCGCTGCGCAGATCAGTTCCAACCCTTTCTCATGAGCGCGCATCGCCATGGTAGCTGCAACGTCATCCAACAGGCTCGACAGGTCGAAGTCCAGCGTCGCCAGATCAAGGTTCTTCGCCTCGATTTTGGCCGCGCTCGCAATCTCGGCTTCTACGGCCATTTCATTTGTCCGGGCTATCGCCTCTTCGAGCTGGCTCTTTGCCGCTTCGAGGGCAATTTGGTTTTCCAACAGTCTATCCTCAAACTGCTTTCGAAAGGAGAGGAATATAAAAACTGCCCTTCAGGACTTAGCCAATATTCCCATACAAACGTGTTGTCTGCGACAATCCGGTACCGGGCTTCGGAATTCCTCAAGGCCTCCTCCATTTGCTTACGCTCGGTAACATCGTTTATTGTCAGAAGCGCCAATCTGATATTTCCGACGATGATGGGGGAAGCCGATACCAGAAAATTTCTTTCACAACGCTGTTCGTTGAGCTTTATTCTAATCTTTCCCGCCTGATTGCGAATGCTGCGGCCATCCCGAAGTGCGCCCATGAAGGTGATTCGAATGGTGCAGTTTTCGCATTGCGGGGTGTGACCGCAACCTTTGCCTATTGAGGCATTAAGACAATTCAATACCTGGCCGGTGAGCATCCCCGTCAGATCCTCAGGGGCGAACCCACTCAAGGTTGCGGTGTCCTTGTTGGCTCGGACCAATCTTCCATGTTCATCGACAAGCAGGATTATAGCGGGTGCATTCTCTAAAATTGCAGCTAATTCTGCATTCTGGCGCAAAACCTCCAGCGCCATTTCTCGTGCGATTTCTGTCTGATCCTTTAGATCTGTTATTGATTTCTGCAGCCGTTGGTTCAGGAGCCGGGTCCTAAGGACCAACAAACAAAACAACCCGAAAGCCGCTGTCACAGCCAACACGGGTAACCAGTATAGTGAAACGATCTGGCCAAAAGTGACCCGCCCATGATTTTTGTAAGGCCCTAATCTCAGGTCTCGCAGCAGCGCATTAACCTCGGAATAGTCTGAAGGCACGGTTCATCCGGCACCTTGAGAGGCCTGAGCGGCAGTGTCCTCAGGCGTCATTGCCAAGAGCGCTGCCGCGACTTTCCGGGACAGACTGTCCGCAGTACCCTTTACCGCGGCAAAAGGCCACTCGGGATACAGACAAGTGGATAAAAGGAAGGGATAATCTTTAGGGGGAGCAAGCGAGCCTTCGACAACCCGGATTTGATCAAGGTCAAGACTGCCTTCTGCAGCCATGGTTTCGAGTTGGGTGCTTCGAACCGTGCCTGCATCGACAGACCCACGAAGAACATTCTCAACCCCAGCATCATGGGTGCCGTAGAAGTGCAGTTCAGAAAGGTCCTTCCGAGGCTGAATATCGAAAGCTCTCAACTCTCTCCATGCCGCATGCCACCCTCCCAAAGAGTCGGCGTCTACAGCTCCAAAACGCTTGCCGCTGAGGTCTTTCAAGGTCTGAATTTCAGAACGATCTTCCCGGCAGAAAATAACACCGCCGAATCTGTTTTGGACCCCAGATGAACTGGCAACCAAAAATGTTGCGATGCGGTGCACCGACCCGCCATACTCTAGTTCAGCATAAATTGAAGAGTTGGCTATCAGAAAATCTAATTTGCCCTCCCTTACCGCATGATATAACTCGTCAAATCCCAAAGGGACAATTTCGAATTTGAACCCTTCTATATGTCGATCCAGATAGGCTGCTGTCGGTTGCCATCGTAATTGACATTCGGTGCTACCCCTATTCGCCAGGGCACCAATCTTGACAACTGCTGAAGGATCAGCGTCCGCGCCAGCAGATGCTTCCTGAAATGCCGATATAACACCCCCCAGTACGATCAGAACGGCCGCAACCCTAAGAAGGTCTCTCCTCACACGCAGACCGAACACAACGTGATATATTTTCAAAGCTGTCATCTGCACGAGGTAAAATCCCTTAAGCCACACCCAAAAGTCAGGAAACCGGGCTTGATTTGGAGACTGAAATATTCGCAAATGCATCCTGGGTGGTTTGGAGAAGAACCTTTAAGCTGATGGGTTTGGTGAACCAGCGTTCAAACCCAGCCGCATGACACGCGAATAAATCTTCTTCGGACGCCCAGCCCGTCATAAGGAAGGCTATTGAATTCGGATTCTCTGCTCTGATGGCCTTGTAAAGTTCAACTCCGCTAATTTTCGGCATATTAAAGTCAATGAACATTACGGGGCATTTCTCTGTCTTCATCACCTCAAAGGCATGCTCCGATGAGGTGGCGGTAAATACCGTGTACCCGGCACGCACAAGAGCCATCCTCAGCATGTTACAGATAGGCTGTTCATCATCAACAATCAGAATTTTCTTAGCGTTTGATTCATGGATTGACATAATCAGGGCCTTGTTTTTAATGCGTACCCCTGCCTCAAGCAAGGTTTTCCATCAAATTCAATGGAGCTCTCAACGTCACGTATCTGGTTCCCACCGGAATAGTTCCAGGGAGGATACGATTTCAAATTCATCAATTTCTTCGAAATGCCTCCCAACCGCACGGTCTGTTCCTTGAACGTTTCGATCAGTTTCCTTTCCTCCTGCTCGCAGTCCGCGGTCAGAAGATCGAGAAGCCCGGTCATCGCCATCAGCGGTTGGCCCATTTCATGACAGACTGCTGCTGCTGTTTCGGTTGCAGCCCGCAGTCTGGCATTTTCGATCCGGATCTGAGCCTGCATCTTATGCTCAGTGATGTCCTCGAGCGCCAGAATCACCCGCTCCTGACCATCTATCTCCAGGTAATTGGTCGAAACCCTCACCGGGGTCTGGCCCAGTTGTGAAAACTCCATCTCAGCTTCAACCGCGACTTGTCCTTTGCGGGTTTCAAATGTCTCCAAAACAGCCTTCCGGATTTTGCAAAATTCGCACTCAGGTGCATAGCCGCAGCCTTCCGGTGACTTGTTAGAATTTACACACCCGAAGGCCTCTCCCCCGCGAAGCCCAAAGAATGCTTCCTTGGATTTCTGAGAAAAAGTTAACGCCATCCGATTGGCCAGCAAAACCCTATTGTCACTGTCCACAACAATTATGGCGCTCGGCAAGTTGTCGATAACCTGTTCTATTTCAACCGGGTATAACTTGGACTGGTAGGCGAGGCTCATCTTGAATCAACTCCTTTTCAGGCTAAATCAGAATTCCCGGCCCCACACGGGTGAGATCATGGAGCCTAATTATGTTCACTCCCCAGCTTGATACCTGCAGGGTTGCCAAACATACTTCCCTGAGGCCTACTACCGGACCCCATACCCAGGTTGCAGCGGCGGAAAGTTTCTTGGCCTTGGACTGGCCCAGCAGCGCTTGAATAATGGCCTGGCTCATAAAACCCAAATGGACCACCTCATCGGCCGCGCCCATTGCGATCGCCTCCTTGGGCATGCCGAATACCACACAACTGGCCTCGTCCTGCGCCAGGGTGTAGGCGCCGTTTTCACGCATGGCGAGCAGACCCTTGGCGCCATCGGCCCCCATACCGGTCAGAATCGCGCCGACGGCATTGCGGCCCGCGGTCTGGGCGACCGAGTGAAACAGCACGTCGACACTCGGGCGCTGGTAATGCACCCGCGGTCCCTCTTTGATCCGCACCAGGTAGGTCCCGCCGCTGCGGGCGAGAACCATGTGATGGTTGCCGGGTGCAAGCAGCGCCACCCCGGGGACCACGTGGTCGTTGTCGCGCGCCTCCCGCACCTCCAGCGCGCAGACCTCGTCCAGTCGCTTGGCAAAGAGGTCGTGAAATTCTCCGGCATGTGCTGGACGATGACGATGCCCGGCGCAGTTGCCGGCATCCCGGTCAGCACGGCCTCGATGGCCTTGGTCCCGCCGGTGGAGGCGCCGATCGCGATCACCTTGTGGGTGGTCTGCACCAGCAGGTTTCCGGCCGGCAGCCGACCAACCGGCGCGGCGGCTTTCAGCGGCCCCGTGGGGATCTTGGCTACCGCCGCCGAGCGGATGGCGTGCGCGAGCGGCTGAGCCATTCCCTTGATGGAATAAGCCGCATTCGGCTTGCACAGCACCTCCACGGCCCCCAGATCCAGCGCTTTCAGCGCCAGATCGCTGTTGCGCGGGGTCATCGAGCTCAGCACGACCACCGGTGTCGGCAGGTGTTTCATGAGCTTAGCGAGAAAACTCAGCCCGTCCATGCGCGGCATTTCCAGATCGAGGGTGACCACGTCTGGGCGCAGCTCCACGATCTTGTCCCGCGCGACATAGGGATCGACCGCCGTGCCGACGATCTGGATGTCGCTGTAGCGCGCCAGCTCCTCCGTGATCACTTTGCGCACCACGGCCGAATCGTCGACGACGAGAACCCGAATCATGACCCCACCCCCTGCACCGGCACGGGGCCATCCAGCTGTAAGGCCACCCGGCAGATGCCGCTTTCGACCGACAACTGGCTGACTGCTGCGACCGGTCCGAACCCACTGATCCTTGGGTCGCCGCCTGCTAAAACAGTAGGGGTCTGGATGTTGAACTCGGCAGCACCGCCGCCGATCATCGGCAGCAGATTGCCGCAGATGACGTTGATCAGCTCGCGCAGGGCATCGTGCTGCTCGTCTTCGGACAACGCCGAACCATCTTCGGCCCCCAGCATGTTGCCGGCAAGCTCAGCCTGAACGGGCCGGGACAGGCTAAGCTGCATCTCGCCGCAGACCGGCCCGCTGAACCGCACCCGCACGGTCGCAAGTTTTTCCGTGTCCTCAGAGGCCGCCTCCTCCAACGGGGCTGCGAACAGAAATGCCAGCTTCTCCAGTGTATCGACCACCACCTCGGTCAGAATGCCGCTAATGGCTGAGTTCATGAAAACCTCGCTTCCCAATATGTCCTTGACCGTGTCCCGGATTATTTCCGGCGAGAACGGCTTGTGAATGAAACGGATCCCCTTGCCCTGCAGCCGATCGATGCGGGTCTTACTGCCCTCAGTAGAGATGACGATCGTGGGGATCGTTTTCAGACTGGGGTTGGTCTGCATGTGTTCGATCATTTCCTCGCCCGTCATCACCGGCATGTTGATGTCGACGATGACCAGATCGATCCACTGCCGTTCGAGGGTCTCGATCCCCTCGCTGCCGTTGGCGGCCTGGTGGATCTCCCCCAGCTGAAGGCCACTCAGTTTCATGGTCTTCTGGATCATCGAGCGCATCACACCGCTGTCGTCGACTATCAGCACGTTGACTGCCATCGAGCACCTTCTTCTTCCCGCTTGAGTTGGTTGCCTTCCGCGGCACCGGCGCCGCGCCTTTTGCTCGACTGCTACGCCGCCAGCACCTGCGAAAGTTCGCTGGCCCACTGCAGGGTCCGGCTGGCGACCTTTTCCAGATGCGACGTGGCGAGCCCCAACCGCTTCGTCACCACGGGCGAGGGCTGGTAGTGCAAACCCTCGCGGCCACGCCGATCCCGATCATCAGGCAGAGCATGTTTGCCACATGCACGACGTCCAGCATCGGGTCGACACATTCGGCTTTCTCGGGGTCATGGTGCCAACGCACGGCGTTCACGATGCTCTCCGGAAGTGACCATTTCGAAAGCACCTGGGCACCGATTTCGGCGTGGTTGGCGCCTAACACGATGGATTCGGCGGTCTCAAACGGGAGCCCCTGGTCCAAGGCCAGCAAGATCTTGGCATAATCGTCCTGCACGAATTGCCCCAGGATGATCTTTCCGACGTCGTGCAGCAGGGCCGCGGTGAAAATCTCCTCCGCCGCATCGAGCTTGAGCTCGCGCACCAGGCCCTCGGCTGCCACGGACACGGCGAGCGCATGCCGCCAGAGCTCGCCGGCGGAAAGATCGTAGCCGGGCACCGTCTGACCCATCAGGGCGCCGGTGCAAGTGGCGATGACCAATTGCACCAGCCGCTTCAGCCCGAGCAGCATCAACGCCTGCCGCACGGAACCGATCTTGGATGGGACCCCGAAATAGGCCGAGTTCGCCAGCCTGAGGAGGTTGGCGGTAAGCCCGGGATCCTGGCGCAGGATGGATTCAATCTGCGGCATGCTGACGCCGGGATCGTCCATAAGCGCCAGCAGTTTGACCGCCGCTCCCGGCATACCTGGGAATTTATCGACTTGCGCACCGATTGAGTTTTTCTTGGGCGTCATAACAGCCTCTTATTGCCGCCTGTGCTGAGCATGACCTCTCCACTGGCCACATCGAAGTGGATCGTGCGGCGATCGTACCGCCGACGTCCTCCGCCTCTAGGAGGATGTTGTTCTTCCACAAAAGCTTTTTCAGCACCGTGTAGTTGCGCTCGCCGATCTTGAATGTTTCGTTTTTGCCCATCGGGTTGCCGCATCCCGCCGCCTTCACCACAAGGCGCGTCTTGAGAGCTCCTTTCTCGTAGAGCGAGTGGAACAGCAGCGGGACCCCCGTGTCCACGAACATGGCGGGGTTTGCCCGGGCCTTCTCCAAATTGATGCTGGAAAGCGGCAGCATCGCGTGGAGTAACCCACCCACTTTGGCCACTGGGTCAAAGACCATCAACCCCAGACAGCTGCCCAGGGCATGGGTCACCAGCAAGTCGCCGTTGTACCCGGTTTTCAAATCCCCGACGAGAACGGTGTAGTTCATTTATTCTCCGATCCGCATCCGGCATCGTTACTTCTTGTACACCGCCGGACGGACGCAGCGAAAACAGTATCGGACCGACGAGAGACCTTCCGAGTGGCCCACGAACAGGTACCTCCCGGGCTCCAGGTAGTCCCAGAAACGATTGATGAGCTCCTGCTGGGTGGACTTGTCGAAGTTGATGTAATCGATATAGTCCTCCACCCGGTCCATCCCCAGAGAACGCAGCCGTTTCATCAACCGCGCCCGCACGAGGGCCTCTTGGCCCTCCCTCAGGTTGATCTTGGCGGTCCGAAAGACCATGTCACTGATCTTCCAAAACTGTTTGGGATCCAAGTCTGCGGCGGCTAACGTCATGGTGTCTCCGGTTTCTTCCCTAATCTTCAAGCGGCCAGAGGCTGGCTTTTCGCGGTCCCGGCCTCGTCTCGGATTCCCTCGCGGCGGTCCGGTGTTGCGAAACGCAGCAATCCAGCCACGTCGATTATCAACCCCACCCGGCCGTCCGGCATGATGGCGCCCCCGGAAATGCCGGGAATGTTTTTCATGGTCTCCCCCAGGCTCTTGATCACCACCTGCTGACGCCCGACCAACTCATCGATGACGAGCCCGGACCGCCGCCCCTCATCCTCCACCACCACCACGATCGCCTCGCTGAGGTCTTCCCGGGCGTCCGCAATACCGTATAGCTGCGACATGCGATGAAGCGGGATGAGCCTGCCCTGCAGCTGCAGCATCTCGCCCTGCTGGAACACGGAGGAAACGTCTCCCGGCGTGGGTTTCACGGAACGGATGATCGAAATCGTCGGAATCACGTAGGTCTCGCGGCCGACCCTGATCACCATGCCGTCGATGATTGCCAGCGTCAGCGGCAGGCTCATCTTGAAAACACTCCCCCGGCTCGGTTCGGCTTTGATTTCCACCTGCCCGCGCAGCAGTTCGATGTTCCGCTTGACCACGTCCATGCCCACCCCGCGGCCCGACACGTCGGTGACGACCTTGGCGGTGGAAAAGCCCGGCTCGAAAATCAGGTTGAACACCTCCCGGTCGCTCAGGCTGCGCTCGTCAAAGTCCGGGGCGGTGCTGATCAGCCCCCGTTCCTTGCCCTTGGCGATAAGCACATCGCGGTCCAGGCCCTTGCCATCGTCGGTGATCTCAACTACCACACTGCCGGCCGCGTGGTAGGCGGCGATCTTCACCGTCCCCTGCTCGGGTTTGCCGGCCGCCCGCCGCTCCTCCTGGGTTTCGATCCCGTGGTCCACGGCGTTGCGCACCATGTGCAGCAGCGGGTCATTGATGATGTCCACCAGGTTGCGGTCGATCTCGGTGTCTTCGCCTTCGGTGACAAAGTTCACATTCTTGCCCAGCTTGCGCGCCACATCCCGCACCAGCCGCGCCATCTTGCTGAAGGTGGCTTTCAGCTCCACCATCCGCATGGACATGCTGATGTTCTGGAGCTCCCGGACGATCTTGGTCGTGTGGACGACTTTTTTGGCCAGCCCGTGATTCTGGCCGTCCATCACCACGGCATCCTGGGCGACCATCGAGTGGGCGATGACCAGCTCGCCGACCATGTCGATCAGCCGGTCCAACCGTTGCGTGCTGACCCGTACCGAGGCCTCGACGGCCTGCCCACCGCCGCGCATCTGGTTCTGGGTGCGCAGCGCCTGGCCCACGTCAGCGACACTCGCCGCCTGAGACTTCACCAGGGCAACACCCAGCTTCTCCTCAGGGTGCTCGGTCATTGCCTGCTCGATCTGCCCCCGATCGACCTTGCCCTGGGCGACCAGGATGTCGCCGATGCGCGAAGAGCGGACCTCCTGTTGCTCCGAAATGCCGGCCGCTTCCGGGTTTTTCAGCACCGCCAGCAGTTCGTCGTAGCCCGCGGGCTTGCGCAAGGGCTCTCCGCCCAGCGCCCGTTTCACGGCCTCCACCAGAGTCTTGATCATGTCCAGCCCCTGCAACGACAGGTCCGCATAGCCGCCGCTGTAGCGGATCTCGCCATCGCGCACGCGGCTGAGCAGGGTTTCGGCATGATGCCCGAACTCCGCAATCAGACTCAACTCGAGAAAGCCCGAGGTGCCCTTGACGGTATGGAAGGCGCGAAAGACCTTGCCGACGGCCTCCACATCCCCGGGGTCATGCTCGAGGGACAGCAGCGCCTCTTCCGCATTCTGGATCAGATCCGTGCTCTCGTTGATGAATTCGGCCATGAGGTCCGGGTCGAGGTTCTGGGGCATGTAATCGAGAAGGCCATCAGCGACCGGCGTGCCGGACGCGCAAAGGTCGGGAGATTTTTCGGCTACCGGTTCCGGCATCGGTTCCGGACGCTCCTGCGCCGTGATGGCCTGATCCAGCAGGGCACCTATCGTGCGGATCGTGGACTCTGGATCGGGCACCCTGCCGCCGGCAAGTTCACCGGCACGATCGGCGGCAGCCCGCAGATGTTGGTGGCAACCCTTTGGCAGGCCATCGCCCTGGCAAAGACTCTGTAAGGCGCCCTTCAGCCGTTGCCAGCCGCCGGCATCCTGCGGCGAAAGCTGCATGAGGAGGGCGGCCGCGTCATCGAGCGTCAGCACTTCCGCGGTGCCGGCAGGCACGGCTTCGACACTATCCGGTCCAAAAACGGTCAATAGCCGGGCGCAGGCCGCGGCCAATTCATCGATTTCAATGCGTCCGCTGTAGGCCTGCTCCGAGGCCTGCAGTGCTCCGGCCAGGGCGTCCACGGCGCTCAGCATGTCGGGGACCGGATTTTCAGCAAGCTGCCTCAGCCCCTGGGCCGTAAGGTTCAGCAGCTCTTTGGCCCCCGGCGGTTCGGCCGCTGTGTCCTTCGCCACGCGCTGCACCTCGGCGGCGAGTTTTCTCCAAGCCGCGCGGTCGCTCACGCTGATGGCATCCAGTTCTTCCGAAAGCTTTCTGAGCTTTTCGGTCATCTGTTTTTGGCCTTTGCCCATCATCGGTTCCTCTCAGCATCAAGCAGTTCCAAGTGGTTTGATCCAATGCAGCGAATGGGGGGCTGGTTGGAGTTGGGCTTCTTTTGTGAGGATGTTCTTTTTCCAAAGTTCGATCATATAAAAAATCTTGGTCAGCAATAATCCGCGGATCAGATACCCCCGCACGAATGTCTGCTCCTGGTCCAGTTTCCCGGACTCAAGCGCAAGCTGCATCTGCTCTACGGCCGGGCTTATTCTGGAAAATATTTCCAACTGGGTGCTCGTGAGTTCACCCCATTTTCGCGATCCCCAAACAGCGCCAACAATATAGACGATGGGTTCGGCCAACAAGGCGGTTCGATAAGCGCTAAAAATATCCATGAAGGTATCCTGGAGCATTTTTTCAAATCGTCGCGTCAACCTCAATCCCAGACAATTCATGGGCGTATCCTGGTCTTTGCCGTGCTGATCCGACTCGCCACTCATATTCGATCCCTTTCAGGTAGGCGGGGCTCATCTTAAATCGACTTCTTTTCACTGTAGCTGCCAATAAAAGCCCGCTCCCTTATCTGGTATCCGCAACGATCTCGAACCGAATCTTTCCGTAACAACAATGAAATTTCTTGGAGAATTTCCTGGGGCAGAAATTTCTCCCGGCCCCAGGATTGTTTCCATTCACGGCAACTTAGAAATCCGAAATCCCCTTGTCATCGTCCAGCGGGATCACCGCTTTGGCCATCGGTTGGGCCGCTTTTTTGGCTGATCCGGCCTTCGACTTGAGCTTTTTGACCGCGGAGGCAATCGCCTTGTGCGGCTTCGCACTTTTCTGCGAATAGTTGCTTCCGTGGTGCGCCTCCTGATTTGCTTTGGACGAACCGCCGACAACCGCCATAAGCTCGACCACCGTACCCTGCATCGTCTCCGCTTGAGCGCTCATCTCCTCGGCGGCGGAGGCCGATTCCTCGGCATTGGCCGCGTTCTGCTGGGTCACCTTGTCCAGTTCCGTCACGGCCGTGTTGATCTGCCCGATCCCCTGGGCCTGCTCGTTGGAGGCCGCCGAAATCTCGGCCACCAGGTCGGCTGCCTTGGCCGAGCTGCCGGCCACCTGCTTGAAGGCCTCGTTGGTCCGGCCCACCAGCTCCGAGCCGTCCTTGACCTTTTTCACGGTACCCTCGATCAGGTTGGCCGTGTTCTTGGCCGCATCCGCCGCCCGCATGGCCAGGTTTCGGACCTCGTCGGCCACCACCGCAAAGCCTGCCCCGGCCTCACCGGCGCGCGCGGCTTCCACGGCCGCGTTCAGCGCCAGCAGGTTGGTCTGGAAGGCGATCTCGTCGATAGTCTTGATGATCTTGGAAGTCTCCTCGCTCGCCTTGGTGATCTCGGCCATAGATTGGGTCAGTTTCCCCATGGACTCGTTGGCCGTAGCCACCACCTGCTTGGCCTCGCCCATCAGGCTGTTGGCCTGCTGCGCGTTGTCCGCGTTCTGCTTCGTCATGGAGGACATCTCCTCCAGGGACGAGGAGGTCTGCTCGATCGAGGCGGCCTGCTCGCTTGAGCCTTCGGCCAAGGACTGCGCGGCCGAAGACACCTGCCCGGCAGCCGACGTCACTTCATTGGCCCCATCCGTGAGGCTTGCAATTATTTTGTTAACGGGCTTGGTGATGCTCCGGGTGAGTAAAATTCCTGACAGCAGGCCCAGCACAAAACCACCCGCCGTAAGTATGATCATGAGCAGACGGCTGGAATTGTAAATTCTAGTTGTTTCGTCAGACATCTTCTTGGCATTCGCCTCTTTCGCCTTGGTTAAATCTGTCAACAGCTCATCAACGACATTAACTTTCTCTCTGGCTAATCCAAATGCCAGGTCAACCGATGCTCGCTTTTCAGCCAGCGCATCCTTGTCGCCCAAATCCATGACCTGCTTGTTGACTTGCAGCCATTCCTGATTGGCCTTTTCCAACTTGGAATAGAGCTCCTTCGCTTTCTCGGAGTATAAAAGCGGTTTGGCTTTATTCAAAAACTCGTTATAGCCCTCCACGTATTTCACTGATCTCTCGTTTTGTTTTTGCCGCTCTTCTTTGCTGGATGCCAGCAGGAAGTTTTTTTGCGCTCTTTCCAAATAGAGCATCTCAATATTCGCTTCTTTCACATAGGAGTTGACATGTTCTTGATGCCGATCAATCCGACCACGACCGAAATGGTCGAGACAAAAACGAACGCCGCTATCAGTTTGGCGCCCAGGCTCAGTTTCTTGAAGCTTTCCATTTTAAATTCCACTAATTTTAATGTTTACGTTTTTCTCTAGAGTTCGAAAGGGTTCGACTAACGATGTTTGTATCTTACCGTCTTCATCAGGCCGCCTCTTTGAGCTGCACCAGTTCCTCGGAGCTCAGCACGCGGTCGATGTCGAGCAAAAGCTTCACCCCCTTGCCCATCTTGGCCATGCCCAGAATGTACTCGGAGTTGAACTCAGCCCCGAAAGAAGGCGTGTCCGCGATGTCCTCGCCCTTGATGTTCAGCACCTCGGAGACCGCATCCACCACGGTGCCGATGTGCACCGTACCGCCGGGGCTTTTCATCTCCACCACGATGATGCAGGTGCGCTCCGTGTAGGCGATCTCGGCCATGCCGAAACGCAGCCGCAGGTCCACCACCGGGATCACCTTGCCCCGCAGGTTGATCACCCCTTTCACATAGTGCGGGGTCTCCGGCACCGAGGTGATCGGCAGCATGCCGATGATCTCCCGGATCTTCAAAATCCCGATGCCGTACTCCTCTCCGGCCAGCGAGAAGGTCAGGTACTTGCCTTCCCGGTCGGCTGCCCGTGCAACCACATCACTCATGACGGTTTCGGCTTGTCCCATGGCGATTCCTTCCTGTTTAGGTTGGGTTGACGATCGGGTGGAGGGTCCGGCGGCGTCCCCGAGCCCGGCGCCGGCCGGCCATGTGCGTGAGAAGACTGTGGAGTTCATCTCGCTGAAACGGTTTGGCCATGTAGTACGAAATTCCCAGCTCCCTCAGGGTGCGTTCCAATTCCCGGCTGCTTTGCCCGGTGAGAGTGATGATCCGAGCCTCCGCTTGCAGGACCTTGAGCTGTGGAATCAGTTCCATGGCCGTCGCGTCCGGCAGAAAGACATCGAGAAGGAAAAGGTCGAACATGCGGCACGCGGCCACCTCCAGCATCTCCCGCCCGCTCTCGACCGCCGTCACCGCATGCCCCCAACTCGCGATCATACCGCTCAACATTTCGGCGTGCAGCACGTCATCTTCCGCAACGAGAACCTCCATGGCATCTCTCCTAGTCTGATATATAAGGGGAGGCAATCCCGGGCCGGTTATACTCAAGAACCATGCCAATATTGTAAAATTGATTTTACTAATTGATATCGTTAAGCAAATAGATGTGAGGAGGACTTCGGGGACTCAACGGGAAAAGTGGCGGTTGCGCCGCAAACGTGGCGATTCGGTTACGTTTTGGACTGCTTTCGTTACGCCGGCAGCGCAAGCCGTCAAAATTGACAGGTTCCGATGCGGCTGATATAATTATCTTGGCTATGCGAACAACATAGACCGAAGGGCCAGAGCATGACAATCCATATCCTCCTGATCGACGATGACCGCGATATCTGCAAGATAAAGAAGGCTCAATTGGAGCTGGGAGGGAACTTCAAAGTCAGCGTCGTGAATGACCCGCACAACGGGCTGAAGTTTGCAAAAAAAAAGCCCCCCGATCTGATCCTGCTCGACGTGATGATGCCGGGCAAAGACGGGTTCGAACTGCTTGAAGAACTCAAGAGCGACATCGAGACCGCTTCGATTCCCGTCATCATGCACACCGGCGTGGATGAAGACGAAGCCAAGCTTCGCGCGGCCGAGCTTTATGGTGAGGCCTATGTAAATAAGACGGCCGATAGTGCAACCCTCGTTGCGGCCATCCATGCGGTGCTTGCCAGACGTCCCAAATCCTGAGCCTTGAAGCAAATCAGGATTTTAAAGGTTCAACAGGCGGGCGGCGTTCAACCCGCACATCAGCGCCCGGTCGCGGGCTGATACCCCCCCGTCCTCCATCTCCTTGAAATACCGACTGGGCGGCAGAAGTGGGAAGTCACTTCCAAAAAGCACCTTTTCAGCCCCAATGGTTTGAATGGCGACGGGATAGACTCCCGGGTCGTAAAGATAGGGAGAGGCAGCCGTGTCGAAATAGACATTCCTTAGCTGCTCCTTGACCTCCTTTTTGAGAAGGTTGAAGAAAAACAGGCCGCCGCCCCAGTGGGCCAGGACGATGCTGTTGGCGGGAAACCGCATGACCATGCGGTAGATCTGGGCAAGGGTGTTGGGGGTTTTCCCGGGGTAGGCGTGCCCCACGGGCTCGTTGGTGTGGATCAGCACCGGCCGGCCCCGCTCGCGGCAGATGTCCATGATCGGCGCCAGGCGATCGAGGGCATCGTCATCGATTCCGGAACCATAGAAGGCAAGCTCTCCGATCCCGGCCAGACCGGCAGCGAGGCAGCGCTCAGCCTCCCTGGGAGCCTCGCCGCTGGAAGGGTCGAAGCACCCGAAGCCGATCAGGCGGCCGGGGTGCCGCTGCACCGCCTCCAAGATAAAATCGTTGTGCATCTTGAAAAGCGCAGGGTCTTGCCAGGGAAACCCGAAAACAACCGACGTGTCGACGCCATCAGCGTCCATGGCGGCCAGGAGCTCGGATGCGCTGACAAGCCGCGATGTGGCCGAATGGTAGAGCAATTCGAAGGCCGGGTCGGCCTCGCAGTAGCATTCCCTGTCGGAACAGATGGACGCGGGGAACAGGTGGGTGTGGAAATCGATGATCATGGCTGCAACCTATATCATAAAAAACCGGGCTTGCCACGCTGAGCCATCATATGTGAAACCCTCGTTGAGCGATTCTGCCGATTCACACCGATTCTGGATGGACACTATATAACTACCCTGCCGCTATCGGCGGGGTAGTTATGGGCGCCCCAAAATGATAACGGCTAATTGGACCATCCAATTAGCCGTTAAGGAGGAGAACAGATGAAGAAATTATTAGGCTTGCTATTGTCTAATGCAAATTTTCTGCCAACTATAGATTTTAGTGGCGATTTTTCCCGATAAAAATTAAATGTCATTTTAATTCAATTAGTTAAATTAATACTATGCCCAGGGCACGCTCCGGCCGTCGTTTCCTCCAGGCACCAATTTAGTAAGCCCGGGTTCAAAAATTTAAACCACCGCAAGCGGCTATTTTGGGGTGAGTTGCAAAAACATATTGGAATTAATAATTTTTTTTATTAAAGGGAGTGGTTCAAAAATTTAAACATAATTTTCAGCTCCCGCTGAAAATTAATATAATACGCTAAAATTAATATATAAACTATGAATTTGAAAACGTGAACAGCCCACGATAGACCTCTCATATCCGGCCCTTCAGAATGCCTGAACCCGAGTCCATAAGACACAACCCCATGTTCTGTTGCCCAAAATAAAAACAGCGTAAGCTGTTTTTATTCCCACACCCCCTCGATCTTCGTCCCGCATTTCGCGCAACACCCGTCCTTCAGGCATAATTTCTGGACCCGGAACCCCCAGCGCTCGATCAGCAGCTCACCGCATCCCGGGCAGAAGGTGTTCTCCCCGGTGTCGCCGGGCACGTTGCCGGTGTAAACATAGCGCAGCCCGGCGGCCATACCGATCTCCCGCGCCTTGCGCAGGGTCTGCACGGGGGTGGCAGGCCGGTCGGTCAGTCGGTAGGTGGGATGGAAGCGGCTGATGTGCCAGGGCGTAGCCGGCCCCAGGTCGTCAACCAGAAACGCAGCCAGCGCCTTGAGTTCGTCGGGGCTATCGTTTCAGGCCCGGGACGATCAGGGTGGTCACCTCCACGAACACCCCCATGGCCTTCATGTTTCGGAGGGTTTCCTGCACGTGCTCAAGCTTCGCACCGCACTGCTCCTGGTAATACCGTGGGGTGAACCCCTTGAGGTCCACGTTGGCGGCGTCCAGCCAGGGGCTGATCATCTCCAGGGCTTCCCGCGTCATGTAGCCGTTGGTGACAAAAACGTTGCGGATGCCCCTGGCGCGGGCCAGTGTTGCGGTTTCCAGGGCGAACTCGAAAAAGACCGTCGGTTCGGTGTAGGTGTAGGAGATGCTCCGGCACCCGCTCTCTTCGGCCGCCGCCACGACCGCGGCGGCGCTGGAGCGGTCGCCGATGATGGCCCCACCGCTGTCCGCCGGCATTTGGGCGATATCGGCGTTCTGGCAGAACCGGCAGCGGAAATTGCACCCCACCGTGGCGATGGAATAGGAAAGCGAACCCGGCAGGAAATGGAAGAGCGGCTTTTTCTCGATGGGGTCGATGTGGCGGGCGATGAGGCGTCCGTAAACCAGTGTGTTCAGGGTTCCGCCCTGGTTCTCGCGCACGCTGCAGATCCCCCGCCGGCCCTCGGGGATGATGCAGCGGTGGCTGCACAACGCGCACCTGACCTTGCGTTCCTCCAGCTTCTCATACAGGAGGGCTTCCATGGCGATGGCCTCTCTGGCTAGAACGGCGACAGTTCAACACCGATAGGATTACGCAAACCGTTTATGACAAAGCTCCAGCCTCATCCCGGCACTTCCCGCGGCGTGTGGCTAGGTGTGTAGCGCATGGTGAGTGGCCGCGTCCGAAAACGCGGCACGAGGATGACCACCATGCCGGCAAAGGCACCGAAGGGGCAGTGCTGGAGGAAGCCCTGTTCGAAGCTGGCCGCGAACTTGCCGGAGGGCAGCGGCAACTGGCAGACGGTCCGCCAGGTCACCGGCACATGACCGATCAGGTCGTAGATCAGCCGCTTTAGTTCCCACACGCTGAAAAAACGGGCGTGGTTATAGATCGACGGGGAAAAAACCCCCCTGACCCGGCGTTCGACCCCCTTAAGGGCGTAGCGGTTCAAGACGCCGATGAAAAGCCGGTCCTTGGCCACGCGGCAGGCTTCTGCCAGGGTTTTCCGGGCGTCTTCCACGAACTCCAGGCTGGTGAACAGGCAGGCATAGTTGAAGGAGTTGTCGTCAAACGGCAGGTCTTCGGCAAACCCCCGGTAGAGGTCCGCTCGGTTGCCCGTCTTGCGCAGCGCCAGGTCGAGCATGTAAGTCGAAGGGTCAATGCCGGTCACCTTCAGCCCCATCTCGAGGAAAGCCGGCAGGCACGCCCCCGCTCCGCACCCAATGTCGAGGATGGATTCGCCGGCCCGCGGCTGCAGCATCTGCCGCAGCAGATTGACTTCCAGTTCGAAAGCCAGCTGATTTTCCGGTTGCTGCAGCCACTTCTCATAGGCGCAGGCTTCGTGAAAATCGAACACATGTCCCATGGCCGCACATTTACGGAATCAACGGCATCCCCTCCGCAGGGCTCGGCTCGGCAGGTTCGGGCGACGCGCCACCGTTTGCCGTCGAAAGGCCATCGGCCGGGGCGGCTTTCTTCTTGCGGCGGCGGCGGCGGCGTTTTTTGGGGCGCTCGGGCGGCGCGGCTTCGACCCCTTCGGTTGCGTCCAGTCTCTCCGCTGGGGCTGCCGCCAGGGTCTCGACCGGGGCCTGGACCGCAGCTTCGAGCGCTGTCTCCAAAACTTCGGGCTCCTCCGCCGGGGCCGGCCCGAAGCCGAAGAAAGCCCCGGGGGTACGTTTGGTTTTCAGCTTCGGTGCCTCCTCGCGGGCCGGCCGCTCCGGTCCGCGGTCCTGGTCGCGGCGCCCGCGGGGCGGCTCGGGCTTACCCCTGCGCCCGCCGCTCCGTTCGGACCGGTCGCGGCGCCCGCCGCTCCGCTCGGGTCGATCGCTGCGCCCGCTCCGCTCGCGGCGCGCCGGCCCCGTGTGCGGGGCTCGGTCCTCCACGAACCAGTCGTCCTCGGGCCAGACCACCGGAAGCTTATGGTCCAGCATGGTCTCGATGGAATCAAGGTGCAGGACGTAGTCCTCGCAGGCCAGCGTGATGGCCTTTCCGGTTTTGCCGGCCCGCGCCGTCCGGCCGACGCGGTGGATGTAGTTTTCCGCCTCCTGGGGCACGTCGTAGTTGATCACGTGGCTGATGTCCTCCACGTGAATGCCGCGGGAGGCCACGTCGGTGGCCACCAGAATCTTGATCTGGCCGTTCTTGAAGCGTTCCATCAGCTGGAAGCGCTGGCGCTGGGGTAGATCCCCGGTGATCCCCTCGGCCGGCAGGCCGTTGGCCTTCAGCTTGTAGGTGAGCCGATCCACCGCCACTTTCATGTTGACGAAGATGAGGATCCGGCTCCACTCCTCGCGCTGCAGCAGCCCTAGCAGCAGCTGCAGCTTGCGGTCCTTGCTGACGTGAAAGAGCATCTGCTCGACCCCCTCGACCGTGATCACATCCGGGGTCACCGAGATGAACTCGGGCAGATTCATGAACTCGTAGGTCAGCTCCAGGACCCGGTAGGACAGCGTCGCCGAGAAGAGCATCGACTGGCGCTTCTCGAAAGGGGGCAGCTTGCGCAGGATAAAACGCATGTCCTTTTCGAAACCCAGATCGAGCAGGCGGTCGGCCTCGTCGATGACCAGAAACTTGATGTCCGTGGTCTTGAAGACGCCCTGCTTGAAATAATCGATGATCCGCCCCGGAGTGCCGATGACGATATCCACGCCTTTTTTAAGGCTCTCGGCCTGCTCCCGGTAGTCGATGCCACCCACCACTTCGAGCAGGGTGATGTCCGTGTGTCGGCTGAGGACCTGGGCCTCCTCGTAGATTTGCCGGGAGAGTTCGCGGGTGGGGGCCATGATCAGGGCCTGCGGCAGCCCGGTCTTGCGCTCCGGCACCGCCAGCAGCCGGCTGATGACCGTGACCAGGAAGGCGGCGGTCTTGCCGGTCCCGGTCTGGGCCTGCCCGGCCACATCGCGGCCCTGCAGCAGGACCGGCAGGGCTTGCGCTTGGATCGGTGTGCAGTGTTCGAACCCGGCATCCTTCAGACCAGCCAGCACCTCGGGCGGCAGTTCGAAGCCGTCAAACCGCTTCTCGGTCAGGAAATCCGGTTTATCAGCGCGCGGGGCTACATCAGGCGCCTCGGGCGCCTCGGAATCGTCCAACATATAATCGGGTTACCTTCCTCATGTGCGAATTGCGGCCGGCCGTGAAACCGGCCGGGCCGCTGTTGACGGGGGATTATATCCTGTATTCAGGATTTTGCAAGCACAGAGATGACGTTGAGTTGCCTCAGGCTTTCTGTTAGGGTAAACAGATGGGAACCCATCAGGTGTTTAAGCTGAAGACTGAAGGGTT
Organism: uncultured delta proteobacterium; assembly: GCA_963785045.1. Classification (GTDB taxonomy): domain Bacteria; phylum Desulfobacterota; class Desulfobacteria; order Desulfobacterales; family SpSt-501; genus SpSt-501. Next base: position 184,083 of record CAWAUC010000013.1, on the reverse strand, counting down.
AATGAAAGGGGTTGAATGCCTCAATGACGGAAGAGTTCTTCAAAGTCATGGACGTCGATCAGGTGCTCGCGCTCGTCCCCTCCTTTGCCCGTCTGCCCGCGGAAGACATCCTGCTGGCCGAAGCAGCCGGTCGGGTTCTGGCGCAGGATGTCCTTGCCGACGCCGACCTTCCGGGCTTTGCCCGCTCCACCGTCGACGGGTATGCCGTTCAGGCCGCCTCGACCTTCGGTGCGACTGAGGCCAGTCCTGCTTTTTTCCAAGTGGTTGGCTCCATCGCCATGGGAGAATCGCCGGGGCTCTGTGTCGCAGCCGGCCAGGCGGCCCGTATCGCCACGGGCGGAATGTTGCCGCCCGGCGCCGACAGCGTCGTGATGCTGGAGCACGCCGATGCGCTGGACGAGACCACCATCGAGGTCCTGCGCAGCGTCGCGCCCGGCCAGCACGTCATCACGGCCGGCGAGGACTTCGAAAAGAACGCGGTGATCGCCTCAGGCGGGCGCCGGCTGAGGCCTCAGGACACCGGTGTGCTGGCGGCCTTCGGGCGCACCCGCCTGCGGGTCACGCGCCGACCGGTGGTCGGCATCATCTCCACCGGCGACGAGGTCGTCCCGGTGGACGCCGACCCCGCACCGGGCCAGATCCGGGATGTCAACAGCTACTCCCTGGCCGGGCTGATCGCCGAATCCGGCGCGCTCCCGCTCGCGTTCGGGATCGTCAAGGACGATTTCGCCGCACTGCACGCGGCCTGCGCGCAGGCGCTGGACCGCTGCGACATGCTGCTGGTCTCGGGCGGCAGTTCGGTCGGCGTGCGGGATTTCACCGTCGAGGTCATCGCGGCCTTCCCCGGCTCGGAGATCCTGGTGCACGGCATCGCCATCAGCCCGGGCAAACCCACCATTCTCGCCCGAGTTCTCGACAAGCCCTTCTGGGGGCTGCCCGGCCACGTCGTCTCCGCGATGGTCGTTTTCGCCCGCATCGTGCGGCCGTTTTTGCGCCACATTGCCGGCGCCTCCGACAGCCTGTGGCAAGACATCCGCATCGCAGCCCGCCTGAACCGCAACGTCGCCTCGGCCCAGGGCCGCACGGATTTCGTTCGCGTGCGGCTCGTGCGCGAGAAGGACGGGACCTGGGCCGAGCCGATCCTGGGCAAATCCGGCCTGCTCAACACGATGGTCAAGGCGGACGGGATCATCGAGATCGGCAAGAATGTGGAAGGCCTCGACAAGGGTAGCGAGGTCGAGGTGATCCTCTTTTGATGGCTTTGTAAAGAGGCCAATTTTCGGAAGGAAAAAATGCCGCGCAACGTGTATTTAAAAATGAAGAGCCTCGACGAAGCCCGGGCGATCGTCCGTGAACGCCTGGCGCCGCTGCAGTCCCTGGCCGCCGAGACGGTGCCGGTCCCGGAGGCGGTCGGCCGGGTGCTGGCCGAACCGGTGTTTGCGGCCATCTCCGCCCCGAACTACCATGCCGCTGCCATGGACGGTGTCGCCGTGAAGGCCGAGACCACTTACGGTGCCAGCGAATCTCAGCCGCGGAAACTGACGGTCGGGCGGCAGGCCTTCTTCGTCAACACCGGCAACGTCATGCCCGGCGGCACCGACGCGGTGATCATGATCGAAAACGTCCAGGTCGCCGACGAGCAGCACATCGTCATCGAGGCGCCGGTCTTCCCCTGGCAGCACGTGCGCCGGATCGGCGAGGACATCGTCGCCACCGAGTTGCTCTTCCCGCGCCACCACCGGATCACGCCCTACTGCGTGGGGGCATTGCTGACCGGAGGGGTGTTCAGCGTGCCGGTCAAAACCAGGCCCCGTGTCCTGGTCATCCCCACGGGCTCGGAGCTGGTCGACTGGCGCGCCTCCGCGCTGGCGACGCTCAAACCCGGGCAGGTGTTGGAAACCAACTCCTTCGTCCTGGCAGCCCTCGTGGAATCCTGCGGGGGGGCGGTCACGCGGCACCCGATGGTCGCCGATGACACCTCCCGGATCAAAGCCGCCGTGGAAACCGCTCTCAGCGGCGCCTACCAGGCGGTCATGATCCTCGGCGGCTCCTCGGCGGGCTCGGAGGACTTTGCCCGTGCGGTCATCGCCGAACTCGGCGAGGTCTTCGTCCACGGGGTCACCATCATGCCCGGCAAACCGGCGGTGATCGGACGGGTCGGCGGCGTGCCCGCCTTCGGCATGCCCGGCTACCCGGTCTCGGCCATCATCGTTTTCGAGCAGTTAGTAAGGCCCCTGCTCGCGGAACTCCTGGGCCAGGCAGAGCCGGCGCGCACCACCGTCACCGTAGAGCCCACCCGCAAAATCGCCTCCAAGCTCGGCCTGGAGGAGTTTGTACGCGTCAAGCTCGGCGAGGTGAGCGGCCGCATCGTCGCCACCCCCCTGCCCCGGGGGGCGGGCCAAATAACCTCCATCACCGAGGCCGACGGCATCGTCCGCATTCCCGCGGACACCGAGGGCATCAAGGAATACGAGCGCGTGGCGGCCGACCTGCTGCGCCCGGCCGCCGAACTCAAACGCACCATCGTCATCGTCGGCAGCCACGACAATACGCTGGACGTGCTGGCCGATCTGCTCAAGACCGCCCGTGGCCGGCTTGGCCTGTCTTCCAGCCACGTCGGCAGCATGGGCGGCCTGATGGCCATCAAGCGCGGGGCCTGCCACCTGGCCGGCTCGCACCTGCTGGACACTGCGGACGGCTCCTACAACCTCTCCTACATCCGCAAATACCTGCCGGGCCGGCCCATCAAGCTCGTCACCCTGGTCCTGCGGGAGAACGGACTGATCGTGCGGCGCGGCAACCCGAAGGCCGTTCGCGGAATCGCAGACCTCGTCCGGCCGGATGTGATCTTCATCAACCGCCAGGCCGGCTCGGGCACGCGCATCCTGCTGGACTACCGCCTCAAACAGCTGGGGATCGCCCCGGCCGGCATCACCGGCTACGGCGTGGAGGAGTTCACGCACATGTCCGTCGCCGTCGCGGTGCTGAGCGGGAGCGCAGACGCCGGCCTGGGCATCTTCGCGGCCGCCAAGGCCCTGGGCCTGGACTTCATCCCCGTGGTCACCGAACAGTACGACCTCGTCATCCCGGCGGAGCACTACGACACGGAGAACATCCGCATTCTGCTCGATGTCATCCGCTCGGCGGAATTCAAGAAACGGGCGCAGGCCTTGGGCGGCTACAGCACCCGAAACACCGGCGCCACGATAGACCTGCCGTAATCCTGGCGGGAAAATTGACTTTCGGCGAACGTGCATTATTATAGACCCCGTCGAAGAACCGCCAAAGTCCGTCGGGATATCTTTAAACCATTGTCTGTGGTATTTTATGACAAGCAAACGGGATTACTATGAAATCTTGGGAGTTAACCGGGACGCCTCCGAGGACGAGTTGAAATCGGCCTATCGCAAGCTTGCCCTCAAATATCACCCCGACCGGAACCCCGACGACAAGCAGGCCGAGGAAAATTTCAAAGAAGCCGCCGAATCCTACGAGGTGCTGCGCGACCGCGAGAAGCGCGCCCTGTACGACCAGTTCGGGCACGCGGGGCTCGAGCGGACCGGGTTCTCCGGCTTCGGCGGGTTCGAGGACATTTTTTCAAGCTTCGGCGACATCTTTGAAGACTTCTTCGGTTTCAGCACCCGAGGCCGGTCGCGGTCCCGGGGTCAGCGGGGCGCGGACCTGCGCTATGATCTCACCCTGAGCTTCATGCAGGCGGCGTTCGGCACCGAGACCGAGATCGATGTCGCCAAGCTTGAAATCTGCGGCGACTGCCGCGGCAACGGTTGCGAGAAGGGCACCCAGCCCGAGGTCTGCCGGCAGTGCGGCGGGTCCGGGCAGATTTCACGCTCCCAGGGGTTTTTCACTGTACGGACCACCTGCCACGTCTGCCGCGGCAACGGCCAGATGATCGCCCGGCCCTGCCCGACCTGCCGCGGCAACGGCCACGTACGGGTCACCAAGCGCGTATCCGTAAAAATCCCGGCCGGGGTGGACAACGGCTCCCGGCTGCGCCTGAACGGTGAGGGCGAACCCGGCCAGTACGGAGGCCCCCCGGGGGACCTCTATGTTTTCATCCACGTCCAGCCCCACGAATTTTTCGAGCGCCGGGACAACGACGTGGTGTGCCAGGTGACCATCTCGTTCGTGCAGGCGGCTTTAGGGGACACGATCGCAGTACCCACCCTGGAGGGCAGCCACAATCTGGAAATCCCGAAAGGCACACAGCCCGGGGACGTGTTCTACTTTCATGGCGAGGGGATCCCGTCGCTGCGAAACCGCAAGCGGGGCGAGCAGGTCATTCAGGTCATGATCAAGACTCCCACCCACCTATCCAAGAAGCAGGAGGAGCTCCTGCGCGAATTCGCCAAACTCGAAAAAGGCAAGTTTTCCCATAAACTCAAACACATACTCAAAGGCGACTCGTCGAGCGCGGCCAATTGATTTATCGATCGGCCAAGACGTGAGCGTTTTAACAAAAATCCGAAATTCGAATATCGAAATACGAAACAAATCCGAATACCAGAGGAAATAAGGATGTACGAACTGAAGGTGGTGACCCGCTTTGCCGCCGCCCATCGGCTGACGATGGTCGGCACGAAATGCGAAAACATGCACGGGCACAACTGGAAGATCGAGGTAATCCTGACCGGAGAAAATCTGGATGAGGCCGGGGTCGTGATGGACTTCGGCGACATCAAGGCCCGTCTGCGGGAAATCATCGGCCGGCTGGACCATCAGTACCTGAACGAGCTTGCCATGTTCCAGGGCCGGCAGCCGACCTCCGAGCGCATCGCCGCCTATATCGCAGCCGAGCTTCAGCAGGCCATCCAACAGCCTGCCGTCCGCGTCAGCCGGGTCAGCGCCTGGGAATCCGAGGATGCCTGCGCGACGTTTATCGCCAAATAGCCCATCCCCGCCGCACGCGGCGGGGATGGGCTATTTACTCAATGTCTTTGTCGTTTTCAACGCAGCAGACTGCGGGGAATTGACCCGAACGGGATTAATAAACTGGTGGCGGCTTCGTAATAAGTCAAAGTTCAAGGCGCGCGAGTCTCGCGGAGCGAGGCGTACTGATCGTACGCCGCAGTGACGACGAGGCGAAGCGCAACGCCGAAATTTGGCTTGTGTCCATCCAGAAATGGTGGATTTCGGTTCAGGCCAAGGCCGCAGCGATTTCGCAACCGCAGGCGTAATGAGACTACGCCGAGGATTACGAAGAGCGAGAACGCCCTGGAGCCAGAGACGCCAGGAGCTCACAGCTTATCGCAGCCGCGTGATCACGCCGGAGACGTCCGCCACGTAGCGGCGGATGTTCTCGAACCCGCCCTCCTGCCGGTCCACCAGCACCACCACCTTGACCACCTCGAGCCCCTCCGAACGCGCGCGTTCGATCGCCGTTATGGTTGACCCGCCGGTGGTGGCGACATCGTCCACGATGGCCACCCGTGCGCCCTTCTGGATGTCGCCCTCGATCCAGCGCACGATGCCGTGGTCTTTCTGGGTCTTGCGGATGGAGAAGGCCTGGATCGGTTTTCCGCCGAGCTCCGAAGCGAAGGCGGCCGCCATGGCGACGGGATCGGCGCCGAAGGTGAGGCCGCCGACCGCCGCTACCCCCGCATCCCGCAAGCGCTCAAACAGGAGATGCCCGACAAGGTACATCCCGCGCGGTTTCAGCGTGGTGGGCTTGCAGTTGACGTAGAAGTGGCTCATGCGCCCGGAGACGAGCTTGAAGACCGGCTCCTCGCTGTACTGAAACGATTTTCGGCAGAGCATGTCGATGAGTTCGCGTTTCATGGTCATTTTCCTTCGCCTGCCTTTCCGCCCCCATGCCCAGCGCCCGGCCCGCAGTCCATGAAGCGCAGCCCGCCGCCGTCTCCCACCCCAGGGCGGCCTGCCAGGACATCCTTAAGGGTTGATTTCGTCAGACCGATTGGGTATAAAAAAGCCTCCACCGGATTGGAAGAAGCCACGTTTCATGGGATCGAGGTGGAGGCTTTGAGCAAGAAAAACCGGGGTCGGCCCTCCTTGAACTCGCCGCTTTCATATCAGGTTCGCCGAAGCGGGTCAATCGATTAACCCATGGCTTCTTGCCGAAAGGATGCTATGCACTATCTCCGCTGCGGGTTACAGGCGTTGGCGGCAGGCCTGCTCCTCAGCCTGCTGGTTCCGGCAGGCGGAGCGGCGCAATCCGCCGAGCCGGCGCTTTCCCTGACGGAGGCGATCGAGCTCGCCCTCACGGCCAATCTTCAGATCAAGCGCTCCGGGGAAGAGATCAACGCCGCCCAGGCCAATCGCAGCTCGAACATGACCAACTTCCTGCCGACCTTTGGCACCGGATACAACTACATCCGCCGCAACCAGCCTCAGACCTCGCCCAGCTTGCTTACGGGCCGGGACATCGTGACCTCCCCGCAGGACCAGTACACGTTTACGACCTCCTTCACCCAGCCGATCTTCGCCGGTTTCGGGATCATCAACCAGTATAAGATTTCGGAGCTGGGCCTGGATCGGGCGCAGACCTCGGCCAAGATCACCCGCCAGGACGTGATCCTCGACGCCAAGAACGCCTTTTTCTCGGTGCTGAAAAATCAAAAACTGCTGGAGGTCTCCCAGCAGACCGTCACCTCGATCGCCTCCCAGAAGGACGTGTCCGAAAACTTCTACAAAGTGGGCCTGAGCCCCCTGAACGACCTGCTGCAGAGCCAGGTCCAGCTGGCCAACGCCCGGCAGCAGCTGACCACGGCGCAGAACAACCTCGAAATCGCCAAGACCCAGTTCAACACGGTCTTGCGGCGGCCGGTCAACGCCCCGGTGTCCCTCAAGCCGGAGCTGGACTACACCAGCTACACCCAGACGCTCGAGGCCTGCCTGGAGGCGGCTCAGAAAAACCGCCTCGAGATCCAGGTGGCGGACCTGGACATCGAGATCGCGCAAAAGCAGGTGGCGCTGACGGAGAAGGACTATTTGCCCACCGTCAATCTCACGGGGGCCTACGCCCGGACCGGCAGTGACTGGCAGGCCCACGGCGGCGATGGCATCAGCGACGCTGCCGGCTGGAACGTCCAGGCCACCGCCACCTGGAACTTCTGGGAATGGGGGCGCACGGGCTACGGCCGCAAGGAGAAGCTGGCGCGCCTGGCCCAATCCAAATACCAGAAATCCGAGACGGTGGACACCATCAACCTGCAGGTGAAGCAGGCCTGGCTGCGCACCAAAGAGGCCGAGACCAATATCATCACGGTTGAGAAGGCGGTAGAGCAAGCCCAGGAAAACCTGCGCATTACCGAGGAACAATACAAGGAACAGGTGGCCACCCAGACCGATGTCCTGGTCGCCCAGACGCTGCTCACCCAGACCCAAACCAATTATTACAATTCCCTGTTCGATTTTAAAATCGCCCAAGCCGTCCTGTTCCGGGCGATCGGCCGGGAAGCCCTTGAATGACAGACCGTGAAACGGACAACCCGATCATCCGTTTGGTTCATGTCCATCACGCCTACGGCCGCCTCCCGGCCCTCGCCGACCTGACCTTCGACATCGCCAAGAACGAGTGGGTCTTCATCAGCGGCCCGAGCGGCGCCGGCAAGACGACCCTGCTCAAGCTGCTCTACTTCGGAACCCGCGCCTCCGCCGGCGAGGTGATCGTCGACGGCATTCCCCTGGCGCACTTGCGGCGCAACCGCGTGCCGGGGCTGCGCCGCAAGTGCGGTGTCATTTTCCAGGACTACAAGCTGATCCCCGGCCGGACCGTCTTCGAAAACGTGGCCCTCGTGCTGGAGGCGGCCGGCTGCGAGCACCGCCTCATCGCCAAGAAAGTCCGGACCGTGCTGCAGATGGTGGGCATGGAGGCGCATGCGGAGGTGCTGCCGCCCCGGCTCTCCGGCGGCGAGCAGCAGCGCGCAGCGGTGGCCCGGGCCATCGTGGGCGATCCGAAGATCATCCTGGCGGATGAGCCGACGGGCAGCCTGGACGAGGAGTCCGCCCGGGCGGTCCTGGAGCTGCTGCAGGCAGCGCACATCCGCGGGGCCACCGTCATGATCGCCACCCACGACAAGCGCATGATCCGCAGCATCGGGGGGCGGGTGCTGTACTTGAACCAGGGGAGGCTGTATGCCTCCGGCTACGTCGAGAAGCGCTATGATCGCATGGTACCTTAAACGGGCGGTCGAGGACATCCTCGCCAACCGCTTCCTCAACGCCGTCACCATCGCCACGATCTCGCTTGCCATCCTGATCGTAAGCTTTGGGGTGCTCTTCGTCGTGAACACCGGCGAGGTCCTTGCGGCCTGGAAGCGGGGCACCCGCATCATGGCCTATCTCAAGCCGGACGTCGCCAACGGCGCGGTCCTGAGCCTGAAGCGGGCGATCGAGTCCATCGACGGCGTGGCCACGGCCCGCTTCATCCCGCGCGACCAGGCCCTGGCCCACCTCAAGGCCCAGATGCAGCGCCAGGCGTCGCTGTTCGACCACCTCGCGGAAAATCCTCTGCCGGATGCCTTCGAGATCCGGTTGTTGCCCACCGACGAGGGCTGGGAAAGAATCGAACGCATCGCGGCCGACATCGGCGCTTTTGTCGAGGTCGATGACGTCGAATACGGACAGCAATGGGTCGCGACCTTCCGGGGCATCGTCGACCTGCTCCGGCTGGTCAGTGTCGTGACGGCCGGGCTTTTCTTGCTGGCAACGGTTGCCATCGTCGCCAACACGATCCGCCTGGTGATCTACTCCCGCCAGCAGGAGGTTGAAATCATGCGGCTGGTCGGCGCCTCCGAGGGGTTCATCAAGGCCCCGTTTTACATCGAGGGTCTGATCCAAGGGCTCGCCGGAGCCGCCATCGGACTGGCCATGCTGTTCGCCGTCTTCAGCCTCCTGTCGGCCGGCGCGGAGCAAAGTGCGGTGGCGGGTCTGTTCCAAATCCGTTTCCTCTCCGCGGACATGATCGCGGCCATCGTCGTGGCCAGCATGATCGTCGGGTGGCTGGGCTGCCATGTCTCGCTCAGGCAATCGTTGAGGCCATGAGGGTGCGTCTGAAAGGCTGGATTGGCATGACGGCATCCACACCCGCCTCGCCCGGGCTCGCCCGGTGCCTGAGCGCAGCCCTGATCCTGTGCCTGACAGGCTCGTTGTGGAACGCCGATGCCCAGTCACCGAAAAGCAGCGTCGGGGAGCGCGGCGCCATCGAAACCCTGCGCGAGCAGGCCGACCAGCTGCGGCAGAACATCCAGCAGCAGGAAGCCGAGGTCGACCGAGTCGCGCGCGATGAGGGCGATATCGCCGGTGCGCTGGAGGCCTCCGCGCGCTCCCTCCAACGTTATCGCCGGCGCGCGGCGGCGCTCACGACCGAACTGGCCGAGCTCGAGCAGAACATCGCCAGTACGGCGGCGGCGGTCAAGGATCTTTCCCGCCGCATCCGAGCCGCTGATGCAGCCATGGCCGGGCGGCTGGTCGCCCTGTACAAGGTCAGTTGGCTCGGGACCGCCCAACTGCTGGCCTCAGCCGACTCCGTGGCGGAGTTCGTTCAGCGCCGGCAAGCGCTCGGACAAATTCTCGCTCAGGATGAACAGGCCCGCGAGGCGCTTCTGGCCCAGCACGTCGAACTCGAAGAACTGCGGGCGGAACTGGAGCGCCAGCAAGCGGAGAAACGCTTGCGGGCCGGCGAGCTTGAGAGGCAGCTCGCTTCCGCCAGCCGGGAGAAGGTCAACCGCGAACAGCTTCTGACCCAGATTCGCACTCGCAAGGAGCTTCAGCTGGCCGCCATCGACAGCCTGAGACAATCCGCCCGGGCGCTGGACGAGCAAATCGAGTCTTTGGGCCGGCGGTCCGTTTCCGGCGCCGACGGAGGGCATCGGCCCGCAAAACCGTTTTCGGAGTCGAAGGGCTTGCTTCTCCCTCCGGTTAAAGGTAAAATAATATCTTTATACGGCCCTTTCAGGCACCCGCAGCTCAACGCCCAGGTTTTCCGCAGCGGCATCGAGATTGCGGCCGACAGGGGGGATCCGGTGCAGGCCGTTCACAGCGGCAAAATCATCTTTTCCGACTGGTTCAAAGGATACGGCAACGTCCTCATCATCGACCACGGGAGCAACTTTTATACCGTCTACGCTCACCTGGAAGACGTTTTCAAATCCATTGACGATACGGTGGAGACCGGCGAAGTGGTCGCCACGGTGGGCGACTCCGGTGCCCTGGGAACACCCGGGCTTTATTTTGAGTTGCGCCATCACGGAATACCCCTGGACCCGCTGGATTGGTTTCAAAGACGACAACCGCACCCAGCGGGTGCGGCGGCGCCGGCGAGGAGATGAATCCAAACCAGCCCCACGGCCAACGACGGGCAACAGCGACCGCCGCCGGCCCTATTGAACGAAAAGGAGTAACCGGTATGGGTAAACGAAACCGGCCCGTGAAACTGTGGCTTGTCATGGTGGCCGCCGTCGTCGTGTGGATGGCGGGTGCGGGCATCCAGCGAGCCAATTCGGCCAACACCAACACCAATGACAACCTCTACGAGGGGTTGAAACTCTTCTCCGACGTCATTGAGCTCATCCAGCGCGAATACGTGGACGAGGTTGACGCCAAGGACCTGATCCACAAGGCGATCGAGGGAATGGTCCAGAGCCTGGACCCGCACTCCTCCCTGATGGCTCCCGACGCCTACGAAGACCTGCAGATCGACACCAAGGGCAAGTTCACGGGAATCGGGATCCACATTACCATGCGTGACGGATTCGTGACGGTTATCTCGCCCATCGAGGACACCCCAGCGTACAAAGCGGGCATCGAGGCCGGCGACCGCATCATCAAGGTGGACGGCCAGCTCGCCAAGGACCTGCGGGAAGCCGTCCGGATGATGCGCGGGCCCAGAGGGTCCAAGGTGACCGTGACCATCCTGCGCAACGGGATCAAGAAGCCCCTCGAGTTTGCGCTCATCCGTGACGAGATCCCGATTCTGAGCGTGAAATCCATCCTCCTTAAACCCGGCTATGGATATGTGCGCATTTCCAACTTCACGGGCACGACCACCCAGGAATTCGAAAAAGCCCTGGAAAAGCTGGAATCGAGCCCCCCTCCCTTGGAAGGACTGGTGCTGGACCTGCGCAACAACGGCGGCGGGCTCCTCAACCAGGCCATCAGCGTCTCGGACATTTTTCTGGACAAGGGCCAGATCCTTTCCATCAAGGGCCGCGACAAAAATAACACCAAGGTCTTCAACGCCACCCCTTCGGCCGTGCAGCGCAAATACCCGATCGTGGTGCTGATCAACGGGGGAACCGCGAGCGCCTCGGAAATCGTGGCCGGCGCGCTTCAGGACCACAAGCGAGCATTGTTGCTCGGGACCACCTCCTTCGGTAAGGGCTCGGTGCAGACGGTGGAAAACCTGCGTGACGGCTGGGGCCTCAAGCTCACCATCGCGCGCTACTACACCCCCAGCGGCCGCTCCATCCAGGCCAAGGGGATCGAGCCCGACATCGTGCTTAAGTTCAAGCGCATGGAGCCGGAGGATACGTCCGAAAAGGACGAGATGAGCTTCAAGGAAAAGGATCTGGAAAACCATCTGGAAGCCGAGGGAGAGCCGGCCGAAAAACCTGCGCCCCAGAAGACCGAAAAGTCCGACAAGGGCAAGAGCCTGCTCAAGGATGCCGAGGCCAGGGTGGGGCCGCTCAAGGTAGAGTCGCTCCAAACCGACAACCAGGTCATGCGCGCGCTCGAAATCCTCATAGGTTACGACGTGCTCAAGAATTCGCAGGGCTGATCGGCCAGGCCGGCGCGTCCACGACTTCGGTATGCCTATATCCAAAACTCCCCGCAAGGGAAAACGCCGCCGCGCGGGCAGCCGAAAAAGCCGCTCCCGACTGTCAGTGCTGAAGGCGCTGGGGGCCGTGGCCGTCCTGGCGGCGATCGTCTTCGGCGTCGTCGTGGTAGCGCGTTTCCTGTCGCCGCCGGAGCCACGCTCGGCGCTGACCGAACGCAAAAAGCCCGCACTGAAGGCGGAGAGCCGGCCGGCGCGTCCCCGTCCGCCCGAAACCAGGTCCGAAGACAAGGCGTCCGCCGCTCGGGCCCCGGCCCGCCCGGCCCTGGAAGAAAAGCCGGCGCCATCCAAGCTGCCGGCCTACGAGGTCTTCCCCGAGAAGACGACCGCGCCCAAGAACGGCGAATCGGAGACGCTGCACGCGGCCCTGCCGCCGACTGCCCCGGAGCTGCCGCCCGGCCGCAAGTTGCCGCGGGTGGCCATCATCATCGACGACCTGGGGTATGACCGAACGCTCGCCGAAAAACTGATCGGTTTGAACGCCCCGTTCACCCTCGCCATCCTGCCCCACAGCCCCTACACGGACGCCATCGCACGCATGGCCCAGGCCAGGGGGCTTGAACTCATGCTGCACCTGCCCATGGAGCCCGTGGAATACCCCGACATCAATCCTGGCCCCGGAGCGCTGGTCATGCGCATGGGGCCGGAGGAACTGCTGCGGGTGCTCGAGGAAGACCTGGATGCGGTCCCGCACATCAAGGGAGTGAACAACCACATGGGCTCGCGGTTGACCGCAAGCTCCGAGCAGATGCACCAGGTGTTTTCCGTTCTGAAAAAACGCGGCTTATATTTCGTCGACAGCCGCACCACCGACGAAAGCATCTGCAAGGCCGCAGCACGGCTGTTCTTGCTGCCGTTCGCCCAGCGCGACGTCTTCATTGATCACCATCAAGACTCCGCCTTCATCCGCAAGCAGCTCCGAGAGCTCGTCCGGATCGCATCCCGCAGAGGCGAGGCGGTGGGGATCGCCCACCCCCATCCGTCCACCTACGCCATCCTCAAGGAAGAACTCCCGGCGCTGCGCCAGCAGGTGGAGATCGTTCCCGCCTCGGCGCTGGTCCGCCCGGCCGGGTAGATTCTTGTTTCAAGTATCGCCTCGACGTGATACTATTTCATCGGGATGTACGTGCCAACCGCCGCACTTCTTGAGGAAAATGCCCCCTGCATGAGCGATCGAAATCCTCTCTACAACAGCCGCCTGAGCCTAATGTACATCCAGTTCCTGCGTCGTCATTACCCGGAGCTGAAGATCGAGTCCGTGCTGAAGGAGGCGGGCATTGCTCTTTATCAAATCGAAGACCCCGCCCATTGGTTCACTCAGGAGGAGGTCGACCGGCTTAACACAGTCATAGTGTCCAAGACAGGGGATGCGGAGGTCTCCAGACATGTGGGGCAGTTTGCCGCCTCCTCCGACGGACTGGGGGCGGCCAAACAGTACATGCTGGGGTTGATGAGCCCGGCCATCGTCTACCAGTTGATGGAACGGCACTATAAGCTTCTGAGCCGGGGGGCGAGCATCACGACCAAGCGGCTGGGTCCCGTGCAAGTCGAGATCCTCTCGACCCCCAAGTCCGGAGTGGATGAAAAACCCTACCAATGCGAGAACCGCACCGGTATTTTTGAATCCCTGGCCCGTTGGTTCACCGGGGCCTCGGCCCACATCGAGCACCCCGAATGTTTCCACCAGGGAGACCCCCATTGCCGCTATATCATCACGTGGGAGAAAAGCTCTCCGCACCACTGGCGTCGGATACGGAATGCCACAGCGATGGCGAGCCTCGTTATCTCCTCGACGTGCCTCACCTTTATGTCGTTTCACTCCTGGGCCGTCTTGAGCCTGTTGCTGATCATCCTGATCGGCCTCTGCGCGATTCAATCCGAACGACTTGGGAGCATAATACTGACGCAAACCATCGAGGCCCAGCGCAAGGCCGCCGAGGAGACCCTGCGCGAAAGCGATGTCCGGTACAACAACGCTCTGCTGATCCAGGAGATCGGCCAGGCCACATCCACTATTCTGGATATCGAAGCCCTGGTCCGGGAGGTATTGGGCATCATCAAAAAGCGGATGGACTTCGACCGCGGCATGATCATGCTGGCGGACAAGGGGAACTATTTCCTCAGATACGTCACCGGCTACGGGCACAGCCCGGATCAGGAAGCCATCCTGCGACAGACCAGCTTCAACCTGAACAATCCCGAATCCAAGGGTGTCTTCGTCATCGCCATGCGCGATCGTCGGCCATTTCTGATCGACAACCTCCAGGAGATCGAAGCCTCCCTGTCAGCCAAGAGCCTCGCGTTCGCTCGCCAACTGGGCAGCCATTCGCTGATCTGCGTCCCGATTGTTTACGAAAAAAAATCCCTCGGCATCCTCGCCGTCGACAACAGCCAATCCAATAGAGCGCTGCAGCAAAGCGACATGAACCTGCTGCTCGGGGTGGCATCGCAGCTCGCCACCAGCATCGTCAACGCCCTGTCTTTTGAACGGGTCCAGGAAAGCGAAAAAAAGTATCGCGAGCTGGTGGAAACGGCCAGCAGCGCCATTCTGCGGGTCAACGGCGAGGGCCGGATTACGTATGTGAACGATTTTGCCCAGCAGCTGTTTGGCTACGGCGAGTCGGAGTTGCTGGGGGCGGAAGCTGCCGGGTTCATCCTTCCGGTCAACGGGTCCGAGGCCGAGAGTCTGCCCGAGTTCATTTCGGCCATGAGCCGCGACCCGCTGCATCCGGTGGTCGGGGAGAGCGAAACCAAGCTGCGCTCGGGCAAGACGGTGTGGATCGCCTGGGCCTACCGGCCGATCTACGACGACCGTGGCCGCTTCCAGGAGATGCTCTGCATCGGCAACGACATCACCCAGCTCAAGCACGCCGAGCAGGCCCGCAAGGAACTGCAGCTCCAACTGCAGCGGTCGCAGAAGATGGAGGCCATCGGCACACTGGCGGGAGGGGTCGCTCATGACCTGAACAACATCCTGTCCGGGATCGTCAGCTACCCCGAACTGCTGCTGCTGGACATCGCCGAGGACAGCCCGCTGCGCAAACCGATCCTGACCATCAAAAAATCCGGCGAGCGGGCGGCGGCCATCGTCCAGGACCTGTTGACGCTGGCCCGGCGGGGGGTGGAGACGACCGCGGTGGTTGATGTGAACCAGATCGTGACGGACTACCTCGCCAGCCCCGAGTTCTCCAAACTGAAGATGGACCACCCGAACGTGGCGACCGAGGTCCACCTCGACGACCACCTGCTGAACATCGTCGGCTCGCCGGCCCACCTCTCGAAGACCATCATGAACCTGGTCGTCAACGCGGCCGAGGCCATGGCCGACGGCGGCACCATCGTCATCCGCACCGAGAACCGTTATCTGGACCAGCTCACCATCGGGTACAACGAGGTCGTGCGGGGGGACTTTGTCATCCTCGTCGTCTCCGACACCGGCATCGGCATCTCGGCCGAAGACATGGAACGGATTTTTGAACCGTTCTACACCAAGAAGGCCATGGGCCGCAGCGGCACCGGCCTGGGCATGGCCGTGGTCTGGGGCACCGTCAAGGACCATCGCGGCCACATCGACATCAAGAGCCGGGTCGGAAAGGGCACCGATGTCACCCTCTTCTTCCCCGCCACCCGCCAGACCCTGCGCCGGCACGAACGCCTGCCGCTGGACGCGTTCAAAGGCAGAGGCGAGGCCGTTCTGGTCGTGGACGACATCAAGGAGCAGCGCGAGATCGCCGGCGAGATCCTGGGCAAACTGGGGTATTCTGTGGCGACCGCGGCCAGCGGCGAGGACGCCCTGGAGCACCTGCGCCGTAAGCCGGCGGACCTGGTGGTGCTCGACATGATCATGGAACCGGGGATCGACGGACTCGAAACCTTCCGGCGCATCCAGGGTCTGCGGCCCGGGCAGAAGACCATCATCGCCAGCGGTTATTCGGAATCCGTGCTGGTCCTGGAGGCTCAGCGCATGGGGGCCGGCGCGTACGTCAAGAAGCCGTATCTGCTGGAAACCTTCGGGCGGGCGGTCAGAGCCGAACTGGACAAGCGCTGATACTCTTTTACGCGGTCAGCAGCATGTCGTAGAGGGAGCCCGGAAGCAGAAAGGTAAATTCGTAGCGGGCGAAACTGATGACGTCCCGGTCGCTGAGTTGCACCGGTTTGCTCTGCAGCCGCTCGCCTTTAAGAGTGGTGCCGTTCGTGGATCCGCAGTCTTTGAGAAAATAACCGCCGCGCTTGATCTCAAGTGTTGCGTGTCTCTTGGAAATGGCGTAGTCGGGCATGATGAGGTCATTGCCGTCGATGCGGCCGATGGTGAATAGGGCCCCGGCCGAGGTCGCGAATTCACCCCGCACCAGGGGGTAAATGGCCTGCTTCAGGCTCTCGGAGGCAGAAACCGACTCACTGGAGCCTTCCAGAGGCTCAAAGAGGATCGTACGGTTCAACGGGCGGGGCCCCTGGGACAAGTTGCCGAGATGGATCGCGGAGCCAGCCAGAACCGGCTGCTGCATGAACCGGGCGAAATCCTCCCGTGGCAAGGATCGAGCCACCTGCTGCAGCAACGGCAACCCGATCCGGCCCGACGAACTGACCATTCGGACCACACCGCCGGCCGGGATCCCTGGAGCCGTGGCTTGGTCCGGTTTAGAATCCCTACTGCTTTTCGCCTTTGCCAAGGTAGTGTCGATCATGACGGCCACCTCCTGCTATGCGGCCCTTCCGGAAGAGGGAATCGGGCTTGAAAATTAGGCGCCCATTGAAGGCGAATCGGTGTGACGCGGCGCGCCCAGCCATATACGATTCTCCGCCTATAAATTGTCATCGCCTGTTCGGCCAAAAACTTTAATGATAAACTCGCAACACCGGGACGTGGGATGATTCGACTTCTGCTCAACATCGTCCTCATTATCAGCATCTTTCTGTCATGTTACTTCGAGGATGCCTTTCTCACCTTGTGGCACCCCCGGGTGGGGGAACGCGCCCCGGTTGCGCTCAGATTGCCACAGCCGGACGCTGGCCGCGGCCTTCCCCAAAGCCGGCAGGCGAACGGCGTCTGGCAGATCAGCCCGCCGCAGGTGATCGTCCCGTTCATGAAAACGCTTGATGAACAGGACCTCCGACTGATCGGCGATTATCGCCGCGACGTGTCCGCCACCAACCGGCGCGACGCGCCCTTCATCCTGTTCACCATGCTCTTCATGGTGGGGTTTCTCGCCGTGTTCATCGATCTGCCTCCTCGCACCGGGTCGAGGAGCGCATCCTCCCCCAACCTGATCCTGACGCTGCTGATTTTGCACCTGCTGCTGCTGAAGGTGCTGCTGCTGGCAGCCCCTTTGTCCGCCGCCATGCTGCCCTTTGGGGTGCTGCCACTCTTACTGGTCGCTTTAAACCAGCGCCCGACCGCCGCCGTGGGGGTCTCGCTGGCAGCGGCGGTCCTGGCATCCCTTTTCGTTGACCGGTCTTACCCGGGGGTGATTGCCATTTTGGTCACAACCCTCACGGCCTTGGCGGCGGCATACACTCTGCCCAAGCGCCTGGCGTTTCTCTGGCCGGCCGTCCTGATCGGAGCAGCAAATGCAGCCGTCTTCGCGGTGCTGAATTCCTTCGACTGGCAGGCCGCAGCGAAACTGGCCCCCGCATTCGACTCCCTGGACTTTTGGTCCCTCTCCGAACTGGTGAGACAGCCGGTGGTGCGCGGCACGGCGCTCGCCTTCTGCGGCGGATTCCTGGCGGGCCCGCTGGCCCTGCTGCTGCTGCCGGCGCTCCGGGCCACCCGGTACCTGTCCACCGCTATCAAGCTGCGCCGCTTTGCGGACCTCGACCACCCCGCCTTGCAGAAGCTCTTCAGCGATGCGCGCGGAACGTATCAGCACTCCGTGGGGGTCGCCCATCTTGCCCGATCCGTGGGCGCGGCGGTGGATGCCGATTCGCTGCTGCTGCGCATCGGCGGCTACTATCACGACATCGGGAAGATGCTATCCCCGAACGACTACATCGAAAACCAGTTCAACGGCCCCAACCCCCACGACAGCCTCAGCCCGCAGGAAAGCGCGCAGCGCATTTTCCGGCACGTCACCGAGGGAGTCCGGCTCGCGGCCGAATACCGTCTGCCCGAAATGATCGTCGACCTGATCCCCCAACACCACGGGACCTTGCTCCTTGACTATTTCTACGCGATAGCCGTGAAAGGCGAACCCACAACGGAGATCCGCAAGCGCGACTTCCGCTATCCGGGGCCCAAACCCCAGAGCCGCGAAGCCGCCATCCTGATGGTCGCCGATGCAGTGGAAGCCGCTTCCCGCACCCTGGAAAAACCGAACCGCCACACCTTCGAACGGCTGATCCGGTTGATCATCGTCAAGCGCATCGCGGACGGCCAGTTCAGCGAATGCAATCTGGACACCATCCAAATCGAGAAGATCATCGATGCCTTGGTGGACGGATTGGAGGCCATGTTTCATGGCCGCATCCGCTACCCGTGGCAGCAGGCGGAGAAGCAATAGAAGAGACGCACACCCAATTCCACCCGGTTCAGATTAATCCTTGCACTGAGCTGGGATGCCTGTTAGAAAAATTGGTCTTGCGGGGCAGCGTGCCTATGCCGTCTTAGACGGTGTCGGTCATCGCTCGACGCAGCCCTTCGGACCCATATGGGAGGCGCATTCATGGCATTGACTCTGATGGAAGGAAACGAGGCCATCGCGCGCGGGGCGGTAGCGGCCGGCTGCCGGTTCTTCGCCGGCTACCCGATTACCCCGGCCACCACCATCCTGAATCATATGCTGACCATGCTGCCGCCCCTGGGCGGGGTGTGCATGCAGGGCGAGGATGAGATCGCCTCGATCGGGATGTGCCTGGGCGCGTCCATGGCGGGCATGAAGGTCCTGACGGCCACCTCCGGCCCCGGCATCAGCCTGTACAGCGAGCAAATCTCCTTTGCGATCGGCAGCGAGATCCCCATCGTCATCGTCGACATCCAGCGGCTGGGGCCCTCCACTGGCTCGGCCACCCGGGGCGCGGACGGGGATGTCAACTTCCTGCGCTGGGGCAACAGCGGCGGCATGCCAGTAATCGTGCTGGCGCCCGCGGACGTGGCGGACTGTTACACGCTCACCGTGCACGCCTTCAACCTGGCCGAGCAATACCGCTGCCCGGTTTTCGTCGCTTCCAACAAGGAAATCGCCATGACCCGTGAGACGGTCGAATGGGAGCATCTGGACACTCCACCGATTATCGCGCGCACGCCGGCCACCATCCGCCCCCACCTCCCGTTCCAGACCGCAGCCGGCGAGCGGGTGCCGGGCTTCCTGCCGATCGGGGGTCAGATTCTCGTGCGCCAAACCTCGTCGACCCACGGCCCGAACGGCTTTATCACCACGGATCCGGCCGAAATCTCCCGCATGCTCGATCGCATGCAACAGAAGGTGGAGGCCGCGGTGGAGCGGTTTTCCTTCGTGGAACACGTGCCGGCCGAAGGCGCCGACACTCTGATCCTCACCTACGGTGTCACCGCCCGGGCCGCCGGGGCCGCAGCCCGCATGCTGGCCCGCCAGGGTCAAAGCGTGTCGCTGCTCGTGCTCAAGACCCTCTGGCCGGTGCCGGAGGCCGCCATCCGGAGTGCGGCCGGGGACGTAAAACGGGTCGTGGTCGTGGAGATGAACCTGGGCCAGTACGTGCGCGAAATCGAACGCATCCTGCCTGGCCGGGTGGTCAGCTTCTGCGGCCAGATGGACGGGAAGCTGATCGCACCGGAAACCATTGCGGAGGCAGTCACCCATGGATAGTTTACTGAACGCGGCCCGGCCGCCGGTGTTCTGCCCGGGCTGCTCGCATGAGCGCATCACCCACACCCTGGACAAGGCCTTTCGGCAGATGGGGCTCACCGGCGAGCGGATCTGCATGGTGAGCGATATCGGCTGCTCGGGGCTGTTCGACACCTTTTTCCACACCCATGCCATGCACGGCCTGCACGGACGGGCCCTGACCTATGCGGCGGGGCTCAAGCTCGCCCGGCCGGAGCTCACGGTGGTGGTCACCATGGGCGATGGCGGCCAGGGCATCGGAGGGGCGCATCTGCTGGCAGCCTGCCGACGCAACCTGGACCTGACGCTCCTGGTGCTGAACAATTTCAACTTCGGCATGACCGGCGGCCAGTTCTCCGCCACCACCCCGCCGGGTGCTGCGGTGGGCTCGGGCTTCCTGAACCAGTTGGAGCGGCCCCTGGATGTGTGCGAAGTAGCGAAGGCGGCCGGTGCCCCGTATGCGGTCCGCTGCTCGGCCTACCGCAACGATTTGCCCGACGTCATCCAGCGGGCGATCGAGTTCAAGGGATTTTCGGTGGTGGACATCTGGGGGATCTGTCCGGGCCGGTTTTCGAAACGCAACCGCCTGACACCCAAGGCCATCGAGGAGGCCATCGGTCGGCTGTCCCCGGCCGACGGCCCGGTAGCAGCCAACCAGCGCCGTGAGTTCGGGGAGCACTACCGCGAACTGGCGGCCGCCCAGCGGGCGGTTCCGCCCCCGCTCGCCGTGGCGCCGCGGTTTGCGCCCGTCGGCACCGCGCGCCAGGAAGTGCTGCTGCTCGGCAGCGCCGGCCAGCGCATCCTCACGGCGGGCGAGTTGCTCTGCCTGGCGGGCCTGCACGCGGGCCTTAAAGCCACCCAGAAAAACGACTACGACATCACCGTGCTGCGGGGGCCTTCGATCAGCGAGCTGGTTCTATCCCCGGAGGCGACCGGTTTTACCGGCATGAGCCGGCCCGCGGTGGTGGTGGCGCTGGGGCCGGAGGGTGTCGCGCGGCGCCGGAAAATCTTCGAGACGCTCCCGGCGACGAGCGTGGTGATCCAGGCCGCCGGTGTCGAGGTTCCGGCAGGCCCGGCCCGAATCCACCGGGTGGACTTCAAGGCCCAGGACTTCACGCCGCCGGACTGGGCCCTGGCATCCCTGGGGGTGCTGGCCAAGCTCGGTGTCGTGATTCGACCGGAGATGCTGGAGGCTGCGCTTGCGGCGCGACTGAAGGGGGAGGCTCTCGCGGGGGCGCTGGACGTAGTGCGCCGGGTTAAGCTCGGCGACTGGGCCGCGGCGTGAATCGGACGCAACGCGAAGAGACCGGATGCCGCCCCAGGCCTTTTGCGTTAGCGGCAGACGGTGAGCCGGATGGCGGCGTATTACTCCAGCACCATCAGCACTTGCCGGGTAGCGACGATGTCGTCTTTCTTTACCTTGATTTCCTTGATCTTGCCGGCCTCGGGCGCGGGGATGGCGTTTTCCATCTTCATCGCCTCCAGGATGAGCACGTCCTGATACTCCAGCACGGTCTCCCCTTCTTTCACCAGGATATCGATGACTTTCCCCGGCATCGGGGCCTCAATCTGTTTGGCCATGACGGCACACCTCCTGTGAGATAGGACTGGGTCGCGAGCACGCCCTGGGGCGTGCGCCGCACGAATCGATGTGGCTTGATACTGGAAGGGGCATCGAATGTCAAGCAGCCTACGCCTGGAATCCGGCCTTGACGCACACCGGGCGTTTCCGCTAATAGACGGGTGGAGCCGTTTCGCTCCGCCGTCCGAGGTGGCATGGCACCCTATTGCAGCTGACCCGTTGAGGAGGGAGAGGAACAAGAGATGAAACCGTACTTCGAGAAAATGCAGGAATTCGGCAGTGTGCTGCCCGCCGGCAAGATCAAGAGCGGCGAAACCAATGTGAAGCTGATCAAGGAAGTGGAAGCCGGGGTGAGCGAGGCTGTTGCCAAGGTCAAAAACGCGGGGCTGCCTGAGAACGTGATCAACAAGCGCGGGCAGCTCACAGTCTGGCAGCGCCTGGATTATCTGGTCGACGCCGGCACGTGGTGCCCGCTCAATACGCTCTACAACCCCCACGGCAACGTGGAGGGCACCAACAACGTGGTCAACGGCCTTGCCAAGATCTCCGGCAAATGGGCGGTGGTCATCGGCTTCGACAACAAAGTGCTCGCCGGCGCCTGGCTGCCCGGCCAGCAGGAGAACATCCTGCGGGCCACGGACCTGGCCAAACGGCTGAATGTTCCCCTGGTCTGGCTGGTGCAATGCAGCGGCGTCAAACTGCCCGAGCAGGAAAAATTCTATGCCGACCGCCGCGGCGGAGGCACCACGTTTTTCCGCCATGCGGAGCTGGAGCAGGCCGGTGTCCCGATCCTGGCCGGCGTCTGGGGAACCAACCCCGCCGGCGGCGGCTACCAAAGCATCAGCCCCACCATCCTCTTTGCCCACAAGGACGCGAACATGGCCGTCGGCGGCGGCGGGATCCTGAGCGGCATGTCCCCCAAAGGCTTTTTCGACCTCGAAGGCGCCGAGCAGTTGATCGCGGCCGCCAAGCAGTTCAAGGCCGACCCCCCGGGCTCCGTCAATATCCACCACGACGCCACCGGCTTCTTCCGCTATGTCTTCGATACCGAGCAGGGGGTGCTGGACGGCCTCAAGGACTATATGAAAGACATGCCGGCCTACCACCCGAAATTTTTCCGCGTAGCGGCACCGGCCGCACCGCGGTTCCCGGCCGAGGACCTCTATTATCTCGTGCCCTTCAACCAGAAGATGATGTACAACTTCGACGAAGTGCTGGCGCGCCTGGTGGACGGCAGCGAGCACATGGAATACCGGCCGGGCTTTGGCCCCGAGATCTACACGGGCCTGGTCAAGATCGACGGATTTCTCGTGGGCGTCATCGGCAACCGCCAGGGCTTTCTCGGCGAGGATTACCCCGAATACGCTTCCTACCCTGGAATCGGCGGCAAGCTCTACCGGCAGGGGTTGATCAAGATGAACGAGTTCGTGGTGCACTGCGGCCGCGACCGCGTGCCCGTCATCTGGTTCCAGGACACGACCGGCATCGACGTCGGTGACATCGCCGAGAAAGCGGAGCTGCTGGGCCTGGGCCAATCCCTCATCTACTCGATCCAGCAGACCGACGTCCCCATGATGCTCGTAGTGCTGCGCAAGGGCACGGCCGCGGCCCACTACGTCATGGGCGGCCCGACGGCCAACCGCCACAACGCCTTCACCCTGGGCACCCCCACGACCGAAATTTACGTCATGCACGGCGAGACCGCCGCGGCCGCGAGCTACTCGCGCCGGCTGGTCAAGGAGAAGGAAAGCGGCAAGCCGCTCGAACCGGTGATCGAGGAGATGAACCGGCTGGTCAAGTCCTACCACGATAAATCCCGGCCGGTCTTTTGCGCCCAGCACGGTATGGTGGACGAGGTCGCCCGGATGACAGAAATCCGCAGCTATCTTGCCGCCTTCGCCGGCGCCGCCTATCAGAACCCGCGCTCCATCTGTCCGCAGCACCAGATGATGCTGCCCCGGATCATCAAGGGGTGAACCGAAGCGGGGTGCGGCCTAAAAAGCCGCACCCCTTCACCGATAACCGATCCTCCCGTTGAGCTTATGCGTATGCAGCGTTACGACGTACACGGTTTTTCCGGCGCCGGCCCTCTGCCGGCTTGGTTGCGAATCAGTCTGGCAGCGTGTGTCTTTGCGATGGCACTCGGGTCGGCGTCCGCCACCGCATCCGAAAACGGCCCCCCGGTGAGCCTTTCACCGGCCGAAGTGGAGACCGGGGGAACCCTGCTCGTCCAGCTCGATTGCCGCCGCATGCCGGCCTCCGGCCGCATGCCGAACGTGTCCTTCGGCGATCAGGCGGTTTACCTCTTCCCGCACCCCTCCAAGCCCAAGGGGGTTTATGCCGGTCTGGTGGGAATCCCCCTCTCGGCGCGTCCGGGGCCGGCCGCGCTGAGGGTGGAGTGGGGCGATGGCGCCCATAGACGCTCCGAAGCGGCGGCTTTCGTCATCCAACCCGGCACCTACGGCGAAGAGACCCTGCAGGTCGATCCCCGCCTTGTCCGGCCGAGCCCAAAGGACCTCGAACGCATCCACCGTGAACAGCAGGAGTTGAAACAGATCTTTGCTTCAGGCAGCCACATCCGACTGTGGCAGGGGGAATTTCAGCTTCCCGTTCCGGGGGAAATGAACGGCCCCTTCGGCACCCGGCGACTTTTCAACAACGAGCTTCAAAGCCGTCACACCGGGACGGATTTCCGGGCACAGACCGGGGAGCCCATACATGCGGCCGGCGCCGGGGTGGTGCGGCTAGCCAAGGAACTGTTTTTTTCCGGCAACGCCGTCGTCATCGACCACGGCGCCGGGGTGTTCACGTCCTATTCCCACCTGAGCCGGATCGATGTCAAGTTGGGCCAGCGGATCGAAAAGGGACGAGCCGTCGGCTTGGCCGGAGCCACGGGCCGCGCCACCGGGCCCCATCTGCATTGGGGGGTGAAAGTCAACTCGGTCAACGTCAATCCGCTGACTTTTGTCCAGCTGATTGACCGCCTGGGCGGGGGGTGATGCCAACCGCGAGGGACCGAGGCAGCTGCTTAGGTGGAAAGGGTTCAGGGTTCGGGAGGATAGCGAAAACTGTGGCGCCAGCCCTGCTGGATTTCCTGAACCCTGAACTCCCGAACCCTGAGACCTGAACCGTTGCATTTCCTCCGTCGCCTGCCCCTCTCCCCGCGGTGCCCTGAAGCCTGTTTTTCCTTGACACTCTCCGGCCTTTCCTCTATAGACCGGCCCGTCGAATTATTTTAATTCGATGCTGATTCCGGCGCCATCGGGCCGGAAATGAATTGAATGGATGCCACTACGTTAAACCACAGAGTCGTTTTCCCGGCCGCGGTGACCGGTGTTCTGCAGTTCCAGCAGGCCTCCACCGAGGCCTTCTGCAACCTGGCAGCCCTCACGCTGGCCCTGGGCTCCCAGGATGCCTACACCCAGGGGCACGGCCGACGGGTCGCCGCCTATGCCGAGCGCATCGCGCGACGCATCGGCCTGTCCGCCGAGGAGACCGAAAACCTGCGCATCGGCGGTCTGCTGCACGACATTGGCAAAATTGCCTTCAGCCGGAAGTTGCTGACCAACACCCAGACGCGCCTGTCGGCGTCCATGCGGGCCGAGATCCGTCGTCATCCGGAGATCGGCCGGGAGTTCCTGAAGGTGCTCAACATGGCGCAGCCGGTGATCGACTGCGTGCACTATCACCACGAGCGTCTGGACGGAACGGGCTACCCCCGCGGCCTCAAGGCCGACCAGATCCCTCTGGGCGCAAAAATCATCAGCGTGGCCGACTGTTTCGACGCCTTGACCACCGACAGGCCCTACCAAAAGGGTAAACGCCCCGTTGACGCCCTGCAGACTATCAATCACCTGGTGGGCCGCAACCTATGTCCGGAGCTGACCCGGGTGTTCAGCGTCGATGTGCGGGAGAACGGGCTGGAATGACCGTTTGAATTGGATTTACAATCCGCTCGATTGGGGGTAAGATAGAGGTATGGTGGTTATTTCCCGCGGAGCAAGACCGGTGACCAAGAAATCCTTTGAGGGCTGGTTCAAGGCGATATTCTCGATGGTGTTTTACATCGGGCTGTTCAGCGGGCTCGGCTACCTGATTCAGCTGACGCTGTTCTGATCCCCGGTCCGGATCTTCCCGTTCGCGCCCGCACACTCTCCCCGTCCGTTTCGGTTCCACTCCCGTTGTCCCAGCACCAACCCCAACTTCTGCTGCAACCTGCGCATCGCTTGGCGCTGCGCCTCTTATCGTTCCGTCGCGCACACGGCCCGGCACGGCCTCAGGATTTGTTTCGGCATTGAAAAATCCTGCAGCAAGCAGCAGGGAATCTTCTACCGTAAGGACTTTAATCAAATTTTGATATTCGCTCGCTAACCCCACAGCAAGCTGCGGGGAATGCGCTCGCTGTCGCGGTTCAATATCAGGCCGTCAACCGAGGCGCGCGGAGAAACCGGTGGGATCACCCGCCTCCACTGGCAGGAGCGCCAGCCGGTGCGTGATGCAGGTCGGCATTTCGTCGGGATGGTGGGTCACGTAGATGATGTGGGTGACCGACAGGCGGCAGATCCGGTCGACCATTTGGATCACCCGGCGGCGGTTGACCCGGTCGAGCCCCTGGCAGGGCTCATCCAAGACGAGCAGCTCCGGCAGCTTGACCACGGCGCGGGCGAGCAACACCATCCGCTGCTCGCCGAAGGACAGATGCGGAAAGGCCCGGCCGGCCAGCGCGCCGATGCCAAGCGTTTCCATCAAAGAGCGGCCGCTTTCCGCCTGGCGCGCGTCGGCCGTGCGGTACAGCCCCACCGAATCGAAGAAGCCGGAGAGCACCACCTCGAAGGCGCTCAGCCGCGGGGTGTAGCGCAGGTGGAACTCGCAGGACATGAACCCCAGCCGGCGCCGGATGTCGTGGATGCTGTCGCCCGAGCCGCGCCGGCGGCCAAACAGCCGGATGTCGCTGGAATAGACCTGGGGGTTCTCGCCGGCAATCAGGTTGACCACGGTGGTCTTGCCGGAGCCGTTGGGCCCGGAAATTGCCCAGTGCTCGCCGGCCCGCATCGACCAGTTCAAGTTTTTCAAAACGGGCGTGCCGCCGTAGGACACGGTCACATTCCGAAACTCGACCAGGGGCTTGCGCGGGCTGGACGCACAAGGCTCCGCCAAAGGTGCCAGGGCAGGCTCCAACGGGTGTCCGCCATAAAGCCGCGCGATGTTCTCCGGCGTGAGTGTTTCCGCCCGCGGGCCCTGAAAAAGCACCTGTCCGGCGCGAATCCCCATCACGTGGGTGACTTGGGCGGGAATCTGGCTCAGCCGGTGGGTCACGAGGACCACGGTGCCGGCCCCGTTCATCAGGCCCCCGACCATTGCCGCCAGGGTTTCGCGCGTCGGCTGGTCCAAGCCATCGAAGGGCTCGTCCAGTACCAGCACCTCCGGCGCGGCGCGCAACACCCTGGCGATCAGCACCCGCCGGATCTCCCCGTTGGAAAGGGTACGGATGCCCCGGTCCAGCAACCGCCCGACCCCGAGACCTTCGATGAGCCCCGGCCCGGCTTCCGCCAACGGCCGCGCTGAGTCTGCGAGCAGCTGCCGGACGGTCGTGGCTCCATCCGCATTCCCGCTGAAGCAGCGGGCCTCATCCTGGCGGTTCTCCTGCTCCATCAGCCGGCGGTGGTTTTCAAACGACACACAGGCCACCCGCTGTTGAAGCCGCCGGGGGTCCGCCGGGAAAATTTTTCCCTGCACCACCGGCACCTCGCCCCGCAACGCCCGCACCAGCGTGCTTTTGCCGGCGCCGTTCGGCCCGATGACCGCCCAATGCGCCCCTTTCCGGATCGACCAGCTTGTTCCAGCCAGGATGCGCCGGTTCCTCAGCCGCAGAGTGACGTTGTCGAGCGTGATCAACTCCTCGGTCGCCGGTTCAGTTCCCAGCGCTTTCAGGCGGATGGCACGTGGAGGGTGCGCCGGCATCGTCGACCTGTTAACAGCGTTTGCCCGAACCGCCGGAACCCTGCAGCCCAGGTGCATTTTCGGCCGGCGAACGTCACCCGGGTGCTCGCCGAGCGGCCGGCTTCACAAAAATGCCCGGCGCCGGCATCAAACGGCTCCCTGGCAGAGGCGCCGGCATTGTCGTATCCGGCACTCAATATAAGGAATTGCGCGAGATTTGCAAACATTTGATTTCGATGGGCTGAAATGCTATTTTGGGGTCAGTCTGGAAGGATCCAC
Source organism: uncultured delta proteobacterium (assembly GCA_963785045.1). Classification (GTDB taxonomy): domain Bacteria; phylum Desulfobacterota; class Desulfobacteria; order Desulfobacterales; family SpSt-501; genus SpSt-501. The sequence goes on along the minus strand of CAWAUC010000013.1, from coordinate 156,674 downwards.
CCTCAACCGTCGTGACTGAGTTGCCGCCGCCATGAAAAAAAATCTCTACGACAAGATGCAGTCGATGTTCCATCTGATGGCGCACGACTACCACGAAATCAGCTCGTTCGAGAGCCTGATCTACAAATTGGCTCGAGGCAACACGTTCAACATGCGGGTGGTGGGGCTGGAGGCGATCAAGCGCTTCCGCCGGGAGAACCCGGGCTGCGCCGTCACCTTCAAGCCGAATCATCTCAGTGAAGCCGATTTCATCCTGCTGGCGGTGCTTTTCCGGGAGCACGGTCTGCGGGTTCTGATCGAGGGCGGCAGCAACCTCTTTCTGGACGACATCGACATCTTCCGGGATCTGCTGCCCAAACTCATGGGCGCTTCTTTCCAAAGGTCGCAGGCGGATAGCCCTCTGAGCATCGCGCACTACCTCACCCGACGCGGGGCCTTCAAGGTGTTCCGCAAACCGGTGGCCCTGACACAGCCCGACGGAGAGGAGATCAAGCTCGGCCGCAAGGAGACCCTCTCCCTCACCCGGGCCTACCGTCAGCATCTCGTCATGGAAAAGGAAATGTACCTCACGTTTCCCGGGTTTTCTACCGTCCGGTCGAGCCTGCTGGACCTGCTGAAGATGGACGAGGTCAAAACCGGCCGGACCTACACCGGGAAAATCGACGGTTTCCACCACTTGCCCTTTCAAATGGACATCGAGGCCTCGCTGGACACGGGCGTGGACGTTTACATCGTGGATGTGAACCTCGCTTACGAGCGCGTGCTGGAAGATGAAAACTTCCAGGAATTGACCCGCATGCACGATGCCGGCGTGAGCCCGCAGGAGATCTACCTCAAAGACATAGGCTACATCGTCCACCAGTTTCTGGCCGACAAGCGCAAGGTCGACCTCTCCATCAAATTCGGGGAGCCCCGCAAAATCGATATCAAGACGTTGAAGGGCGACGTGCTCGGGACAAAGATCAAGTTCGCCGCCCACACCTATGCCAAAGAGACCTTCGAGCGGGTGCTGGGGATGCAGCCGGTGTTTCCGGCCAACATTTATTTTTCAGCCTTCGACGAGAGCTTCAACCGCCTGCCCCTACGCATCCTGCGGGAGAAGATCGACGATATCCGAGAACGGCTGAGGCACCTGGCCTGGGGGCGGCAGAAACAGCGGATCGATCTGCACTACGTGTTGGGGTACCATCACCAGATCATGTCGGCCGACGAGATCATCAACCGCACCTTCGAGGTGTTCACCGCCACAGAGCGCCCCGTCACCACCCTCGACGGCGACATGTTCGTGGTCCACAATCGCGATGTCGCCACGCAGTACCGCAACCACGTGGCCCATTTTTTCGATGAGCCGAAAAAATAGAGGTTTTGAAAACCGCGCCTACTTCACCGCGACGAGCTTGAAGCTTTTAAACACCTCCTCGAAGGTCTTCAGATCCTTTTGAAAATACTCGTCCTGGGAGGCGCCGTAACGTATGTTGTAGAAGGTGTCGCCTTTGATGAACCCGTAATAGATTGTCTTGAAGACGTACCCGTCGGCATCCGTGTAAACGAAGGCCAGCTTGAATCCGCTGTTGCCGGCGATCCGGGCGGGTGTGTTTTCCGTCACGCTGAAATTGCGGATATTGGTGTCGGCCAGAATCTCATTGGCGATGATTTCCGCCGCCGCCTCCGGCAGCATGCCCGGCTGCAGCGTCTTCTGGGTGAATTGAAATGGCTCGGCCAGGGGGCGCTCCCGGATGAGCACAAACTGCTTGTAGCCCCCGTCTTTGGTCATAAACATCATGGCGTCGTCGGTCGCGATTTGTTTCCACCCCTCCGGCACCGCCGCATTGAATGTCAGCGCGGGCTTGCCGCCTCCGTGGGCGCAGGATGCGAGCAGGGTCACAAGGATGATGCAGATCCAAAAACGATGTTTCATGGGTGTTCTCCTTGGATTTTGATGATGCATTGAGTCAAATAGCTGCGGATGTACTCGTTGTCGTGTGAATGTGGGGCCAGGGCCAGCGCGTTTTCGAAGTAGTTTTTCGCCAGACGGGCCTGACCCTGTTTTAAATAGATAAGGCCGATCGCCTTGTGGGGTCCCGGCAAGGATGGGTCAGAGGCGATGGCTTGAAAATAGTTCGCGAGGGCCTGCGGAGTATCCCCTGCTTCGTTGCGTTGCCTTAAGATTTCCCCCAGCAGAAAATAGCCGCCAGCGCTGGCCGGCGCGTTCCGGACCACACGACGGGCGCAGCGCAACGCCTCCTCCCAGCGGCCCAGTCGCAACTCGAGCTTGGTTTGGTCCAACAGCAACCGCTGGAGATGTTTTTCGAAAACGCGGCGGTCCTTCAAACGACCCGGCACCGAATCGATCGGGGTCAACGCCTGGAGGAGGGCAACCGCTCGATCCTGCCCGGTTCCCTTACCGTCGCCATCTCTTAAATGCCCAAAGATTTCAAGTGCTTCATTGGGATCATAGTCGGCCTTGATAAGCATGTCAAGCCCCACTCGGTCGGCTTCCTGTTCCAGGCTCGCCCGGAGACTCGACATCCCTTCCGACGGATCGGCAAGCTCCTGCGGCGCGACCATGTCGTGAAACCAGGACAAGGAGTCCGACAACGCCCGATCAAACACGGGAACATCGGTCTCCTCCGGGCTCGCCGCCAGCACGCGCAAGGCATGCCGGCGGGTGATGTGGGCCAGTTCGTGGGCCAGCACTAATGCCAGTTCCGCTTCATTTTCTATGTGAGATAGAAGCCCCGTTTCAATGTAGATCGCCCCATCCGGGAATGAATAGGCATTAAGACCGGGATCGCTGATCACGACGATGCGTGGGACGATCCCTTCAGGCGCATCGGTGGGCATCAGGCGGGTAAGCATCCGCTGAAGGTGCTGCTCCAGCTGCGGCTCCCGATACGATGTGCTGCGCCGGGCGATGGCGGCCTGTTCCTGGCGTGTCTCAAAACTCAGCAACTGCGTCAGGCGTTCACCCCGCGCCCCTGATGAGGACACCATGGCCCCCGGGCCGCTGCAGCCCCCCCAGCACAGGCATAGCACCATCACAGCCGCGGAAACGGCCTTTGGAGGCTTGATCGTTTTGGCGCAATCGGGGGCCGCCATGGAGTTCCTGTGTATATGTTAAAGATGGGTCTATGGTTTAGGTATCGGACGAATCGGCCGGAGACTTGAGATATAAACGTGAGACTCCTGAAAAAAGAACGCCGCAAGGTGAGGCCACATATGGAGATATAGCTTCGAAGAAGTATTCTTCTATTAACGGGGATCCGCGGAGGCGTCGGCAGCAAAAAAAAACATACATTTTTCAGAGGGTTGGATTAAGGCCGGAACCAGCGGCAAGCTGCCGCCGCCCGGTGGATGGGACCCCTATCGCCGGCTTATTACTTTTCTTCTTTTTTTTGTGGACAAATGCAAAACGGTGACTATAATATATCGACCGGACATTGAGGATCCGTACACAATAATCCCCAAAAAGGAGGAATTAAAAAATGAAAAAACTATTGCTGCTGCTCGCCGCGGCCATGCTGATTGCTGGCTGCACCTCTGAGTTCTACAAACACGATTCTTTATTCAGAACCAACGACCATGTGGCTTACAGCTGGTGGGGCTACAAGAACACCACGGCCATGAATGCCAAGGAGTCCATGGATCAGGGCTGGTGGGGCAAGGAAATTCCTTACATCCCGGCCAAGTAAGCCCGGCCGCGCGCCAGCCCCAGTTCAACCCGAACAACTGCAAAATGGCAGGATGGAATCCATCCTGCCATTTTTTTTGCGAGAGCGGCATCGCAGTCGGCGCGGCGCTCTTCAACAAGGTGTTGAATAACCGCGCCGCGCGCCGTATGATCCGGCCTTGTACGGCTTTTCTAATGCCCGCTCGCTCGTTGCGACTGCAAGAGTTCCCGTCCATGTCACTCCTCTGGCGAACGCCATGACTCCGGATACCCTTTGCGCTTGACCCGCCGGCGCTGCTCTTCTATACTTCTTTTCTGTAAGTTGAACTCAGGGCTATCCCCTCCCAGCCCGGTGCCGAATAGGCGGTTCCGGGCGTAACGACATCGAGCGATCGAGGCAGGAACCCTTCAATGAAGCAATTGCTGCTTTCTCTCCCACCCGATCGTCGCACCAATTGCGGGCAGAAATTTATCATGCCCAAATGGTCGGCCTTCTGGGCGCTGGCATGCGTTCTGACCGTCATGATCGTGCTGCCGGCTGGATGCAGCGTGCACAAGAAAATGACCGTCGTCAGCGCCGCCGGACTGGTGGAGGACGTCGCCAAGGCGTCCTACAAGCAATCCGACCTGCGGCTGGTCCGCGAAGGCATGCCGGCCTACCTGATGCTCATGGACGGCATGGTGGAAGGCTGGCCCGACAACGAACAGCTGCTGCTGGCCGCTGCCCAGGCCTACGCCTCTTATGCCTCCGCGTTTGTCGGCGCCGATGACCCGGCGTTTCGCGACATTCTCCTGCTGCGCGCCAAGACCTATGCCCTGCAAGCCCTGGAACAACGCGGAATTTCAGCACCCCTCACATCCCCCTTCGATAGCTTCGAACGGCAGGTCGGCCAAACGACCCGGTCTGACCTGCCGTACGTGTTCTGGTCCGGCTCCTGCTGGGGCAATTGGATCGGGGCTCACGCCAATTCCATCAGCGCCGTGGCGGAGCTGCCGCGCGTGGAAGCCCTCATGCGCCGGGCACTGAGCCTGGATGAAACCTACTATTACGGCGGGCCGCACATCTTCATGGGCATTTTATACGCCTCCCGCCCCCAGGTGGCCGGCGGCAACCTCGAGCTTTCCAAACAGCATTTTCTTAAAGCAATTGAAATCGGCCAGGGAAAGTTTCTCATGGCCTACGTGTATTACGCGGACACCTACGCCCGCCAGGCGTTCGACCGGGAGCTGTTTGTTTCCGTCCTGAACAAGGTGCTTCAAACCCCGGCGGACACCGTGCCGGAACTGACACTGCTCAACACCGTCGCCCGGCACAAGGCCGAAGCCCTGCTCGGCAAGACGGACGAGTATTTTTAAAGGAGACTCTTCGATGCACCGCCCGGCATACCTGTTTTCCGCAATGGCTGTCCTTTTCCTGTTCGGCATCCTGCTGGCCCCCCCGTTCGCAGAGGGCCAGTCGCCGGTCGTCATCAAGTTGGCCACCCTCGCGCCAGAAAGCAGCCCGTGGGTTCAGGTGATCAAGGCCTCAGCCGATGAAGTCCAGCAAAAAACCGGCAATGCCGTCCAGTTCAAGATTTACCCGGGTGGGGTCATGGGAGATGAGCGCGACATGGTCCGCAAGATGCACATCGGACAGATCCAGGCCGCCATGCTCAGTTCGGCCTCGCTGGCCTCCATGTACCCGGAGATCGATGTGCTTCAAATCCCCTTTCTTTTTAACAGCTACCCCGAGGCGGACTTTGTGGTCGGTAAGATGGAAGCCGGCTTCAAGAGCGGTCTCGAAAAGAACGGCTACGTGGCCCTGGGTTGGTCGGAGGCCGGGTTCACCTACTTGATGTCGACCGTCCCGGTGGACACCCTCGAGCTGCTCCGGAAGGCCAAGGTCTGGATCTGGAACGACTCCCCCATGGCCAAAGCCATTTTTGAAGAAGCTGGCGTCATCGGAGTGCCGCTGTCCATCACCGACGTGTTGGTCGGCCTCCAGACGGGACTGGTGCAGGTGGTCTACGCCCCGCCTTCGGTCGCCGTCGCCCTGCAGTGGTTCACCCGAATAAAGTTCATCACGGACGCACCCCTGAATTACATGCTGGGCGGGCTGGTGGCGAAAAAGGAGGCCTTCGACAAAATCGCCCCCCAGCAGCAGGCCGTGGTCAAAGAGGTCTTTCAGCGCCGCTTGAGCCGGCTGAAGGAGGTCATCCGCGCCGAGAACCAGGAAGCTCTCAGCGTCATGCAGAAGCAAGGCGTCAAGCTCCTCACCCCGGGCAAGGCGCAGATTGCCGACTACAAGGCCATCTCGTTAAAGGCCATGCAGAAGGAGACCGGCCACAAGTATTCGCCCGCTACCAAAGCGGAGGTTGATTCCTGGCTCAACGCTTTTGCGGAGGGCAAGAAGTGAGATTCTGGGAGCGGTTGGACGAAATCATCGGCAGGCTGGAAAAGGCCTTCATCGTGCTTTTCCTGGGGGTGATGATCGTGGTAGCCTTTGCCCAGATCGCGTTGCGTAACTTCATGGGGATCGGCCTGCCCTGGTCCGAACCCCTGGTGCGCTACCTGGTGCTGTGGATCGGGTTCATCGGTGCCTCCCTGGCCACTCGGGAAGGCCGGCACATCACCATCGAGGTCATCAAACTGCGCCCGCCGGCCAGCGGCAGGCGCTTTCCGGCAGCCATCTCTCAGCTGTGTGCCGTGGCCGTCTGTGCGGTGATGACCTGGGCCGCAGTCAAGTTTGTCTGCGACGACGCCCAGATCGGCAACCGCACGTTTCTGGACTGGCCCACCTGGGTCCTGGAGACGATCATCCCCGTAACCTTTGCGATCATGAGCCTGCGTTTTCTGCTGCGCGCGATCCGCGCGGTTCGCCGAAACGCTGCCCGGCAGGAGCCGGCGGCGCCGCTATGACCACGCTGCTGATAACGGCTGCCGCTCTCCTGCTGCTGCTCATCGGGACCCCCGTCTTTGTGGTCATCTGCGGGCTGGCGCTGTATCTTTTTTCGGCGAGCGGGATCGATCTTTCCGCCGTCATCATCGAAATCCACCGCCTGGCTACCACGCCGGTGCTCGTGGCAATCCCCCTGTTCACCTTTGCCGGCTATTTGCTATCGGAAAGCGGCGCCCCGCGCCGCCTGATCCGGCTGGCCGATGCCCTGCTCGGCTGGCTGCCTGGCGGGCTGTCCGTGATCGCGATAGGGACCTGCGCGATTTTCACGGCGCTCACCGGTGCGACCGGCCTCACCATCATTGCCCTGGGCGGAATTCTGCTGCCGGCCATGAGCCGGGGCAAATACCCGGAGAGCTTTTCCCTGGGGCTTCTCACCACCTCAGGGACCCTGGGCCTGCTGTTTCCGCCGAGCCTGCCGCTGATCGTCTACGCCATCGTCGCCAAGGTGGGCATCGGAGAGCTCTTCGTGGCAGCGCTCCTGCCGGGTGCGCTGCTGGTGGTGGTGCTGTCGGTCTACAGCATTCTCGTCGCCGCCCGGCTCCGCGTGCCCCGGAAAGCATTCCGCGTCGGCGAGCTGCTGGCGGCTGCAAGGGAGTGCCTCTGGGAGCTGCCGCTGCCGCTGGTGGTGCTGGGGGGGATCTACACCGGCTACTTTGCGGTGAGCGAAGCGGCCGCCATCACGGCGATGTACGTGTTCGTGGTGGAAGTGCTGATCCTGCGCGACATCCGCTGGGGGGTGCTTCCGGAGCTCATCAAGCAGAGCATGGTGCTGGTGGGCGCGGTGCTGATCATCCTGGGTGCGGCCATGGGTCTGACCAACTACCTCATCGACGCCGAAATCCCCATGCAGATGCTGGGTTTCTTCCGGGCGCACATCGACAGCCGCCTGGTCTTTTTGGTGGTGCTCAACCTGTTCCTGCTGGGGGTCGGCTGCACCATGGGCATCTTCTCGGCCCTGGTGGTGGTGGTTCCCCTCATTGCGCCGATCGCCCAGGCCTACGCCATCGACCCCATCCACCTCGGGATCATCTTCCTGACCAATCTGGAAATCGGCGCTTCACTGCCGCCGCTGGGCATCAACCTCTTCATCGCCGGCCTGCGCTTCGAGCGGCCGGTGCTCAAGCTCTACGCGGCCTGCCTGCCCTTCGTCGGCCTTCTGCTCGCGGTCCTCGCCCTGATCACTTATATTCCCTGGATAAGCCTGGCATTGCTGCGCTGACGCGCGGTAACCTGAAGGAGCGTCTACATGCAAAAACCACTGCTCGCGTGGCTCAACGTCGTGCTGATCAATTTGGTGCTGGCCGCCGGCGCCGGCGCGGCTGCGGATGTCGAACTGCTGACCCCGGGCCTGGCCTCGCAGATTGCGGTGCAGCCCGCAGACCTCCCGGGCCAGGTCATCGCCTCCGTGCTCGACCCGGCGGGCAACCCCATCCTGGGCCTCCAGCCGAAGGACTTCGTCCTGGGCCGGGGCATCCGCAAGGCCCGCATCCTGTCGGCCGAACCCCTGGCGCGCACCAAGGCCCTGCCGCTGAACCTGGTGCTGGTGATCGACAATTCCTTCTCCATGGTTGAGCGTCAGGCCATCCGACCCCTGCTCGCCGCCCTCGACGAACTTTTAAAGGACGTGCGGCCGATCGACAAAGTCTACGCCGTGGTCTTCAGCGATACCGAGACCCGCGCCGCCGGCGGCCGCACGCTCAATGTCCGGACCTTCACGTCCAACACGTTCTCCGAGTTGAAGGCCTTCTTCGCGAACGCCTTCGACCGCGGCATCACCACCAAGACCTATCTCAACGAGGCGATCCTGGCCGGCCTCGACATCGCGAACGAAATGCCGGCCAACGAGCAGAAGCTGATGGTGGTGTTCTCGGATGGCGAGGACTTGAACAGCAAGTACGGCACCCCCGAGGTGACGCCTTGAGGCCGGCCGCATCGCCAAACTGGATATCTTTTGCATCGATTACATGCCCCGGGAGCAGACCGACGATTTTCTCGCCGGTTTGGCCGGCACGCATGGCGGCCGGATCTGGAAGGCCCGGTCCGCCGCCGAGCTGGTTCCCATCTTTCAGTCCTTCAAGAGCACCCTCCTGCGCCGCTACGTGCTGACCTACGAGCTTCTGAACCCGATCGTGCTCGAGCCCACCAGCCTGAATTTCGAGGTCCTGGCCACCCGCAGAGGGGCTGCGGCCTCGCACATGGTATTCTTTCCCACCGGCCGCAGCGCGATCCCGGAGCGCTACGAGTTCTTCAAGGACAGCGTCAAGGCCGACGCCTTCGATCCCGCCGGCCTGTCAGGCGCCCTGGCCCGGTATCTCAATATCCTCAACATGGTCGGTTACGGCCTGCGCCATGACCCCGCCGCCCGGGTCGATATCGTGGGCTGCACCTCCGACACCGGCGTCGAGCAGGGCGACCTCGCCCTCTCCCAGGCCAGGGCCGAGGCCGTCAAAGACTACCTCCAAAAGATCTGGGGCATCGCGGCGAACCGCATGCTCATCGAGGCGCGCCTGCTGCCGGGTACACCGTCGGATTCGGAGAGTTCGGCCGGCCGGCTTGAAAACCAGCGCGTGGAAATTCTGGTCGAACCCGAAGCGGCCCGCTCCCGGATCGCCGGACGGCTGGTCGCAGAGGGGGGGCACCGCACCGAGGTCTTCGTCAATCTCGACCTCTTCCCCCTGCCGGGCATCGCGGCCTGGGAGCTCGTCATCCAGGGCGAAGACCGTCCGCTCAAAACCGTCAAGGGCACCGGCGAGGTCCCCCTCTCCTTCAAGATCCCGCTCGATGAGCTGGGTCGCGACCGGCTGGCGCGGCTCGGCGCCATCGAAGCGGTCATCCGGGTGACCGACGCCAAAGGCCAGGTCCACGAGGCCGCATCGGACCTTTGTCACATCCGCACCTCCGACAGGGTTCTGATGCAGGACATCGCTTTTCCGCCCTCCGGGACGGTCGACCTCACGCCGGACACCGTGAGCGTCGAAGAGATCACCATCGTGGACAGCGCGCCGCTGCTTAACTATGTCTACTTCGACGCCGGCCGCGCCGAGCTGCCGAACCGCTACGTCCGCTTCAACAGCCCGGCGGAATCCCGCACATTCGACGAGCGGGCGCTGAAGGACACCCTGGAAAAGTACCACCAGGTGCTCAACATTATCGGCCGGCGCACCGCGGACCGCCCCCAGGCGCGGCTGCGCATCACCGGCTGCAACTCCAACTGGGGCGAGGAAAAGGGCAAGACCGAGCTCTCACGCCGCCGGGCCGAGGCCGTGCGGGCCTACCTGCAGACGGCCTGGGGGATCGAACCCGCCCGCATGGCCGTGGAGGCGCGCGACCTGCCCGCGGTCGCCAGCTCCAGCAACATCCCCGAGGGCCGGGCCGAGAATCAACGCGTCGAGATTACCGCCGACGATCCGGCCATTCTCGACACCATTCAGAGCACCTTCGTCGAAGCCGTGAGCGACACCGACCGCTTTCGGATCACGCCGCAGATCGAAACCGGGATCGGCCTGAAAAACTGGCGCATCGAGATGCTGGGCGACGGCAAGCCCCTGGACGCCCTGAGCGGCACGGGCGCACTGGATGCGAGCTTTGTGCTGTCCCTGAAGGATGTGGGATTGCTGAACATCGGCAATTACCAGATGATCACGGCGGCCGTGGACGTCACGGACGCAAAGGGCCAGACCTTCCGGGCCGAGGACAGCACCCGCGTGCGGCTCATCCGGCGCGAGGAACGCCTCGCCCAAAAGGAAGGCTACAAGGTCGTCGAGAAGTACGCCCTGATCCTGTTCGACTTCGACCGGGCCGATATCAGGGACCGCAACCGGACAGTGCTGGATCGCATCAACGCCCGCATGCGCGAGGTGCCCGCGGCCGTGGTCACGATCGTCGGCCACACCGACACCATCGGCACGGTCGACTACAACGTGGCCCTCTCCAAGAAGCGCGCGCAGGCTGCCTACGACCTGATTTTAGCTGGCGGCTTCCGGGCGCGGGAGGGCATCAGCCACGACGGCCAAGGGCCGGCGGAGCCGCTGTTCGACAACGGCCTGCCGGAGGGCCGCGCCTTCAACCGCACGGTGACGGTCCGCCTGGAATACGAGCAGCGGCAATAGGAGCAACGTTCGTTGCGGAAGATCGGGTCCGGGGGATGTTAACGCGAACGCGGACGGCCTGGGCGGACCTCGACGATTCACGCCGCAACGCCGAGGATCGCGGGGGTCTTGCGCGCTTAGGCCCTTTCGGGTTACAATCGCACGCCCGCGCTGTGCGGGCTGCCGTTGCCTCGAGTTGAACTCGGCCCCAGAGGGGCGCTTTGGATGCAAAGCTTCTTACCCGCAGCAGTGAAGGAGACGCCATGAACACCGACCGCAACCGTTGGGGATGGACGGTCATTCTGCTCCTGCTGGCCTTTGGCCTGTCCGCAGCCCCCGCCTGGGCGCAGAAGATGCCCAAGCCCAAACCCCCAAAGGCCGCGCCCAAAGCGGCGAACCTTCCCGCCCTGCCGCAGACCCCGGAGCAGGTGGACGCCTTTATGGGCGCCCTGACCGACGAGCAGGCGCGGAAGGTGCTGACCCAGGTGCTCAAGCGCCAGACGGCGGCCAAGGAGGCTGCAGAAGAGGACGGCAAGGGCATCCGGGGCTACAAGAACGGACTGGGCCCTATTTTCTTCCGATTGGCCGACAACGCCACGGCGCTGAAGAAAAAGTTGTCCGGGATCTTCGCCAGCGATGAGACCGAATCCGACCACCTGGGCGATGCCTGGCGCACGCTGACCGGCGGCCAGGGCACCGGCCGCTTCCTGCGGATGCTGCTGGCGCTTGTTTCGATCGTGGCGGCCGGCTGGCTCCTAAGGTGGCTTTTTTTCCGGGCGACCCGGGACCTCCACGAACGCATGTTGACCTCGGCGAAATTAGGGCGTCTTGAGTTTTTCGGGCGAATCGTGTCGCATATGATTCTGGAGGCCCTGGGGGTCGCCGTGTTCGCCGGCACCACCTTCATCCTGCTTGTCCTTTTTTTCCAAAAAGGAGACCCTGAGTATGAGTTTGTCTCGATTTACCTGATCGCAAGCTACTACGTGCTGCTTTTTGTCTTTGCCGCCAAGGTGATCTTTGCGCCGGAGGCGCCCGCTCTGCGCCTGTTCCCCATGCCGGATGCCAACGCCGCCTTTCTTTACCGGTGGATTTTTTACATCACATTGGGTGCGGCCGTGATCGGCGGGGCGAGTATCGTTTTCGGTGAAATCGAGGAGGGCGAACCGCTCTACCTGCTCTTCTACAGCCTGGCCGGCGCTTACATCGCCGCTGCCCTGCTGGTCATGATCTGGCAGAGCCGGCAACGGGTCGCCGCGGCCCTCCTGCCGGTCGACGAAGCGGCTGCGCCAGGCGGTTTTCGAGCCGCCTGCGCTCGCTACTGGCACTACCTGGCGAGCGCTTACGTGCTGGTCATGGGCATATTCTGGGTCGCGGACGTCCAGCTAGGAGGCAAGGCCACGATCGTCAACCTCATCCTCAGCCTGTTCGTGATCCCGGTCTTCATCGGCCTCGACCAGTGGGGGCAGCGGCTGCTCAAGCATGCCACAGGGGAGTCGACGGAAATTCACGACCTGAGCGGCGAAAGCGTGCGCGAAGTGCCGCCGCCGGGCAAAGAGTCCCGTATCAAACCCTATGTGCCGCTGATCCGTCGGATGCTGCGACTGCTGCTGGTCGCCTCCGCGTTTTTCATCATGCTCGGGCTGTGGGGTGTGGACCTCGCGTTCGGGCGGATCTTCACCTCGCATGTGCTCAGCATCGTCGTGACCCTGCTGCTGGGGTTCATCGTGTGGGAGTTTGCCAAGGCCCGCATCGACAGCCGGCTGCGGCAGGAAATGCCGACCTCCGACACGGACGGGGAAGGGTTCGGCCCGGGCGGGTCCCGCACCGGGACCCTCTTGCTGCTCCTGCGCAAGTTCATCCTGACGGTATTGTTCGTGCTCGTCTCCCTGATCGTGCTCTCCTCGATCGGAGTGAACATCGGCCCGCTGATCGCAGGCGCCGGGGTGGTCGGTCTCGCCATCGGCTTCGGCGCCCAGACCCTGGTGCGGGACATCATCGCCGGGGTTTTCTTCCTGATCGACGACTCCTTCCGGCTCGGGGATTACGTGGAGTCCACCGGCGTCAAGGGCTGCGTCGAGCAGATTTCGCTGCGCTCCATCAAGCTGCGCCACCCCCGGGGCATGGTCTACACCGTGCCCTTCGGGAATTTGAAATCGATCACCAACTTCAGCCGGGACTACACCATCACCAAGCTGGAGATCCGTGTCGGCTTCGACACCGACCTTGAAAAGGTGCGCAAGATCATCAAAAAGATCAACAAGACCCTGCGCAAGGATGAGGCCTTCAACCGCGCCATGCTGGAGGATCTCAAGTCCATGGGGATCAAGGAATTCGATGATTCGGCCATGATCGTGCGGGTCAAATTCAAGACCCTGCCCGGCGAGCAGTTCATCATCAAAAAAGAGGTCTACCGGATGATCCGGGAGGAGTTCCAGGCGGCCGGCATCACGTTCGCGAGCCGCAACGTCACGGTGTCCATGCCGCAGGGGTACCAGCCCATGCCCTCCGCCACAGGAGAGCCCAGTCAGGCCGCCGACCCGGTCTACCAGGCCGGCGCGGCCGCAGCACTGGCCCTGATCCAGGAGGAGGAAAAAGCCGCTCTGGCGGCCAAGCCGAAAAAGGGATAGCGCGGATCGAAGATTCCCTGCAGCAAGCCGCAGGGAATCTTCGATCGTAAGGACGTTTAATCGAATTTCGATATTCGACCTAGTAGTTTTCCCAGTTTCTTTTCCTTTGCCGTCCCCCTAATATATACGATAATTTCCAGATCTTTTTTTGCGGCTGAAATTTCCGCGAGCCGGCCGAAAGGTATCCTCGAATCAGATAGATGCTGCAGGAGACCCGACATGAACAGTCGCAACGTGATAGCAGCCGTTGCATTCGTCATCATCGCCGTCACCATGGGCTGCGCCTCGCAAACACCGCCGGGGGCCTCCCCCCCGGCTGCCGTGGCAGCGGATGGGGGGACTTCGGGTGCCCCGGCGGCAGCGCCGAACCTTGATCCCTGGCCGCGCCGTTTTGCCTTTGGCACTACCACGCTGCTGGTTTATCAACCGCAGGTTGAAAAATGGGAAGGCAACCGGCTCGACTTCCGGGCCGCGGTCTCCGCCAAGGCCGTCGGTGCGAGCACGGAGACGTTCGGCGTGATCTGGGCCACGGCGCGCACCGAGGTCAACCGCGAGTCCCGGCTCGTGACCCTTGAGGACCTGCGCTTGACGCGCAGCAACTTCCCCACCCTTTCCGACAACGGCGCATCTTATCTGAACCGGCTGCAGCAGCTCTTCACAGGAGCCTCCCGGACCATCGCGCTCGACCGTCTGCAGGCCTCGCTCGCCGCCTCCGGCACCGTCCATCCTACGGGTGTGGCTGTGAAGAACGAACCGCCGCAGATCATCGTCAGCTACTCACCGGCGATTCTTATCCCCATCAGCGGCACACCCGTGTGGCGGGATGTGCCCGACACACGCTTCGAGCGCGTCATCAACACCCGGGCGTTGATCCTGCGGCAGAAACGGGCCGGCACCTGCTACCTGCACGTCTACGATGGCTGGCTGTCCGCGTCCGGACTCGACGGCGCTTGGAGTCTTGCCTCGAGCATGCCGTGGGGTCTTGACGACGTCGCCAACAAGCTGGTCGCAGCCAAGCGCGTGGACCCCCTCAGCGGCGGCAATGCCCAGCCGCCGCCGTCGCTTTCCAATGGTGTGCCCGCCATTTACGTCAGCCAGAAGCCCTCAGAGCTCATCGTCTTCAAGGGACAACCCAACTTCCAGCCGATCGGCAATACCGCCCTGATACGGGCTACCAACACGACCGCAGACGTGTTGGTCGACTCGTCCAGCAATTACTATTACATCCTCATATCCGGCCGCTGGTCTCGAGCCTGGACGCTGCAGGGCCCGTGGGCCTTCGTGGCGAGCGACAACCTGCCGTCCGATTTCAAACGCATCCCGCCCGACTCGCCGGCCGGCGTCGTGCTCGCCTCCGTGGCCGGGACGCCCCAGGCCAGGGAAGCCCTCATCGCCAACTCGATCCCCCAGACCGCGACCATCCCGCGCGTGAACGGCCCCACCTTCGCGCCCGTATTCGACGGCTCGCCGCAGTTGTGGCCGATCACGAGGACACCCCTGCAGTACGTGGCCAATTCGCCGACACCGATCATCCGGGTCGACCCCTCCACCTATTACGCCCTGCGGGCCGGTGTCTGGTTCACGGCCCCCTCGCTCTCCGGCCCCTGGGTCGATCGCCACCTCGGTGCCAGCGGTGATCTACACCATCCCGCCCAGTTCGTCGCTTTACTACGTGACCTTCGTGCGGGTGTACGGCTCGACGCCCGAGGTGGTCTATGTCGGCTACACGCCCGGCTACCTGGGCACGGTGGTCGAGCCGGACGGCACCGTCGTCTACGGCACGGGGTATGATTACCCGCCCTGGATCGGCACTGAGTATTATGCCCCACCGGAGACCTACGGCGTGCAGGCGCAACCCTTCTACAACCCGGAGGCCGGCATGGCCTTCGGAATGGCCCTGGGAATGACGACCGCGGCCATGGTCGACTCGTGGTATCAACCCGCCTACTACTCCTCGTACTACCATGGCTACCCCTGCTGCGGCTCGACCAGCGCCGACGTATACGGCCACTGGGGCAACACGGCCTACTCCGGAACCAATACCTGGTACAGCCACTCCTCCGGAACCGTCGGCGAATCGGCGACCGGCAGCTACACCAACTATCGCACGGGCACCACCGGCACCTACTCGGGCAACCGCTACGTCAATCCCTACAACGGCACGGCGGGACGCGGCTACCAGCGCTCCTTCGACACCGCCGGCGGCGCCACGGGCGATGTGAGCCGCAGCCAGACGTATAACGCGCAGACCGGCCAGACGGGGTACAGCTCCAGCCTGTCGGCCACCGGCAAGGAAGGCAGCACCGTCACGCGCGACACCACTGCCTCCTATGGTCCCCAGGGCGCACTCGGCCAGCCGCGACACGACGGTTAATAGCGCACGCACGGGGCAGACCAACACCTTCAGCTCGGGATTCAACGGCGACGATCGCTACGCCAGCGCCAACGGAGACACCTACCAGAACGACGGCAGCGGCTGGCAGAAGCAGACCGCGAGCGGCTGGCAGAGCGCAGCCGGCGAGGACACGTCGTGGGCCGACCGCGAGCAGCAGGCCCGCAACCTGGGTAATAGTAATTTCAGCAGTTTCACCCAGAGCGGGGGCTTTGCCAGCCGCTTCGGTGGCGGGGGTGGCTTCGGCGGGGGCAGCGGCGGCTGGGGCAGCCAGTTCAGCGGCGGCGGGTTCGGCGACCGCTTCGGCGAAGGGGGCGGATTCGGCGGCGGTCGATTCGGCGGCGGCCGCCGGTAAACGTCGGCAACCACCTGTAACGCCGGTGATCTCTGACGTCAAAGACACCTTGTTCTGACCTCAAACAATTAGTGAAAAAGAAGGGCAACCCCATGAAACGCCGTTTTAAATTCGGCCTGCTGGCGCTTATCCTGCTGGCAATTTCTGCGGGATGCGCGCCGACCCATGCGCCGCAGCAGAGTACGACGCTCACCCAGGTGCCGCGGCCTGACGCCATCCTGGTCTATGACTTTGCCGTTTCGCCCGATGAGGTCACGCACGACAAGGGGCTCAGCGCGGAACTGATCCAGGAATACGAGCAATACAAGGGGACGCCCCGCACCGCCGAGGAGATCCAGCAGGGGCACAAAGTGGCGGATGCGGTAGCGAATGAGCTGGTCAAGAAAATTCGCAGCTACGGGCTGTGGGCGGATCGGAGCTTTGGGCAGCCTTCCGGTACGGGCAAAGTCCTGATGGTCAAGGGCCAATTCCTGTCGGTCGACGAAGGCAACCCCAGCGAGCCCACGGCCATCGGGCTGGGGGCCGGCCGGTCCGACGTGCAGGCCCATGTCCAGGTCTACGAGCTCGCCCTGCAGGCTATAAAACAGGAGGATACCCTGCAGGGCACCGCCAATAGCAGCTACCCACCCGGCACGGCCGAGAGGAAAGAGGCCGGGGCTGGCGTCGGCCGATTGCTGACCTCGACCGTCGTCAGCGGCGTTGTGGCCCGGGGCCCCGAAATGACGAGCGCCACGGTGGCGAGGGACGGCAAACGCCTGGCGGACAAGATCGCGCTCGACCTCGGGAACTACTTCGTCAGCCAAGCCTGGATTGCCCCGGATGCGCTGAAGAAGTCGTTCTTCTAAAGAACGGAAAACGGGAGATGACATCAGCCGCTTGGCGGCGCAACTGTAACTGCCTGATCATCGCCGCCCGACTCAGGCAAAGAACTACTTCTCAGAAAGGAAGATCAATCATGAAAAAACTCCACCTGCTTTGCGCCCTTGCCCTGATCGTCAGTCTGCTGTCCGGATGCGCCGAGATGAACCGCACGTCCTCGCCGACCCCCAGTGCCTCGCCGGTCCTGGACCAGATCTTATCACGGGGTGAATTGAAGGTCGGCATGTCCGGGGATATGCCGCCGCTGAACATGCTCACCAAGGAGGACAAGCTCATCGGTCTGGACGCCGACCTGGCGGGGATGGTGGCAGCCGCCATGGGCGTCAAGCTGAACCTACAGAAGATCGCGTTTGCCGAACTCCTGCCGGCCCTGGAGTCCGGGAGCATCGATATGATCATCTCGAACATGACCATGACCCCGGACCGCAACCTGAAGGCGGCCTTCGTGGGGCCCTATTTCACCTCCGGGAAGGGGCTGCTCACGAAAAACAGCGCCCTGGCTCAAGCCAAGAAGTTCGAAGATATCAACAATCCCTCCTTCACCTTTGTGGCCCTGAAGGGTTCGACCAGCGAAGCCGTCACCCGGGCAGGTGCGCCCCAGGCCAAACTGGTGACCGTCAGCACCCAGAACGAGGGCATCCAGATGGTGATCGACGGCAAGGCCGACGCCATGCTGGCCGACTTTCCCATCTGTGTCGTGGCGGCGTATCGCAACCCAGGCTCCGGCCTGGTGCCGGTGGTAGCCCCCTTGACCTATGAGCCCATCGGGATAGCCGTGCCCAAGGGCGACCCGCTGCTCGTCAACTGGCTGGATAATTTTATCAACAGCCTGGAAAAGGCCGGGTACATGAAAGGGCTGGCGGCGAAGTGGTTCGACAAACCGACCTGGGTGGACCAACTTAAGTAGACCTGAGCAGAAGGAAACGATACATGAAAAGCATGAAGACAACCTGTTGGAGGCGGCATGGCTTCAAATGCTTCGCGGCCGGCCTGGCGGCCATGTGGATTGCCGGCATGTTATCGGCCAGCCCGGCGGCGGCGGTCAGCCCGGAAGAGGCTGTGGCCATTGGAGTGGATGCCTATGTCTACGGCTACCCGCTGGTCACCATGGAAATGACCCGACGGGTGATGACCAACGTCGAGAAGCCCGAAGGCACGCGGGCGCCGATGGGGCAGTTGGTCCGGATGCGGGAATACCCGACCGCCGCCTTCCGGGACGTCACCGCGCCCAACGCCGACACGCTCTACACCACCGTCTGGCTGGACGTGAGCAAGGAGCCCTGGGTGTTCAGCATTCCCGACATGAAGGAACGCTATTTCCTGATGCCGATGCTTGACGGCTGGACCGATGTGTTCCGGGACCCGGGCAAACGCACTACCGGCACCAAGGCCAAAACCTACGCCATCACCGGCCCGAACTGGCAGGGCAAACTGCCCTCCGGCCTCCGGGAGTACAAGTCGCCGACCGGGCTGGTCTGGATCCTCGGCCGGATCTACTGCACCGGCACCGCCGGTGACTACAAGGCCGTGCACGCGCTGCAGGACAAGTTTTCAGTGGTCCCGCTGAGTGCCTACCGGAAATCCTACACACCGACCCCGGGCAAGGTGGACCCGGCCGTCGACATGAAGACGCCCGTGCGCGAGCAGGTGAACCGCATGGATGCCGGGACATATTTCAAGCTGCTGGCACAGCTCATGCGGGACAACCCTCCCGCCAAAGACGATGCTCCGATAGTGGCCCAAATGGCCCAGATCGGCATCGTGCCCGGGCAGGACTTCGACATCGCCCGGCTCGATCCGGCCGTAGCCCAGGGACTGCAGGGCGTTCCCAAGGCGGCCTTGACGAAAATATTGGCCCATTCCAAGAGCGCGGGCAGCGACGTCAACGGCTGGCTGTTCTCGACGAAGACCGGCGTTTACGGCACAGATTACCTGCAGCGGGCCTTCATCGCGGCCATCGGTCTTGGCGCCAATCGCCCGCAGGATGCGATTTATCCCACATCCGAAATGGCAGTGACCGGCCAGCCCTATGAAGGCGCCAACAAATACGTGATCCACTTCCCGAAAGGCCAGCTGCCGCCGGTCAATGGCTTCTGGTCCCTGACGATGTACAATGCGGAATTTTTTTTCGTACAAAACCCGCTGAACCGCTACACCCTGAGTTCACGCAGCAAGTTCAAGACCAACAGGGACGGCTCCGTGGACCTTTTCATCCAGAACGCACCGCCGAGCAAGCGCATGCAATCGAACTGGCTGCCGGCGCCGGCCGGCAGATTCATCCTGATGCTGAGGTTCTACTGGCCCAAGGCAGCCATCATCGACGGCACCTGGAAGCCGCCGGCGGTGGCATCCATTCCCCATATGCCGGGTTGATGCACGGACACGTGCCCGCCGGTTCCCGGCGCATGCCGACGAGCGATTTCACCCGCGTGATTCAAGATAGATGAAACTGGTTGAAAGATGGCCAAAAACGGAAAAGAGCAAAAAGGGGGGGGAAGACCATGAAAAAAAAGACACTGTCTGCAGTGGCCGTATCGGCATTGGTCGTGCTGAGCCTGGCCCTGATTTCCTGCGCGTCGAGCCCTAGCACAAAGTCGGACAAAGAGCAGCAGCAGGACTCGGTGCGCGCCATGGCCGACCAGACGCTCGCCCAGCTTTACGCCAAGTATCCCGCCGCGAAAGAGGCCGTTGCAAAAGCGGCGGGCTACGCGGTTTTCAGCGACTTCGGCTTCAAGGTCTGGACTCTGGGCGGGGCCCGGGGCAAGGGGGTGGCGGTGAACAACGCCAAGAAACAGGACACGTTCATGGAGATGCTGGAATTCCAGCCCGGGATGGGTTTCGGGGCCTCAAGGTTCAGGGTCGTGTTCATCTTTGAAACACCGGAAGCCTTCAACAGTTTCGTGAATTCCGGTTGGGAGTTCGGGGCCAACGCCATGGCAGACGCCAAATCCAAGACCGAGGGCGGAGCGATCGCCGGCGCCGTCACGGTGTCGAAAGGCGTGACGATGTTTCAGCTCAACGACGAGGGGGCCATCGTCGGTGTCAGCCTGACTGCCGCCAAGTACTACAAGGACAGCCAATTGAATTGAAACACGAGCCCGGTCGGTACGCGCAAGATGCCGCTCCCGCAGGGCTGGAAAAAGGCGATTTCCCGGGAAGCAACCTGATGGTTGACGGCAGGTCTTTTTTAGAGAATAAACTATAGCAGGCTGTTGAAAAACGGCGCCTCGCGCCGTGAGCCGGCGTTGTGCGGCTTTTGTAAATGCGTTTTATGTCCAGAGATAGAAGGCTGGGAAGCTGGGATGCTGGGAAGCTGGGATGCTGGGAAACTGGGAAGCAAAACGTTTTCTGCCTTTTTTTAGCCTCCCGGCGTTCCAGCCTCCGAGCCTCCAGCCAATAAGGAGCACCCATGACCCAACACAACCATCGACACCTGGAATCCGAAAAGCCCCGCAAGAAAATTCACAAGGACTGGCGGATGTGGGTGGCTCTCGCCTTGATGCTGGCGGCCATCGCCTTCTACGTCCTGAGTCTGGACGACTCACTCCTGTCACTGGCCGTCGAAACTTCACTCTGCTGAACGCAACAGGACGGCCTGACGTGCAGACCGGTGACAGACAGCGGCGCATCGCGAAGGGGCTTTTAGGTATTGCCCTGGTCGTCTCTCTTCTTTTCCTGGCGGCCGGCCCCGACGAGTCGGCCGGGCAGACGACCGCAAAACCCACGCCGGCCGCTGCGCCGCCAACCGCCGAAGCCATTCCGGCGGCGGAGGTCGCAACGAGGGGCTCGGAGGCGATGAACCTTCTGAGCGCCCTCTCCGCAAGATTCGCCCCCAGCCCGGAAATCGAGAAGATCCAGGTATCGCTGGCCGCAGTCAGCAGGCAGATCGACGAGGAATTCACGGGCACGGCCGAAATCCTACGGCAGCAGCCGACGCTCGCAACGCTCCAGGCACAACAGGCGCGTTGGCATCAGAGGCGTCAGCTGGTGACCGAATGGCTGACCCTGTTGACCCAGCGAGCCGTCGATCTGCGGATCACGCTGGATCGCCTGACGCAAATGCGGCAGATGTGGGCCCTCACCCGCAATGGCGCGCTGGCGAGTCAGTCGCCGGCACAAATCCTCCAGCAGATCGAGGCGGTGCTGGCCGCCATCGATGCGCAAAGGACCCCTCTTAAAAAGCAGCAGGACGCCGTGCTCGACCTGCAGAGCAGCATCGCCATAGAACTGGCCCGCTGCGATGAGGCGCTGTCCCTGGTCACCCAGGCCCAGAAAGAAGCGGTGACAGGCATCCTGACACGCGAGAGCGCACCGATCTGGAGCGCTGATGTGGGGCTCCGCGCCCGGACCACCCTGCCCAACCGGCTGCGTGAGATCGCCGGCGGCTTCCGCACGGACATCCTGCAGTATGCCGTCACCCCATCCATGGGGATGCCGCTGCATGCGGGAATCTTTCTGGTGCTGGTGCTGGTATGCTGCGCGGCGCGGCGCAAACGGCGCGGCTGGGTCGCCACCGGCGAGGGCGTTTCCGCGAGGGTCAAGGTGTTCGAGCGCCCCTATGCGGCAGCGCTTATTTTCTCCCTGCTCAGTGCCTCGGCGGTCATTTCCCCCGCCCCCGCCCTGGTAAAAGAGTTGTTCACCATCATAGCGCTTGTGCCGATGATCCGGCTGGTCCGGCCGGTGGTTGACCCGCGGCTGGCCGGAGGCCTCTACGCCGTTGCCGGCCTATATGCCCTTGATGTCGTCCGGCAAGCCATAACAGGCGGCGCACCCCTGATCGAACAGGTGCTCCTGTCGCTGGAGAGCCTATCGGCGATGGCGGTGGCGGGGTGGCTGCTGCAATCCGAACGCCTCCGGCACCCACCGGCATCGGCTGCAGCCACGGGTCGAACGCGTGCGCTCAGGGGTTTCATCAAATTTGTCATGATCTGTCTGGCAGTCGGGTTGGCAGCCGGGGACGTAGGCTACATACGGCTGGCACGCCTGATTACGCCCGGCACGCTGTCCGCGGGCGCCTTGGCGCTTCAGCTGTATGCCGTGATCCGGGTGTTCAGCGGCACGGCTGCGATCGCTCTGCGGGTCTGGCCGCTGCAACAACTGAAGATGGCCCGCGACCACTGCGATTACATCGAACGCTGGGCCTACCGCATCCTGCTCGTGTGGGCCACCATCGTCTGGGCGATCCGCTCACTGGACCGCATCGGGCTTTTGGACTCGTTGCAGTCCCTGGGCGGCAGCGTCCTCGCCATAAAGCTCGAACGTGGCTCCATCAGCATCTCCATCGAGGACATCCTCGCCTTTGTCCTTACGGTGTGGGCCGCACACCTGCTGTCCGCCTTGATCCGCTTCATCCTCCGCGAAGAAGTGTATCCGCGCAGAGGGGTCGCACCCGGCCTGTCCTATGCCTATTCGCGTCTGATCCACTATGTCATCCTGGCCGCAGGCTTCCTGGTGGGGCTGGGGGTGCTGGGCATGGACCTGACCAAGGTGAGTGTCCTCGCCGGGGCCTTCGGGGTGGGCATCGGCTTCGGGCTGCAGGACGTGGTGAACAACTTCGTCTGCGGACTGATCCTGCTCTTCGAACGGCCGGTGCACGTGGGCGACATCGTCGAGGTGGGCGACCTGCAGGGCGAGGTGCGCAAAATCGGCATCCGCGCCAGCACGGTCCGCACCTACCGGGGGTCCGACATCATCGTGCCCAACTCCCAGTTCATCACCACCAATGTGACCAACTGGACCCTCAGCGACCAACTGCGGCGCATCGACCTGCCGGTGGGCGTGAACTACGCCGCGGCGCCGAAGCGCGTGATCGAGGTGCTGGAGTCGGTGGCACGCGCAAACCCTGCAGTCTTGCAGAATCCTCCGCCCAAGTGTCTGTTTGTCGGCTATGGGGACAGTTCGATCGACTTCGAGCTGCGGGCCTGGACGGATCAGTTCAACAACTGGCGCGTGATCCGCAGCGAGCTTGCCTCCGGGGTGTACGACGCAGTGTACGCGGCGGGGATGTCGTTCCCCTTCCCGCAGCGCGAAGTGCGTGTGCTGGGAGATCCCGAGGCCAAAAAGACCGGCAGCCCTTTGACGGATGGCGGCACAGGGCCGCTGCAAAAGAACAACTAGCGAACGAAGGAAAAAGTATTCCAGGATCAACAGGATTTTCAGGATTTGTTTTCAGTGCGTTGCGGGTGAAAGCGCTGTGCCGCGATCGCCTGCGGCCAAAGGCAGTATCGGGTATCCGTCATAGGAGGTCTGTTTGACCGCTCCCGGCCGGAAAACGGTCAGCGAATCCTGTCGGACCCGGTTTTTGCCAGCGATGCAACTCAAAGATTCTCGAGTGGCTTTTGATAACCCATAGCGAGGCAAAGGAGACCCTCTATGAGAAAGTACAGTTTCAGCGTGTTGTTATCAGTCGTCATCCTGGTTTTAGCCGTCACATCCGCCCAGGCGGGCGGGCTCTGGTTGAGCGTGCAGCCGACCCCGGACATGGGGGTGGGCGCCGCCGGGAGCCAGGCCGCGGGGTTCGATGCCTCCACGGCCACCGCCAACCCGGCCGCGATGACCCGTCTGGACCGCTCCCAGATGGAAGCCGGCATCATGGGCATCTATCCCGACAGCCAGTTCAATGTCAAAAGCTCCTCGT
Organism: uncultured delta proteobacterium; assembly: GCA_963785045.1. Lineage (GTDB taxonomy): Bacteria > Desulfobacterota > Desulfobacteria > Desulfobacterales > SpSt-501 > SpSt-501. Next base: position 133,088 of record CAWAUC010000013.1, on the reverse strand, counting down.
TCGGCGGCAATGACGGAGGCAACGCCGGCTATTTCAGCGCGGTCCCAGCGCTGAATTACGTGCACAGCCTGAACCCGGATTTAAAACTGGGAATAGGAGTGGGGTCTTATTTCGGATTAGGGCTCAACTACTCCAACGAATGGGCCGGCAGATACTATGTCCAGAGCGCCAGCTTAACGACGCTGGCAGTGAACCCCACCATCGGCTACAGAATCGCCCCGTGGCTTTCCATCGGCGGCGGCGTCAGCGTCGTCGAGGGCAGGATTACCGATCGGGTGGCCGTCAACACGCTGGCCGAGCCCGGGGACGGCCGCCTCAAGTACGATGCCTCGGACGTGGGCTACGGCTTTAACCTCGGCGCGCTCTTTGAGGTGAGCCCGCAGACCCGCGTAGGGGTCACCTACGTCTCCCAGGTCGGCCTGGATTTCAAGGACGAGATGCGGTTCAAGAACCTCGAGGGCACCATCTTGGGGGCGGCCCTCAGAGCATCGGGCCTGCTGGATGCCCAGCTGAAAATCAACGTGGACATCCCGGCGCAGCTGGCGGTTGGGGCCTACCACGCCCTCACCGACAAGCTGGCGCTGGTCGGCACGGTCAACTGGCAGAACTGGAGCAAATTCGGCGAGCCTGAGATTGCGGTGGAGGACAGCAACACCGTCACCAAAGACCTGAACTACCAGGACACCTATCATGCCGGGATCGGGGCCTACTACCGCGTGGCCGACCCATGGCTGCTGATGGTGGGGTTCGGCTACGACACGTCGCCCACATCCAGCAGCAGCGATCGCTCCCCCATCCTGCCTTTGGGCGCGACCTCCACCTATTCGGCCGGCGTTCAGTATGACTGGAACAAGGATTTCTCGGTGGGTGTGGCCTACGCCCTGATCGACGCCGGCAGCGCCAAGGTCAACAAGACCGGGGGGCCTTTGACAGGAGATCTCAAAGGCGAGTACGACACCAATTTTATCCATGCTGTCAACGTGAACTTGGTCTACCGATTTTAAATCAAAAGACGGTGGGAATTTTCCACCCGCAGAGCGCGTGGAAAATTCATGGTTTGCGGCTAAGGGTTGACGATTCACGGTTGGAGTCGGAAGTAACTTTGCGGTGATTCCATGAAATCCAGACGTATCCGAATCGGATCTTTTTTTATCGCCTGTATCATGACATGCGCCGTCGTGTCTTTTTCGACGGCGCATGCGGGCGAAACCCTTGAGCGCGTGCAGTCAAACGGTTTCGTCCGCTGCGGGGTCAGTGAAGGGATTAGAGGCTTCTCCACCAAGGACGCAAACGGTCGCTGGACAGGGATGGATGCGGATTTTTGCCGGGCCGTGGCGGCAGCCGCTTTAGGCGACGGGGAGAAGGTGACCTTCATCCCTCTCTTTGCCTCCGCCCGGTTCCCCGCCCTGAAGTCAAACCAGATCGATCTTCTCGCGCGCACCACCTCCCAGACGCTGGGGCGGGAGGCCAATATCGGGACGCACTTTGCCGGGATCCTGTACTATGACGGGCAGTCCTTCCTCGTCCCGGCCGACAACCGGGTGCAGCAGGTTCGGGACCTGGACGGCGCCTCGATTTGCGTCCTGAAGGCTTCCACGCACGAGGTCAACCTGAGCGATTATTTCAAGACGCACGGATTGAATGCCCGACCAATGATTTCAGACTCCGTGCACCAGGCCAGGGACGAATTTTTCGCGGGCCGCTGCCAAGCCTACACATCCGACGCATCGACGCTGGCGTCCATTCGGCTTGAGGCCCCGGGCGGGCCGGATCGGTTTCGCATCCTGCCGGAGCGCATCTCCAAGGAGCCTTTTGGGCCGGTGGTGAACCGCGGCGACGAACAATGGGCCACCCTCGTGAAATGGGTCCTGCTCGCGCTCATCGAGGCGGAGGAGCGCGGCATCACCCGCGAAAACGTACACAAGGTCCTGGAAACCACGGCCGACCCTGCGGTGCAGGCCTTCCTGGGCGCTGCGTACGCCAAGGCCCTCGGCATCGGCCCCGGTTGGGTGGTGCGGGTCGTGGAAACCGCCGGCAACTACGCGGAAATGTTCGAGCGCAACCTCGGCGGCGGGAGCCCGCTGAAAATCGAGCGCGGCTTAAACCGCCTCTGGAACCAGGGAGGCCTGATGTATTCGCCGCCCTTCCGCTGATCGGCAACAGGGCGTTCAAAAACGGCGCCGCACGCCTTGACTGACGGCCGGACGCTTGTTTTTCGCCACACCGTCAACCCCGAAAGCTTTTTTTATGGACTCGCAGCACATCGTTATTTTCGCTGTCTTCGCCGGAGTCATCCTGGCGATCGCCATCAACGTGATCGACATGGCAGTGGCCGCCATGCTGGGGGTGAGCACGTTGATCATCTTCGGGATTTTCACCCAGCAGGACATACTTAGTGCCGTCCAGGCGGCCGGCGGCCCTCTGTCCCTGCTCTTCGGCGGGATGGTGGTAGCGCGCACCCTGGAGCCGACCGGCATCTTCGAGCTCATCGGCACCCGGTTTTTAATTGCGACGAAGGGCAGCGGCAAGCGCTTCCTGCTGGGTGTCGTCGCTCTGGTGGCCTTACTTTGCGCCTTTCTTCCCAATGCCACAACCGTCATTCTGCTCGCCCCCATTATTGTGCGCATCTCCAAAGAGTTGGATGTGGACTTCGTGGGCCCGATGGTGCTCACCGCCATCATCAGCAACTCGGCGGGTTTGCTCACGCTCATCGGCGACCCGGCGACGTTTCTAGTCGGAAACGCCATCGGGTTGACGTTCGCCCAGTACCTCCAGAAAATGAGCCTCGGCGGTCTGCTGACCATCGTGGTGCTTATCCCGCTCATGCCGATCGTCATTAAGGACGTGTGGCATGTTCAACGCACGCTGCCCGCCGGCCTGCGGCCGAAGCGTATTGCCAGGCCCGCGATGGCCGCTTTTTCGCTGCTGGTGCTGGCCGCCATGATCGTTTTGTTCATATTCGGCGAGCTGCTGCCGACCCACATCGTTCCGCCCGCGGTGGCCATCATCGGTGCCTCGCTGGCGCTGCTGGTGATTTACGGCACAAAATTCGAGCCCGTCGAAAAGGTCCTCAAGGACATCGACTGGAAGACGTTGATCTTTCTTCTGTGCATGTTCTGCCTGGTGGAGGCGTTCAACAAGACCGGCGTGATCCAAAGCCTGTCCATAGGTTTCAACCAATGGTTCGGCGTCAACCTGCTGATGGTCGCCATCATGGTCCTGGTCGTGGTGGGCTTCGGATCGAGTCTGCTGGCCAACATTCCGCTGGTGGCCGCCATGATCCTCATGCTCAAAGGGTATTTCGTGGTGGCCCAACTGGTGCCTGAAGAGGCGCTGGGACCGGCTTTCAGTGCCTGGCCGGCGGCATCCCTGCCGGTGTTCGCGGCCATGATGTTCGCCGGGACCCTGGGAGGCAACGCGACTCTCATCGGCGCATCGGCCAACATCGTCAGCGCCGGGATCTGCGCGGCCTACGGGAAGCCGGTGGGGTTTGCCCGGTTCATGCGCTACGGCGTCCCGTTGATGCTGTGCCAGTTGGCCGTGTCAGCCGCCTATGTGGCGGCCTTGTATTTCTGGGTCGGTCGCTAACTGAGATATTCCACGAATCCACAATCATGCCGATTCTGAAAAATCCGTATGAAATGGTCAGGCTGAATTCTGGGCCCGCAGGGCCCTGATGCCGGTCGTGACGCCGGCAAGCGGGTTTTGCGTATTTTAAGTGGCCACAACTAAGCGCTCCGTTGTTCCCCGGGACGAAATGATTATTATAGGTGCGAATGAGCACCACCGCCCGATGTGAAAGGGAGGAAAAATTCAAATGAAATCTTTATGGGTATTGCCGATTTCAATCTCCTTAGTGGCGATAGGTTTGTTGGTCGACGCTCCCGCACAGGACCAGGACGCATCCTGCTATGTTGCTGCGGGAATAGAAAATACTCATATTTACGTTCGTGACCTGGATATGGACGACAATCCGCTGAATGAAATTTATAACGGCTGGATAAACCAGGGCCAGCAGGTGCCCATCAACAGCCGCACCGGCAAAGTCGATGTCAACTATCGCCAGGCCTCGTCTGACAAAACCTTTGGCTCGGAGGATAGGGACTGCTCGAACGGCAGGGTGATCTCCGTGCCATAGCAGCAACTATTGGTTGCTCGGCATTTTTCCGTTTGGGGTACTGATCGCGCGGAGTCATCGATGAAGAAATCCCTGTTTTTTTTGCTGGTGCTTGCGCTCCTGATGCCCGGTAGCGCGGGCGTGACGGCTACATTGCAGAATACAGACCAGCAGCGTTATCAACTGGAGTTACGGCCTCCAGGAGAGCCCTTCCGCTACTACACGATCATCGAAAATTCCGAAGTCGAAATTTGCATGCACGGTTGCGAGATGGTGTTGCTCGGCTCCGGGCAAGCGGTCACGGTCGGATCTAACGACACCGTGGTCATCGACAGCGGCGTCATGAGTGTGACATCGGGCGATTAGCACCGGGCCCCCAAGCGAGGGCAGCGACACTAACAGGGTGTCGAAATCGGAGCGACCCCCTGCACTGCATATCATTCAAAAGCCGGCGATCATGTCTCGAAAATCCCATCCGAGGATGACTGCAGCTATACCGAAGGGCAGGTTCATGCGGCTCTTGGTCCTGCTGCTCGGGTTGCTGGTGCTCTCCCCGCTCTTTGAGGAATTTTCCAAGCTTCTCGTTTTAGAGGGTCTGTTTTTTACGGCAATTTTCATTTATGCCGCCTACTCCTTCAGCCGCAGCAAGGCGTTGGCGGCCGCCGCCGTCAGCCTGGCCGTGCCGGCGATTGTATTGTTCTGGGTGAAACCTTTCATTACCGCCGCGTGGGTGGAAATTGCCGGCGGGCTTTGCGGCGCGGCGTTCATGGCCATGATCATCGCCGCCATTCTGCACTACATCTTTTTGCAGCAAGACGTGAGTGCGGATATCATTGCCGGCGCCATTGTGGCCTATCTCCTCATGGTGGTGATGTGGTCTCTGCTTTATGGTGTGTTGGAGGCCGCACATCCTGGGTCGTTCCATTTACCGCCCGGCACGCTCCAAACTCCGCCGGCGCTTTTCAGGTACTTCAGTTTCGTCACCATCACCACCGTAGGCTATGGCGACATTACGCCGGCCTCACCCACCGGCAGGGCGTTTGCCAACCTGGAGGCCGTGGTCGGTCAACTCTACCTGGTGATTCTGGTCTCCTGGCTGGTGGGAACATACGTGTCCAGGAAATCGAAGTGAATGCCCCCGGCGCCGCTGATCGATGCGGGAAACGGACGGGCAGGGGACTGCCAGCAGCTTCAATGCTTCCATGACCCATCGCAAGGAGGAAGACCATGCAAATTTTCCGGCCGACGCTGTTTCTGATGGTGGTGAGTGCACTGGGCTGTGCGGGTTATCAACCGGTTCACGTGCAGCTCCCGCCGGCAGCTCGCATCGGGATTCTAAACGTGTTGGAGCCGCAGATGACCCACGTCAACGTGGGGGAGTTGAGGTTTGACAGCTTCACCAAAACTTACAATGTCGATTGGAATATCCCGGATTACATGAACGGGGCGATCGAAAATGGCTTGAACGCCCGCGGCGCCTATACCATTATCCCGATAGCGGGCAATGCCCCTGCGGACTGGAAGCAGTCGACGGCAAACGGCATTCTCAGTGCCGTCAAGGGGTGGATGCCGGGTGACCTCGAAGCCTTTCTGAAACAAGCCGCCGCCGAAAACCGGCTGGATCTGATTATTTCCGTGAGCAGCTACGACAGCGGCGCGTGGCAGCAGGACGCCTGCTTTGACATAGCCAAAAATGCGGTGGCCACAAAGGGCTATGGGCTCTTTACCCGGAAAAAGGTGCTATCGGCATTTTCCAACCTGCTCCCGGTCGGCCAGAACACGGCGACCCCCTATGCCAACATCATCGTGGCAATCTTCCAGCCCCAGCCGCTGAACCTGGCCGCTTACGGACGGGCGCCCTGCAGCAAATCAGTCCTGCCGGACTTTCCCTGGGCAGACGACGTGCAGTTTCTCAATCCAACGGTGCTCCAACAACTCAGGCCCCACGTCGAACGCCTGGGTGCGGAAGCGACCCGGACCGCTCTGGCGAATGCAGGCCTGGTGCCGTGAGCAGGGAATTGGTGGTGCCTTGCCTCAGCCGCGTTCTTTTAAATACGGGGCCTCTATAAGGAGACGATCCATGGGATGTGACAATGGCATTCGGAAGGCGGTGATGCTTGCGGCAGTTGCAGTTTTATTCCTGGCTGGCTGTGCCGGGGCACCCGTCGATAAAACACTGCGGGCAGAAGAACTGCTCGCAACCGCCGGGTTCCAGCTGAAAATGGCCGACACGCCGGCCAAGCTCGAACGCATCAGCCGCATCCCCCAGAAACAGGTCATCAGGTGCATGGTCAAAGGCCGGGAGATTTATATCTGGGCGGATGCGGCGGGCTGTCGATGCTATTACGCGGGGACGCGGCAGAATTATGACCAAATGGTCCAAATCCGGAAGGAAAACAAGGGGCAGCGTCGCATCGACTTGTATGACGCTCAGAACAACGATCCGCTATGGTTGTATGAAGGCTGGGAAGACGCTTTGCTGGGGCCCTCCTGACGCCCGGTTCGGCTGCCATGAACCGAAAGGGGTCAGGTGGGGAGTCCTCACTTTTTCCCCTTAACGAATTCCTTCAGCTCCGATCCCTTGCGGTCTTCGGGATGCCGCGCAATCATCTGATCGGCGATCCTTCCCGCAGCTGCAAAATTCCCCCGCCGCAGATAGTGCTGGGCCAGGGCCTGGAGATAGTCCATGTTGTTCGGTTCTAACTCGACGGCTTGGCTCAACGCCGCTTCGGCCTGCTGGTCTTTGCGCAGGAAATCGTAGAGAATCCCAAGATTGTAATGCACCCGCGACGCATTGGGGATGCCGCGGGCTGCAAGCGCCAGATGCTCTTCGGCCTCGATAAATTTTTTTTCCTCGGCCAGCAGCAGCCCCAGCGAATACTGAACGTCATAGAGCTCCGGATAGGCCTTGACGACCTCACGCAGCAGCGTCTCAGCCTCGACGTTCCGTCCCAATTGACTGTAAAGCATCGCCAGGTTCACTTTGGCCGGGTAAGACAGGTCATCGATTTTAATGGCTGCCTTGAACTCGTCGATGGCTTGTTGCGGCCGGCCGAGGGCGACGTAGAGGTTGCCCAGGTTGAAACGACCGAAAGCGAAATCCCCGGAATACTCCATGGAGGCGATATACTCGTTGAGCGTCTGCTCGAACACGCGGCGCCGGTCCTCCGCGAGCAAGCGGCTCGGCGGCCCTGCCAGTCGGGCAGCGGCCTCGGTGCGCACGGCCTTGACCGGGTCGTAAAGCAGAGGCGCCGTCAGACGGACCTGACGTTGGGGGTTGGCGGCCGACAAATGGTTTACGGCCGTGCGGCGGATCAAGGCTTCGCCGTCCATCAGCGCCCGCTCGAGGGCCTCAGCACCTGCTTCACCGGGGTAGGCAGCCAGCAGTTCCAGCGCCGTTGCGCGCACGATCACCGGGTAGAGCGGGTCTTGGGCCAGGCGGATCAAGCGCTCTGCGGCCGCCGGTTGCCGGTTGCGGCCGGCCTGGATGATCTCGCCGTAATGGGGGCGCCGCCCCGGCCCATACCACTTGGTGATGGTTTCGTCGGCCCAGCGGTCGGTCTTGTCGAGGTGGCAGCGGGTGCAGGCATCGGGTACGCCGAGCGTGATGCTGAGATCCGGCCGGGGGATCCGCAGGCTGTGATCCAGCCGGTAGTGGACCCCCATGTAATAGCGCCCGGGCATGTGGCATTGGGTGCACTCGGCCCCGGTTCCGACCTCGAACAGCACCCGGCCGGCAGCGGATTTGATGGGCTCGCCCTTTTCACCTTTCTTCTTGTGAAAATGATGCTGGCGGGTGTCGTAGTCGCTCGCCCGGTGACACTGCAGGCACAGGCTGTTGCCTTCCTTCACGCGCTTCATGCTGTGAACGTTGTGGCAGTCGCTGCAGCGCACATCCCGCGCGTACATTTTGCTTTGCGTGAACGAGGCGTACACGTACACCTCTTCCCGGATCTGACCGTCCGGGAAATACAGGTCCCGGGTGAGCAGGCTCGGCAGCATGGTGTCCAGCAGGTCGGGCTCGCTGTGGGTAAAATCCCCCAGGATCGCCCTGCGCGAATGGCACGGCGCACATAGTTCCACGGCCTCGCGGGACCTCAGGTTGGAGGTGCGCACCCGAAGCTCGTAGTTTTGAACCGGCAACCGGGCCATGTCGGGAAGCTCGGCCCACTTCACATGCCGCGATCCCGGGCCGTGGCAGGCTTCGCAGCCGACGTTGATGTCCGACCAGGTGGTCTGGTACGTGTCGGTGTGGAGGTTGTAGTTCTTCCTGAGGTCGGTTGAATGGCACGCGGCGCACATCCCGTTCCAGTTTTGCGCCGCGTTGGTCCAATAAAGCCAGTCCTTCGGGTCTATGGCCTGGTCCGGGTAGAGATGATACCAGCGCCGGGCTTTTACATCCCAGGCAATTGGCAGACACTGCAACCGGCCGTCGGGAAACGGAATCAGGTACTGCTGGAGCGGGTTCCAGCCGAAGGTGTAAGTGACCTCAAAATCCCCCATCCGGCCTTCCGGGCCCTGGGTGTGGACAAAGAATTTGCCGTCCTTGCGATAAAACCGGGAGATGACCCCGGCGTGTTCAAAAGTTGCGTTGTTGAAATCGCCGCGCACGCTCGACTCGGTGGCGACCTCCATGGCGTGATAGTGGTTGGAGCCTTTCCACAGTTCGTATTCGGGCTGGTGGCAGGCGCGGCACTTCTCGCTGCCGACAAACATGACGGCCCCGCCTGCCGGCGGAGCCGCCATGCGGGAATGATACTTCACGATGGCAAGCGGGATCGCGATCACGATCAGCGCAGTGGCAAGGGTCCCTATGAGTTTCCAGCGAGACATAAATTGGATTGTTTCGGATTTCGATATTCGAATTTCGAATTTAGGCCTTGGGTGGATATACCACCTGCTTTGGATCAAACCCGCTGCGCTTGATCCTTCTCCCAGTGTCTACCTTAACGATATTGTTCTCGATGATCACCGGAAAGGTGTCCAGCGCGCGGGTGGCTGGTGAGTTGATCACATTCCCGGTGCTGTCGAAGGCCGAGGCGTGGCACGGGCAAAGGAACTTCTTTTCCTTTTCAACCCAGGGGACGATGCATCCCAGATGGGTACACTTGCACGAAAGCGCCAGGAGCCCCCCGTCATCCAGCCGTACCAGGTAGAATTCGCCTCTTTGGAACGCGGTGACGGTCCCGGGCGCAAAGGAGGCAAGCGACCCGGCGGGGATGACGGTATCGGCCTGGCTCTCGGCGCTGCCTGGTTTGGCCGGCCACAGAAAGGAGAAGGCCAGCCACAGGAATTCAGCCAGCGCCGCCACGCTCAGAGTCGTCCACAGGATGTTCAGAAAGCTGCGGCGCGAAACTGCCGCCGGTGCCTCGCCGGTTTTTTTGCTTTTCGGGGTCTTGTTTGTTTTCATCTGTTTATTAAGAGGTTTCGAATTTTGGTCATTTGGATATTTGGACTTGTTTCGGATATCGATGTTCGAATTTCGGATTTCGGATTTTCCTCCTATAGATTTTTGAGCATCTACAAAAGCCGCATAACGCCGGTTCACGGGGCCTTCGGCAGCGTTTTTCAACGTCCAGCTAAAACGGCCACCGCAGCTTCATGCCTTGCCCTCTGAAAAACACGCACGTGGCGGTCGATATCACCCAGCCCGCGACCAGAAAAACAAAAACGGCCTGGACCGACTCCAGGCGTGAGGCCTGAAATTTCCTCGCCATCAGAACGTACAACCCGACGACGATAGCGATGAAGAGGGCCGTCGGGACGAGCCCGAGGCTGAAAGCCTGCGGCCAACCGGGCATCATGGCGGAAAAATCAACCGTGTACTCATCGAGGACGACAGCCAGAACTGTGGCCACGACGCCGGCGAGGGCGGCGACGAGGGCGGTGCGCCGGCCCTTGGCCGATGCAAACCAGACGCCGGCGGGGGCTTCGTGGTAATTAAGATAGGGCAGACAAAAAACGCCCAATGTCAGGCCGGCGACGATCAACAAGGCAAAACTCGGGTGGAAATGCATGAGCAATTCCTGGATACCGGCAAAGTACCAGGGGGCCTTGGTCGGGTTGGGGCTAAGGCCCGGGTTGGCCGGCGGCCCCATGGGGGCATCGTAAAGCAGCGCCAGGGCCAGCACGCCCGCGATGGCCGCCAATGCCACGGCAGCCTCCCGCAGAAGAAGGTCCGGGTTGGTCGGGACCATGGCCGGCGCATCCTCCGGCTCTTCGGCCGGGGCGCGCGGGATCACCAGGCCGCCGGCCTTGCGCACCCGCCAGAAATGAAACGCCATCAGCATGACGATCAGGACAGGAAAGACGGCGGTGTGCAGCGCAAAAAAGGTACGCAGGGTGGCCGGCCCGATCTGCGGGCCGCCCAGGACGACCTGCTGCAGCCGGCTGCCGACGAGCGGGATGTATTCCAGCATGCCGACGCAGATGGTGGTGGCCCAATAGGCCAGCTGGTCCCAGGGGAGCAGGTATCCGGTAAGGTTGGATGCCAACACGAGGATGAATAGGCTGAGCCCGACGACCCAGTTCAGCCGGCGCGGGGGGTGAAAACCGCCGGTAAAAAAGACCCGCAGGCCATGCAGGCAGACCACGACGACCAGAAGGTTGGCGCTCCAGAAATGGATGTTGCGGACCAGCTGCCCGAACAGGAAGCCTTCCTGAAGGTGCAGCAGCGACTCGTAAGCCTGGGTGGGAACCGGTCCGTAGGCGAACTTCAGCAAAATGCCGGTGAACAACTGGAGCGACACAAGCACGGCCGCCATGCCGCCCAGACCCCAGGTCAGGTTGAAGCGCAGCGTCTTTTCAGCAACCCTGCGGGGCCTGAAATGCAAAACCAGCGTGCCCAATAGGTTGAAACGACGCTGTAGCGGGTCCGCCGCGGGAGTCATTGGCCTCATTCGCCCCTGATAAAGACGACTTCGAAGTTTTTCTGCAGACCGGCATGGTGGTAGACCCCCTTGAGCTCATCGCTTTTCGGGTCATGGATCAGCGTGTAGGTGGAACCGGGGTAGCCGGGACCGCGCAGCTCTATGAAAACGGTGACCGCCGCACCCGATCGTGCCGCTTGCGCACGGGATACATTGATCGGGTTCGGGTTGTAATAGGCGGCCTGCATCCGGCCGCCGGGCTCGACGCTTTTAATTTCGATGACGTAGCCGCCGTCGGTCCTCACCCACCGTCCTCTCAATGCCATGAAGTCGGGCTGGGCTTGGGCCGACGCCAGGGGGCTCAGGAGAAACCCACACGCCAGTCCGATCGCGAGAAAGAATACAGCCCCCTTTAATGTCTGCATGCGCATGATCGCCTCCACTCACGTTTGCACGCGGAGTTTAGCATATTGCCTCGACTGATCAATGGGAAATATCTGTATCTAACTTACCGCTAACATGCAAAAAATCGGTATTGAACTGGAGATATCATTATAGTATTCATTGACACCACCTTTGGTAGCGAGCCCCTGGAAGGATGAATCCTGGTGAAAGGTATTCTCGACCTCGGAGTGCTCTTTGTCATCGTCCTGATGATGGCCGCGGTGGGGCTGGAATTGGAAGGGCATCACTTCCGGGCCGTGTTGCAACGGAAGCGGTTGCTGCTCCTGTCGCTGGCCGGTCAGAGCGCTGCTGCTCCCCGCGCTCGGATTGGGGCTATCACACGCCTTGGCGCTTCCGCCGCGTATCAGCGCGGGGATGCTGCTGATGGCTGCGTGCCCGGTGGGCGACATCGCCAATTTTTACACGCTTCTCGCCCGCGCCAACCTCGCGTTGTCGGTCACTCTGAATGCTCTCACCCTCTTGATTGCGCCGGCTTCGATGGCACTCGTATTTGAAACCTATGACCGCGTGATCGGTGTTCCTTTCGAGTTCGCGCTGCCCACCCCTGCGATTCTTCTGCGCCTGACGCTGATGCTGGCGCTGCCGTTACTTGCCGGCATGGCCGTCCGCCGAGTCCGGCCGGAGTCTGCTGCCCTGTACGGAAGAAGCTTGCGGCGTATCGTCGCCGTAGGAATCGTTTACCTGATCACGACGACAATAGCGACGCAGTACGATCAGTTGGCCGAGGAGTGGCAGCAGACAGCAGCCGCGGGGGCAGTGTTCATAGTGGTGGCCCTGGCGGTCGGCCTGGTGCTGGCCCGGCTGTTGCGCCTGTCAAAGGATGATTCCGTGACCATCGGCATCGGGTTCTCCGTGCGCAACGTGGCGTTGGCGCTGGCGATTGCCGTTACTCTTCTTGAACCGCATAGATTATGCCGTTTTCGCGGCGGTTTATTTTATAACCGAGGTGCCCCTGCTGCTGGGTGCGGTCGGCGTCTATCGGAAATTGCGGGCGCCAGTTGCTCAGCCGGTTTAGCACACCCGGATTGTTTGTGACGCGAGGATGCGAATTGGAAGACGATCTGCGAAAAAGAGTCAGGGGGTTGTTCGGGGTTCGAAACCCTGCTGGCGGATCTTGCGACCGGCTTTGTCGGGCTTCCGGCCAACCAGGTGGATGGAGCAATCGAGAGCGCCCAGCGCCGCATCGTGGAGGCGCTCGGTCTTGAGCGCAGTTCGCTCTTTCAGCTAACTCCCAGCGGGGGAATGACAGTTGACCCATTCCTGGGTCGTACCCGGATTGCAGCCTTATCCCGCAAGGATTTTAGGAAGTGAAAAATTTCCGTACATATTGGGGCAGCTACTCAAAGGCGAGATCGTACGAATATCAAGCCACGCCGATTTTCCGCCCGAAGCCGTCCGGGACCTGGAGACCTTTCGGGAGCATGGGCCTAAGTCGACAGCCTGCTTTCCTCTCACAGTCGGAGGCCCCCTATTCGGGGGTGTTGGCCTTCGGCAAATTGACCGAGGAAATCCACTGGACGGATACCCTGGTGGCCCCGGCCGCACCTGGTGGCGATTCTGTTTGGGAACACCCTTGCGCGCAAGCGCAGTGAGGAAGAGGTGCGGCGGTGGCTGACGGAGCAGCTTCAGCAGGAAAAATTGTACCTCCAGGCGGAAGTCGGGACGCTAAGCGGCCACGGCGAGATCATCGGCGACAGTCCAGCCTTCCGTGAAGTGCTAACTCCAGGTCGAACGCGTCGCCCCCACCGACGCCACAGTGCTTCTTACAGGCGAGACCGGGACCGGAAAGGACCTGCTGGCGAGGCGGATCCATGCCCACAGCCGCCATAAAGACCGGGTCTTGATCCATGTCAACTGCGCAGCCCTGTCTCCGACCCTGATCGAGGCCGAGCTGTTCGGCCGGGAGAAAGGCGCCTACACCGGGTCCATGGGCCGTCAGGCGGGCCGCTTCGAGCTGGCAGACGGCTCGACTCTCTTCCTGGACGAGGTGACGGAGCTGCCGCTCGACCTGCAGGCCAAATTCCTGCGGGTCATTCAGGACGGGCAATTCGAGCAGCTTGGCGGGCAAACGAAGACGCTCAAGGTCAATGTGCGCCTCATCGCTGCAACGAACCGCGATCTGGCCAAGGCCGTTTCCGAAGGGACGTTCCGCTCGGATCTCTTTTACCGTCTGAATGCCTTTCCGATCGTAGTGCCTTCGCTCCGGGAGCGCCCAGAGGATATCAAATTGCTCGCCTGGGCATTTACCAGGCGGTTCGGCCATACCCTCGGCAAGCCGGTGGACCGCATCCCCGACAATGTCATGGCGGCACTTCAGAGCTATCGCTGGCCCGGCAATGTCCGGGAACTCCGCAACCTGATCGAGAGTGTGCGATCATCCTGGGGGATTCCTCGACCCTGCGGATGCCAGCAGGACCAGTCGCCGATATGTCCAAGGACACCTCTCTGACGCTCGAAAACACAGAGCGGGCGCACATCCTCAAGGTGCTCAACCGCACCAATTGGCGCATCCGGGGCACCGGCGGCGCGGCCGAAAACCTTGGCCTCAAGCCTACCACGCTGGAAGCTCGAATGAAGAAGCTCGGATTGCAGCGCCCAGCGTGAATTCTCCATTTTATTGGAGGCATCTCCAATATAGTGGATATTTCTGCTGAATTTCCTATCGTCCCTCTGATTTAACAACCAGCACAACCTATTGATTCCATTCATCAAGAAGTCACCGCTGGAGCCCTTATCCCTCAATTGGCAAGGATATTGCTCTCTTTATAACTATCGGGAAGCCAGCTCTCCTGAACCTTCTATCGGATTGGAACGCCTGCCATGATCGTATGTACGATAGTGATCAATCCGTCCGAGGCCGATCGCTTGAAAGTCATTAAATCCTTCGTCCCACTGATCGGATCGACCCGGGTCCAAACGGGCTGTCGGGTGTGTTCCTTGCTCTTTGATGCCGAGGATCCCCTGAAACTTGTGCTGTGGGAGGAATGGGACACCCGTGAGCAGCTGGAACGTCACTTGCGCTCCGAGGACTACCGCCTGGTTTTGGCGGCAATCCATTTGTCGCAGGACGCTCCGCAGATACACTTCGACACGGTGGCGACTCGGGCCGGGCTTGAGATCGTGGAAAAGCGGCGCGGACGCCCGGACGAGCGATTCAGTTTCCGGAAAGACATCAACAGAGAACCAACACCAAAAAGGGGGACAACAATGAGTGCGAAGAAGGCAATCCGTCTGATGGTCGTATCGTCTATGGTGGTAATGTTCCTGGGTCTTGTGGCCTGCTCATCGGCGCCGATCTCAAAGTCCGATAAAGAGCAGCAGCAGGACTCCGTGCGCGACATGGCCAACAATACGCTGGCCCAGTTCTACGCGAAGCACCCGGCCGCAAAAGATGTCATTGCGAAGGCGGCGGGCTACGCCGTTTTCAGCGACTTCGGTTTCAAGGTCTGGACCCTGGGCGGAGCCCGCGGCAAGGGCGTAGCCGTGAACAACTCCACCAAGCAGGAGACGTTCATGGAGATGCTGGAATTCCAGCCCGGCATGGGCCTGGGAGCCTCCAAGTTCCGGCTCGTGTTCGTCTTCGAGACCCCGGATGCGTTCAATAGTTTCGTGAACTCCGGCTGGGAGGTCGGGGCCAACGATATGGCGGCAGCCAAGAGCAAGACCGAAGGCGGGGCGCTCGCCGGTGCGGTCACGGCGTCCAAGGGTGTCAAGATGTATCAAGCTCGATGAAGAGGGTCTTATTGTCGGTGTCAGCCTCACCGCCGCCAAGTATTACAAAGACAAGGAACTTAACTGAGGCGCAATGCAGTCCGGCCTTGCCACTGTCCCGGATGTGGCGTTGTATCGCGCCAACGTTTCAGGCCCCTTGCGGAACGAGCTCGCCGGTCGGATAAGAGCCGCAAAAAGTTGATTGCGGCGAAAACAACGAAAGGAGAAAAAAAAGAAAATGAAACCGATCCTGAAAGCAATCACTTTTTTGTTTGCCGTGACCGCGGAGCTGGTACTGGCTTCAGGGCCGGCCGGCGCAGCCGACAAGAAACCCAACATCGTCATGCTGATGACCGATGACACCGGCTGGGCCGACTTCGGATACATCAGCGGTGGCGGCGCGACGCTGGGGCATCCGACGCCGAATGTCGATCGTCTCGCGAAGGAAGGAACGTACTTCACCAGTTGGTATGGGCAGGCGAGTTGCACCGCCGGCCGCGCCTCGTTCATCACCGGCGCATTCCCATCCGCTCGGCTTCGTCCATCGTCGTCGTTCCCGGCGACCGCAATGGCCTGCGTAAAGAAACGCCGACCATCGCCGAGTTCTTCAAAAGAACGGCTACGGCACCACTACTCCGGCAAGTGGCACCTCGGCGATGTCCCGGAGTCCTTTCCGATCGAACACGGCTTCGACGAGATGAAGCACTTCGCCGCGTATTACCCGGGCGTTTACACCTACGCCGACACCAGCAATGACTTCCACCCGTGGTTTCCGTCGTATAACAAGCAGTTCGCCGACGACTATTTCAAGATCGTCAACATGTACGAGTGGGAAGGAGTCGCGGGCCAGCCCGCCAAGAAAGGCGCCTACATCAACCTGGGACTATCTTGCCGAGTTCGATGTCCGTCAGAAGGATTCGGCGGTCGAGTACATCAAGAAGCACGCCAAAGACGACAAGCCATTCTTCATGGATATCAACTTCATGAAGATGCACAACCCGAACAACCCGGCCAAGGCATTCCTCGGGAAGTCGAGGCTCGGGCGATATTCGGATGCGATGCTGGAATTGGACGACAACGTCGGTAGGATCATGGACGCGATCCGCGCCGAGGCACCCAACACCATCGTCGTCCTGACCGCCGACAACGGCGCCTGGCAGGATGCGTATCCCGACGCGGGAACGATGCCGTTTCGCGGCGAAAAGAGTTCGTCCTTCGAGGGCGGCTGGCGCGTGCCGGGCGTCATGTGGTGGCCGGGTCACATTCCCGCGGGTAAGGAGCTCGGCGAGATGATGTCGCTTATGGACTGCTGGTCCACGTTGGCCGCAATGTCCGGTATCACCCCGCCGCCTGTCGGCGAGATGAAGGACAACAACGGCAAGCCGATCTACTTCGACAGTATCGACAACAGCGCGTGGATCCTCGGAAAAGCGAAGCATTCTGCTCGTAATACGTGGATCTACATTGGCGGCGAGGAGTTCCACGGCGTGCGTGTGGACGTGGCCGGCGATCCCACGAACCCCGACCTCAAAATTGCGTGGAAATTCCTCTACACGGCCAAAGATACCTGGCTGGGCGCGACCCAGAGCCTTGCCCCTCAGCCGGCGGTCTATAACCTGACGATGGACCCCTACGAGAAGTACGACATGCTCTTCAACGGTGCCGTGTCAATGCGGCAAATGACCAACTCGCCGGGTAAATGGTCGGGCCAGGACAACGGCTGGGCGTTGGCTCTAAACGATGAGGTGAAGATGGAGTTCAACAAGTCGATCATCAAGTATCCCAACATCAAGCGCTTCCCCGGCGGCGATTCGAATGACCTGATTCCAAACCTGAGAATCCGGAGAACCCGGTGCCGGCGCTGGACGTGAATAACCCACCCCGCACCAAAGGCGGTGGCGGCTGAGGCTGTTCAGGCCATAGTGCAGCGGGCGACTCGCAAGGGCCGCCCGCCTGATCCACCCAAATGAACTGATCCCTTCGAGAAACACACGGGCTGCCTCTCACGAGGTGGCCCGCGACTTCACAACCGAGGTCAAACAAGAAAAATAAGGACCAAAACATGAAGCGGAAGCTGCTGAAACACAAACTGGCCGCGCTGCTCATAGCGGCGCTGCCGCTGATTTTTAGCGCAGGTTGCGCCACCGGCCAGACGGAGAAGCAGGCGTCACGCCCGGCCGATGAGGGGTTTTCGTTCGTCGTTTATGGCGATTCTCGATCGATGATGTACTTGCCATACAAATCGGAGCAGGAGGCCGAGGCTCGCAAGCTGATGGGGAGATCTGTTCGAGCTGGTCCTGCCGGAGAAAGCCGCGGAAGAGGTCGTTCAGAAGGAGGTCAAGCTCAATTACGACCCGGGCACTCATGAACTGGTGCAGATGGTCATGCCGTTCATGACGCACAGCGAAATCACGTACCTGACGATAGACAAGGGCTGGGTCACCGAGGCCTCGGTTGAGGACGTGAAGCGCTGCCGGGTGTGCGGAGAACCATGTTCCGCCTGCACGGCGGCGAATGGGTTGCCCGCGGAGTCGTGGGCGCGGTAACGAACGGCGGGGCGAAGTTCATTCTCAATACAGGCGACATGGTCTGGTGGGGCAGGCAGGGAGCCAAGCCATCGGAGAATCCGTACTGGAAGCTGGTGTACAAGGATGTGCTCGACCAACTGCCCCCGCCGGATGGTCAGATGCGGGCCGCCGGATTGCCGGGCCGCGTTTACCCCGCCATCGGCAATCACGAAGTGTGGGATGACTCAGATGTCGAAGGTCTGTTGACCGCTTTTCCCTATTTGAAACAGTTCGGGGTCTCCGACAAACAACTGATCTACAAGTTCGATTTCGGCGGCGCTCGCTTCATCTTCTTGTGGACCGGCAAATACGACTATCGCGCGCCCACTGCCTGGGAAGCTACCCGGCCGGCATTCGAAGCGCAGATGAAGCAATTGCGGCAGTGGCTGGGTGAGGCAAAGGCCGCGGGTACCAAGAAGGTCTTCATTTCCTTCCACGCTCCGACCTTCTGCCGCGCTGGTTTGGGCCCGATCCCGGAAGATCAGAATCCGCATAAGACGATTGCCACTTACGCGAAGGATCTGGACATCACCGTCTTTAACGGGCACGTCCATACGACCGAGCTCTACGAGGTGGACGGCGTGAAATACCTGGTGCTGGGCGGCGGCGGCGCGGAACAAGATCCGACCCTGCCCAACGGACACACAACAAAGTGCCTGCCAACTATCCACCTGATCAATATTGGAAGGGCGAAGACCCCAAGGAGGATTACAACTACGTGCTCGTGGACGTGAAGCCCGGCCAAAAGACGAAATTTACGATCAACCGTTTCCGGCCGTGGTCGGCGGAGCCGTTCGGGACGGTAGAGGCGTTCGGCTCTTCTAAATGAAAGGTTACACCGCCATTTATTCAGCGACAAGTCCGCGATGAACTTCGGCGGCAATTACGGTTCGGCAGAGACGGCGCACATGTACGACAGGCGTCGCCATCCTAAAAACATGAAGTTGTCAGTCTTGTAGCGGGTCCTATCCGATACCAGCGCGCCAGGATACCGTCCCAACCCGAAAGACAAGCACCTTCATGAATTATTACTCCGGCAATCAAACAGGCCAAATATCGTGGCTGCCACGAGGCCCGGTGGGGGGCGGGGCCGCTGTCGGCCGCAGACATCTTTTCCGGGCTTCTACGGGCGGCAGCCGGGCCGCTTCGAAATACCCGGAAAAGCCCCTGGATCACAGCCTCACGACAAAGACTTCCGCGCTGCCTGTGAGGGACTATTCTAGAAACCCCTGGGGCGTTGTCGCGAGCTCAGGTGTCACTGGCTGCGGCCGACAGCGGCCCCACCCCCCACCGGGCCCTGCCCTTGTCCGCCGACGACAGGGTCGCTTCACTTAGCCGCACATGGTACCTATTTAATTGCCGGGGTAATAAGAGGAAACCACCCATGAAAGCCATTCCCCCCTTTTGTCAGTATTGCACGCATATTCGCGATATGCGCCCTTTTTGCACTGGGAGGGCGCGCCTATGCCCAGACCGATCCGCTGCCATCATGGAACGACGGCCCGGCTAAGCAGGCGATCGTCGAGTTCGTGCGGGCGACCACCGCGCAGGGCGGCCCGCATTTTGTTCCGCCCGCCGAGCGTATCGCCACCTTCGACAACGACGGCACGCTCTGGGCGGAGAAGCCGATGTACTTCCAGCTGCTCTTCGCGCTCGATCGCGTGAAGGCGCTCGCGCCGCAGCATCCGGAGTGGAAAGACAAGCAGCCCTTCGCCTCGCTGCTCAAGGGCGACGTGAATGGCGCACTCGCCGGCGGTGAACAGGCGACGGTCGAGATCGTCATGGCCACCCATGCCGGCATGACCACCGACGGAGTTCGAGAAGATCGTGAAGGATTGGCTCGCCACGGCCACGACATCCCACGTTCAACCGGCCCTACACCGAGCTGGTCTATCAGCCGATGCTCGAATTGCTGGCCTACCTGCGCGCCAACGGCTTCAAGACCTTCATCGTCTCCGGCGGCGGCATCGAGTTCATGCGGCCTGGACGGAAAACGGTCTATGGCATCCCGCCCGAGCAGGTCGTCGGCAGCAGCATCAAGACGAAGTACGAGATGCGCGACGGCAAGCCGGTGCTCGTGCGCCTGCCGGAGATCGACTTCATCGACGACAAGGCCGGCAAGCCCGTCGGCATCAACTCGCACATCGGCCGCCGGCCGATCGCCGCCTTCGGCAACTCCGACGGCGACCAGCAGATGCTCGAGTGGACCACGGCCGGCGGGGCGCGCGGCTGATGATGCTGGTGCATCACGACGACGCCGGGCGCGAGTTTGCCTATGGGGCTGAATTCGAAGGTCGGCACCTTCCGCGATGCGCTTGATGGCCGAAGCGAAGGCAAAGAAAGGCTGGACGGTCATCAGTATGAAAAATGACTGGAAACACATTTTCGCCTGGGAGCAGTAGCCCGGAGAATGTGAACCGGTCCGAGGAGAATGATTATCTGCGAACACTGTTCGGGATTTGGAAGGCTAAAATGCAACAAACAGCAAGAGTTTGTTTAATGATGTTTGCATTCATTGCGGTGCTATCACTTGCCGCAGGTGCGGCGTCCGGCGATGACACGGAAGCGTTGGCCAAGGCGGCGCAGAACCCTATAGCCAACATGATCAGCCTGCCTTTGCAGAATAACACGACGTTCAATGCCGGGGCCCGACCACCAGACGCAGAATGTCCTCAACATCCAGCCGGTTCTTCCGATCACGCTCAACGAGGATTGGAACCTGATCACGCGGACCATCGTGCCGGTGATCTCGCAACCCGGTTTCGCTCCCGGAGAGGACCGCGTCAACGGCATCGGCGATACGCAAGTCGAATTGTTCCTCTCGCCCGGCAAACCGGAAAAGTTGATCTGGGGGTTGGGGCCGATCCTGCAACTTCCCACCAATACTACCGACCGGATCGGCACAAATAAGTGGGGAATCGGCCCGACGGCGGTGGTCCTCAAAAGCGAGGGACACTGGCTGGTCGGCGTGCTGGCCAACAACGTCCTAGTCTTTTCGCAGGACCTCAGGACAATGCAGCCTCGATCAGCCAGATGCTGGTCCAACCCATCATCAACTACAATTTCGCCGAGGGCTGGTACGCGACAAGCTCGCCTGAGATCACCGCCGATTGGAAGGCTTCCAGCGATGACCGCTGGACGATTCCTATCGGTGGTGGGTTCGGCAAGATCTTCAAGATTTGGGGCCAGGCGATGAACGGCCAGGTGCAAGCGTTCTACAACGTGGAGTCGCCGGACGATGTCGGCGGCGACTGGACGATCCGGGTGCAGTTGCAGATGCTGTTTCCCAAATAGCGGGACGGCCGCGTCGCCGGCGGCACCATTTCATGCCGATGCGAAGGAGAAAGAGATAGATAGGTCCGGTTCAAACTTGCTCTGCTGTTTTGAGAATCGGATAAGCCAGTGAATTTAAAGCCAGCGATGGAACCGTTAAACCAAAATAAGGAGGGGGATTCAAATGGCAAAGAGATGTTTTTCAGTTTTGGGTGTGCTCATCGTCACTTCATTGGTAGCCGGCATCCCAGCGGGTTACGCACAGGCAGCGCCTGCTAATTTCACGGGCGAACCCGACAAGACGATGGTTGCCGCCCACGAATCATTCGTTAAAAAAAGACATGAACAAGGCAGCCGAACAGATAGGCAAGGCGGCAATTATGTAAAGAAGGAGGCGGCAAAATCGCCAAGGGTTCCAAAGAGGGCGTAATCAAGGCCGATGACGAGCTGAGCGCACTCGGGCAAGGTGTCAAGAAGGGCACTGTTAAGTCCGGCGAGGAGTTGAATAAAACCTACGGCAAGGTGGACCATGCGCTCGCCATAGCCTGGCATCAAACTGCGGCCGAGGCCCAGAAGGCGGACAAGGATTCGAGCGAAGCGCTCAAGAAAGCCGGCGCAAGTATCGAGGGCGCGGCCAAGTGAGACCGGCCAACAAGCTAACACGAGGAGGCGCAGGCTTCCGTAGACGCGGTCAAGAAAGTCGGTAAAGGCACGGCGAAAGGCGTAAAAGCAGGCACCGAAGAAGTCAATAAGTGGTTTAAAGGCATCGGGGAAGGCATCGAGGATTTAGGCAGTAAGCTCTAAAGAGGGCCGGGATCTATGCTGGTGACGTGGTTGTTTAGTGGGGGATGTGGTGCAACCACCCAAGCGGAACGAGAGAGTTGGATGTATCTTCCATGGTTTTGGGCAACCATGAAATAGGAGGAAAAACAGATGAAAACAGTAGCCAGAATCGCGAGTATCGGGTTTGCCATCCTGCCTCTTGGCGGCCTGCGCCGTCTCTCCAGGGAGCGCCCTCTGGGTCTACTCTGGTCGGAGAGTATACGGGGACGTTCGAAGGAAAGGTAGTCAAGGGGAAAATTACGTTCAAGGCTTACGACGCCTCGGGAGAATCCAAGCCCATAGTGGGCTACCTGGACTGGGGGCCTTCACGAAGCCTATTTTCTTCCATGGGGTGATCAAGACTCTTCAGCTGGACGCTCAGTTTACCAAGGCAGACGGCACGATAAAGGGTGGACTTTCAGCTGACGGCAGCACGATATCGGGTACCTATAAGATAGCCAGCGGCAGTCATCCTACTATACCTCCCACCCAGGGAACGTGGAAGGCCGGGCAGATGTAACAGGACGCTACATAAGTGTTTCTGCTGGATCCTGCTGCAGAAAAGGAGCAGAGGAGGTCTACGGCATCCCGGCCAAGCAGGTGGTCGGCACCGCTAACGGGACCAAGTGATGACGTGTCCTGTGGGAGCGGCATCCTGCCGCGATACTCGCTACTGAAAGCCGCTCCCACATCTTTGCTTTAATCGTGAGCACTCAGGGCTTGCACAGATCAGGGGGCTCTCCCGGTCCTGCGAATGCATCGGTGCCTCTTCTGAGGTCGCGCAGTATGATTGAAATATGCGGTCGATGGCGATTCCCTCAAAGAGATCTCATGGCAAGGGCTGAGGTGGATGGACGGGCCACGAACTCGAAAGAGAGCAAAGTGGAAATGATCACGAAACGCTCCATCATCGAATCATTGACCTTTGCGGTCGCACTGCTGGCGCTGCTCAGTTTTTTATTCGGCCGCCATGGCTGCACAAGTGGGGGAGCCCTTAGAGCTTCTATCCCGGGCATCCGGAGAGCCCCAGCCGACGTTCGCAACGAATGGGGAGGCTCAATCCTTGTCGAACGGCCCGGCTGAAAGCAGCATCGGCCCGGCTACCGCTTCGCCGAAACCCGTCGCCGGCAAGAGCAGCAAGGCTCTCTCCGCTCAGGAATTGGCCAACCAGTCCAACGACCCCACCGCGCCCCTGACCACGGTTCAATTTCGGGACATCTATATCCCTGACGCGAAGGCGCAGAACGGGCTTTTGAACACACTCGAAATTCAACCCGTGCTCCCGATCGGCCCGTTCGAATGGCTGCCCTTGGTTCAGTTGATGAAAATCACGATGCCCTTGGTCAGCACGACTCCTGACCCTGACCGCAAGACCGGTCTGGGGGACTTGCAGGTCTTCGACCTCTTCACGGTTGAACAGTCCTGGGGCCGCTGGGGGGCCGGCCCGATCCTGGTCTTCCCCACAGCGACGGCCGACGAGCTGGGTGCGGGCAAGTATCAGGCAGGCCCTTCAGCGGGGGCCATCTACACCGGCATCAAGAATGTTATCGCGGGCGCCGTCCTGCAGAATCCGATTTCCTTTGCCGGCGATTCGAACCGCTCGTCCCGTGAACCAGCTGATCGTGACTCCCACGCTGTACTACAACTTCGAGGACGGCTGGTTTGTCGGCCTCAGCGATTACAACTGGACCTTCGACTGGAAAGACAATGGGGATGCCTTGATTCCGCTGGGGCTCCAGGTGGGTAAAGTCGTCCACATCGGCAGCCAGCCCATCAACCTCTCCGTCGAGGCCGGAAGGGCTGTCGCGCGGCCCTCCGAAATGCCGGACCCCGGCTGGATATTCGGGTTTGAAATTACCCCGATATTCGACTTTCATTTCGGTTCGGGCGGGAAATAAACATCATAGTTGCTGCTGGGATTTGCGAAAGAAAACCGTTCCTGCCAATGCGGGACATCATCTTCACGGGCCACCGCACCGAATGCGGCGAGTTGACGGTTGCACCGGATTTTTCGGCAGGCCTGCCGACGTTACTTCACCTGGAATTGCTTTTTCAAAGGAGGCGGCATGGGTAGGCAAAATCGTTTCATTCTGGTGATCGCACTCGTTTTATTGACGGTCGGCAGAGTCCACGCCGGCGGGCTGTGGCTTTACGAGGAGGCGACCCCGGACATGGGGGTCGGCGGCGCCGGACGCCAGGCCGCGGGCATGGATGCTTCGACCGCCAGCGGCAACCCGGCCGCCATGACGCGGTTGGATCGTTCCCAGATCGAGGGCGGGTTCCTGGGGATTTACGCCGATACCCAATTCAATGTCAAAAACTCCAGCAACGGGGACAACGGCGGCGGCAACGCCGGCTACTTCAGCCCGGCCGGGACCATGTACCTGGT
This sequence comes from uncultured delta proteobacterium, assembly GCA_963785045.1. GTDB lineage: Bacteria > Desulfobacterota > Desulfobacteria > Desulfobacterales > SpSt-501 > SpSt-501. The sequence goes on along the minus strand of CAWAUC010000013.1, from coordinate 108,875 downwards.
GCACAGCGTGAGCCCGGACTTAAAGTTTGGGCTCGGAGTGGGGACCTATTTCGGGTTGGGGCTTAACTACTCCAACGAGTGGGCGGGGAAGATACTATGTCCAGAGCGGAAGCTTCACCACGGCGGCCGTCAACCCGACCATCGCTTACAAAATAGCCGACTGGCTGTCGGTCGGTTGCGGAGTGAGCGCGGTTCAGGGCAAGCTGAGCGAGCGGGTGGCGGTCAATACGCTAACCGAACCGGGAGACGGCCGGCTCAAGTACGATGCGTCCGACGTAGGGTATGGCTACAACCTCGGGGTGCTTTTCACCCTCAGTCCCCGAACCCGTGTGGGGGTCACCTATGTTTCGCAGGTCAATCTCGATTTCAGTGATGAGGCCCGTTTTAAGAACCTGGACGGCACCGTTATCGGGGCGGCGCTGAGAGCGTCCGGCTTGATGGATTCCAATCTGAAGATCAACGTGAACCTCCCGGCTCAACTGGCGCTCGGGGCTTATCCAGGCACTTACCGAAAACCTGGCGCTCGTCGGCACGGTCAACTGGCAGAACTGGAGCCGCTTCGGGCAGCCCGAGATCTCGGTCGGCAGCGGCAACGAAGTGACCGACAATCTCGATTACCAGGACACCTACCACGCAGGCCTCGGGGTCTACTACCGCGTGGCGGAACCCTGGCTGCTCATGGCCGGTTTCGGCTATGACACCTCGCCCACCTCCAGGCCTCCAGCGAGCGCGGTCCATTGCTGCCGCTGGGGGCAACGTACCGCTACGCGGCCGGGCTTCAGTATGACTGGAGCAAAGATCTTCTCCGTCGGATTGGCCTACACTCTGATCGACGCCGGGACCGCCAAGGTCAACAAGACCGGAGGGCCGCTCAAGGGAGATCTCGAAGGAGAGTACGACACAAACTTCATCCATGCGTTCAACCTAAACTTTGTCTACCGGTTTTGAGCCAAGGAGGCTCACCACGGCGCATCGTATCGTCTGCAGACCTCGGAAAGTGTAAATGAAGACTTCCAGCTTGACACACACTTCATTTGAGCTATAGTCGGCTTTCAAAAAAGTAATTTAACGGCTTTATTTTTCAACGAAAAATTTTAAACCATAAGGTGTCATGGAATTCAAGTCCTTCACTGTCGCCGATTTGGGCATAGCTCTGCTATCCGAAGATTTTTGGCGTACGAAAACCCTTCCGATCACCAAGCGAAGAGCCTTGTCACTCTGTCATAATCCCCGGGCGCAAAAGGACGATACCGTCCTGTTGGTAGCTTATCAGGATAACCAGGTGGCCGGCTTCCTCGGCATTCTTCCCGACAAGATCTTTTTCAATAATGCCGATCACAGCCTGGGTTGGTTGACCGGCTGGTGGGTTAATCCATGCCTTGCAGGCAAGGGAGTGGGCGCCATTCTGCTTTACAAAGCCTTAAACGCGTATCGTGACCGGCTCGGAGTGTCGGGAGGGTCCAAAGAGGCCAGGAAGGCTTTGCATGCATCACAAAGGTTTATCGCCTTAAAGCCATTGAAAGGGCTCGATATCCGGTTCCGGTTTAATGCGACCAGCGCCGTTCTCCGGAAGTTTCCGTCGCTGAAAATATTGCGGGTAGGGTTTAAAGCCGCTGATGTCATGCTGGATGAAATCGTGAATCTCAGAGGATTCTTCTGGGAGCGGCGCACCCATATCCGTCAGCGCCTGGCCTTTGAGTATGTTTCCTCCATCGACGCAGAGGCCGGCCGTTTTATCGAACGGCACTACCAACACGACCTGACTCGCAAAGGCAAGGCAGAACTCGATTGGATCATGACCTATCCATGGATCCTATCTGCGCCGCAAAAAGATTCGGCCAGCAGGCGCTATTTTTTTTCGTCGATCTCCGCCCGGTTTTTTTTTCTCGGCGTCAAGGTATTTGAGCAGCACAATGGTATGATAGGGTTTTTGATGCTCAGTGTGCGCAATGACCGGATGCGCGTCGTGTATGCCCACTTTGAGGACCGACACGCCCCTTCCATCGCCGCTGCGGCAGTCTATCATGCGCTGGCGATGGACGTGAGCATCCTCAGCCTGTATGATGAGCGGCTGGTTAAAAGCGTTTCAGGGCTGCGCTGTCCTTTTTGGTCCACCCAATCGATGTCCAGGGGGTTTTTTCTATCAAAAGCGTTTGCAGATTTTCCTTTGGCGGATTGCCGCTTGCATGGCGGAGACGGTGATTTCGCGTTTTATTGAGTTCGGGCGAACTATCGGAGAAGACCTGTGGCCATGAACGATAAAATCAAGCAAATGCTTTTCAACGTGCTTGATGAACTCAACCAACTGCGGCCGAGGGAAGAGCATCTGGCAAAAGATTTGGAGACCCCTTTAGCAGGCGATTTCGGAAGCCTGGATTCGGCCGGCTTGATAAATTTGATTGTCCTGACGGAACAAAAGACCGCCCAGGAACTCGGCCGGCCCATCCTGCTGACCGATGACCGCGCCATGTCCCAGATCAATGAGGTATTCCGTACCCTGGGCTCGCTGGCTGATTACATCCACCTGCTGCTGACCGAAAAAAGCGATGGATAAGCAACCCTATACGTGCGTTCTGGTCTCGGATTTCAACCTGCAGAATTTCATCGGCTATGCCGCCAATGACCCTGAATTGCCCGACCTGAAACCCATTGCCGCCCCGCTGGGACAGCCCGTCGCAACTCTATTGGACAAAGCCGCACCGCATTGGCAAGACAGTCCGGATGTCGCCGTGATTTGGACCCAGCCCCAGTCCGTCAGTTCTGCTCTCAATGCGCTTCTCAGGTACGAGCAGGTTCCGGTGCGCCAAGCCCTTCAAGAGGTCGATGAATTTTGCTCGCTGCTGGTAGATATGAGTCCGCAGGTGAAATACGTCTTTGTCCCTTCCTGGGTGCTCCCGTCGCATCGGAGCATCTTCGGAGTGCTGGACATGAAGACCGAAATCGGGCTGACAAACACCCTCATGCGGATGAATTTGCGGCTGGCCGAGAATCTGGAAAAAACCTCCAACATGCATGTTCTGAACACTCACAGATGGATCGAGCGGGCAGGGATAACCGCCTATAACCCCAAGCTTTGGTATCTGGGAAAGATCCCCTTCGGCAACGAGATCTTCAAGCAGGCCGTCCAAGACATCAAAGCGGCCTTGCGCGGAATGCTCGGGTATGCCCGAAAACTCATCATCATCGATCTGGACGACACGGTCTGGGGGGGGACCGTCGGCGACGTCGGATGGGAAAATCTTGTTCTGGGAGGGCATCATCACCTCGGGGAGGCCTATGCCGATTTCCAGCGCGCCTTGAAATCCATGAAGAATCGGGGGATTCTGCTTGCCATCGTGAGCAAGAACGAGGAGCAGGCCGCGCTGGAGGCGATCAAAAACCACCCGGAAATGGTCCTCACATTGGAAGACTTTGCCGGATGGCGGATTAATTGGCAGGATAAAGTCCAAAATATCCTGGAGTTGATGACCGAGTTGAATCTTGGCCTGCAGTCCGCCGTGTTCATCGACGATAACCCGGCTGAACGCGCGCGGGTCAAAGAGAGCCTGCCCGAGGTTCTTGTTCCTGATTGGCCGGAAGACCCCCTGTTTTATCCGACAACCCTGCTGAGTCTGCGGTGTTTCGAGACCGCTTCTCTCAGCCGGGAAGATATGTCCAGGGCCGCGTTGTATCATTCAGAAAGCCAACGTCAGGATTTGAAAAAAACCGTCAAATCGATGGAGAAGTGGCTGCGGGAATTGGCGATTCGCGTCCAGGTCGAAGAACTTCATCCTGCAAATCTTCAAAGGGTAACGCAGCTGCTGAACAAGACGAATCAGATGAACCTCTCCACCCGGCGCATGTCCGAAACCGAGCTCATGGCCTGGGCCGCACCGAAACATCGCAAACTTTGGACACTGCGGGTCTCCGACCGATTCGGCGATGCCGGCCTGACCGGCATCGTGAGCCTGGAAATTCAAGATCGAAAAGCTCAAATTGTGGATTTTATTCTGAGCTGTCGGGTGCTGGGGCGAAAGATAGAAGAAACCATGCTTGCCGAAGCGATTCGCTATGCGCAAGCATCGGATGTGGAAGAGATCTACGCCCGTTATATCCCTACATCCAAAAACAAACCGTGCCTTGATTTTTTTAAAAGCTTGGCTCCTCGATTTCATCAGCAGGGGGAACTTTTTATCCGGAATGGGGAGCATCCGTTTCCGCTCCCTGAACACATTGAACTTGTCCAATAGCCCGCAACGATCCATGGCAGAGCGCGCATTCACACCTGACGACCAGCTTGCTTTTGCAAGACTCTCCGGCGACTCCAATCCCTTGCACGTGGATCCCGTGATTGCCCGGCGCCTCCTGTTCGGACAGCCGATCGTTCATGGCCTGCATGCCTTGTTGTGGAGTGTGGATGAGTACTTGAGATCCCGGACCCAGAGTTTGGAGCTGCGGGCCGTCAAAGCCAATTGCCAGGCAGGAATAGGAGTAGGCCAGACCATCAAGTGTATCTGCACCGATCACGATGAGTCCCAGGTCGAAATTCGACTGGAGGTCGACATGGCGCCGGTCATGTGGATCCAGCTCGCCTGGAGCCCTTCGCGCCAGCACCAGACGGACACTCTCCAACAGGTGTTGCACGAGCCGGGAAAATTCCGGGAACGTTCTTTCCCGGAGCTGGCAGGCGCATCGGGCAGTGTCCCCCTGTATTTGGACCGGGAATTGGCCGCCGCGCTTTTCCCCAATTTGATGCGTCTGGTGCCCCCCATGCAGGTGGCCGAACTCTTAGCCACCACGCGCCTGGTCGGCATGGAATGTCCCGGGCTGCACTCGATTTACGCGGGGCTGAATCTGGCGTTTTTCCCGGATCGTGGCGGAGTTCCGGAGTTGAACTATCATGTCGCCGACGGCAACCAGCGCTTAGCCCTGCTGCTGATGGATGTCGAAGCTCCCGGAATGCAAGGACAAATCAGAACCTTTTTCCGACCTGCCCCTCACGCGCAGGCGGCGTTCACAGACGTATGCCGTGAAGTTGAATCAAGTGAATTTTCAGGACAACGGGCGTTGATTATCGGAGGATCTCGCGGCTTAGGGGAAGTCGCCGCCAAGCTTCTGTCGGCAGGAGGGGCGGAGGTCATCCTTACGTATTACCGCGGCGAACAGGATGCCAAACGTATCGTGGAAGAAATCGTGGCTCGCGGAGCGAAGGCGGACTGTCTCCCGTTGAATGTGTTGGAGCCGGCGCCGGCGCTGTTGAGCAGGCTCACGAATGGTTCTAACAAGCCCCTGTACTTGTATTATTTCGCCACGCCATTTATTTTTGGAGCGGCTAAAGGCCGATTTTCGACAAAGCGCTTTACCACTTTCAGCGAGTATTATGTGACGGGGTTTCTGCGGATGGTTCAATCCCTGGCGGCTTCATCCGCCGGGTTGCAAAAGATATTCTACCCGTCCTCGGCCGCGATTGAGGAACTGCCTTTGGACATGGGCGAGTATGCCGCCGCGAAAATGGCCGGCGAAATCCTTTGCGACTTTCTGCAAAAGACGAACCCCGGGCTTTGCATCCACAAACCGCGCTTGCCGCGAGTTGCCACCGACCAGACGGTCAGCTTGTTGCCGGTGAGCAATCAAGACCCCGTGTTGGTTCTTTTATCACATCTACGTTATCTCAGGCAGCTGACACCGCAAGCATAGATCGAGAAATTTTGCGGATTGCCGACTAAGGCATTGCAGAAACTTGATTGACAGGCGATAGGTGGGGCACCACCCCGGATCGGGCCGTTTTTGGGTGTTATTGCGGGTTATTATGGACAATGGGTGTTATTGGGTGCAGTATTGGTTTCATGATCAGAACCGACACTATCCAGTCGCTCCAACGTGCCGAACTGGCAACCGTGGCTGCTGTTTTTTCTGCGCGCACTGGCCGAGCAGGTGCGACGACTCAACAAGAAGGTCGAGCGTGAGAAACTGGTGCTCGCCCCGCTGCCGGAGCTATCGCTGCAGATCGTTGAGTTCGCACGCGAGCACGGTCGGGTCAGGATGGGCGACCTCATAAGGATGTCTGGAGCGAGTCGCAATACACTGAAGCAACACTTCCGAGCGCTGGTCGAACGGGGCCACCTCAACCAGCACGGCAGTGGCCGGGGTGTTTGGTATGAGCTGCGGTGACGGCCGGCGTGCGTCGTCGCGCCTGTCTGGAATTTCGTGTGTGAAGGCCGATGCCAAGCCATAAGAAGAACTCTTGCTTGGATGGCCCGACCCATTATACCCGCCATAGGAAGAATAGTCCGCAAAACTAGCACTTCTCCTAGTTGACGATTTACCGCGCTGCTGTATCCTCACATTACCCATTGGTAGATGCTCTTCTTCCTAACCCGTTCCGCGGTGCCAGAAGAGTGGAGGTGCCCCCTGCCCCCATACGAATACTTCTTGCCGATACCCATCCGACCTTCGTGGGAGTCGTTCGCCTTCTTCTCAAGGAAACGATGGGCGCACTGTTTATTGTAGCAGACGAGCCTTCGCTTACCGAAGCCGTTGCCGGTACGCAGTTTGATCTCGTCATTGCAGACCTGTCGTTTCCGCTATCTTCGGGGGAAAACGTTGCCAGGCTGCTTCAAAGATTGAATTTGGGACTCAAGTCCACCATCCTGAGCGTCCATGACGAACAGACGGCGGTGGACGAATGCCTTGCGGCAGGAGCGAAGGCTTTCGTGCTCAAGCGCTCCGCATCCAACGATCTCCTTCCAGCAGTGGAGGCCGTTCTAAAAGGTGGCATTTACATCTCGCCTGCTATTGCAATCAAACAGAAAATGCTAACCGGCGCGCAGTAAAATTCAATTAAAAGGAAAGAACAATGCACCCAACCAAGCCAATTCGTTTGATGATCGCATCCGCAATGATGGTGATGTTCTTATGTCTTGTGGCCTGCTCGTCGGCGCAGCTCTCCACGTCCGATAAGGATCAGCAGCAGGACTCCGTGCGCGACATGGCCAGCCAGACGCTGGCCCAGCTCTACACGAAGCACCCGGCCGCAAAGGATGTCCTTGCGAAAGCGGCGGGGTATGCGGTTTTCAGCGACTTCGGCTTCAAGGTCTGGACCCTGGGCGGCGCCCGGGGAAAGGGTGTGGCGGTGAACAATTCCCACATGCGGGACATCTTTATGGAGATGCTGGAATTCCAGCCCGGCATGGGACTGGGGGCCATAAGGTTTCGGGTCGTGTTCGTCTTCGAAACCCAGGAGGCATTCAACAGGTTCGTGAATTCCGGCTGGGAGATCGGGGCAGACGCGATGGCGGCGGCCAAGTCAAAGACCGAGGGCGGAGCACTCGCCGGTGCCGTCACGGTGTCGGAAGGTGTAACGATGTATCAGCTCGATGAAGAGGGTCTTATCGTCGGCGTCAGCATCACTGCCGCTAAGTACTACAAGGACAAAGAGCTTAACTGAAGCGCAATGCAGCAGGCCTTGGCAATGTCCCACGGGCTGAGGTCCAACAAGAGCCGCAAGGAGTTAAATGCGGCGAAAACAACGAAAGGAAAAAGAAAATGAAATCCGTCCTGAAAGCATTGAGCGTTTTGCTCGTCGTGGCTGCTGTGCTGGCAATGGTCGCTGGGCCCGCCGACGCAGCAACAGAAGAAACCCAACATCCTGTTCATCATGGGCGACGACATCGGCTGGATGCAGCCGAGCATCTACCACCGCGGCTTGATGGTCGGCGAAACGCCCAACATCGACCGCATTGGGCATGAGGGCGCGATCTTCATGCACTATTATGCCGAGCAGAGCTGCACCGCCGGGCGCAACGCCTTTTTCACCGGCATGCATCCGCTGCGCACAGGCTTGATCCCGCCGCAGTTGCCCGGCAGTCCGTCTTACCTGCGGCCTGGCACACCGGCGCTCGCCAAATTCCTGTACGACCTCGGCTACACCACGGGCGAGTTCGGCAAGAACCACCTGGGCGATCACACCGCGGCATTGCCGACCGCGCACGGCTTCCAGGAGTTCTGGGGCTATTTGTATCACCTGGATGCCATGCAGGGGGTAAGCTTCCCCGACATCAACAAGACGCCGACCCAGCAGGCCGTCGCCCCGCCGTGCAAGAACACCCCGGTCAAGGGGCTCTCCGACCCTCCCGGTGCGATCGACCCCAAGGACGGCGTGTGCCTGACGCCGCCGCGTCCGGTGATCTGGTGCACGTCCTCCGACGGCACGGAGAAGAATCAAACCTGCAAAGACGAGGGCCCGCTGACGCTGGAGCGCTCCAAAACCGTGGACGAAGAGATCTCGGCCAAGGTCATCGACTTCCTCGATCGCAACGACCCCAAGAAGACCGACAAACCCTTCTTCGTCTGGTACAACCCGGCGCGGATGCACATCACCACGGTGTTGCCGGACAAGTATATGGCGATGGTCGGTGAACCCGGCGGCAAGGACTGGGGCGTCAACGAAGCCGGTATGAAGCAGATGGACGACAACATCGGCTACGTCCTGAAGAAGTTGGAGGACATGGGCCAGCTCGACAATACTATTGTCGTCTTCACGACCGACAACGGCGCCGAGAACATTACCTACCCGGACGGCGGCGTGACGCCCTTCAGGGGTGGGAAGCTCACCACCTGGGAAGGCGGCATGCGTGCTCCGTGTGTCGTCCGCTGGCCGGGCGTCATCAAGCCGGAGACCGTCAAGGCTGAGATGTTCGCTTCCCTGGACTGGGTACCCACGCTCGTTGACATCGCCGGCGGGCCCAAGGGCGACGAACTGAAGAAGGAAATCGAGGCCGGCAAGTACCCCGGAATCGTCAAGACGACGCTCGACGGCGTCGATCAGCGCGACTACCTTGAGGGCAAAAGCAACAAGTCGGCGCGCGACACCTTCTTTTACTATACAGGTGCCAAGCCCTCAGCGGTGCGGTACAAGAACTGGAAGATGTATTACACGATGGTGCCTACGGCCAATCCTGCGGACGGATTGATAGGAGCCGTGACGTATCACTGGACCATGATCGACAACATCAAACGGGATCCTTTCGAAATGGCCACCGGGGAGACGCAAGGCACGATGTTTGGACTGGGTGGGGCGCTGGCGGGTCCAGTGACCGCTTATGTCTATGACTGGAACATCCTGCCCCTGGGCCAGTTGCTGTGGCTGAAGGAACTCGAGACGTACGTTGCGTTCCCGCCGCTGCAGAGCCCTGAATCTTACAACCTGACTCAGGTCATGGAGCAGATCAGGCAAGCCCGCCACGGTAGTCCCGCGGGCGATTAGCCGACTGAAACTGGTGTAGTGCAACGGAGCGGGCGGCCCAGAGCGGGCCGTCCGCTATAACAATTTTAGAGGAAACCATCCATGAAACCGGTTTCTTTATTTTTCAACCTTGCCCGCGTCTTTGCGATAGGTGCCCTTCTTGCCATTGGTGTGCGCGCGCATGCCGAGACCGATCCACTGCCTTCTTGGAACGACGGCCCTGCCAAGCAGACAATCGTCGAGTTCGTGCAGGCAACGACGACGCCAGGCAGCCCGAAGTTCGTCGCCACCTGCCGAGCGCATCGCCACGTTCGACCAGGACGGCACGCTGTGGGTCGAGCACCCGATGTACTCGCAGGTGATGTACTGCCTGGAGCGGGTTGGCAGCGGTGGTCAAGGCGAAACCGGAGCTCAAGAATGTCGAGCCCTTCAAGACGGTGCTGTCCGGCAACCGCGCGGCGATGGCGAAGCTCTCGATGGATGACCTTCGATAAGATCCTCGCCGCGACGCTCACCGGCATGTCGGTCGGACGACGTTCAACGCCGAGGTGAAGAAGTGGCTCGAAACGGCCAAAGACCCGCGCTGGAAGCGGCCCTATACCGAGCTCACCTACCTGCCGATGCAGGAAGTGCTGAAATACCTCCGCGAAAACGGCTACAAGACCTACATCGTCACCGGCGGCGGCCAGGACTTCGTGCGGGTGTACTCCGAGCAGATCTACGGCATCCCGCCCGAGCAGGTGGTCGGCACCGCCGGCGGCACCAAGTACGGCTACGACAAGGAGCGGCAAGCCGTTCCTGACCAAGGAGCCCAAGCTGCTGCTGAACGACGACAACGCCGGCAAGCCCGAGGGCATTCACCTGATGATCGGCCGCCGGCCTTACGCCGCGTTCGGCAACTCGACCGGCGACCGGCAGATGCTCGAGTACACCAAAGCCGGCGAAGGCGCGCGGCTCGCGATGCTGGTGCTGCACGACGACGCGAAGCGCGAGTATGCCTACGGGCCGGCCCAGGGGCTGCCTGCCACCAAGGTCGGCGCCTTCACCCAGGCGCTGTACGACCAGGCGAAGAAGGACGGCTGGATCGTCATCAGCATGAAGAACGACTGGAAGCGTATCTTCGCTTTCGAGCCAGTAGAAACGCGAATTGCAGAACGAAACAAGCCACTCGAGAGGAAAAGGACCATGACACAATGCAAACATTTTCGTTACGGCCTGGCTGCCCTCACCGTATTGGCAGGGCTATTGTGCGCCGGCCTTCCGGCGCAGGCGGCGGACAAGAAGCCCAACATCCTCGTCATCTGGGGCGATGACATCGGCATTCACAACATCAGCGCCTACAATTTAGGGGTAATGGGTTACCGGACACCGAACATTGACCGCATCGCGAAGGAGGGGGCGCTGTTCACCGACGCCTATGCGCAGCAGAGCTGCACGGCGGGCCGCGCATCGTTCATCCTCGGCCAGCACCCGTTTCGCACCGGGTTGCTCACCATCGGCATGCCGGGCTCCCCCCAAGGCATTCCCGAGTGGTCGCCCACCATCGCCGACCTGCTGAAGAACCAGGGCTACGCCACCGGCCAGTTCGGCAAGAACCATCTCGGCGACCGCGACTCGCACTTGCCGACCGTGCATGGGTTCGACGAGTTCCTCGGCAACCTCTACCATTTGAATGCCGAGGAGGAGCCCGAGACCTACTACTATCCGAAAGACCCTGAGTTCAGGAAAAAATACGGCCCGCGTGGGGTGCTCCATACCTGGTCGGACGGCAACGGCGGGCAGAAGATCGAGGACACCGGGCCGTTGACTCAGGCCCGGATGGCGACGGTCGACATGGAAATCTACGCTGCTGAACAGAAATTCGTGGACAAGGCGGTCAAGGACGGCAAGCCGTTCTTCATCTGGTTCAACACGACGCGCATGCACGTTTGGACGCATTTGAAGAAGGCCGCCCAGGGCAGGACCGGCATCGGTATCTATCCCGACGGCATGGTCGAACACGATGACATGGTCGGCGAGGTCTTGAAGCAACTCGACGATCTCGGAATTGCCGAAAACACCATCGTGGTGTACGGCACCGACAACGGAGCGGAAACCGTGACGTGGCCCGACGGGGGGACCACACCGTTCCACGGTGAGAAAGGCACGACCTGGGAGGGCGGCTTCCGAGTGCCGATGCTCGTCCGCTGGCCGGGCGTCATCAAACCGGGCACGATCATCAACGATATCTTCTCGCAGGAAGACTGGTTGCCGACCCTGCTGGCGGCGGCCGGCGAGCCGGACATCGTCGAGAAGTTGAAGCAGGGTTACCAGGCCAACGGCAAAACCTGGAAAGTCCATATAGACGGTTACAACTTCCTGCCGTTCTTCAAGGGCGAGGCCAAGAAAGGCCCGCGCGAGGAGATCTTCTACTTCGGACAGGGAGGTGAGTTGAACGCGATCCGCTGGAACGACTGGAAGGTTCACTTCGCCGTCTTGAATGGAAACATCGCTACCGCCACCCGCGACGTGCCCGGCTGGCCGGTCATCATCAACCTGCGGGCCGATCCTTATGAGAAGGCGCCGCATGAGTCCGGGATGTACATTCGCTGGTATGCGGACAACATCTGGCTGTTCATACCGGTGCAGCAGAAGCTCAAGGTGTTCTTGATGTCTTTGCCGGAATACCCGTTTCAGCAGGGCAGCAGCCTGAACGCGGCCGGAATCAACTACAATTCCCTCCAGGCGCTGCAGGCCATGAAACGCTTAAAGGAATTGGAAAGCCTCTCGTCGCCGCAGAACTGAACCGGAACGGACAGCTTTCTCAGTCGCTGTACGACGAGGCGAAGAAGGGATGGTGAGGAATCGCTTAATCAAGCGGATTATATGGTCATTCGCCCGGACGACTTCGGCGAGCACTGGGGGGTGCGTTTCCAGATCATACCGGTGCTGCCGGCCCTGTTCAAAGACACCCTGTTCTAACAGTCCGCTGAAAAACAGCGCTTCACGCCGTGATCCGGCGTTACAGGGATTTTGTATTGGAGGTGGAAAAATGAAAAGGAACCTTTGCATCGGGATATTGATCCTGACCGCCGCCTGCGCGCTGTTCGGGTGCGCCGGGTTGCAGGGCCTCCCCCAGGGGGCGGTGCTGGTGGCCGAGTATCAAGGCTCCTTCACCGGCAAATTCTTCTGGGGGTCCACCGGGGTCAAGGTGTATGAGGCACCCGGCGGCAGCAGACCCGTTATCGGCTGGTTTGAGCAGGAGGCCGAACCGGGCTCGATGGTTGTTTTTCGAGGCGACATGCAGGGACCCCGGTTCCAGGGGGAGTTCGCAATGGCCAATGGCACCATCTCCGGTGAGTTGTCCGACGATGGAAGGTCTCTGACCGGCGTCTATAATTTCACGGACTGGCCCTTCGATCACGGTACATGGCAGGTACAAAAGAAGTAAATTTATGCACAGGCCAAAAGAGAAAGACGTGAGCACACTAGTCGTAATCGGTTACGACAATGAGTTCAAGAAGGACCTGGCTGCAACAATGACCCCCGGCAGTTCGGCACTCTTCGTCCTGGTCCGCAAGGCCACGCCGGACAATGTGCTCGCGGAGCTCCAGGGATCGGGATTTAGAATGAACGAGAAAAAGCCGCGCATCATCGTCCGCGACTTGACCATGTCCTACAGCAGCTTTATCGTCCAGCGGGAGCTAACGTTCACGATAAACCAGGAGGATGTCTTCATCATCATGGACTGCAGCGGGTGCGGCAAAAGCACCCATCTGCGCCACATGATCAGCCTGAAGCCGCAGGCCAGCGGTCGAACGCTTCAGCCGGGAATTCGGCGCGGCGATGATCCGGCTGGCGAAGTGAGCCCGGCGAACGGGTTTCATCGCCGCCGATTGCGTTTCTGAAACAGGTAAAACCAACATCACAGAAGGAGGCTATCACGGTGAAAACATCAGCAGTTTTTAGAGCCGGGGTCTTGCTGTTGGTGCTGATCCTGACAATGTCGGGCTGCGCCAGCAATTCCGGGTCGCAGACGAATCAGTCGCCGACGAGTCAATGGATTTCCGAGCATGAGAAAACACTCATCGGCGGCCTGGGTGCCGCGACTGCAGGCGGCCTGCTCGGCGCCGCATTCCACCTTGGACCGGCCGGGATCATCGGCGGGGCATTGCTGGGCGGCTTGGCCGGTGGGGCGGTCGGCGACCGGATGGATGCGGCCGACAAGCGCCAGCAGTCCCAGGCGGCCCAGAAGGCATTCGAAACGACCCCGTCCGGCCAAAGCGTTGCCTGGCGCAACCCGGACAGCGGCAACAGCGGGACGGTGACACCCATTCGCACCTATCAAGCGTCCGGTGGGCAGTATTGCCGCGAGTTCCAGCAGACCATAATGATCGGCGGGGAAAAGCAGCAGGCCTACGGCACGACCTGCCGCCAGCCGGACGGCAGCTGGAAAATCGTAAGCTGAGGCAGGATGCGAGTCAAACACAGGGCATCGGTGGGGAGACGGTTCCCAAGCGCTCTCCTGAATCGATAGAATACGGGAAAGGGCAATTATGAAAACAACGCAAATGGTTTGTTTGGCACTCCTGTGTGCCCTGATGGTAAACATCGCATGGGCGGCCGGCGCCGAGCAGATGGATGCGAACGCCACCATGGCGCTTGTGGACAAGAACAAAGACGGCCGGATCGACCGCGAGGAATTCCACCAGCGTATGACCGAGGTATTCTTCTTCGCCGACATCGACAAGGACGGGCAACTGACTTTCGCCGAGCTCGCTGCTGTCACAAAAGTTGATCCTGAGGTTTTCAAAAGAGCCGACCGGGACGGCGACGGTAAGCTGTCTCTTTACGAATTTATGTATGTCATCCATCGCGATTTCGATGCGGCGGACAAAAACCAGGACGGGGTCATCGACCTGCAAGAGCTTCAGGTTCTGATGGGCAAATAGAGGCTATTTCAAAACTCGGTCTTGCGACGGCAGCCCCGCCGCCGGCAGGATGGATCATTTCTTGAACCACTTTGGCAAGGAAATAGATGAATACGTGAAACAGTTCGGCGACAAGTTCTTCATGTGACTCACCTGAAACCCGGATCTTGCTCTCTGTTCATTACGCATGAGGAAAGAGTTTTGCCGGGACCTTCGTTCGCCCGACGCATGGCGGTCTTTGTCAGACTCATATTTTTGCTGACCGAAAGGGTTCGTATCAGCCCTAATTTTGATTTGGGTTAGGAGCAGCAGCATGAAGCTATTCAAAACAGTTTTCATAACCTTTGGGCTCCTGTTTTGTTTTGCGATAGACGGAAGCACAGATTCTATCTACACTTGGGTGGATTCCAAAGGGGTGACGCATATTACCCAAGCGCCGCCCCCGCAAGCAGTCAAATCGATCGGGGTTATGAATTATTCGGAACAACCTGAACCGCCCGCGCCTCAGCCGCCCGCAAGCGGTGGCACGAATCAGCACCAGGGAAATCCGAATCAAGGGGGCGGACAAGCTGCGAGTGGCTCCAGCACCGGCATTACATCCGGGGACGTGGGCGATAATGTTGAGGTTGATTCCAGCGATGACCCTTACAGGCGGACTCTAAGACAGTATGAAAGACGAGGTGATCTGCTCGACAATACTGAACCAATCAGGGAGGGCATCGACCGGAGATAATACAACCCTATCCCCCGGGGGGAGGTAAAGGCGGGGTTGAACCCATGCCGGTCAGGAATTAAACGCAGCAGGGGGATGGAGGTGCGCACATGAAGACGAACAGTTCCCGAAAGTGGGTGCTCGCAGCGCAGCTCATGGAGGCGGCTGTTCTGGCGTCTGAACCCGGGGCGCAGGCGCAATCCGCCGCCGATGTACAAAATGCCAATGGGATGCACCGATTTGAGAGCAAAGGTTCATGAAAAGATCGCTAATTTTTGGGATTGTTTCTGCTCACTGATGGGTGGCGTTCCATGTCGCATTATACTGGGCGAACTTCAATGACCCGGACATTTGAGACCCGTCCGCGGAAATCTGCCCATCGATGGTACCCAGTATCAGACCGATCTTGCCGTCCATGAAATTGCCCATTACCGTGCCTTGGAGGTTACTCACGGCGCCGTTGGCTGCATCCACCAACTGGCCTGAAAAAACGGTGTCTCCCGCAGGCGTTTGAAACAGGGTCACCTGGATGGACCCGTCCATCCCTCCCTCCACCTGGCCAGTAGCATCGGTTCACATCCTTCATCACACATTTCGGGAGTGCAGTACCATCCGAGAAACCGAATCCGACCGGAAACCAATACAAGACGGCTTGCTCAATTTCATCGAACCGCGCCTGTGCCTGAACCGCTTGGTGTCGCATGGAACTTCTGCGCATATCTGATCCTCCTACCGAGATGCATGCTCCGATCCAGTGATTTTCGAAAATGCTGAGACCGGGCTGAGTCGGTCTGCAACACGTTGACGCTTGCCGGTGCTGCCCGGCTGGAAATACAGCACCGCGATGACTGGCAGAACCAGGCCCAGGATCGCCGTGACGATCATCAGCATCCCCAGTTCCTCATAGTGGCCGCGCTCGACCACGAAGAGCTTGTTCAGGTATTTAGTGCCGAGCTGGCTGGCTGACAACGCCAGGTTCGTGAAGGCGGCCATCACCGCAAAATAGGTGGCCTTCCGGTTGCGCGGGGCCTCCTTGGCGATCCAGGCCAGCATCGGGATCATGGCCACCTGCCCAAGCGGCGAATCCGCCATGGTGTCGACCAGGGCGATGGTGTGGGCGCCGAATCCCAGGTGGGCTTGGGTCCACTCGTGCAGTCCGTAGAACATACCCAGAAACGGCAGCGTCATCAGCGTGCTGTAGAGGGACAGGAAGACCACCAGATACGGCACGGGCCGCCGACCCATCCAGCCGCGCAGAGCGATCATGCCGGCAATCGCCATGATCGAGGCGATCTGCCGCAGGGTCCCCAGGAAGGCCTCGTCGAAGCCGAGCCGATCCATCTGCTGCAGAACCCTGATTTTCTGTCTTAGAAAAAATAGTTCGCAGGTCTAGGATTTTTCCTAGTTGAAGATCCACTGTGTTGCGCTACTATCCCCACATCACTTGGCAGATACCCTCTCTTATCAACGGAAGAACCATGAAGGCTTTTTTAGCAACGATATGGCCATCTATAAGCGAAAGATTTTGGATTGTGCGTGCTGTTGCTTCCGTATTATGTTAAACACCTTAATAAAATCGGTGATAAAGAAAGGTGGCGCAGATTGAAGCAGGTCGGGTGGATACACATAGCGGCTCTTTGCTCCGTGTTCGGGGTTTGGGCATGCAGCGGTGGCGGTGGAGAATCCTCGTCAAACACGGTTCAGCCGCCCGAGGTGGTCAGTGTCGATCCTTTGGCCAACGAAAGCTCGGCCAGTGCCGTAGCCGTTGTTTCCGCCACCTTTGACCAGACCATGAACTCGGCTTTGGCCGGGAGTTTCACGGTGAATGGGTCTCAGACGGGTAAGCTTTCCGGCACCTACGCCGGGGGCGGTACTACGTCCCTGACTTTTGACCCTGCGGCGAATTTCAAACCGGGCGAAGAGATCGAGGTGAGCCTGACCCAATCCCTGGCCTCAACCGCAGGAGCGGGTTTGGACTCGCCCTTTGTCTATCGCTTTCTGGTCGAGACAGGAGGCGGCACAGGGGTATTTCTTGACGCGCATACGGTCTCCGGCCAGGCGAATGCCATTGCCGTGGTGGCCGGGGATTGGAATGGCGACGGGCATGTGGACCTGGCGGTGGCCGATTTCGGCTCCAATAACGTCAGTATCCTGAGGAACGACGGTACCGGCAATTTTTCCGTTTCGAGTACGATTAACAGTCAATTGGGCGCGACGGCGCTGGTGGCAGGTGATTGGGATGGCGACGGCGACCTGGACTTGGCGGTGGCCAATTTCGGCTCCAACAGCGTCACCATCCTTATCAACAACGGCGGCGGCGTTTTCACGGTTGCGGGAACGATCACCGGTCAGACAGGCCCCAAGGCGCTGGCCGCCGGAGACTGGGACGGCGACGGGGACTTGGATCTGGCGGTCGCGAATTTCGGCTCCAGCAGCGTCACAATTCTGAAAAACGACGGGGCGGGCGTTTTCACGTTTTTCAGAACACTGTCCGGCTTCAACGGGGCCAGTGCCCTCGCTTCCGGGGATTGGGACAATGACGGGGACTTGGACCTCGCGGTAGCGAATTTTGGCAACAGTACAGTGACCCTTCTCATAAATGACGGCACAGGTGTTTTCGCGACCGGAAGCACCCTGTCGGGCATGGCAGGCGCCAGGGCCTTGGTCGCAGGCGATTGGGACAATGACGGCGACCTGGACCTGGCGGTCGGGAACTCAGGTGCCGACACGGTTGTTATTTTGCTAAACGACGGCTCAGGCACCTTCACGCCGTCGGGCACCATCCCCAGCCAGGCGGACGTCAGAGCACTTGCCTCCGGGGACTGGGACAGCGACGGCAACCTGGACCTGGCCGCAGCCAATTTTAGCAGCAACAGCGTGACCATCCTTAGAAACAACGGCGCGGGCAGTTTTGCGGCATTGCCCCCCGCCATTGGCAGCCAATTCGGGGTCAGTGCCCTGGCGGCAGGGGATTGGGACGAAAATGGAAGCTTGGACCTGGCAGCCGCCGACAACGGATCCGACAGCGTCCACATCTTATACAATCAGCCTTGAAATCGGGCAGACATGATGGGGTAATCTAACAAAAAGGGGGAGATAAATGTTCAAGAAAGGTTTTTTCGTTGCTGCATTTGCAGTTGTTTTATTGGCAGGAGCGAACGTAGCCCTGGCGCTGGACCCGATTCCAAACCAGCCGGGCTTCAGCGGGTACGTGCAGCCGGGCCTCGGCTATTTAAACATCAAGAGCAACATGGTGGCCAAGGTCCTGAGCTTCGATCTGTCGGATAAAAAGATCAGCAACCTGGGCGATCCCGATTCCCAATCGACGGGGCTCGTCACGCTTCCGTTCATGCTCGCCTACACTTTCTCCACCACGCGCACCGAGGTGTTTCTGGGAACCGATGTCGGGGATCTGCTGTCCTTCGACACCGCCCAGCAGCTGGGTGTGAAGCAGGACATCGGCTCCCTCGGCGTGGTTCAGGCCGGTATGCTTTTCAGCGGAAACGTCAGGGTCTGGAAGGATCCTTACGTGACGGGCCAGAACCGGGAGGACACCAGCCGCCGGAACGTCGGGGCCCAGTTCGTCTGGGGCAAATTCTTAGGCTCCAACCTGGAATTTGAGTACTCGGTCAGGAAGGTGGACATCGGCAGCGAAAAGAGCGGTGAATTTCTGGGTCTGACGAATTCCCAACAGGATCGCCTGGATCGCAATGGCACCGTGCACAGTGCATCGGCCGGCTACGGATTCACGTTCGGCAACCACAAGCTGACGCCTCAAGTCACGCTGACCTATGAGGACCTGGACGGTGAGGCCATGGCGAACACGGGGGCCGGCTTCCAGTTGAAGTACTTGTATACCGGAGACCCGATCACCTTGGTGCTCAACGGCTCGGTCGGCCAGGCGGACTATGACAAGAGCAACCCGGTCTTCTCCAAGACGCGCAACGACGACAGCTACGGCGGATCGGCCAGCGTGTACTACAAGAACCCCTGGGGCTGGAAGCTTTTCGGCAGCGAGCCGATGCAGTTCTTCGTAACCGGCGCCTACTACGCCGTCGACTCCAACATCGACTTTTACAACCAGGAGGCGCTGCTGGGCATGGCCGGGGTGGCCTTCCGCTGGAAGTAAGCGCAGCTGGAAATTACTTTTAATCGAGAGGAGAGGATCTTTGAGTCCGATCGACGGTGGCGGTTTTTCACCAATCCAGCGCGTGTTCCAATTCAGGATCAAGCCGGATGCGGACCTGCTTCAGGCAATTTCAGGATGAAACGACAAAAACCGTCGATCTTTTCTTCGGGCCGCAAAGCAGAGCGCTCTCGTGACTGAATCTTTGGCCGAGACGAGGGGGCCTTATGGCGTAGGAGGACAGACATCCCGCGCCGCGGGCTTGCAGTTGATTTCTTCGTAAAGGTATGGTTGTCTTGCTGACCAGCGCTCGGATACGCGGATGCCCTTCCCATCCCTCAAGGAGGAGAAAAATGGACGAATCGGCCCCGAAGAGTTCTCACCGGCAGATGAAGTTCTACAAGATTCTTTTTGCGCTCCTCATCCTGCTCGCGCTCGGCGGCGTCGGACTCACTCATGTCGACCCGGGCCGCAGCTACTTGTACTGGCTGTCACTGGTGCCGGTGTTTGCCGGCGCCTGCCTGCTGCTCGAATGGCTGGGTTTTCGCGGCAAGGGCCTGAAGTGGACCCACGTGCTGCGGGTCCAGCTGCTGCTGTGGCTGAGTCTGGTCATCGGGGTGCTGCTGGTCTACATGCTCCTGCACTCCGGGCGCCTGGACAACGAGAACACCGGGCTGGTCATCCTGATCATGCTTGCCATGACAACCTTTGCCGCCGGGGTGCAACTCGGCCCCCTGGTCATGCTGCTGGGGTGTTTTCTCGGGCTGGCGCTGGTGCTGACGGCCTACGTCAAAAGCTACGTGTGGCTGATCATGATCGGCATAGCGGTCGTGATGGCGGTGCTGTTTTATGCCTTCCGACGCCGCAATGCGGGCTGAGGCGGGGTTGATGGAAACAACCATCCGGCCGATCCAGGGCCGGGAGGAAATCGATGTCTGCGCGCGGATGATGGCCGGCTCGGATCCGTGGATCACCCTGCAGCGGGACTACGACGCCTCAGTGCAAACGCTCACCTCCCCCGGAAAAGAGGTGTACGTCGCCGCGGACGGCAAGAAAATCCTGGGCTTCATCATCCTCAACATGCAGGGCGGCTTCATCGGCTACCTCCAGTCGATCGGTGTCGCCCCGGAATGGCGCAGCCAAGGCATCGGCCGGCGGCTGGTCGCGCATGCCGAGGAGCGGATCTTCCGGGACTCCCCCAACGTGTTCATCTGCGTCTCTTCCTTCAACCCCGGCGCCCAGCGATTCTACCGCTGCCTGGGCTACGAGGTTATCGGCGAACTCAAGGACTTCATCGTGCGCGGCCATTCCGAGATCCTGCTGCGCAAGACCATCGCGCCCTGGCGGGAGTTCAAGAAACGCCCTGTCCGACCGTTTCTCCCCTAAATCCGATCCCGTCCTTCGCTGGGCCTCGCAGCCCAAGGGCGATGCGAGGCCCTTACCGTCGAATATGACATTTTGATCATCTGCGAGTCATCTTGCCGTGATGTGGGTCCGTTATTATCATAGGTGAGTTCAAAATGACCATCATCGCGTGAACCAAGGAGGTTTGAGCATGCAGAAACGTTTTATGAAAAAGCTGGCGGCGGCTGCCGCCGTCCTCGTTCTGGGAGGTTTCATCTGGGGCTACAGCCGGAGCGAGGCCACGGACAGCGCTCCAGCCGATGCCACGTATCAGATGGTGGTCCCGAACTTTTCGGCCCTGGCCAAGCAGGCCCAGCCCGGGGTGGTGAACATCCGGACGGTGAAAACCCTGAAGGGCGGAGGCCCGGTGTTTCGGCACTTCTTCGGACCGTTCGATAAACAGGACCCCAACAACCCATTCGGCGAAGGCATGCCGGGTCGCGAGCAGAAACAGAGCAGCCTGGGCTCCGGGTTCATCGTGGACAAAGATGGGTTCATCATCACCAACAACCACGTCGTCGAAGACGCCGACCAGATCAAGGTGCGCCTCTTCGACGAACGCGAGTTCGATGCCAAGGTGATCGGCCGCGACTCCAAGACCGATCTGGCCCTGATCAAAATCGATGGCGCCAGCAACCTCAGTCCCTTGAAGCTGGGCGACTCCGACAAAGCCGAGGTCGGCAGCTGGGTCATTGCCGTCGGCAGCCCCTTCGGCCTGGAGCAGACGGTCACGGCGGGCATCGTCAGCGCCAAGGGCCGCTTCATCGGGGCCGGCCCCTACGATGATTTCATCCAGACCGACGCATCCATCAATCCGGGCAACAGCGGCGGCCCGCTGCTCAACATGAACGGTGAGGTGATCGGTATCAACACGGCCATCGTTCCCCAGGGCCAGGGCATCGGCTTTGCCATCCCGGTTAATCTGGCGCGCAACATCGTGGCCCAGCTCAAAGAGCACGGCAGCGTCACCCGCGCCTGGATGGGTGTCGGCATCCAGGACCTGACCCCCGAACTGGCCGACTACTACGGCCTCAAGAACCAGAAGGGAGTCCTCGTGACCCAGGTATTCCCGGACAACCCCGCGGACAAGGCCGGCATCAAGGACAAAGACGTGATCGTGGCGCTGGACGGCAAGGCGGTGTCCACCGGCCGCGAGCTCTCCTCGGCCGTAGCAGCTCTGCCGGTCGGCAAAGCGGTGCCGGTGAAGCTGTTCCGGGACGGCAAGGAGATGACGGTCATGGTGCAGCTGGCAGAGCGCAAGGACAAGGAGACCGTGGCCCAGAGCCGCCCGGAGCCGGAATCCGATGAGCTCGGCATCCGGGCGGCGGACCTTACCCCTGAAAGCGCCAAGCGTTTCGGCGTGGACGGGAACGAGAAGGGCGTCCTGGTGGTGGCCGTGCGGCCAGGAAGCAAGGCGGATCAGGCCGGCCTGCAGCAGGCCGACATTGTCAAGGAAGTCAACCGGACCCCGGTGCAGACGGTGGCCGCGATGAAAAGCAAACTCGGCAAGGTCAAGGCCGGTGAGCAGTTGCAGTTTCTCGTGAAACGGGGGAATTCCGGGTTCATCGTGCTGAAAACCACGAAGTGATTTATAAACGCTGAGGGCATCCCGCTGGGCGGGATGCCCTCAGCGTTTAGCCCACCGCGCCTCTTCCTCGAAAAAGCGCGCTACGATCTCGCAGTATCGCGACAACTGGAAGGTGTGGTGGATGCGTTTTTCGAGCACCGCGCCGTTTTCGAAACCCACCGCAAAGTACTTCCAGAACCCCTTCATCCGGTCCAGCAGGTGTCCTGGACCGCTGAGCAGTGCCTGGTAGCGTCCGAACAGGTCCGCGTAGAATGCCTGGAATGGGGCGATCTTGTCGGCAATGTCGTCCTTGCCGGACTTGATGATGCCCGGCAGAAAGGGCCTGGACAGGGCCCCGCGGCCGATCATCCAGGAGTCGATCTGCGGAAAGCGGGTTGAAAGTTCCCGGAAGCCTTTCAGGTCGGTAATGTCCCCGTTAAAGACGACCGGGTGCCGGGACTGGGTCAGGCAGGCTTCGAACGCGTCGAGATCCGGCCGCCCCGCGTACATCTGCCGGGCCGTGCGCGGGTGGATGGTGATCTCCTTCAGGGGGTAGCGGTTGAAAATGGGCAGCAGCTTCACGATCTCATCCGGCAGGGTGCGGCCTAAGCGCAGTTTGATGGATAGCCGTCCGGGGATAGCGGCCACGGTCTTGTCCAGGAACTCGTCCACCAGCCCGGGGAAGGGCAGCAGCCCCGAGCCGCGGCGCTTCTTGGTCACCGGCCGGAACGGGCAGCCCAGGTTCCAGTTCACGTCCGGGTAGCCCATGTCGAAAAGGTGCCGGGCCAGAAAACTAAAATCGTCGGCGCTGTTGCCCAGGATCTGGGGCTCGATTCGCAGGCGAGCGTTCTGGTGCGGCAGGAGATCCCGGACGTGTCGGTCGGTGAACCGGTCGGCGGCGACCGTGGTGACGAAGGGGGCCAGCGCGCTGTCGAAGCCGTCGAAGTGCTCGGCGAAGGTATTCCGGAAGACCACGTCCGTAAGGCCTTTTAAAGGGGCAAGGATCAGCCTGGGTTTCGGGTGGTCAGGTGTCATGCCGTAAATTTAGCGGTGGGAAGAGGATCAAACGGTCCGGCTTTGTGAGAAGTTCGAATTGAAGAACCCTGCGAGATTCGCGATGCGAGGCGTACTATCTGTCGACCGCATGCGGCTTTTAATCTAATTTTGATATTCGCGACGCGGAAGTCGGTCCCCTCACGAAGCTGGCGTCCCTTTCAGCCCGATTTTTTCCGCCACTTCCCGCATGCCTAAAATGGTCTCGGCGATCAGGTCATTCAAGTCCACCCCCAGCATGGCAGCCCCCTTCTCGATGATGGAGCGGTTGACGCCGGCCGCGAAGCGCTTGTCCTTCCATTTCTTTCTGACCGACTTGGCCTCCATGTCCATGACACTCTTCGAAGGCCGCACCAGGGCCGAGGTCGTGACCAGGCCGGTCAACTCGTCCACGGCGTAAAGCACCTTCTCCAGCTCGCTTTCGGGCTGCACCTCCGAGCAGATCCCCCAGCCGTGGCTCACCACGGCGCGGATGTACTCCTCCGGCCACTGCCGCTGCCGCAGGATTTCTTCGGTCTTGCGGCAGTGCTGGTCCGGGAACTTTTCATAGTCCAGGTCGTGCACGAGGCCGATGATCCCCCATTTTTCCTCGTCCTCGCCACGCTTGCGGGCGAAGTGGCGCATGACCGCCTCGACGCTGAGTGCGTGCTTGATGAGGCTGTCGGTCTGGTTGAATTCCTTGAGAAGCTCGAAAGCCTGCTCCCGGGTCGGTGTGGTGGTTCCCATCGTATCTCCTTCAATCGTGATGACCGCGTAAAGTGGATCGGCTTTTCACGCGACCCTAAGCCAGCATCCATGTCATGTCAAGCCGGTTTGGCTGCGCCCACTTCTTTGCTCTTGATCCTTTGGCCGCCGCCGGTTATGCTCTATCAGGGAGTTGAAAAACCGCGCCTGAGGCCGTGATCCGGCGTTGTGCGGCTTTTGTAAATGCTCACATATCCTTGAATATGCTCCGCTTTCCTAAACGCCGCACGCCTTGGCTGACGACCTGGTGCTTGTTTTTCAACACCCTGCTATTTCGTATTTTTGCGATAACCGAATACAGGAGGACGAATGAGCGACGGAAAGAAACCGGAAGTCGACGATCTGATCGGATTTGGGATGGATTTCATCCACCAGGCTGGCGAAAATGCCATGGCGTTTTACGGTAAGGGTCGGCCCCAGGTGAAGTTCGACCAAGGGGTGGTCACCGAAGCTGAGATCCAGCTGACGGAATTGTTCAAAAACCAGCTGCACCAACATTTTCCCGAACACAAGCTCTACAGCGTGGACGCGGTGAACCAGGCATACTCGCATGAGGACAAGCGCTATCTCTGGGCGTTTGATCCCCTGGAGGGGGTCGCTAACTTCCAGGCCGGGATCCCCCTGTGGGGGCTCTCGCTGGCGCTGCTCGAGAATTTCTGGCCGGTGTTCGGAGTCTTTTTCATGCCCGCCACCGGCGACCTGTTTCACGCCCGCGCCGGCTGCTGCGCCTACTGGGGCCGCCGCGAAATCACCATCCCCGTCCCCGACGGGATCAACGACGAAAGCATGCTCTTGACTTACTCGCGCTTTCACCAGCATTACCGCTCGACGTTCCCCGGCAAGGTCCGCTCCCTGGGCTGCACCTCCGCGCACCTGTGCTACGTGGCCATGGGCCGGGCCGATGCCGCCCTCATCGCCAACGAAGCCTTCCAGGGCCTGGCGGCCGCGCGGGTGATCGTGGAGGCGGCCGGCGGCAAGTTCTCCAAGCTGGACGGCAGCGAGTTTTTCCTGAACGAATACCTGAACGGACAGAAGATCGACGACCATCTGCTCGTCGCCGCGCCGGAAAATCTGGCCCTGGTGCGCAAGTGCCTGAAGCGGGTGGAGTAAAACTGTTAAAACGACAGCGACTGGATGAAGGTGTTCTGAAAATCCGGGTGGGCGGCGAGATCGACCACACGGGTCGTTTGCGCCAGCGTTTGAGACCGGCTCACGAAGTCGTCGTCGAAAAGAGCGAGAATGGCCCCGGCGCCGGCGGCGTTGCCGACCACCTCGATCGCACTCTCCGGAAGAGCCGGAAACATGCCGATCGCCAGCGCCGCCGCCTTGTCGATGTAGCTGCCGAACGCGCCGGCCAGAAGAATTCTGGCCGGTCGCGGCAGGCTGCTTTCGCGGCAAAGCAGGTCGATCCCCGTGCGCAGGGCGCCCTTGGCCAGTTGGACCGCGCGCACGTCCGCCTGAGTCAGCGTGATCGGCCGGCCGGTTTGCGATGCCCCCGCCGGGACGATCTCGAACTCCGCCGCGCCGTTGGTCCCCTGCCGCAGGCATGCAGAATCTCCATCCGGGTTGAAGCGGCCGCTTTTTGAAATGATGCCGGCACGCAGCAGCTCCGCCACCGTGCTGATGATGCCGGAGCCGCAGATGCCGGCCGGCCGCTGCGGGGGGCCGTCACCGTGGTGCACCACCGTGACATCCAGCTTTCCGGTTTGTGGGTTGAACCGGACCGCGTCGATGGCGCCGGAGGTCGCCTGCATCCCGTGGCTGATCGCGGCCCCCTCGAAGGCCGGGCCGGTGGCGCAGGATGTGGCCGCAAGGCCCGCCTCGGCCAGCATGATGATCTCGCCGTTGGTGCCCACATCCACCAGCATGGTGCCGGAGGCATGCCGGGAGAAGTCCACCGCCAGGGCTGCGCTCACGAGGTCCGCGCCCAGGTAGCCGCTAATGAGCGGCAGGGTGCGCAGGCGCGCTGCGGGGTTGAACCTGAGCCCCACGGCGGCAGCGGACACGCTGCGGGACTCGAGGAACCCGGGCGCGTAGGGGAAGACGCCTATGGAGGAGGGGTCCTCCCCGAGCAGCAGGTGGACCATGGTGCTGTTGCCCACCGCGACCGCGGCCCCGATCCCGCGCGGGTCGATCCTGACCTGGCGACAGAGGGCGTTCACCGCCCAGTCGATGGCGCTGACGGTCATGGACTGAAGCCGCGGCAGGCTTCCGGGGTCCAGCCGCACGGCGCTGATGCGGCTGATGACATCGTCGCCGAAGATGGCCTGGGGGTTTCGGATCGAGGTCGAAGCGGCGATGGCGCGCTGTTCGAGATCGCACAGGTAGACCGCCACGGTGGTCGTGCCGACGTCGACGGCAATGCCCCAGGCGGAGTCGGGCGGCCGGAATCGGGCAACCGGCCGCCCGAGCAGCATGGGCAGGCCCTTTTGAACCACCTCCGGCGCGAGCCGGCTCTCGGCAGGCACCCCGACGGACACCGCCCCGTAAACCACGGCCCGGCAGGCCAGGCGGTGCCCCGTCGACAGGCGCGCTTCGCCCAGGATGCCGCGCTCCGACTCATCCGGTGCGCTCAGCCTCCCTGCGTCAGCCGGATTCACCCAAACCTGGCATTTACCGCAGCGGCCCCGGCCGCCGCAGTCGGAGCGCAACAGAAGGCCGGTCGCCACCATGGCCTCGAGCAGGCTCACGCCTTTTTCGCCCTGGATCATCCGATCGTCAACGCGGACTTTAATTGTGCCTGAATCCATATCCTCCCAGCATCTCAAAATAATGATGATCTCCCATCGGCGGCGAATAACCTTATCGAAAGTGACGACCTTTCATCCCTGATTTCGGCAGATGATGCAATATTTTTTCGGCGCCCACGAATCTCAGTATACCCCAATCACTGTACTTTAACCACCGGGGCGCCCCAACATTGCAATACCCCGCCGCCAATCACCCCACCATCCACACCTAATAAGAAACGGTTGCTACTCAGCTATCCCAAATCACTTTTAACTACGAAATGCGCAAAATGCGCGAAAGCGTTTGACTGCAGCCTGGCTTCCTTTTTCGCGCGTTTCGCGTATTTCGTAGTTCCCTTTTCCCCAACCACCAAAGCCCGCTGAGTCGTTAAAAATCTGTTGACACAGTCATCCAATGATAGGATGATTGGACGCACTTTCGAGGAAGCGATCCACTGGCAGGCAGAAGTTGCGGATACCGGGGGCCTTTTCGTCTGTGCCGGACTCCGGGCCGCACCGAACGCCAAACCCTATCACTCACCAAGGAGGGAAGTTCGATGAAGAGACTGGCAGCAGGCAAACGAATGTTGTTCTTCGCCATAGCCCTGATGGCCGCCGCCAGCCTGGCGGCCGGCCCCGCGTCGGCCCAGCAGGCGCCCATCAAGTGGAAGGCCCAGACCCTGTGGAACGCCCAGGAACGACCGCAGAAGACCTTCGAGGATTTCTGCAAGCGCGTCAAGGTCCTCACCAACGGCCGGTTGGAGATCGAGCCCTACCCGGCCGGCGCCATCGTCCCGACCAACGAAACCCTGACCGCCCTGCAGAGCAACGTGCTCCAGGCGATCCACGTGTGGCCGGGCTACGCCAGCGGCCGCAACCCCGCCTTTGCAGCCCTGACGGACTTCATTTTCGCCTATGAGGCCCCCTGGGAACTGGACGCGTTCATGCATTACCGGGGCGGCCTCGAGCTGTTGCGCGAGCTCTACAAGCCTTTCGGCGCCTACACCGTGGGTGTCATGACCTGGGGGGTCGAGTCCTGGCCGTCCAAGAAGCCCATCCGCACCATGGAGGACTTCAAGGGCCTCAAGATCCGTGAGCCCCAGGGCATGGAGGCCGAGTTCATGGCCAAGGCCGGCGCTTCCGTCGTCGTCCTGCCCGGAACCGAAGTTTTCTCGGCCATGGACAAGGGCGTCATCGACGCTACCAACTGGGCCACCGCCTCCATCAACAACCAGACCGGTATCAACCAGGTAGCCCCCTACTTCACCTACCCGGGTTTCCACTCCATGCCGGTCGGCGACTTCACCGTCCGGCAGCAGGAATGGGACAAACTGCCGGCCGATATCAAGCAGATCCTGACCACGGCCTGCCGCGAGTGGGCCTGGGATACGATCGAAAAGGTCGCCATGGACGATGACAAGCTGGTTTCCGAAGCCAAGTCCAAGGGCCTTACCCCCATTGCCTGGACGCCTGAAGATAGGGCCAAGGCCCGCAAGATCGCCCAGGGGATCTGGCAGGAATGGAAGAGCAAGAACGAACAGACCAAGCGCGCCATCGAGATGCAGGAAGCCTGGCTGCGGGAACTTGGCCGCATTCAATAATGTGACACACGGGGGAGGGGGTGGCGTCCCTCTCCCCTTCTATCGGGGAAACGACCGTGAGAAAATTGCTGGCGTTGATCGATTCGACCAACACCTGGATCGGCAAGGCGGTGAGCATCCTGTCGCTGGTGGTGGCCTTCATCATTGCTTATGAAATTTTTGTGCGCCAGGTGCTGGTCAAGCCCACCGTCTGGGTGTCGGAAGCCACGGTGTTCGGCTGCGGCCTGCTCTATCTTCTGGGCGGAGCCTGGACCCTGAAACAGGACGGGCACGTGCGGGTGGACATGCTCTACCACGGGCTGTCCCGGCGCGGCAAGGCGCTCATCGACTGCGTGACCTACTTCGCCTTTCTGCTCTACATCGTGGTCATGATCTGGGCCGCCTGGCAGTACATGGAGCAGTCCATCGCCGTGCGCGAGACCACCATGAGCCCCTGGAACCCGGCCATCTGGCCGCTCAAGATCGCCCTCGTCGTCTCGCTGATCATGCTGCTGCTGCAGCAGACCGCCAAATTCGTGCGCGACGTCTACTTTATCGTGAAGGGTTCGGACCTGTGAGTATCGAGTGGATCAGTATCCTGATTGTCGTCGGCATGATTCTGCTCATGGCCCTGGGCCTGCCGCTCGCCTGGTCGATCGGCGCGGTGGCGGTGGCCTTCGTGCTCTACCTGTTTGACCCGAGCGTCATGATGATGCTGGTCTCGCGGGTCTTCGACATGAGCTTGAACTACACGCTCATGTCGGTCCCGCTCTTCGTGCTCATGGCCGGGATCCTTCAGCGGGCCGGCATTGCCGATCAGCTGTTTCGGGCCGTCAACGTGTGGGCCGGCGGCGTGCGGGGCGGGATCGCCATCGGCACCATCATCGCCAACGCCATCATGGCCTCGATGGTGGGCATCATCGGGGCCGAGATCGTGACCTTCGGCCTGATCGCGCTGCCGGAAATGCTGAACAAGAAATACGACCACAAACTGGCACTGGGCAGCATCGCCGCCGGAGGGGGGCTGGCGACCCTCATCCCGCCGAGTGTCGTGTTCATCGTCTACGGCATGACCGCCGGCGTCTCGGTGGGCGAGCTCTTTCTGGCCGGTGCCGCGCCCGGGATCCTGCTGGGCGGCATGTTCATCTTCTACGTGGTCTGGCGCGTCTGGCGTCACCCCGAGACCGCGCCCCTCGTGGCCGAAGAGCTGCGCGACATGCCGATCCGGGAGAAGATCGGCACCTTGAAAGAGCTCATCCTGCCGCTTTGTATCGCCGGCGGGGTGCTCGGCTCCATCTATGCCGGGGTGGCGACCCCCTCCGAGGCCGCGGGAGTGGGCGTGATCCTGGCCCTGGTTTCAGCGGCTGTCAACCGCAAGCTCAGCTTCGGCATGCTGCGCGACTCGCTCTACGAAACCCTGCGCATCAGCTGCATGCTCTCCTGGCTCTTCTTCGGGGCCCAGACCATCATCGGCGCCTACACGCTGGCCGGCGGCACCACCTTCGTGACCAACGCCCTCAAGGCCCTGGACCTGGGGCCGTGGGGCACGGTGATCCTGATGAATCTCATCTGGGTCTTCCTGGGCTGTTTCCTGGACTGGATCGGCATCCTGTTCCTGACGGTGCCGATCTTCCTGCCCATTATCACAGACTTCGGGTTCGACCCGGTCTGGTTCGGCGTGGTCTACTGCATGAACATGCACCTGTCCTACCTGACCCCGCCCTTTGCACCGTCGGCTTTCTATCTGAAGAGCATCACCCCGTCTGAAATCACCATGACCCAGATCTACAGGGCGATCATGCCCTACCTGTGGTGGACGGTCGTGGCCAACATCGTAATCGTGGCTTGGCCGGGGCTGTCGCTCTGGCTGCCCAATCTGCTGCTGCGGCATTAAAAACTTATGGAGTAGTGATCGCAAATGAATTTTCCCGAGCTTCACATTCTTGAACAGGATTTCAAACCCGGCCCGCCGCTGGATGTCCCCAGCTGTGTCCGGGAGCAACTGGAGCGCACGGGTCTGCTCGATGCGGTCAGGCCCGGGCAGACGGTGCTGATCACGGCCGGCAGCCGCGGGGTTGGCTGCATGGCTGCGGTGCTGGCCGCGGCGGCGGCGGCCGTCAAGGAAAAGGGCGGCCGGCCGCTCATCCTGCCGGCCATGGGCAGCCACGGCGGCGGCACGGCCGAGGGGCAGATCGAGGTCCTCCAGCACCTCGGGCAAACCCCGCAAACGCTGGGGGCGCCCATCCACGACCGCCTGGAACCGGTGAAAGTCGGCGAGACCGAGGGGTGTCCGGTGTATGCCGACCGCGCGGCCGTCGAAGCCGACCACATCCTCATCGTCAACCGCGTCAAGGAGCATACGGAGTTCATCGGCGAAATCGAATCGGGGCTGCTCAAAATGGCCGTCGTGGGCCTGGGCCGCGTCGCCGGGGCCGAAGCCATGCACCAGTTGGCGGTGCGGGTCAACTATGCACAGGCCATCACGGCCATGGCCAGGGTCCTGTTTTCAAAACTCCCCATTTGCGGCGGCATCGCCATAATGGAGGACAAGACCAACTCGGTACGCCGCCTGGAGGCCGTGCCGGCCCCCGCCGTGTTCGCACGCGAGCCCGAACTGCTCGCGGAGGCCCGCCAGCACCACGCCAGCCTGCCGTTCGATCAACTGGACGTGCTGCTGGTGGATGAAATCGGCAAGGACATCTCGGGCGCCGGATTCGACACCAAGGTGATCGGCCGGATCATGAACATCTACGAAAAGGAGTGCGAGCGGCCGCGCATCACCCGCATCGTGCTGCGCGACCTGTCGGCCAAGACCGGCGGCAACGCCATCGGCCTGGGGCTGGCCGACTACGTGCACCGGCGGGTCGTGGGCCGAATAGACGCGGACATGACCGCCCTCAACTGCATCACGGCGGTTGCCCCGGAAAAAGCGCGGGTCCCGATTGTGCTCGCCTCCGACCGCCGGGCGCTCGAGGCCGCCCTTCTTTCCATCGGTCTGTGGGACACGGCCTCCGTGCGCATGGCCTGGATCATAAACACCGCGGATCTGAGGCGACTGGCAATCTCGCCCGCCCTGGCCGCGGAAGCGCGCGCCAAGGGGCTCTCTGTATCCCCCGGGCGCTTTGCGCTGCCCTTTGACGAAAAGGGTGAACTTTCCGGCCTGCGCCGGATGCTTGCCGATACGTCCGGCGGGCCGGATTTTGCCGGCTGACGGAGGCTTGCCGGTGACACCGATGCGCCGCACTGTGCGGAAACCTGCATCGGGGGAACCGGGGGAAGGTTCCCCAAACCGACCGAGTGGTCCGACATGGACGTAAAACCCATCCAGAAGGCATCGGCGACGACCCAGGTGTTCGAAGCGCTCCACGAAATGATCGCCACGGGTCGCTATGCGCGCGGCCAGAAGCTGCCGCCCCAGGACGAGCTTGCCAAGCAGCTCGGGGTCAGCCGCAACACCCTGCGGGAGGCCGTCAACAAGCTTTCCGCCATGGGGCTGCTGCGGGCCCGGCAGGGGGTGGGCACGCTGGTCGAGCCGCCCAGCCCGGGCGGGTACATGAGTACGCTGAGCGGCCAGTTTCTGCTGGACCCCCTGAGTGTGCGGGAGTTCATCGAGGCACGCATCTGCAT
This sequence comes from uncultured delta proteobacterium, assembly GCA_963785045.1. GTDB lineage: Bacteria > Desulfobacterota > Desulfobacteria > Desulfobacterales > SpSt-501 > SpSt-501. The sequence goes on along the minus strand of CAWAUC010000013.1, from coordinate 77,200 downwards.
TGAGCGCAATGCCGTGCGCCTGGCCGTCGCCCGCGCCAAACCGGAGGACATCGAGCAGCTTCGCAACATTCTTGCGTTGCAGGACCGGGCCCTCAAGAACCGGGATACCGCCGAATTCACCCTGCAGGATGCCGCTTTCCACCTCGAACTGACCCGGATTTGCGGCAACCGGGTGCTCCTCAAGTTCCTGCAGACCATCCATGACATGCTGCAGCGCTTCATCGGCGAGGTGGCCGCCCTGCCCGGGGCCGTCGATGATGCTCTGCGGTTTCACACCCGGGTGGTCGACGCCATCGCCGACCGCGACCCGGACCAGGCCGAGCAGCTGATGGTGCGGCACCTTTTCGACGTGGTGCGACGCATCGAATCCAACCTGCACATCGACCTCGAAAAGGAATCCCTCTGCGGGTTCAAACTCATCCGTTCCACTTCCGGTACCGCCGGAACCAGGAGGTCACGCAAAGCATGAGACTCAACTCGTTTAATCTGGTCATGTCCGCCATGTTCAGCGGCAGACGCGGAGCGCGCCCGCCGGCAGGCAACCCCACCTCCATCGCCTGCCACGGATTGATGGACAAGGCCGGCGTGTCGTTCCCCGAAGCCCATCTCAACCCCAACGCCATGGCCGAGCTGGCGCTCGCCGGCCACGAGGTGGTCGGCTTCGACACCGTCATGCCCGAGTATTCGGTGGACCAGGAGTCGGCCGCCCTGGGCGCCCAGGTGGACTGGGGCGACCGCGACCGCATGCCGGACGTGAAGGCGTTCCCCTATGCGGATTTCTCCGACGTCCGGGTCCCCGCCGACTTTCTCGAAAAACCCTCCTGCCGCGTGGTGCTGGAAGCGCTGTCCATTTTGCGGCGCCACGTGGGCGGCCGGGTTGCCATCATCGGCAAAGTCATGGGGCCCTGGACCCTGTCCTACCACATGGCCGGCACCCAGAACTTTCTGCTGGCGGTCGGCATGGGCGAAACCGACAAGGTGCGCAAAATGCTGCGGCAGCTCGCGCCGGTCACCATCGCCTTCGCCAACGCCCAGTTCGCCGCCGGCGCGGACATCGTGGTCCTGGCCGACCATGCCACCCGCAACCTGGTAGGGCCGCATCACTACGAGCAGTACCTGCTGCCCATCCACCAGGAGATCACCGCCCAGGTGGGCGGGCCCATCATCCTGCACGTCTGCGGCAACTGCTCCGACCGCCTGGAGCTTTTCGCACGCACCGGGGTCGACGCCTATCACTTCGAGTGGTCGGTCGATTCCAAGGAAGCGGTCCAGCGGGTGGGCGACCGCATCGGCCTGGTCGGGAACATCAACAACGCCCGCACCCTCCTGCAGGGGACACCGGAAGATGTCTACCAGCAGGCCCGCTACGCCATCGCGGCCGGAGTGAACATCATCGGCCCGGAGTGCGCCATTCCCTTGAGCACGCCGATTGAGAACCTGCGGGCCATCGTGGAAGCGGTCCGGGAGGGGTATTGAAGGATGAACCTTAAACCCGACTTCAATCGATTTTTGGCGGCGGTCCATCACAGGGAAACCGACCGGGTGCCGCTGGGCGAGATCCTGATCGACTACTCCGTCCAAAGCAAGTTCCTCGGCCGGACGGTAACCGCCGATGACCTCGCCGGGCAGGTGGAGTTCTGGGCCAAGGCGGGCTACGACTTCATCCCCATCACGGTCAGCATGATGTCGCCCGGCAAGGTCACCGAGGAGTCCAAGATCACCCGTGTGCTCAAGGAGATGGTGCTGCGGGACGCGCCCGGCACCATCGACCCCAAGGCCTGGAACCTGGAGATGACGAGCTTCATCCACGAGCGCCCGGACCTGGACAAGTTCCCGTGGGAGGCCGCGGCCGACATCGATTTCAGCAAGCTGCATGCGGTCAAGAAGCTCCTGCCCGAGGGCATGAAGGTGATCGCCATCTCCGGCAAGATTTTCACACTGACCTGGATGCTGATGGGCTTCAACAACTTCGCGCTGAAGCTTGTGCTGGACGAGTCGTTCGTGGCCGAGGTGTTCGAGCGCGTGGCCACCATCCAGTTCAAGGCGCTTGAAACCATCTTCGGCATGGATCACGTGGCCGGGGTCTGGGTGGTGGACGACATCGCCTTCGGCACCGGGCCCATGATTTCACCGGCCGCACTCAAGAAGCACGTCTTCAGCTGGTACCAAAAAGTGGGTGAAAGGTGCCATGCGAACGACCGCATCTTCCTGATGCACTCGGACGGGGATCTCAGCGTGCTCATGGACGATCTGATCGCCATGGGGCTGGACGTTATCCAGCCCATCGATCCGTCCTGCATGGACATGGCCAAGGTGAAAAAGCAGTGGGGCGACCGCATTTGTCTGGTCGGCAACGTGTCCAACGAGCTTTTGCGCAGCGCCACCACCCAAGAAATCGAAGCGCGGGTCAAGGAGTTGCTGCGGGACGCGGCCCCCGGCGGCGGGTTTGCACTGGGGTCGGGCAACTCGGTCCCGAACTGGGCCAACTATGAAAACTACCTGGCGATGCGGGAAGCCTGCCTGAAATACGGCGGCTACCCGATCACGCACCATCTTAGATAGTCGATCCTGAAAAACTTGATTTTAGGTGCAACTGCTCACGCGGCCATGGCAGATGGGAAAAAGGGAACTACGAAATACGCGAAAGGCGCAAAAAGGCAGGCCTATATATATAATCAAGCACTTTAGCGTATTTCGCGCATTTCGTAGTTAAAAATCATTTCAGATCGCGGAGCGGATTGGTAACGATCTTAGCGGCATTAATTTAAACCCGACAAGGAGGACGTTCAGCAATGGCGGAGCATATGGAAGCGATCAAAAACGCAGTTATCGGTGGCAAGCACGCTGAGATCAAGGCGCTCGTGAGCCAGGCGCTGGAGGCGGGACTCGACCCGAACACGATCATCAACGACGCCCTGATCGCGGCGATGGACGTGGTCGGCACGGATTTCGGGTCGGGGAAGATCTTCGTGCCGGAGATGCTCGTCGCGGCGCTGACCATGAAGTCCGGCCTGGACATCGTGAAGCCGCGGCTTGCCGCCGGCCAGAGCCAGTCCCGGGGCACCGTCATCCTGGCGACCGTCAAGGGCGACCTGCACGACATCGGCAAGAATCTGGTTGCCATGATGCTCGAAGGGGCCGGTTTCAAGGTGCTGGACCTCGGCGTCGACCTGAGTGTGGAGAAGCTCATCGACCAGGTGAAGGCACTTAAGCCCGATATCCTGGGCCTGTCCGCGCTGCTCACGACCACCATGCCGGAGATGCAGAAGGTCATCGGCGAACTCAAGACCCGGGGCCTGCGCGACAAGATCAAGGTGCTGGTGGGCGGGGCGCCGTTGGACCGTGCTTTCGCGGAGAAGATCGGCGCGGACGGCTACGGCGCCAACGCCGCCGAGGCGGTCGAACTCGCCCGGCGCTTTGCCGGCGTCAGGGCCTAGTTGATTTCCGGCCATACAAGCTGCGTGCTCTGTGCAGGGAAGGCTGAGAAATGACCAAGAAAGAACGCATCCTCATGACCATGCGGGGCGAGACTGCGGATGTAATGCCCTATACCCCGCGCTTCGACCTCTGGTACAACGCCAACTTATACCGGGGCAGCCTGCCCAAGCGCCACCAGGGACGCAGCGCCGATGACATCGCGCGGGCCGAGGGCTGGGCCCTGCACAAGGTCATCCCGGAACTTTTGGAGGTGGTCGACCCCCAGGAAAACCTGACCCGGGGCATCGGCCTCTACAGCCTCAAGGAAAACGGCTACAAGGTCAACTTTTCACCCAATGTCACGCTGCAGGTGCAAAAGACCCGCCGGGGCGACGAGGAAGCCATCCGGGTGGAGTACCATACCCCCAAGGGGGTCGTCAGCACCACGGAAGTGATCAACGCGGAGATGCGCAATGCAGGTGTCTCCATCACCTGGGTGCAGGAACGCGCCATCAAGCGGCCCGAGGATTACGAGATCTGGGCCTACATTTTCGAGAACATCACCGTGACCCCGGATTACGATCGCTACCGGGCCTGGCAGAACCGCATCGGGCAGGACGGGGTGGCCGTGATGATGGGCACCTTCTCGGCCTCGCCCGTGCACCACATCCAGCGCGATTTCCTCGACGCCACCGAATTCTTCTTCCATTACAATGATTACCACCAGAAAATGGGCCGCCTGGCCGAGGCCATCGGTCTGGTGTATGAGCAAATCCTAAAGGTGGTGGGCGATTCGCCGGCCGAGGCCATCCTCTGGGGGGCCAACTTTGACGACATGATCACCTACCCGCCCTACTTCCAGAAGGAACTGACCCCCTGGCTCCGGAAGGCCTCCGAGTACCTGGCCTCCAAGGGCAAACTCGTCATCTGCCACTGCGACGGCGAGAACCAGGGCCTCATCGACCTCATCGCCGATTCCGGCATACATGTGGCCGAAGCGGTCTGCTGTGCGCCCATGACCAAGCTGCCCATCGAAACCTACTACGAGCGCTGGTGCAAATCCGGCCATCTGACCCTCATGGGCGGACTGATCCAATCCCTGCTCTCCCCGGCGACAGCCAGCCTGGATGATCTTAACGCCTACCTCGACCACTTCTTCAAAGCCGTGGCCCCGGGCAACCGCATCATCCTGTCGGTTGCCGATACCACCCCACCCAACGCCGACTTCGACCGCCTGGCGCTGATCGGGGAGCGCGTTGAAAAGGAAGGCCGGCTGCCGCTGCGGGCCGGGGCCGCGCGCCCCCTGACCGCAGCACAGGTGCAGGCGGCCGCCGGGCGCGTGGCGCATCAGTCCCCACCCAGCGAGGTGTTCCAGACCGTGCATGCGGATGTGCTCGCCGGCAACGACGCCGGCATCAAAGGCCACGTACAGGAATTGCTGGACCAGGGGCGCAGCGCCAAGGATATCCTCAACCGCGGCATGCTCACCGCCATGGAGGTGATCGGCGGACGCTTCCGGGACGGCACGGTGTTCATCCCCGAAGTGCTGCTGTCCGCCCGCGCCATGAACCTGGCCCTGACCGTGCTCGAACCCCACCTCGCCAAGGACCAGCGGGAGGCGAGCGGCAAGGTCCTCATCGCCACGGTGCGCGGCGACCTGCACGACATCGGCAAGAACATGGTGGCCACCATGCTGCGCGGGGTCGGCTTCGAGGTGGTCGACCTGGGGATCAACATCAGTGTCGAGGACTTCGTTACCAACGTCGAGAAGCATCGGCCGGACATCCTGGGGATGTCAGCGCTGCTCACCACGACCATGCCGGAGATGAAGAAGGTCATCGACCTGCTCGCGGCCCGCGGGCTGAGGAACACGGTGAAGGTGATCGTGGGCGGGGCGCCGATCAACGAGAAGTTTGCACGTGACATCGGCGCCGACGGCTATGGCGCGGATGCCGGATCAAGTGTCGATCTGGCCCGCAAGCTGCTGCAGAAAAAAGCGTGATCAACCCATCAAAGCCAGCCAGCAAAAAAAAACAGCTGGAAGGGGGAAGAAAAATGGGCAAAAACCCGTTCGATCTGACAGGCAAAATCGCTGTGGTCACCGGCGCCGGACGCGGAATCGGGCGGGCCTGCGCATTGGCTCTGGCGCAGGCGGGAGCGGATGTGGCCTTGGTGGCGAGGAGCCGGAAGGAACTTGACGCAGTCGCCGAAGAGATTTCCGGCCTCGGCCGGACCGCTGTTGTGCGCCCGCAGGATGTGACCCGGGTGTCGGAATTGCAAGGCCTTATGGAGAATCTCGCCGCGGCCATGGGCGGGCTCGATATCCTTGTAAACAACGCCGGCATAAACATCCCTCAAGAAGCAATAGAGGTCACGCCGGAAGCCTGGGACCAAATAATGGAGATAAACCTGAAAGCCGCCTTCTTCACCGCCCAGGCCGCAGGACGCGTCATGATCCGGCAGGCGCGCGGCGGCCGTATTATCAATATGACCTCGCAAACGGGTACGGTCGCCTTGGTTAAACGTTCTGCCTACTGCGCCAGCAAGGCCGGTTTAAACCTGGTTACCAAGGTGTTGGCCGTAGAGTGGGGTAAGCACAACATCCTCGTCAACGCGGTCGCGCCGACCTTCATCGAGACCGAGTTCTCCCGCGGCTTTTTAGCGGATCCGCTTTTCCGCGAATACGCCTTGTCCAAGAACCTGTTGCAACGATTCGGAACTCCGGAGGATGTAACCGGAGCCATTGTGTATTTGGCTTCTCCGGCCGCTTCCCTGATCACCGGCCACATCCTTGCGGTGGACGCCGGCTGGACAGCGCATTGACGGAAAGCAGGGGTAAAAAACAGTGTGGCGAGGAGGTCAGGCATGGCAGTCTATCTTAAAAAAGCCAAGGAACGCCCCATCGAGGACCTGACCCGCGTGCGCGAGACGGTCCGGGAAATCATCGACAAGGTCCGCCGCGAGGGCGAAGCCGGGGTGAGACATTACTCGGCCAAGTTTGACCACTGGTCGCCCAAAAGCTTCAAGATCGACGCCGAGGAGATGAAGGCGGTCCAATCTCGATTGCCGCCCGCCATGGTCGCGGACATCGATTTCTGCCAGACCCAGATCCGCAATTTCGCAGCCGAGCAGATGCAGCGACTGACCGATTTCGAGGTCCAGACACTGCCCGGAGTTTTTTTGGGTCAGAAGGTCATCCCGGTGGCCTCTTCCGGCTCCTACGTCCCGGGCGGCCGGTATCCGATGCTGGCCTCGGCCCACATGACGGTGATCACGCCCAAGGTGGCCGGGGTGAAGCGGGTGGTCGCCTGCTCGCCGCCGGTCAAGGGCCAGGGGATGTACCCGGCCACCCTTTATTCCATGCTCGCCGCCGGAGCCGACGAGGTCTACTGCATGGGCGGAGTCCAGGCGCTGGCGGCCATGGCCTACGGCATGGAAGGGTTGGCCCCCGTGGATTTCGTGGTCGGCGCGGGCAATAAGTACGTGGCCGAGGCCAAGCGCCAACTCTTCGGCGACGTGGGCATCGACCTGCTGGCCGGCCCCACCGAAATACTGGTCATTGCCGACGGCTCAGCCGACCCTCGCATTTTGGCCGCCGATATACTGGGCCAGGCCGAGCACGATCCGAACTCCAGGCAATGCCTGATTTCGCTTTCCAAACCCGTTGCCGAAGCAACGCTGAAGGAGCTTGATCGGCAGCTCCTGACGCTGCCAACCCGGGATGTGGCCGGAGTGTCATGGCGGGACTATGGGGAGGTCGTCGTGGCGGAAACACCCGAAGAGGCGGCCGCTTTGTCCGACGCTTGGGCCCCCGAACACTTGGAAGTCCAGACGGAAGACTGGCGCTTTTTCCTGCAACGTTGCCGAAACTTTGGCTCCATGTTCTGCGGCGAGGAGACCACGGTCGCTTACGGTGACAAAACCATTGGGACTAACCACGTCCTGCCTACGATGCGGGCCGCCCGCTACACCGGCGGCTTGTCCGTCCACAAGTTCGTCAAGACCGTAACGTATCAGCATGCCACAAAGGAAGGTTCGCTGGGGATCGCCCGCGTCTGCGAGAGAGCATGCAACTATGAGAACATGCTGGCGCACGGACTCAGTTGCCGCGTCAGGATTGAAAAATATGGCAAATAAGCCACCGCGCGAGACGGACGGGGATGGTGCTGGAACCGCAACAGCGAGCTCATTCCCCCGCAGTTTGCTGCGAGGATAGCGAACGAATATCAAAATGAGGTTATGAAACCACTTCTATAAGTCCTTCAGGATCGATAGACAGGAATCACATAGGGGCCTTCCGGGACCACGGCGACGTGGCTGTCCTGGTGGGCCTTTGTGCTTTCCAGGACCGCTTTCTCGATGGAGGCGACCGGCTCGACGAAGACCTCCATTAGATCGGAAGGCTTCAAACCGGTGGTATAGAGCTGGACGCTTGCCTTCCGCAGGGCCTTGATCAGCATCTGGGTCTGCCACTCGTCGACCCGCGCCAGGTTGCGGGTCATGATCTCGGCCATGAAGGCGTCGGGCCCCAGCCGGCAGAGCCTGCGCTGGGCCTCCACGAACTCCGAGCTGCCCATGCCCTCGGAGCATTCGCTCGCAATCACGATGGTGCCCCCGGGCGCAAGGATGTCCAGGACGCCGACCATACCCTTGATCGTCTGGTAGTAGGTCTTGTCCAGGGGGTAGCCGGCACTCGTGGTGACGACCGTCTTGAAGCGCCGCGGCACAGACACTTCCGCATACTGGCGCATGAACGCCACGGCCGCCAAGTGGCTCGCCTCGACCTCCCCAAAGTTCACGAACCCGATGCGCCGCTCCTCGTCGATGACGACATTCAGGGCGTAGACTTCCCCTACCGCCCGCACGATGTGCAGCTGCTCGCGGTGCAGGGGGTTGCCGTCGATGACGCAGTTGGCGGCGTTGGGGTGGTCCAGGATACCGCCCGCGTGCAGCCGGAAGATCGTGTCGCAGTGCGCGACCCCGGGGACCACTAGCTTGCGCCCGCCGGAGTAGCCCGCCATGAAGTGCGGCTCGACCAGGCCCACCGTTATGCGCAGGTCGGCTGCAACAAAGCGCCGGTCGATCAACATCGGGATCCCGGAGGGGGTTCGGCCGAGGTCCGCATGGGCCTGCCGGTCCCGGCCGAAATGGTTTTCGATGCGCACCGACTTGAACACCGCCTCCGAGCCGATAACCTCGCGCAGTTCCTCGCCCGTGTTGGGACGGTGCAGGCCGGTGGCCACAAGGATCAGAATGTTCTCCTTGGCCATGCCCCCGGCCACAAGCTCCTCGACCAGCAACGGCAGCAGCAGGCCATGGGGAACGGGGCGGGTGATGTCACAGATCAGAATGCAGGCCGTCTTGCGCGTGCGGGCGAGCTCCCGCAGCGGGGAGGCGGCTGTCGGGGCTTGAAAGGACTTTTTCAGGTCGCCGGCCGGGTCGGTCGCCTCCGCCATGGCGCGTTTGCGGACGGTCACGACCTGCACATGATCCGGGAAATCAACGGCCAGCTTGCCGCGGCCAAACAAGAGGTCGATCTTCATCGTTGCGCCTCAATGCAGCTCGAATGGCTTGATTCGGCCTTTGCGAGATGTTTTATTGCCTTCAGCCTTCAGCCTGAACACCTGAGCAGTTGCTGATATTTAGTGTCCATCCAGAAATGGTGGATTTCGGTTCAGGCCAAGGCCGCAGCGATTTCGCAACCGCAGGCAAAGTGAGGCTATGCCGAGGATTGCGAAGAGCGAGAACGCCGGCATGGGCCGAAAGACGCCGTTTATGGATGGGCATTATTTAACATCCTAATGGCGTCGGTGCAAGCACGCACCCTCTTGCTGAAACTCTGCCGATATGCGAAGTTGGGACCTCACGCGGGGAGCGGGAAAACCCGACACGTTCGGGGGAAAGCCATCAATGTCGACATGCACGGCCGATCGCAAACCGGCCAGGAGGCCCATGAAACTGCGGAGCAAGCGCACGGTGATATTGATCGCGGCAGCCCTGGTGGCCGCGCTGGCGGTTGCGGTCTGGCCCCTGGTCAAGGCTGCACCCATCGGGACCGGTTTTGCCGCGAAAACCATCTGCTCGAACGTCTTTGTCTCCGGCCGCGATGCCGCGGACGTGTTCCGCGAAGACGTGGCACCCGTGAGCTTTATGGAAACCGCCGTTACCTACAGGGTCGATCGTCACGCCAAGGCAGTCACGGCGGATATCTTCGGCCTCGCCGCGGCCCGGGCGGTTTTCCGGGAAGGCTGCGGTTGCACCCTGGTGGTGGGCGTGACCGAGGCCGAGCTCAACTCGCAACCCATTTCCGCCCGCGAAATCCGGGAAAGTGTGATCGACGATCTCCCCTGGCTGGCCGCCGACCGCGCGATCGCCGATCCGCCGCCCCCGGGGGTTGACGCGGGCAGGCTCAAGCTGGCGCTGGATGCCGCCTTCACCGAGGACCATCCGCAGACGCCCAGGCGCACGCGCGCCGTGCTGGTGGTCTACGATGGCCGCCTCATCGCCGAGCGCTACGCACCCGGATTTGCACCCGGCATGCCGCTGCTCGGCTGGTCAATGAGCAAGAGCGTCATCAACGCCCTCGTGGGGATCCTCGTGAAAAAGGGCAGACTCACGCTCGACCAACCGGCACCGGTTCCCGAGTGGCAGGCGCAGGGCGACCCCCGGCGCGCCATTACGCTGGATCAGCTCATGCGGATGAGCAGCGGGCTTGAGTTCGACGAGGTCTACACCCCCTGGGGCGACACCGCCGCCATGCTCTGCGAAAGCAGGGACTTTGCCGCCTACGCCGCCGCCAAGCCCCTGGCCGCCGCACCCGGAACCCGGTGGAGCTATTCCAGCGGCACAGTCAACATCATCAGTCGCATTGTGCGGCAGGCGGTGGAGAAAGAGACACCCAATTCCTACCATTTTTTGCGGCAGGAATTGTTCGACGCGATCGGCATGACCAGCGCGGTGATGGAGGCGGACCCGTCCGGGACGTTTGTGGGGTCCTCCTACACTCTGGCCACTCCGCGCGACTGGGCCCGTTTCGGGCTGTTTTTCCTGCAGGACGGGGTTTGGAACGGCAAACGGATTCTTCCCGAAGGCTGGGTGGCCTATACAAGGACCCCGACTGAGAAAGCGCCCAAGGGCGAATACGGGGCCCTGTTCTGGCTCAACGCCGGTGCCACCTCCGATCCAGCCAACCGGCGCTGGCCTTCGGTGCCCGCGGATGCGTATTCAGCCGAAGGCTTCCAGAAGCAGCAGGTCATCATCATCCCGTCGCGCAAACTGGTGCTGGTGCGATTCGGGGCGACTCCCACGCCCCAGGCGTGGAATACCGAGGCGTTTATCTGCGCCGTGCTCTCCGCGCTGCCCTCCTGAGGCCGGAAGGAGACCGCCGTATGAATATCCGCTGGAAGCTGTTTTCGATCCTGCTTGTCTTCAGCCTCGTTCCGCTCGGGGTGCTGACGCTCATCAGCCAGCGTGGGACGAGCCGGATGGGGAAAGCCATTTCGGAGGACGTCGGACAGAACCTTACCCGCATCGCCGACGGAATGCTCACGCTCACGGCCGAAAAATCAGGCGAAATCCTCGCGAAAAACGAAAAGGCCGTAACATTTGCCCTGATGTGGCTGGCGCGCGAGGCCGAATCCGCCCTCGCCGCCGGCACCCCGGCGGGCTCGAAAATCTATTTTTCGCATGATTTCGATGACCCGCGGACCGCGCCCCCCGATTTCGGACCTCACCCGGACTACCGGCGGCGTTCTGCCGACGGCGGCCTGGTCGCCCAAGACGTGAGTTTTGCTCACCCGGTTTTTCTGCTGGCCCCGGGGGTGTCTTCGACCCAGGTTGAAAGGGATGCCGCTCGGTTGTCCGGCCTGACGGGCACGTTTCAGGAAATCGCCCGACACCTCGGCAAAACCCTGCACTGGGCTTACATCAGCCTGGAAGAGGGCCTGCACGTGTCATTTCCCGGCCACGGCGGCTATCCGAAAGGCTATGACCCGCGCACCCGCGCCTGGTATCAAGCCGCAACGAGTGAGATCGAGTGGACCCTGCCCATGGTGGACGCCACCTCCGGCCAGGTGGTCATGACGGCCTCAAAACAGGTGCGCCGGCCCGATGGGACCGTGGCCGGCGTTGCTGCAATGGATGTTCTCATCACGGAATTGCTGCAGGTCGAAGAGCTCGCAGCGATCTGGACGACCGCGATGCGCTCTTTCCTGGTCATGCCCGCCGTCGATCCCCAAACCAAACATTCCGGTCTGCTGATCGTGGTTCAAAAAGGCCACCAGGACGCAGCCGACTCCTGGGAAAAGCCGATCCGGACCGAATGGCTCACATCCGAAAACTCAGGCTCTTTGGCGCACCTGCTTCAGGAGGTTGAACTCGGCCGATCCGGGTATGTGGAGATGCCCTACAAGGGGGCGGACTCCATCTGGGCTTATGCACCGATCGGCCCCAAAGCCCATTTCGTCATCATCGTGCCCAAGCTGGTGATCGACCGCATGGCCGCTAAATCCGCTAGGATCGTGAAGAACTACACCAGCGAAGAGTTCCTGGTCATAGCCGTCGCGGCGCTCCTGGCCGTGGTGGTTGCTACACTGGCTGCCTTTGTCGGCTCTCGGGGCATCACCCTCCCCATCCGTGTCCTGGCATCCACTGCGCGGCGCCTGAGCAACGGGGATTTTTCGGCGCGGATCGCTCTGAAAACCGGCGACGAGCGGGATCAGGTGATCGACGCTTTCAACGAGATGGTGCCGAAACTGAGCGACCACATACGGCTGCAGGAATCCCTGCGCCTGGCATCCGAGGTGCAGCAGAATTTGCTGCCGGAGCAGGACCCGTCGGTACCCGGATTGGACATTTCCGGGATCAGTCTCTACTGCGATGAAACCGGCGGGGATTACTATGACTTTCTGGAGACCCGCGAAGATACTCCCGGCCGGGCCGACATCGTCGTCGGCGATGTGTCCGGCCACGGCATTTACTCCGCGCTGCTGATGGCCTCGGCCCGCGCCTCCCTGCGCCAGCGCGCGTCGCTTCCCGGCAGCCTTTCCGAAATCGTGGCGGACGTGAACCGCCAGTTCTGCCAGGATGTGAGGGAATCCGGTGCGTTCATGACGCTGTTCTATCTATCCGTCGATTCAACACGGTTATCCCTGCGCTGGGTCCGGGCGGGCCACGACCCGGCTATTTTTTTCGATCCGGTTGCGGGAACCTTCGAAGAGCTGTCCGGCAAGGGGTCCTCTCTGGGGTTTGACAAAGATTTGGTCTTTGAGGAGAAAGAAAAAAGAGAGCTGCAAAAAGGTCAGATCGTTTTTGTCGGCACGGACGGCATCTGGGAAACGATCGACGCGCAGGGCCGGATGTTCGGCAAACAACGGGTGCACGACATCATCCGGCGCCACTGCGGCCTGAGCGCCCGGCAGATCGTCCAAAGCGTCATCGCCGAGTTGAAAGAGTTTCGGCAGGAACTCAAGCCCGCGGACGACATCACCATGGTGGTGGTGAAAATCGTATGAGTTAAAAGTCCTCGATAATATCCCCTTTTTCGACGAAGTGTTCGATATTGCCGCAGGCGTTCCGGTAATCGGCCACCGCCGCGTCCAGCCAGACCGCCACGGGATCTTCCGCCCCGAGCAGGGAATGTGACTTTTCCAGCAGTCTGCGCCCGTCCTCCAGATGCCGCCTGATTTCTTCCAGCAGCCTTTTGCGCTTGCGATGTTTTTCGCGCTCGCGCGTGATGACCGGCAGCAAACGCTGGATCGAGTACTCCACGAGCGCATCCCGCGGAGCCTTGAACTCCCGCGAAATGTCCTCCAGGCAATTCAGGGTGCGACGGCTGATGACGAACGTCTTCTGCACGCGCTCCAGGCTCCTGAACTCCCCGGCCTCGATCTCTTTTGCGATCGCGTTGAGCGACTGCACATCCTCGATCAGGTGGTCAAACAGGCTCTTCTGCTTGATTCCCAGGTGCACGGCCACGATGCTGAGCGCATCTATGGCACGGCTGGACAGCTTGAACGTCGCCCGCACCGATTGCCGGCCTCTCAGATCCTGCGTATCCGGCTGGGGCAGCTCGATATCGACCAGGAATGAATGAGGTTTTTTGTTGTCCATGGCAGTCCGCCTTTCTTTCGACCAGGCTGATATTCATTACTAAAAATTTTTAGTTAAAAATATAATGTTACTATATTGACAATCACAATAATGATTTTATTATATCGTTTACAAAGGCAATTTAATAATAGCCAAATCTAAGCAAAAGACAACCACTAAATCAAGGAGGGCTTAAAAATGATGGAACTGGTCAGATGGAATCCATTGAAAACGATGTCGCTGCTTGACAACCACTTCAGCCGCTTTTTCAGCGACCCCTTCATCCCGGCCGAAATGGCGGTGGGTGAAGACAGACGGAATGACTGGCATCCGGCCGTCGACATCTTCGAAAAGGATGACAAGCTGGTTATAAAGGCCGAACTTCCGGGCATGGACAAGAAGGACATCAGCCTGGACATCCACAACGACGTTCTCACCCTGCGGGGCGAGCGCAAGTATGAAAACGAGGTGAAGGAGGAAAACTTCTACCGCAAAGAGATGTCCCGAGGGACCTTTGTGCGGTCCTTCAGCCTGCCGGACGATAGCGATGCCGAACGGATCCAGGCTGAATTTAAGGACGGTATCCTGACGGTCGAGGTCCCCAAATCCGAGACCCGGAAGCCGAAGCAGATCACGGTGCACTAGCAAAAAGGAGCCTCCGGCTCAGCCGGGGGCTCCTTTTTCACTTGAACCGGCCGATCACCTCGTTGTATTGCGCGGCGCTGATGTGGCCGGTTTTGCGGAGCGTGGACAGGATCCAGCCCGCCCGCCAGTTCAGCCAGCGGCTGTTACCGGTGGGCGATTCGGTGAGGGGCTTGGGGATCACCGCGGTCAACCGGACCACCTCCTCCAGGCTGAGTTGACCGACGCTTTTCCCGAAATACTGCCGCGCGGCCGCCTCCACGCCGAACACTCCCGGTCCGAACTCGATCACGTTCAGATACAGATCAAAGATACGGTTCTTGGACAGCTCGGCCTCCAGGCGCCGGGCGATGAAGTACTCCTCCAGCTTGCGCCGGAGGCTCTTGGTCGTGGACAGAAAAAGGTTCTTGGCCAGCTGCTGGGTGATCGTGCTGGCGCCGCGCGCAAACTTGCCCTGTTCGATGTCCTTCTGGATGGCCTTCCCCAACTCGTCGTAGTCGATGCCCTCGTGCTCGTAAAAACTCGCGTCCTCCGCAACGCGCACGGCCTGCTTGAGGATGGTGGGGATACTGTCAAAGGCAACCCAGACCTGCCGGACCTTCAGCTGCTTGCCTGATTTCCTGCTTTCACGGAGGCGCTGGTCGATCAACGCCGTGGTTTTTGGGTTCCGAGATTTGAGGTAGCCAACATTCGGGAGGCTGAGATAGACCCAGAGCACACCACCCGCGAGAATGCCGATGCCCCCCAGAACAATGAACAGGATGATTTTTTTCATCGACTCCGCCCCTGGGTGTAACAGGATGTTGAAAATCAAGAGTAGAATTGCCAATCCTCGCGTGTAACCATAAAGAAGCGCGGCATCGGAGTCAACCGGCACTGCGGTTTCCGGGCCTGATTCCCAAAAATCTTCCCGGGCGCTCCAATTTACAAAACAAAATTCTGACTTATATTCTCAGATTAATAGAAAATTCCAACCGGGTTTCGGAGAGGCATTTCGAAGGAACCGAGCTGATCGCATGAAACGACTGATCCTGTTGATGGGGCGCCTGCTGGCAGGCTGCTGGAAAACACTGACCTTCCTAAGAAGCGCCGTGTTGAACCTCGCGTTTGTGGCTCTGGTTGTCTTCGCGCTCATCCTGGTATTCAGCGGTCGCGGTGCGAAGCTGCCTCAAAAAGCCGCGCTGGTGCTGTCTCCATCCGGCACCATCGTCGAGCAGCGCAGCGAGAGCCTGCTTTCGAGCTCGCTGCTGGATGAGGATTCCGCGGCCGAAACCCTGCTGCAGGACATCATCGATGCGGTCGATCACGCCGCGGGGGACCCGCACATTCAGGCGATCTATCTCGACGTGAGCAAGCTGAACAACGCCGGCTTGAGCAAGCTTCAGGACATCGGGGCGGCGCTCAAACGCTTCCGCGCATCGGGGAAGATTATCATTGCGGCGACCGATTATTACCTGCAGAAACCTTACTACCTAGCTGCGTATGCCGACCGGGTGTATGTGCACCCCATGGGCGGGGTCCTGCTGACGGGGTTCGGAATCTACCAGAACTATTACAAGTCCGCCCTGGACAAACTGCTGGTCCAGTTTCACGTCTTCAAAGTGGGCAGCTACAAGTCCGCTCTCGAACCTGTGATGCGCAACGACATGTCACCCTTCGACAAGGAGGCCAATTCAGCCCTTCTCAGCGTATTGTGGGACAGCTATAAGGCGGAGGTAGGCGGTCTGCGGGGCATCGCGCCCCAGTCCATCGACGACTACATCAACAATTTTCCGGCCCAGTTGGCCGGGTTCCGCGGGAATGCGGCCGCCCTGGCCCTGAGCCGCCGGCTGGTGGACGGAATCAAGACCCAGGACGAGATCCGGGACGAATTGATCCAGCTGGTGGGCGAGGACCGGACGAGTCATAGCTACAGCCAGGTGCGGATGGAAGACTACCTGAAATCCATCCACCCCTCACCCGGCACGACCGGCCCCGGGCACCGGATCGGGCTGATCGTAGCCAGCGGGGTCATCCTGGAGGGAACCCAACCGGCCGGCCGGATCGGCGGGGACTCCCTTTCCGCTCTGATCCGGCAGGCGCGACAGGATGACCGGATACGGGCCGTGGTGCTGCGAATCGACAGCCCCGGCGGCAGCGCCTTCGCCTCCGATCAGATCCGGCGGGAGCTGGAAATCACCCGACGGGCCGGCAAACCCGTGGTGGTCTCGATGGGCTCGATGGCCGCCTCCGGCGGCTACTGGATCGCGACGGCCGCCGACGAGATCTGGTCCACACCCACGACGATCACCGGCTCGATCGGGATTTTCGGAGCGTTCCCGACCTTCGAGAAAAGCCTCGATGCCATAGGGGTCAACAACGACGGGGTCGGGACCACCCGAATGTCGGACGCCTTCAACCTCAACCGGTCTATGAATCCCCTGCTGGGGGAGGCCATGGATCAGATCATTGAGCAGGGCTACCGCACCTTTATCGATCGGGTGGCGGAGGGCCGCCAAATGACGGTAGAGGCCGTCGAGAAAGTTGCCGAAGGCCGGGTCTGGGCTGGCCTGACCGCCCGGGAGATCGGGCTGGTGGATAAACTCGGAAGCAAGCGCGAGGCGATCGAATCCGCGGCCCAGAAGGCGGGCCTGGACCGATACACGATAGAAAAGATCGAGCAGCCGCTCACGCGGCGCGAACGCTTGCTGAAATTTATCAACGAATTGGTGATTGCCGTGTGCCGCCAAGGGATTAACGTCCTGTCGCCGCAGGCAGCCGAATGGCTGAAGATACTGGCCGCTCCGGGCATCGACACTGTCCGGATGCTGAATGACCCCAGGGGCGTCTATGCCTACTGCCCTGCGTGTGGGAGCCCATGAGAGACCAATCATTTTATGTCACGTTTTAAATGAGTTGGGTCTTGACAGTTTGACGCATCCTCAACCGCAAGCGTGATGGAGGAAGACTGAATGAGGGATAAAAAGACCATCAAGCGCGAAATTCTCGACAAGTTCCGTTCCATGAACGCGGAAAGCCAGGAAACGCTGCCGCTGCACTGGCTGGAACTGGACTACATGAAAAAATTGAGCGCCGATGAAAAAAAACTTTTCAAGCGGGCCATTCAAGAGCTGATCTCTGTGGAAATTGTGGAAAACGTGGAGGGACCGAGTCTGAACGTGAGACTCACCGAAAAAGGCCAGAACCTTATCTACTCGAGTGAAAACCAGAAATCGGTGCGCGAACCGAGCCAGGGCGGCCCCATATTCCAATTCAACGGAACGGAAGCCTGACGCCACCGATCCCGCACAACAAAAAAGGCGGTTCGCGACACACGTCGCACACCGCCTTTTAAACTTCAGAAGCCGATTCAGTCTATTTGAAGAGATCGTTCAGCAGGGATTCCTTGATCATGTTGCCGGCGATCGCATCCGCCTTGATCTCGTAGGTGCCGCTTTCGATCTGGTTTCTGAGCTCGGCGACTTTGTCCGCCCTCACATCCGGAATGCTCTGAATCTGTTTCTGGGCTTCCTGGATACGCTTGGCCGTATCCGAGATCACCACGGTATCCGTTTTCAACCCCTGCGGCCGGGCGTCTTTTTCACCCGCAGGGTCGGTTTTCGGCTGCGCCTGAATCTGTTTCACATAGGCGTCGATTGAAATTCCCTGATTCTTATTCGTGATTTCCATTGACGGTCTCCTCATGGACCCACCGCGGCCGAAACGCCCGGTGGACGTCGTCATCCTAGCAAAGTCCCCTAAGCAAGTCAAACTTAACAACCGTTTGATAGTATTATCGGCGGCCTTTGCAGAAACTTTAGTTTTTTTTCACAATTTTTTTGCATTTTCCAAAAGCCAAGTTGTCAACCGGTCGGGTTTTAGGTAGTGTCCATCCAGCCATGCCATTCGACACGCACGATCCAACTTACCGCAAGGCCTTTAGCAGTGCCCTGCGGCTTCTCGGCCGCCGGGACCACTCGGCCGCGGAACTCCGGCAAAAACTCATCCGGCGCAATTTCGCAGAGGATGTGATCCAGGGCGTGCTGGCGGAATGTCTGCGCCTGAACTACCTCGACGATGCGCGTACGGCCCGTGCCCTCATCGAGCGGCTCAAGCGCAAAGGCTGCGGGCTTTACCGTATCCGATACGAGCTGGCGCAAAGGGGGCTTTCCAGGGAGAGGTTCCGGGATCTTCTCGAAACCAGCCTCGCACCGTCAGAGGAGCATGAGCTGGCGCGGCGGGAGCTTCAAAAGAAATTGAAAACGCTGGGTCGCGAACCGGAGCATCTCAAGCGAGTGCTCCGCCTGCAGCGGTTCCTGCGCGGCCGCGGGTTTTCAGAGGCCATCATCGCGAGTGTGCTTGAAGAGGTGGCATGGGGAGGCCATAAAAAGCAGACGTATTAAGCTTTGCGGCTGCCGGCTCCGGACTCCGGCAGACGTCAGCTGATGATCTCGTAAACCTTTTCCTTCTCCTCTGCAAAGGCGCGCAGGGCCTCGCCGTGCGGGCGGCTGATGCCGTTGAAAACAACCCCTGCGGCTTGGCCGTTGTTCCACACCACATTCGCGTTGACCCGCACCGGGCTGATGAAGTTGGGCAGGCGAAAGGACAGGGTGACCGGCTTGCCCTCGGCGACCGGTGGGAGGTTTTCGACAAAGGCGCCCTGCGGGCTGATGTCTAGAAGGTAGCTGCGAGTGCATTGGCCGCCGGCTTCGACCTCGGCCATGACGAGGCAGTCTTTGCGCGGATGGCGGCGTCTTTCGACCGATGACGCTTCACCATTTTTATCCGACTGCTCCAGCTGCTCCAGCAGCGCCAGCCGCTGCGGCAGAGGCAGGTCGACAATCAACTTGAACAATGCGTTTGGAAGTTTTTCCTTGTGGAGCTGTCTGAAGATCTTCCACTGCCGCTCCTCGGAAAGTGCGCTGATCAAGGCAAACATCCGCGCCATCGCATTATTGGGGTGCATCCACGCAGCTTCGGAGTCTTGCGGAATCATACGCTTCTGGCTGAGCAAACTTGCAAACATGTACGGCCCATCCTTCCTCGCCGATCCGTAATCATCGCGTTGCCTCAACTGTAGAAACCCAAACCGAGATGGGTGCAAAAAGCGTGCACGACAGATCGATAACTGTAACAGCTAAAATTATACATTCTATCAATTAGTTATTTAATTTTTTGAAACGGCAAGAAAAAGGGCGTCAAAAAATGGGTAAAGATATACCATCCCCTGTTACACCATTTTCCCCATGAAAGGCCGGCCCACGGAAGGAACCGGCGCGGACAGCGTGCCTGATGAAACCCTTGACAATCGCGCTATAGGAAGGTCTATATATCTTCTGCCGCTGTCAGGGCAACGGTCCGGGGCCTGACACTATCCGCCCGGGCCGACTTGGCAGCACCACCACTATCCGCAAAAAGGAGACTCGCACATGAAAATCGTCGTCATCGGGGGCGGCTGGTCCGGGTGTGCGGCAGCCCTTTCCGCATCGAAAATGGGTGCGGAGGTCATGCTGATCGAACGCACCGACATGCTGCTGGGAACCGGACTTGTCGGCGGCATTATGCGCAACAACGGCCGCTTCACCGCCACTGAAGAAATGATCGCCATGGGCGGCGGAGAGCTCTTCGAGCTCACCGATCAGAACTCGCTGCACCGGGCAATCGAATTCCCCGGGCACCACCACGCCAACCTTTACAGCGTGGCGCGCATGGAGCCCATGGTACGCAACTTTCTCCTCTCGAAGGGCATATCGATCCACTGTCAGGTCAGGGTAACGGATGTAGAAATGGCGGACGGTGCCATCCGGGCGGTTCTCGGCAAGCAGGGAGAGGAGCCCATGAGGTTTGAAGGCGATGTGTTCATCGACGCCACCGGCACTGCCGGCGGACCGGCGAACTGCAACAAGTATGGCAACGGTTGCGCCATGTGCGTCCTGCGCTGTCACTCCTTCGGCGGCCGCGTGAGCGTGACCGCCAAGGCCGGCATCAAGGAGATGGTCGGCCGCAAGGGCGATCAGATCGGCGCCATGAGCGGCTCTTGCAAGCTCCTGAAGGAGTCGCTCGATCCGCAGATCGTCGCCACTCTCAACAAAGAGGGTGTGGCGGTGGTTCCACTGCCGCCGTCCAAGGTGCTGAAGGGCAAGTTGGCCCTCAAGTGCTGCCAGCAGTACGCGATCTCCGAATTCGAGGAGAACATCATCCTGCTCGACACGGGCCACGCCAAACTCATGACCCCCTATTTTCCCCTGGATCTGCTGCGGGAGGTCCCCGGATTTGAAAATGCCCGCTATGAAGACCCCTACGCCGGCGGGATGGGCAACTCGATTCGCTACATCGGCATGGCGCCGCGCGACAACGCTCTGAAGGTGGAGGGCCTTGAGAACCTGTTTTGCGCCGGCGAAAAAGCCGGGCTGCTCGTGGGTCACACCGAGGCCATCTGCACGGGAACCCTCGCCGGCTTCAACGCGGTTAAATCGGTGCGAGGGGAACAGCCGCTTGTCCTGCCGGATTCGCTCGCCGTCGGCGACGCCATCCGTTTCGTGCGACAGCAGATGCGGGAAGAAGGCATTCTCAGCCTGAAATATACGTTCTCAGGCTCCGTCTTTTTCGAGCAGATGAAGGCCAAGCGGCTGTATACCACCGATCGCAAAGAGATCGAGCAGCGGGTGGGGGCCGCGGGACTGTCCGGCGTGTTCGCATCCCATTGAACTGGCTCACCGTGCAAGTTCCTTTGGAACCCTTGCCGCCGCACGTTTCCTGATTGAATGGCGAAAGATCTTCCAAGCCAATCATCGGGCTGTTCGGCATGTACCCATTACTCTAAAGGAGAGGGAATTATGGGAAAAGGGACGAAATTAGCTGTGCTGATCATCTATGGGTTGCTCCTCATCGGGCTCTCGTGCCCCTGGCAGAAGGTCGCGGAACCGTTATACCTCGGCTTTCTTCCCGCACCCATGTTTTACCTGATCCTGGTTCAATTGGGGTTTGTCGCCATCCTCGCCTTCATGGCCTTTTTCACACGTTTACACGGCCGGGTGGAAGATGAAGAGGGTTTCCTCCGCAGCCTGAAAAAGGAGGTGAAACCATGAATCCGACCATCGTCTATGTGGGCGTTGCGCTATACACGCTGGTCTGCTTCGCCATCGGTCTCTGGGGCTTCAAGCAATCCAAGCGTCCGACCATGGAAGATTTCTTCCTGGGCGGGCGAAGCCTGGGACTCTTCTTTGTCCTGTGCGCCACGTGGTCGACGCTGTTCAGCGCATTTTCCTACATCGGACTCCCGGGCGCCTACTACCGCAACGGCATTTCCTTTTTCGGGATCAGCGGCAACATCGTGCTCAACGCCGCGTGCATGTATTTCATCGGCAGCCGCATGTGGGCGGTGGGCAAGAAGTTCGGCTTCATCAACGCCACGGATCTCTTTGCCGAGCGCTACCGCTCCAACGCCGTCTGCATCATCGCCATGATCATCAGCGTGGCATCCCTGCTGCCCTACCTGGGGCTGCAGATCCGGGGTGCCGGCCTCACCCTGCAGGGCGTGACCAAGGGCATGATCTCGTTTGAGACCGGCCTGACCTATATCACCCTGGTGGTGCTTCTCTACGTGGTTCTTGGCGGCTTCCTGTCCGTCATCTACAATGACGTGGTCCAGGCTGTCATCATGCTCGTCGGGATGATCGGGGCCACCTATGTCATCGTGGAAAAGGTGGGAGGAGGCTTCGGGGGTGTCATCGCCAAAGCCGCGGCCATCAATCCCGCGCTGACCCAGTTCCCCGGCCCAGCCGGGATCTGGTCACCCATGATGGTCCTGACCACCTGCATGGTCATCGGCATGGGCGGTTTCGCCTGGCCCCAGATCTCCCAACGCATGTACGCCACCCGCAGCCTCAAGACCGTCAAGACGCTGGCCGTGGTCTTCCCGATCTCCGCAATTTTCGTCAACATCCCGCCGGTTTTTATCGGGCTAGCGGGCCGGATCCAATACCCGGACCTCAAGAACGCCGACCTCATCTTCCCGATGATGATGACCGACATGCTCTCCCCGGCGATGGCGCTCATCATTCTGCTCGCCATTCTGGCCGCCATCATGTCCACCGTGTCCGGAATGATTTTAAGCATCTCATCGATTCTCGTGCGCGATCTGTGGATTCGCTTTTTCGACCCCAAGGGCGCCACCGCGTCGCGCCTGTCCACGGTGAGCCGCCTGGTCACGGTGATGGTCGTGGCGGGCTCGCTGGCCTTCGTCTTCTGGGGACCGCAGACGCTGGTGGGGCTGCTTATCCAAGCCTCGGGCCCGATTATGCTCCAGGTGCTGGTGGTGCTGGCCGGCGGGCTCTACTGGAAGCGGGCCAGCAAGGCGGGAGCCATCGTGTCCATGCTGGCCTCGGAGGCGTTTCTGGTTCTTCTGTGGACAAAGACCATCGTCATGCCCGTGAAAGGCATTCATAACGGGGTCTGGGCCATGATTCTGGGTGTGGTGTTGTTTGTCGTGGTCAGCCTGCTGACCAAACCCGCTCCGGATGAGGTGATCCGGAAGTTCTTCGACTTGTACGATCCGGAGCCGGATGCCGCCACCTGAAAACCTGGTTTCTCCGCTTATGTGCGGCCTACCGTCGCGGGCGGGCGGCACGGGGCGGAAAGGAGAAGCGATCCATGAGCCACCCCACCGCCACAGCGGCCGATGTGCTGGCCGCCCTGGACAAGATCAGCGGCGGCCGCGTCATCAAACGCGCAGAGGATGCCTTCGGGTTGGGAAATCCTTTCGTCGTGGTCAAGACCTCCCATCTGCCCGGCAAGGCGGTCGCCGAGACCCCCGGCCTGGTGGTGGGCAACCCCACGCAGCCGGTGCGCAGACTGGCTGTTAGCATGACGCTCACCGAAAGCCAGATTGAACTGGCCGGTGCCACTGGAGTGGACGCCATCGTCTGCCACCACCCAGTGGCCGACGCGGCGAGCTCCGGCGGGGTCCCGCTGCGCGGCTATGTTTCCCTCTACAACATCTCCATTTTCGAGTTGCACGAAGCCTTTCACGGCCGACATCCCGGATTGGCCCTCATCCACGGGCACACGCCCTTCCGTGTCGAGATCGCTTACGGCGGACTGCCCGGGAACATCATGTTCGTGGGAAACCCTCTGGCGGAAGTCAAGACAGTCGGCGACATTCTGGACCGGCTGGCCCGTTTCTGCGATCTGGAAAAGGAAACCTGTTTCCTGGACCTGGAGCGGCGTGAACGCGGCTGTTCCGAGATTGAGGAAACCAGCATTTCCGTTTCGCCCGTGATCCTCTGCGGCCGGCGCGAGACCCGTGTCAGCCGGATCGTCCATTTTTTCCCGCACACCGGTTTCACGCCGGCGCACTTGCGCACCGTCGCCCGCGAGCATCCGGACATCGACACGGCCGTCATGTCCATCAGCCGCGTCAAAGACGATCACCCGCTCGTGCAGACGGCCAGGGAATTGGGGTTGACGATGATCGCAGGCAACTCACACGCTCTGGAGATCCTGGAGAACGGCCTGCCCATGGCGTTCGCCATTAAAGAACTTTTGCCCGGCGTGGAGGTCTCTCTGTTCCGCGAACGAGTGACCAGCGTACCCCTTGCTCACTTCGGATCCGACACGGTACGCCAGTACGCGAAGAGCATGGCCGGACATCTGCTGAAGTAACCCCCCGGTGGCACTTAGCGAAGGAATCGAAATTATTCGCCCTCACTCATTGTATTTCACAGCATGAAGATGGCCACCACGGTCACGCCGGCCAGACCCAACAGCGTCGGCACCAGATTGCGCCGGGCAATCTCCACGGGGTCGGTGCCGGTGATCCCCGCAGCCGGGATCACGGCCCAGGGGATGATGGTGCCCCCGCCAACGGCAATGGCAAAATATTGACCGAGCGCACTGAGGGTCGCAACGTTGAGCTTGGTTCCCGAACCCAGCGCCTGCGCCAGGGTCCCTACCAGCGGCAACCCGGAGAACCCGGAACCGTCAAGCCCCGTGATGCCGCCGACGACCGCCTGCACGATCGCAACCGGTATCCGGCTAAGCGGCACCGCCTGGGATAGGGCCTGCCCGAGATCGAACAGCAGCCCCTTGGCGCCCTCGCCGAAAATGGCTTTCGCGGGCCCGGGCGAGCCCATGAAAAAGAAGCTCGCGATCAGAAAAACCGGTGCAAAGATCTTGATGCCGAACATGAAACCGGCCCGCGTGTGCTCCGAGAGTTTCTCGAAGCCTTCCTTGCCGTAGACCCCCAGGCCGATCATCACCATGATGATGGCCACGGTCCCCCCCAGAAGGGCGGTGGCATCGCCGCCTCTGAGCTTCAGCGCGAGCATCGCGACGATATCCAGCGCGAAGAGCAGCACGATAACCCACAGGGCGATCCGCTTGAAGCCGGGAGCGGCCTGGCTCCATCGTTCAATTTCCTCCGGCCGGCCCTTTTCAAAAAGGATGCATTCGACCGGCTGGCACACACCCGATCGGATGTCCCGCCGGACGGCCCGAAAAGACATGGGCAGGGCGATCACCGCAAAGACGATCAACATGGGCAGGCTTTTGGCCATGACATCCCCGACGGGGATTCCTGCTGCTTTGGCGGTGATGCCCGGAGCGCCCTGGATGATAAAATCCGTAGTAAGCGCGCACCCGTAACCGAACATGCTGATGGCCATGGCCGCACTGATGGGCGGCAGCCCGACCTTGACGGCGGCCGGAAGCAGCAGTGCACCTACCAGGACTATCGCCGGAGACGGCCAGGTCACCCATGCCACAATCATGATCACGAACCCCATTACCCAGAAAGCCACGGCCGGAGTTTTCATAAGGCCTACCACCGGGCGGAACATCATCTCTGCCAGGCCGGTCTCCTCCAGCATCTTGGCCATGGCCACGATCATGGAGATGATGACCACAACCCCCAGCAGTTCTGAGGCGGCTACGGTGATGGCATTGAAAACAGCCTGAACGGCTTTGACAAGATTCCCGGTAATCACCCAGGCGAGGATGAGAGAGCCTGCAATACAAACGATAGGCGTTTCGCGTTTAAACGCCATGGTGAGAAGGATGAGCACGATGAAAAAAGCATACACCCAATGGGCCGCTGTCAGTTCCACCATGAGACACCTCCTTGACGGGTTGGATTATCATGCACGAGCAGATCGCCTTGTCTCGCAAATCGGCGCTGGGTTAAAAGACTCGCTTGAATCTGAAGCCTGCTCCCCCCCTCCCCCGGGTAGAGGCTTTGTGTAATAGAACAAAAGGCAAATCAAGATGGTGATTGAAGTAGCTGATCGGCGAAATAATGTAAATCGGAATTCAAAGTTTTTCCGATGAAAACGTGTTGCACTGGCCGACCCCGCCGGTTTGATAGCCGCGCTTGAACCAGCGCACACGCTGCGCGGAACTTCCGTGGGTGAATGAATCCGGGGTCACGTACCCCCGGGACTGGCGCTGCAGGCGGTCGTCGCCGATGCGGCTGGCGGCGTTGAGAGCCTCCTCAATATCGCCTTCCTCGAGGATCTGGCGCGCTTGGTTGGCATGGTGGGTCCAGACACCGGCCAGACAGTCTGCCTGCAGTTCCATCATGACGGAGAGGCGATTGGACTGCGTCTCACTGGCGCGGCTGCGCAGGGAGTTGACTTTTTCGGTGATCCCGAGCAGGTTTTGAACATGATGGCCGACCTCGTGGGCGATGACGTAGGCTTGGGCGAAATCCCCCGGGGCCCCGAGCTTCTGCTGCAGCTCGCGAAAGAAGCTCAGATCGATGTACAGTTTGCGGTCGGCCGGGCAATAAAAAGGCCCCACAGCCGCCGAGGCAAGCCCGCAGGTGGATTGTACGGCCCCCGAAAAAAGCACCAGACGGGGTTCCTCGTAATTTTTCCCCATGCTGTGAAAAAGCGCCCGCCAGGTATCCTCGGTGTCGGCGAGGACCACGGAAACAAATTCCGTCAGCCGGTTTTCCTCGGGCGAACCGGAATGAGGCGCAGACTGGGAAGGCGGCGCAGATGTCTGCAGCGGGTTTTGATTCAGGATAATGGAGGGGTCGACCCCGAAATAAAGCGCCACCAGCACCAGGATGATAGTGCCGATCCCGCCACCCGCGATTCCGCGCGAAACCCGCATGCCACGCCTGTCTTCCACATTCTCGCTTCGCCGGCCTTGTTCCCAGCGCATGACTGGTCTCCCCTTGCCCACCCCCTGTCAATCGGTGGGATCATTGCCGATCCACCGAATACTTGGGCCTAAATATAGCCACATCCACGGGCCCGTCAACGTCTCCGGCCACCACGGCAGTCTGCCTTCCGCCGGCTGCCGGCCCGACCGTGAAACCGGCTTGAAAGGGCGCGAAAACTATGAAGAGGTTGACATACCCTCTGAGGTGGATTACATATATTTGAACATTCGCTTTCCCACGTGCGGTATCCTGCCGACTCCGGGGCTTCAGGCTAACTCGCCAATAAACCGTTGAATTTCGACAAGACAGCTCACAGTGCACGCTTTTTGCTGTCTGGAATCATCATAGCGTTAGGCAATAGGGGGTATTGAGCGCCGCTGACTTCAGGGGCGCCTGAGAAAGGAGGGACGTGCCATGTCTTTAGAGGATGAAGACCTTCCATGGACCCATCACCTGAAAAAACCGATGGGAGGGCTCTTTGCCGTATTTATAGGCCTGTTGGTGTGCCTGGCCGATGTCAAGCTTCCGGCTGAGACCGACCACGGGGCAAGCGCAAGCCGGGCGGTAGTCTCGATGAGAAACAATGGGGTATTTCACGACCATGCATGGACGATGCCCGAGGAGCCTGACATCGATGACCTGTCAAACGCCGTGTTCATCCCGACGCGCGAACCGGAACTCAACTCGTACGATTTGCTTATCCATGAAGCGGCCGGCCTCCATGACGTCGATTCGGATCTGATCCGGGCCATCATCATGGTCGAGTCCCAATTCAATCCGAGCGCTAAATCCAAGCGCGGCGCCAGGGGGCTGATGCAGCTCATGCCGGACACCGCCGAAGAGTACGACGTAGTGGACCCCAACAACCCGCACGAGAACGTGCTTGCCGGCACCCGGTATATCAAGACCCTTCTGGACCGCTTCGACGGGGACCTGAAACTGGCCTTGGCCGCCTACAACGCCGGCCCGCAAGCCGTCATTCGCTACGACGGGGTTCCGCCCTACAAAGAAACCCGGCTGTTCATCGCGAGGGTCTTCGACTACTACACCGCCTTCAAGGAGGAGGCCGTGGAATTTTAGTACCGGATTTTGGGGCCGCTTGATCGTGGAACATCACCGGGTATCGATCCGGCTGTTGCGGACGAGAATTCGCCCCTCGACCTTCAGCGGGAGTGGGTCGGCCGCGAGAAAGTCCGCCCCGCCGCCGCCGTGCTGGGCGTGAATGTGCAGGTGCGGCTCCGTCGAATAGCCCGAGTTTCCCACCCTGCCTATCTGCTGCCCTGCTCGGACACGATCCCCCGGGGCTACGGCGACGCTGGACTGCATCAGGTGTGCCAGCAACACGCCCGCCGCACCACATTCCAGGTAAACAAAGTTCCCGGCGGGCTTTAACCGGTCGACCTCCGGCGGAATCCGATCCGGCAGGCGGCTCTCCGTGAAGAGTACCTTTCCTTCACAGGGGGCAACCACGGGCTCCCCAAAGATCTCATATCCTGCCAGGTCTCGCGGCCAAACCCCTTGCGCACGGAAGCCGTAGCGGTTCAGCTTGACGATGTCGAGGGCATAGCTCTGCCCGCGATAGGCTCGCAGCGCACCGCAATCCAGCGTTTTCATGTGGGGGTTGATCAGGATCGAGTAGCCGCCGTTGACGACATAGAACACCCCATTTTTCAACGGAGACGCCAGGCGCACCGCCGGGCCGCCGGGCGGGAGATACCCGCTGAGCGCCCAGGCCAGCACGGCAAAGCAGAAGGCCGCCGCTGCCGCCCAGGATCCGTGCCGCATCCGCGCCGCCCACCGGCCCGTTGGCGCCGCTGGGCCTCGCCCCGTGCCGCGCCAAGCGGCAACGCTCGCCGCCACTCCAAGCGCGGCAAACCCATAGGGTAAATACCACGGCACCAGCAGCCCGATGCCAACCACGGCCGCCAGGGCGAAGTAGGCGGCCAGTACAAGGCTTTTCAGCAGCCATTCCGTGCGGCTGACGCAGCGCCCGCGCCACTGCCACACCAGCAACGCGAGCGGCAGAAGAATCTGCCCCACGACGGTGATCAACGCAATTTCGCCCATCACGCCTTCCTAAGAAGCGGTTTCAAAACCTCGTACCACGCCCGAGGGCAAGGCGCAGGACGATTCGAAAAGCGCAGCGACCACTGCGGGTTGTAAGCACTGCGAGAGGCCTGCAACGCCGCCATCGGGTATCAGACGGGGTTATGAAACCACTTCTATCACGTTGATCTCTCTTGCAGCTTATCGCTGCAAAATGGCCTGAAGCGGTTCGATGAGGTCCATGAAGTCGAACCGCTTTTCTTTCTCCAAATCCCTCCCCTCCCCTTTCCCGTAAGACACACCGAAGCGCAGGCGGATGGGGATGTCCCGTTCCTGGCAATAGGAGAAAAGCGAATGTTTGGTCATGCTGCCGATGGTGAAGGCGCCCGTCTGCGCGGCCCACTCGAAATGGGGGCCGTCCCCGCCGCTGTCGCCCATGGCCACGATCCTGCCGGCGGGAATACCGAATTGCTGGACCACCGCCGCCGTGTTTTTGGCTTTGTCCCGGGTCTCGTATAATTCGCGGATATCTCCCGGGTCGGTGCCGCTCGCGGCGTAGCGCACCAGCGGGTTGGCGGACAGAACCGGCACTTGCGGCAGCAGCCCTTTGGCGAAGACCCGCTGAAAATACCCGATCATCGCCGTGGTGTTGATCATGAATAGGATGCCGTGGGAGAGGCACCACTCGATCAACTCCGGAACGCCCGGGTAGGCTGCAAACGATTGGTCCAAGTAGGCGTCCATCATTGCCTCGGTGACCGGCCCCGGCAGCAGGCTGCGAATCTTCTGCCCGGCCTCGCCCAGCGTGATCTGGTTCCCGGTGTACCGGCGAAATACCTTGGTGAGCTCGGGTTCGAGGTGGGGGTGGTTGAAGCCGATAAAATCGAAGGGACCGGAAGGCGACAGGCACTCGCTCCAGTCCGAGGAGACAATCGCTTTGAATGTCTGCGGCGGTCTTGCCATGCACGCACCTCTCTATCAGGGTGTTGAAAAACCGCGCCTCAGGCCGTGATCCGGCGTTGTGCGGTTTTGGCCATTTCGATCGCAAGAATCGGGTGGCGCCGGGTTAGACGGGTGTGTATAATGCCTTCACCAAAAGGGCAACACCTTCAACCGATGCTTCCGGGAGGGAAAACCGCCATGAAACCCATTAACTTTGCTCAAGCGCGTCGCGACTATGACCGCATCGAAAAGGCAATCACATACCTCGAAGAAAACTTCGGCCGGCACCCCGATTTGAAGGAGATCTCCGAACACGTCGGCCTGAGCGAGTTCCACTTCCAACGTTTGTTCAGCAGTTGGGTCGGCATCAGCCCCAAGCGGTTCCTGCAATTTCTCACCAAAGAATACGTGAAGGAGCTTCTTTCGCAACCGACCAGCCTGCTGGACGCCACCCTAGATGCCGGCCTGTCCGGGCCGGGGCGCCTGCACGATCTCTTCGTGGCCTGCGAGGCGGTGACGCCCGGCGAGTTCAAGGCTCAGGGCAAGGGGCTCACCATTACCTATGGGTTTCACGACAGCCCCTTCGGCGAATGCCTGATCGCCCGGACCGATCGAGGGATCTGCTGGCTGGCATTTGTGCGCAACGGCGGCCGGAAGGCGCTGCTGGACGAACTGCATGGGCCTTGGAAAAACGCCCGCATCGTCGAGGACCCGGCCAAAACCCGGCCATTGGTTGCGCGCATCTATGACCCCGCCCAGTGGCGGCGGTCAAGCCCCTTGCCGATTCTGGTCAAAGGAACTAACTTTCAAATCAAGGTCTGGGAGGCGCTGCTGCGCATCCCGGTCGGCACCGTGGTGACCTACGAGGACATCGCGCTTACCATCGGCATGCCCAAAGCCGTGCGCGCCGTGGGCAGCGCGGTCGGCAAGAACCCGGTCTCCTTTGTCATCCCCTGTCACCGGGTCGTGCGCAAGACGGCCGAATTCGGCAATTATGGCGGCGGGCCGGCACGCAAAAAGGCAATGATCGGCTGGGAAGCCAGCTTGATGGCATCATAGGAAGACCCATCTGTGCATCGCGTATCCCCCCGCAGGGGAAGAAACCCTGCGAAAGGAGGTCCAACATGGTAGAACTGCTGCTAAATCTTGGAAAGCTGTCGATAGGATTCCTGTGTATACTCGCGCCGTTTGCTCTTCCGTTTGTTTTTCGGCATTTTCGCGACCATCGGGAATCCGAGCATTATATGACGGTGCAACGGGCATTGAATTTGCCCGAACTCCGGGGGTTGTTCACGGTGAGAATCCTATGCCGGCCGCTCACGGCGGATACGGTCGTGGTCGACCTGTGGCGGTGTTCACGGGAGCAGGTATGGGGTGTCATCGAAAAGCTTTCGGCGCAACTTCCTGAGCATGTACGCTTGGAGGTCAACGGCATTACCGATTGCCGGGTGAGATCCACATGGAAGCTGACGGTAATGAGAACCCAACCCTCCGTGTCCTACTGCCCCGCGTGAGAGCCACCTCAACCCGCAAACTAAAACTCCGGGCAGCGCGGTCGGCAACAACCCGGTATCGTTCGTGGTCCCCTGCCGCCGGATCGCGCGCAAGGCGCCCGAGGTCAGGACTATGGCGGCGGCCCGGCACGCAAGAAAGCCATGCGCGGCCGGGAAGCCGCCATAAAGGCTGTAAAATAAGTTCGGTAGCAACCCTTTAATGGACTTCGGAAGCCGATAGAGCGGCATCAGCGAACGTTGCTGTTCAGGGGCGCGTTTCTTTGCGCCATCCGGTTTACGCGAATTCCGCCCCGAACAGCAACAACCATGCATTCCGGTACGCTACCTGGTGCTGCGTTTCGGTTGGGAGCTTGCTCAAGAAATTCCTGTGGTTCTTGTCGTATTCTGCGATCTCGCCGAGCCGGTCCTGCCCCAAATCCAGCGCAGACAAAAATCGCCTCGGATGGGCGGCGATCAGGTCACGCCATTCGGATTTGAGACCGCCAAAGGCATCCCATACCCGCGCATGCCTTTGTTTGCTCGGTGGATATACCGAGGCTGCATCCCCGAAGGCGGTGTCAAAATAAAGGTTCGCGAAGCGATTGATCAGCCCATCGAGGTATGCAGCGTTATAACGGGAAGCGCGTTCGATATAGCGAATCTGAGCCAGGTGGCACCAGATCACCTTGGCCTGCGGATACTGCCCCAACATCTTTTCAAGCGGAGCTAAAAGTTCGTCTTCCACTTCGTAATGAATTTGGAACGGCAAGCCCGTCTTTTCGCTCAGGCTAAACAATCGATGTCCTGTCGGTCCATCGATCGGAACGTGCACGTCGCGATCCAGCTCGCCGCGCTTCACTTGCCTTGGCGAGGGGTAGTGCCGGAACTCATATTCCCCGAAAAGCATTATCTGCTTCTTGAGGGCGGCAGCTTCCTCCGCGTCAAGGAACTCGTCTGGAGCTTCCGTCAACTCTGGCGGTTGGCCGCCGTTTCCGACCGGAATAAACCGATCCGGATAGCTGGCAACTAAACGCTCCGACAACCTATCGAAGCGGACCCCCTTGGCGAATTGGCCCTTGCCGATATCGGCGGAAAGCGCCATCAGGCCGATGTTGGCCCGCTCCATTCTCTCCGCAACCGAATCGATGTCCACCTTCGAGGAATTGCAGGAACTCTCGATATCGATGTAGGGCAATTCACCGGTACCCAGAATCTTCTTCAGGCGCCGTGCATAGCCTGCCTTCAGCTGCGAAACGTTGGGGATATCTTGACCTTGCGCAATTCTGGGCAGGCAGGCCGCAAAGGGAAGCACCGATAAGGTCTTGATAAAGTCGCGTCTGGAAATCATGTTCACCTCCTCGCGCCCTCTGACTCATATTGTCTAACGATAGGCATCGGCAGGTTGCGAACCGTAGCGAAGTAAATTTTCTGTGTGCCATTGTTATGCGAGATCTGTCAAAGAGCACTCGAATCGCTGTTCCTTGACCTCGCTTCCCCACTGGGTTCCTGTATGCTCCTCAACGAGTCTAAAGCCTTCCTTGGGTATAGACCCTTCGATGCGACCTTCTACCAACACGGTCCAAAAACCGTCTCGCCTCTCGTCATATCGTTTTAGAAATTCAGAAAGCTCGACCGCAACCTTAGCTTCGAAAAACAGTCCAAATCTCCAGTGATCATGGTAGTAGGCACCATGAAGTTCAGCGACTCTTCCAATCGCGCCAGGGATATAGCCCTTGGTCATCTTGATCTCTGACATGCAACCTCCACTTTATTGCCTATCACGTAACGGTTGCATTCAGCCGTCCGCGTTAGCGGCCGGCTGAAGTGATGTGTCAGCAACTGATGGGGCGCCTTACGAGGCACGACATTAAGGTTACTCGGGACGCGGTCTTACGAGCCCATAGACAAGCCCCGCGAGTGCACCAATTAGGACTCCAGCTGGGCCGGTGATGAATATACCCAGTAGCGGACCTTGGTTTGCCGCCGGCGCAAAAATCATAGGTCCGAAGAAACCTGCTGTGAAGCCGACACCGCCGAATAGAACCGCGCCGTAAAGGATAGAACCTGCGAGATGTTTGGGCATGTCGTCCGCATGTACCCACACGTATCTTGCGACTGCGACGGCAACGATAAGCGGTATGGGGAAAGTGAAGCCATGAAACTCAAACAGTACCATGACTGGTATTGCGGTCAGAAAATAAGTACCCAGGAACATCATCAATGCCAATGCGGCTCGACGAGCAGGCTTCGTTGGATGGTTCTGTGTCATATTGCAATTATCGCGGTTTGCCGGTCATCCGCCGGTTGCCCATGAAGTCCCTTCCATCACTCGACGTCAGGCCCTAACGAAAAGCTCAGCGACGACCCGACAGGCTCGTTCGTCGGAGCGGCTTGTTATGCCGGTTATGCTCAGGAGCGAGCAGTTCCCAGGGGTCATCGCAGCTCGACAAGTCTTCCCTGAATTCGAAGGGTGGCGATCAACGCCGGCCGGGGTCCGGACTCCACCGGGAGGTCGATGCCAACCGCAGAGAGTGCACGCATCACTACACTTGGCTCCGGGTGCTCCGCACGCAAAGATTCCAGTACGGGCCCACGCGGCGCCGAATCTGCAGGATGTGGCCTGTCTCCCCAATCGATGAAGAAGGGAACGATGCCGTCCGCGACAACAGTCGCTGGATCCGTGAACCGCCAACGAAGACATGAACCGTCCGATCTCTGACGAGTGCCGGAGACAACCGGGCCAAGATAAATACCACAAGCCTTGGCTTTCGCTCTGAGCTCGTTCAGATCGGCTTCTTTGACCGCCCACGTCACGAGGCGCGGCCCATCTAGACGGTCTATCTGAAACCAACGCGGCCTGAGCGTCTCCGCCTGCGTCGCGTCCGGGCCGATAACCTCGAGGTACGAGCGGTCAGACAGCGCGAGCAGAGCGTTATGGGTACCGCGACCTGGGTGCTGTCCACCCAGAGCCGGGCGCACGCCAAGACGCGTCTCCAGACCGACGACGCTCTTCTCAAGGTCGCTGGTCGAGTACACGAGGTGATCGATTCGTGTCAGGAGGGGCTGGTTCATCTCAACTCTTATCAGGAGTCATACGGAACAGGGGATACATACCGAGAATCTTGGTGTAGGCTCCAATACTGCTTGTGAAATTGCGCAGTAACCGGGCCCTGCTTACCATCACCGAGGGGTTGGCTGTCAACCTCTGTGACCGGCATGATCCCCCCGGCGGTGCTGGTGATAAACACTTCGGCCGCTTGCCGGACTTCTTCGGCCGAGACATTTCGTGTTTCGACAGGAATGTTGAGCATCTGACCCATTTCGATGACAGTTCTGCGCGTAATACCCTCGAGCACCCCCCGCCCGGGTGTAGCGAGTTTGCCCTTCTGAACAACAAAGATGTTGAAACCTGGCCCTTCGACCACATTGCCCTCACGGTCGCTTAGAATAGCGGTTTCCCCGCCGAAACTGTAAGCTTCATACAGTCCTGCTATCAGGTCAAGCCAGTGGTAATTCTTTATGGTGGGGTCAACGGAAGTCTCCGGAATTCGGTGCACCTGACTGATGATCAGATGCAAACCTTTCTTTTGCTTTTCCGGATCGGCAATCCACACAAACGGCACGGCGAACGCATAGAAACGATTGATACAGTGGCGCGGGTCGCGACTTCCCGCGGGGGGGATCCCGCGCGTGCAAATCATTTCCACGTAGGCATCCTGCAGCCCACTCAACTTGACGCATTCGAACAAAATTTCCCGAATCCGATCCCGGTTGTGGGGAAGACTCATGTGAAGTTGCTGCATGCTCCGCAAGAAGCGGTTGAGATGGTCATCGAGCCTGAAAAAGCTACCTTTCCAAACGTGTACCACGTCGTACGTGGAATCGGAGCGCAAAAAACCCCAATCGAGGATTGGGATGCGTGCTTCAGAAATGGGTACGAACTGCTCATCAATGTAAGCCGTTCCGCCTTTGAGTGCCGAGCCTCTGACGGTTGGATTCATGGTTGCTCCTGGTAATAGATTTCATCCGGTCTCGTACCAACGCTAAGCCCGATTGGTTGGGCCTCCATTCTAGGAGTCTCCAATGTCACTCGAGTGTCAACTCCATGAAGGCTGCCCCCTCGATTGGGTTGTAGCGATAGGGCTCGATCTCAATAAACCCCAACGCCGCATACAGGGCCCTCGCCTTTTCCATAGACAGCAGAGTGTCCAGACGCATACGGGCGTAGCCGATCTCGCGAGCTTTTTCAATCACTGCTTCAGCCAAGGCTCTACCGATCTTCAAGCCTCGGAACGGCTTCCTGGTATACAACCTCTTCATCTCGCATATACCGTCACAGATCTTCCGCAGCGCAATGCATCCAGCCGCTTGCCCTTGCCAGAGCGCGAGCAGGAGACATCCGTCAGGTGGAGCATAGCTCCCAGGAAGGTTCGTTAATTCTTCATCGAAGTCCTGAAAATCCAAACTGATCCCCAACGAGGCGGCATATTCCTCGAAGAGCTTCCGAACTTCTTGGCGATTTTTGCCTGCCTGGGCTTCGGCAATCTGAATCATGACACAGTTTCTAAGACTCCTAAAAAATAAGGCCCAAGTTTTCTCACCTTGCAGTTGGCCGAAGAAGATTCGGAATCGCATCTTAAACATTTAGTTTTTATATAAAATACCAAATA
Source organism: uncultured delta proteobacterium (assembly GCA_963785045.1). Taxonomy (GTDB): domain Bacteria; phylum Desulfobacterota; class Desulfobacteria; order Desulfobacterales; family SpSt-501; genus SpSt-501. The sequence continues at coordinate 41,756 of CAWAUC010000013.1, read as the reverse complement.
GTTAAAATGCTAACCCCTCGTCTATCGCATGTTGCTAAAACCCGGCTGTAGGCTCATATCCGCAGTGCTGCCCGCACCTGTGCCAGGTGCTCTTCGGCGTGGGCGACAATGAATTGTTCCACCACATCCGCCACCGTCACCTCACCCCGTCTTACATGAACGCCTTTCTTTCCGCGCTCTGCCGCTGACAGCTGACGGATGGCTGGGGCCGCTGCCTGAACTTCGTCCTTCAGCTGCCGCAGTAGTTCGTCCAGTTCTGCAGCTGCGCCACGTTCGACCCCGGCGAGCCGCTCAGGTGCATCGAGCATGCGCCCGATTTGAGGTGGCTTTCCGCCTGCTGCGATCATGACCCGGCAATGGTTCAGCCAATAGGGGATCATTTCCACCATATGTCCCAGAATCTGCATGGCCGACCATTCGTCTTTGCCATCGGCTGTACGTACACGCCCTGCAGTATCGCGTTGATGCAGCAGGGTCGTCAAATGTTCGTAAACTTTCTCAAGGCGCTGCGCCTGCGCCTCGCCCCAACTCTCCTCGCTGCTTGCTGCCATTGGTGACCTCCTTGTTGGAATTCAGCCGTATACCCCAATATGCGCTAACAGTGTGCTCGCCTTTGGTCTGAGTCAAGCAACTGAATGCCCCGTGATGAGCTGCAGGCCACGATACCTTGAGGACCTGAGAACTTTACGCCAACCACCCGGCTTTTCTGTCAGCCCCATCCCGCTTTTAGCCGCTGATGCTCCGGAGCGAGCAGCTCCCAATTGAGATCCGTGCGCACTAGCGGCAGGCCTGAGGCCGCACCGGCGACGACATCCTCGACCGGGAAGCTGGCACCCGGCTGCACGAACACGATCGGATGCCCATCGGATGCGGTAAGCTGCGCTTGAACGGGTGAGCCGAAGCCCACCGTGCAAGGCCGGAAGTTGTCGTCGCGCGCTGCGCACAAGAGAGCATCCTGCAGCGTGCCCATTTCACGCCGGCGAAGCCACCCAACGCGGCGCACCGGGATCTCTCCTGCCACAAGCGAGGGATTCCCCGCTCGCGAAAGCACACTGAAGAGCCTCGACACGATCTCAGCGAACTGTCGATTCCAGGTCGCGTCGGAGGCGGCAAAGTCAGTGAAGCCCTGAGCAGAGAGGCACGCGTCGTGGTCTGTCGGACCGGGCCAAATCGCGAGGCAGGGACCGACGATCGCCGGCGGCGCGACGCTCTTCGGGACCACGGACCAATGAATGCGTTCAATTGGCAAGGCGATTGACCATCCGTTTAACGGTCGGTGTCAGCGGCGGGCCGAGGCTGCAGGCCGAAGGCCAATCTGCTTCGCGCCGTCGTTAGTTTGTGCCCATCCATAAACGGCGTCTTTCGGCCCATGCCGGCGTTCTCGCTCTTCGCAATCCTCGGCATAGCCTCACTACGCCTGCGGTTGCGAAATCGCTGCGGCCTTGGCCTGAACCGCAATCCACCATTTCTGGAGGGACACTAGTTTGCTCCGTATCAACACATGACGCATATCGAAAACATTAACCGCCGGGAACAATTGCCGCCTTGAATACTCTTCGGGCCTCGACATCTTCGATGGCATTCGCGACGTCTTCGAGTGGATAAAGCCTGGAGATCAGTCGGTGCCAGTTGAACCGTTTTTTGTGCTTGGCCATTAACTGCATGCTTTTGTAAAAATGGCTGTAATCGATGCCCCAGACCCCTCGAACGTCCAGGTGCTTTTTATTGATCTGCAGATGCGGATTGATGTCGACATTACCCGCGTCTGTATACTGCCCGACAATGCAGTATGTACCGTTGTCACGGGTCATCGCGAGCCCTTCCGGCACGGCTTTCGGATTACCGGACGCTTCGATAGTGACATCGGCGCCCCTGCCTCCGGTGAGCGCAAAGACGGCGTCTATACGCCCGACAGAAGTCTTTTCCGCAATCGTCTGATCCACCCCCACATTTTCGGCTTCGGCAAGCCGGACCTGTGCCGGATCGACAACAATCACTTGACCGGCTCCGCTCAGCATCGCAAATACTGCTGCAAAAAGACCGACGGGACCGCAGCCCTGAACCACCACCGAATCGTTTAGCCTAATTGTAGCGCGCTCTACCGCATGCAGGGCAGTAGGTGCACCGCAACCTCCGGCGATGAAATCCTTGGCCGGAAGATCAGCCGGCAGCCGCAGAATCTTGACACCCGGTTTCAGATAAATCTTTTCGCTCCAGCCTCCCAGAAGCCCCTCATCGGTCGAATAGGTAACACCGTAAACCTTGCGGCTGGGGCACCGAGTGCTGGCCTTGGCCACCAGGCAATACCAGCAGCTATGGCAAGTTTCGTGCACATCCAGGAAAACCACTTCGTCCCCGATTTGAAAAGGATGGCCTTCGAGGTCGCAAACCGTTCCGTTTATTTTTTCGATCGCACCGACGTTGATATGCCCCGGAATAATCGGATACGGCACGCCGGCCAACTGCCCCTTAAGCAGGTGCACATCGGTTCCGCAGACCTCGCTATACAGCGTTTTCAGCAGTACAGCCCCCGGTTCCAGCATGGGTTCCGGAAATTCTTTTACGGCCAGCCCGATGGCATTACCCTTCTTTTCCATGACCACAGCTTTGACAGCAGCCATAATTACCTCCGTTAATTACCTTTGTCTTAGGATTTGAGGTATCCCCATAAAATTATAGCTTTCTATCAGGGTGTTGAAAAACAAGCATCGGGCTGTCAGCCAAGGCGTGCGGCGTTTTGGAAAGCGCAGCATATTCGGCTCATATGTGAGCATTTACAATAGCCGCACAACGCCGGATCACGGCGCGAAGCGCCGTTTTTCAACACCCTGATAGAAAAACATGCGTCGCAGTCAGTCGGGCCGGATGCCCAGGACCGTCTCTTCCTCGCTGATGCACTCTTCGATTACTTTGAGAGCGAAATCGATCTCGTCCTTTTGGATGGTCAGGGGGGGTGCGAATTCCAGGGCCAGGCCCATGGTCTTGGTGATCACCCCCTTTTCCTTGGCCCGCACCAGCAAGTTCATCAGGTTGGCGGTGGGGTAGGCGGCTCGGGTTTTTTTGTCGATGGTAAAATCGATCGCCAGCCAGAGGCCGGTGCCGCGGACTTCTCCGACGGAGGGATGGCCCTCGAGGCGCTTCAACCCGTCGAGGAAGTAGTCTCCCATGCCAGCGCTGTTTTCCACCAGGCGGTCGCGCTTGAGAATCTCGAGGTTTTGAATCCCGACGGCGCAAGGCACCGGGTGGTTCCCGTAGGTGTGCAAGTGGTTGAAGACTTCGATGGGTTCCATCACCCTGTCGGTGCACCCTACGGCGCCCAGAGGCACATAACCGCTCGTGAGCCCTTTGGCCATGGTGATCATGTCCGGTTTGACATCGAAGTGTTCCGTCGCGAACATCTTCCCGGTGCGGCCGAATCCGCAGATGACCTCGTCGATGATGAGCAGGATGCCGTAGCGGTCGCAGATCTCGCGGATGATGGGCCAGTATTCCGCCGGCGGCTTTAAGGCGCCGTAGGCCTGCTGAATGGGCTCTCCGATAAATGCCGAGAACTGCTCCGGCCCTTCAAATTCGATGATGCGGGCGAGGTCGCGGGCGCACGCCATGTCGCAGTTCTGCGGGGTGAGATGGTGGGGACACCGGTAGCAGTAGGGGGATTCGATGAAGGCGGCGCCGGGGGCCAGGGGCTCCATCACCTGGCGCATGGGCATGACCGTTCCAAGGGCCCGAAGGCCAAGCCCGTTGACTCCGTGGTAGGCGCCCCGCCGGGACATGATCTTGAACCGGCCCTTGTCGCCTCGGTAGTAGTGGTAGTGCTTGGCCAGCTTCATGGCCGTTTCCACCGCTTCGGAGCCGCCGCACTCAAAGGTGAACCGGTTGATGCCGGCCGGCGCAATCCCTGCCAAGGCGTCCGCCAGCTCCATGGCCGGGACATTGGCGAAGCCCATCGGGGTGAAGTAGGCTAGCCGGCACATCTGGTCATAGGCCGCCTGCGCCAGTTCTTTGGAGCCGTGGCCCACGTGAACCGGCCGGGTCACTCCGGCGTCCAGGTCCAGATAGCGTTTCCCGTCCTGGTCGTATACCCACACGCCTTCACCCTTGACGATGACGCTGATGCCTTCCCTGATCTCTTTTTTGGTGGTCCGGTGAAGAATCAAATGGGATGTGAGATCCAGTTTTTTGACCATTTTATCCATATGTTGCTCCTTGTCGGCATTTCGGCCCGAGATCCTGATGAGCTGTTTCGGGTTGATAGTTAGTGCCCATCCAGAAATGGTGGATTTGGTTCAGGCCAAGGCCGCAGCGATTTCGCAACCGCAGGCAAAGTGAGGCTACGCCGAGGATTGCGAAGAGCGAGAACGCCGGCATGGACCGAAAGACGCCGTTTCTGGATGGACAATAGTTAGCATGAGGCGGCGGCGGACGCAAACGGCATCCCTCGTTGGTTTTTCGCACGGTTCTTCCGGGCAGACATACCGACATCGGCCGGAAGCAAGCAGGGAGTTGTGTGATTGACTCCGACAACGATCTTCGGGGAAATCAGATAAAATTTGGAGGTGTCCATCCCGGAATGGTGGATTTCGGTTCAGGCCAAGGCCGCAGCGATTTCGCAACCGCAGGCGTAGTGAGGCTACGTCGAGGATTGCGAAGAGCGAGAACGCCGGCATGGACCGAAAGGCGCCGTTTATGGATGGACACTAGGAGAAAGTCATTGATGGGGCGGAAGGGGTAGCAGTTCTCAAGGTAAGACCTAATTTCTGAGTTCATGGGCGTGCCTCTTGCAGCGCGTCCCCAGGACCGAATGGTTAGAAGTGGTTTCAAAACCTCGGCTGACGGGATTGCGTGGCGAATGGGGTCGCATGCGCTACATCAAGTTTTCCGACTTTCCGCGGGAGACCCGTTTTTTAAGGTGCCTGGCCGCGATAAGCAGCGCCAGGCCCGGCACCAGAAAGGCCAACCCTGTCAAAGCAAAGAACTCGACATCAGCAAACATGATTCCTGGCCCATGTTGGATTCTTGCCACTAAGGCTGTTGCAGAGAAGCCGCCGGCAATGATCGCCAAGAGGCAAAGCAACGCGCCTAAAAGATAGAAGACAACTGAAACGACCTTAGCGAACGACATTACGGCGCTGGGCCTAATTCTGCAAATCGGCTGCGCGGCTTTTCGCGTCGGCTGATTTTGCCTGGTTATGTGCTTTTGTCTTAGAGTCCCGCCCCCAAAGCCTTTTCACGACACGGGGCCATGCTCTCTTTGGTTTCATCCTCCATCGGATTCAGACGCTCTGCCACGTCGTACGATTCCTGTGCCTTAGAGTAGAAACCAGCCTTGAAACAAGCGTATCGCAGTTGAAATTGTTTTTTCATGCTCACGTGCATGTATTAAACTTCTTCTTTGGTAACCGCTGTCAAATTCATTGTCAGCAGGACACCAGGCTTTGGCAGTTCTTTGACTCCAAAAGCAGTTCGTGCAGGTCGATATTTTCCCATTTTCTCGACATACGCGCGGTTCATATTCTCAAAATCCTGCATATCTTTGAGGAAAACATTGACATGGATAATGTGATTCAAATTAGAGCCTACAGATTCAAGCATGACTTTGAAAGATTCCAATATTTGCTTTGTCTGCGAGTAAACGTCATGAGCCAGCCAGCTCACCCGTTGCCGGATTGACTCCAGCTGTTCCGCCAATGGTAATGAATTGTCCCACCTTAGCAACATGATTGTATGGGCCAATGGGGATAGGAGTGTTTGCCGGCGTGAAAGTTTCTACTCTGGATGACATTCTTCCTCCCAATTGAATAATTGTTAAGATCTGGTAAAGTCAAAGCCAATCCCAACTCATTTCTGCAGTACATGGTGTGTATGTGTCATCAATGAGCGGGATATTCAAACCTGTAATGCGCTTCGAAAACCTTAGCCCTGCCTCCAATGCTCCCTCAAGCAGACCACCATTGCTAAAAGAGGTTTCCGTTGAGATGAGTTCGAGCTTCCCAACCCATGCACTGCCCAATTCAAGATTCAGCCCATACTGTGGATGATGGGTTTGTGGAATGCGATCGGCGACATTAGCGGTAAATCTTTCCGTACTCCAATCCTGAAAATAAACCGCTCTAGGCCGATTCGCTTTATCCCCAAACAGCGTCGCGAGTTGGGCCGTTGCCAGTCTGATAAATTCAGACCGCCCCATACTTGCCCGACTATTGGCATCCAGCCCGGAAAAACCAAACAAACAGAACACGCTTCCAGAATTCGGTGAAGCGTCGTGAATCTCTGCCAATGGTCCACGTTGGCTGATGGCCGTCCCGCACAGACCTTTCTTTCGCCAAAATGGCTCATCATAGACCGCGAAAAACTTCGCATGCCCCGCCATCCAAGTAGGGGTTGCAGCCAGAGTTCGAATCGATTGTGGCGGCAACTCAGGCATAAATGTAAGCTCAGCCGCCAGCCGGGGTGGCATTGCCAAGGCAACCTGCTTTGTTTGTATCTGTATTTTTCCCGATGACCCCATTACATCGACAGCAATAACGTCTCCGTTAATTGAGAGTCCTGTAGCCACATGCTCCAAAAAACGATGGGCCGCATCAATTCGATCGACAATCGCGTCAGACAGGCGGTTGATGCCGCCCTGAACGCGCCGTGACCCTGCCATGGGTGATGAGACTGGGGTTCTGTCAATACGGCCATCCGTCTCTTGAAGCAGCACAGCGCCATCGGCAAATTGTTCGTAAGATGGAATATTGAAATGGTTCAATAAACTGGCCACAAGGGGTTGGCCATGCCAAAACCAAGCTGGGCCGAGATCACAATCAGCACCATCGTCGCCCCTCGTTGTTAGAATTCGCCCACCGAATCGTGTTCGGGCTTCTATCACACTTGCGTTTTTACCTGCATATCGCAGTTGCCATGTTGCGATAAGTCCACTAAGTCCACCGCCAATAATCAATATGTCTGTTTGCATATTTTGATTGCCCTTGAATCAAAACGTACTTTATCCTGCCCAATGAAAGAAGCTAACCACTTCAACAGCCAGCCGGAAGCAGGCAGGATGGAGACGAGAAATCGAGATGCATTAAGGAGCCTGGAAGCCCGTGGCTGTATGGTCCGAGTCAAGCGGACGGTTAGGCGGCCGGGGCGGTGTGTTTGGTTTGCTGCCACTGTAGCTACTTGTCTGGCAATTGACGTGCAAAGACGTTTAGCAAGATGGCAACCGGTATGATTGCCACTGCTAGTGGACATAGGGGATGGGAACGATCATTGGGTTCATCTCCCGAAGTGCTTCAGATCCCTGTGAGACGCCTAATGTCCAACGTCAGCCGCGAGCGAAGCGAGTCTGCTGTAGACCTAGGCTGGACGCAGCGTCGCTCAACGAGATTAGCGCACCTTCCATTGGTACATGATGAAGTCACTGGGACCCGAAGTGTAGCGGTCGTAGAATCGTCGGCCCCGTTCGTTGAAGTGCTGGGTGACCCAGCGGATCACCGGCCATCCGCGCTCATCGGCTAGACGTCGTAGGCTGTCAAAGATGGCATCGGCTGCCCCGCCGCCTCTAGATTCAGGGGTAACGTACATGTCATCTAAAAATCCGATATCGCAGCCGCCGAGCGGTCGCGGACAAGCCCGAAAGTGAGCAAGCCCTATCGCTTTTCCGCTGGCATCGCGGGTAATCATGCCCTCAAGCGCATGCTCGGAATCCAGCAGCCATTCCCAGACTTTGTCTGCGATGGAATCCTTCAGGGCGACACCATAGAACTCTGCGTAACCGCCGAACAGCACGCGCCACTCATCTTTGTCGCTTCTCGTTACAAAACGTGTCTGAAAATTCTGCATTTTTTCCCTTTTATGTCAGGAACGTGGCGCCGGGCAGTCGTCTACGCGCCGGCGTAAGCAGTACCGCCTAAGGCTTTCGGTTTTAACGACTATTTTCTCGGCATCTGCTCAACGCCGATGTTATAAAATGAGATAGTGTCCATCCGGAAATGGTGGATTTCGGTTCAGGCCAAGGCCGCAGCGATTTCGCAACCGCAGGCGAAGTGAGGCTACGCCGAGGATTACTAAGAGCGAGAACGCCGGCATGGGCCGAAAGACGCCGTTTATGGATGGGCACTAGATAACCGGCCGCCTGAGCGCACAGCGTAGAGGAACCCAAAAGCGCAGCTTTTAGGAGGTCCGGTTGATTGAGGTTAGCTGCATCAATGACGGCCATCTGCTCTACCGGCTGAGGTACTCCTCGAGACGCTGCTTCCAACTTACTACAGTCGACCTGTTCGATCCACCCTCGAAAAAGCGGCCTGGGGAAAACAGAGGATACTCCTCGCCGCTTCTGAGTTTGAGCAATAGGTAGTACCATGTAATGTTACTCGCCCTCTTCCCGAGATAGCCGATGCCGACACTAACGACGTTGCTGAATGGAATCAATCGTTTCTTTGCGCGAAAGTGGTTTGAGTCCTCGATAGTGATGCTGCGCACCTTGCGGTCTACGACCACTGTCTGCTTGCCGGAATTGCTTTGAGATGTCCATATGTCCATGATCAACTCATAGTCCTTGTCGATTGCGCGCTAGCGAAAAACTGAGTGGGCGCCGGTAGGAACGTCGCTGACAGACCGATTAAACGCGCAGCCGAGGTTTTCTCGCGCTCCACTCAAGCGCAATGATAGCCGACAGCTTCACGGTCCCCAATAATCAACCTTGAAAATAACGCCTGCTGGAATAGGGACGTGAGGGACTCGTATCGGTATATTGATAAGATTCAGTTCGTTCCCACTAACCATGAGATGGTGCAACGCCCCAGCAGCCTCGATACAAGCTTTTCTCGGCATACCCGCCTCTCTCATTCAACCCCGGGTAAATCAATATATCAAAACCCGTCCGCAACACGCATACATTCACTTTTACGCCAAATTATCGAGTCTATTCTACCCTCGAAGCATCGGGGAGGTTGCTGCGCTGTTTCCGACCCAATGCCTCCGCACTACTCCCGAACTCAGCGGAATAACGGTAAAGGGCAACTCCTGGCAGCACTTTGGTGAGGCGTTTTTCATCCGGCTCGCCCTTAACATAGTGGTCCATGAAGGCCAAGCTGTAATATGCAATAGCGTCATGCGCTACAACCCCTAAATCCGCCCAGGCGAAATGAAATGCTCGGGCAAACTCGACAATGTACTTGGGTTTTGGAGATTGGTCATAGCTGCCGGAAGGTTTGTGCATTGGAGGCGTGAGCCCAAAATCCCATGTTCCGCCTTGGAACATCACCGGCGCTGATAGGCCCCCAAACGTTTTGTGTGCAATAAATGGGTGGCTATACGGAGAGAGTGCGAGCACGGCTTTGATCCCATTGAGCTTCCAACTGGACCAGGCTCCGGCCAATCCGAGTACCGTATATCCTCCCAGTGAATGTCCTGCGAGGCCTAACCGGCTCCAATCCAAGCGAGTCTTGAAATCCTCATCCACCTGGAGGGCATCAATCAAATGCCGGATATCACCGGCGCGGTCGCGAAAAGTGCTTTCGCTCCAGTCATCCGGATGGCGAAAGGGTGTCTGCGCTTTACCGAACAAATTCAGCTGACCATTATTGCAAATGGCATCTCGGTGATTGGGGGCAAACACGATGTACCCGGCTGAAGCAAAAACATTCATCAGAAAACGAGACTGGGTCTTCCATCCGTGGAACCCATGTGAAAAAATAATCACAGGCTGTTTGATGGTCTTAGCGTGCTTCTGCGACCACACGGTTACATTTAATCCTGATAGAGTGATGGATTGTTCCATAGCTCGGGTTCAGGCAACTGCCAAAAAGTCGAGAACAAGAGCAAGGGCATAACTCTGCATTTCATCTTACGTATCCTTAAAATAAGCTGCGAATCTGTTGTGTCGATATCTCTTGCGAAAACCCTTCAAACTGCTCGAATGGCACTTCATGAGACTCGAGATACCCTCGGGGAGGGGGTTGGGTAACCTGAGGGGGTAACGGGTACGGTCTTTTTTAATGCTTTGTTACGGAGAAAGCACCGGATTCAGCTCTCGCACAATTTTGCCCCCGCGAAGAACCGACCGCTGGACTGCCGGCTGGCCGATGCCCAACCAGCGCGCCGCCTGCGCACCACTCATTCCCAGTTCCTTTACCGCCCAATAACACAGCACGCTTCTGGCCCTCACCACTGAACGCAAGCGGCTGCCCTGGGATAGCTCGGAGAAACTCAAACCAAAAATTTCCCCCACCCGGGCCGCTGCCCTCTGAGCATCCACTCCACCCAACCTCATCCGGCTGCGCTTCTCCAGCTGCTCGTTGTGTTCCTTTAAAACCTGCAACACGAAATCGCTTTCCCCCAGGATGCGCTCATCGCCCTTGGCATGCAGGCGAAGCCGCCGCATGGCTTTTACCGCCTGCCACCCCCCAAAGCTGCGGATCAGACCCCCGCATAGAGTCATCTTGATAAATGCGCGCTCGGCGCGCTTGGTGTGCCCGGCCGCCGAAAAGGCCAGGACGTGCCTTATTATGTCCTGCCATTTGCGACTCGCTTTGTATATGATTGCGCTGTGTAATTCCACATAACATGCTTACATTACATTGATTAAATAATTTTTGCAGGTTGCTCGTATTGAGAGACTGAAGAACTAAAAGTTCTATTGACATCTATTAGTTAATATAATAGGCTTTAGTTGCTTTATAACTCTTGTACTTAAGTGCACTTAATATCCATGAACGTCTCCTATTCTAAAGAAAATTTCATTCCCCTTCATCAACAGCTCGTTGAAAATTTGCAAGCTGAAATACTTTCGGGCAAATATAGCCAGGGTGAACTGTTTGCTACCGAAAAGTCGTTGGTGGAACGATATCGCATTAGCTCCACGACTGTCAGGCGTGCACTTCAGGTATTAGTGCAGAAGGGATACCTCTACCGAAAGGCGGGAAAAGGCACTTTTATCCGGCGTCTTCAGATCGAAGAAACCCTCGGTCCGCTCTGGAGCTTTTATGAGGAAATGGAAGTCCTGGGGCTTAAAGCAACTACAGATTTATTAGCCATAGAAGTTCAAAAGGCGAACCGCTTCATCGCCCAAAAGCTGCAACTGACCGAATCCGATCCAATATATAGGATAAAAAAACTCCTCCGGGCCAATGATGAACCAGTAGCCATTTTTGACAGCTATTGGCTCTTTGAAATAGGCCAGGCTCTATCCCAGCAGAATTTAGACTCCAGCAATCTCTTCAATATTGTTGAAAACAAACTAGGAATAAATTTAGGAGAGGCAGAGGCCACCATTGAAGCTGGAGCGGCTAGCCCTGAAGAATCCCCAATTCTAGACATTCTCGAAAAAGACCCAATCCTGATCATGCAAAAGACCGTATACAGCACCGATGGCCGACCGATTTACTTCAGCCGGTTGGCTTATCGGAGCGATAGATACAAATACCGAACCAGGATGCTTAGGGGCCCCATTAAAGCGATCAGAGAGACACAAAGCGGTTAAACAGAAAAGGGGTTAACACAACAGGAGGTTTAGAGATGAAAGGTATTCTTAAGGGTGGATTTGCTTTTTTCTTGATTCTATCCGTCATCGTCTTCTCTTCAAGTAATTTGCTGGCGAAGGGTGGCCAAACAATTGAGCTTAATTTTTCAAATTTCTATAGTGCCACTCATCTCGTTACGAAAGTATTTGAGAAGTGGGCTGCTGAAGTGTCAAAACGTACGGGCGGAAAGGTTGAAGTGACGTTCTTCAACGGCGGAAGTTTGGCAAAAATGCCCGAAGCGTATGACATGGTCAGAACCGGCTCTGTGGACATTGCATCATTTATCCCCACCTATCAAGCGGCCATTTTCCCGGTCAGCTCCGTCGTGAACATTCCCTTTACCTTCGACGGACCGCGACAGGGTGGAGCCGCGATGTGGCCTTTCTATATGAACACCCCCGAAATGAAGGCTGAATACAGCAAGGTAAAGCCGATAATGATGTTCACCGGCGATATCAAGAATATCCATACGGTGAAAAAATCAATCAAAACGCTCGAAGATTTTAAAGGCGTAAGAATAGCATGTGGTGCGGGGCTGGATGTTAAGGTTCTCGATGCGTTGGGAGCCACTCCGGTGCAGAACGCGTCTCTTACGGACACTTATCTCGCTCTGGAAAAAGGAACTGTTGATGGAGTCTACTACCCCTGGGCAATTCTCAAGTCTCTCAAAATGACCGACCTTTTAAGTTACCATACCATCGCGAACATGGCCGTAGTCCCGGTTGCCGTCATCATGAATCTCCAAAAGTGGAATTCTCTTCCCCCTGACGTCCAGAAAGTTATCGAAGAACTTGCTCACTCCGCCTCGGCGCTCTGCGGCGTTACCCTGGAAGAATATAGCCAAACGATAGAGGACGAGGAAAGAAAGTTGAATGAAGAGATTTACCTCGTACCCAAGGCCGAAAAGGCAAAATGGATAAAAGCGGTCCAACCGATCGAAGATGAGTGGAAAGATATGGTCAAGAAAAAAGGAGCTAATCCGGACGGTATTTTGAAGTCTCTGAAGCAAGCCATCGATAAATATGAACTGGCTTCATATCCGGCTGACTCCTGGTGGAAAAAATAAGGAGGATTATGTATGGGCATGCTGCTTGACAAAGTGGCGCAAGGGATTGAGAAGGTAGTCAATCCCTTGGCATCCTTCATTAACCGCATCGGGGCGGCCCTGATACTTGTAATTGTGTTATCCATATCGGCCGATGTCTGCCTGCGGTACCTCCTTAACCACCCGATACCCGGCATCGTTGAGCTTACCGAATTTGTTTTGCCTCTGGTGGTCTTTCTCACGGTAGCGTATGCGGCCGTTGAACAGCGCCACGTAGGTATTGATATTCTTTATGAACGTTTCGGGACCAAGTCGCGCGCGGTCGTTGACGTCTTCACGTCCATATTGAGCGTTTATGTGATGAGTATCTTAGCATGGCAGCTCTATTCCTACGGGCTCCAGCAGTTCGGTACCGGGGAACGGGGAGATATCCTGGGGCTGCCGCACTGGCCCGCCATTCTCGTGAGCGCGTTTGGTTGCTTGGTTATGGTCGTCGTGCTCCTTGCCCGGGCTTTGCGGGCGGTCAGCCGGGTGACGAAGTCGTCTCAGGCCGGACTTCTATGGGCGGGTGTTGCGGCTGCAGCCGGGTTGGTATCCATTGGGCTGCCTTGGTCCATGAATGTTTTCAATGTAGATATTTCGAATCTTGCTGCCGGGTCTGCTTTTTGTCGGTCTGATGATGGCGCTGATGCTCCTGAGGATGCCCATAGCCTTTTGCATGGCTTTTACCGGACTGCAGGGGCTTTGGTATTTGAAGGGGATAGCAAGCACCCTGCCGCTGTTATCTTTAGGTCCCTGGATGGCGGCAAGCGATTGGAATTTCGGTGTAATACCGGCATTTATTTTGATGGGAATGTTTGCTTTCCACTCTGGAATCAGCAAGGATCTGTTTGAGTCGGGATATAAATGGCTTGGCCACCAGCCCGGCGGGTTGGCACTGACGACGATCACCGCTTGTGGCGGGTTTGCGGCAATTTGCGGCTGCAGCACCACCACTGCGGCGACTATGTCTACCATTGCCCTGCCGGAGATGCAGAGATACAAATACAGCGACAAACTGAGCGCAAGCACGATCGCAGCCGGAGGGACGCTCGGAATCCTCATACCTTCCAGCATCGGATTCATGATCTACGGCGTCATCACTGAGCAATCCATCGGCAAGCTCTTTATCGCGGGTATGGTCCCCGGCATTCTTCTTTATGCTGCTCTTTCTCGCATCAGTTTACGTCCGCTGCAAGATTAACCCTAGCCTGGGTCCCTGCGCTCCCTCTTTTAGTTTTCGGGAGAAGATTTATGCGCTCAAAAGCACCTGGCAGATGTTGCTTCTGTTTTTTGTAGTTATCGGCGGTTTGTATTTCGGGGTGTTTGGTCCCAACGAGGCGGGAGCCATGGGGGCGTTTGGTGCTTTCGTTATTGGACTGCTGCTAAAGCGATTGACCTGGACGAATTTCAAAAAGTCATTGTTGGCCACGGGCGAACTCACGGCGATGATTTTCATGATTCTTATCTGCGTAAAAATTCTTTCCTACTTTATCGCGCTGACAAAGATCCCTTTTCTGCTTCCCAATGTCATCGTATCGTATGACCTCTCTCCGTATTGGGTTTTGTGCTTATTCTGTCTCTTTATCTGATTCTGGGATGTTTGATGAACATCATTCCGATGATGATCCTTACCTTGCCGATTATTTATCCGACCATTAGTTCAAGCGGGTTTTGATCCCATCTGGTTTGGCGTCATGATGGTAATTATGATGGAGATGGGACAAATAACACCTCCTGTCGGCATTAACGTTTTTGTCATCTCAGGTTGTGCTCCTGATATTCCAATGGGGACTATTTTTAAGGGAATTCTGCCATTTATCATTATGCAAGTTTTTCTAATGATCTTTTAGTCGTGTTCCCGAGATCGTGACCTTTTTGCCAAACCTTATGAAATAAACGACTGGCTGATAGTTCTCGCACTATTAGCTGGACAACCACCATTGCGCACTGCGGCGCATCCACTCATGCATGGTATGTCGAAAATAATATTCATATTTCGGATATTACAATCACGCAGGAAGAAATACCTGATCAAAAATTTTCAAAAGCGAAAATATAAATTTTCTTAAAAATCTCATCGTGCTTCAAAATGTTTTAGGAGGAATCACCATGGAAAGAAAAGCCTTAACAGAGAAAGTAATTGTTCTTGGGGTCGACGGATTTGACCCTAAGCTGGCTAAAAAATTGATGGATAGAGGGGATATGCCCGCACTGAAAGAATTTACCGTCAGAGGCGCGGCCAGAGAAGATCTGGTCATGTTGGGAGGCGTTCCAACCGTTACACCCCCGATGTGGACGACATTGGCAACAGGCGCCTATCCCGGAACGCACGGTATCACCTGTTTCTTTGCTTCGGACCCGGTCAACCTAGATACGCTTTACTATAATCTGGATTCCCGGAAATGCAAAGCCGAACCGTTATGGAATGTCTTTGCCGAAGAAGCCAATAAAAAAACCTTCGTCTGGCATTGGCCCGGATCCTCGTGGCCGCCGACCTCCGACAATCCCAATCTCCATGTCGTCGACGGTACGCAGCCCTCAGGTATAAACAACGGCATCCCGTTTCTCGATATTCTAAAAGTGGTAACCGGCTCGGAGAAAATTTCGCCAGCGAATATCTGCCGAATACCTCCCTCGTGCGCCGGGACAAGGGTGCATCATCGATAATGCTGAAGAATTGATGGAAGCAGCGGCAGCGATGCGGAAACGTCGGTTTTCCGCAAAGCGATTGCAGCCGGCAGATAAGTCCACCGGCTTCTCCTTTCACATCATGGAGGATGATGAGTGTGAAATTGAAGCCCTGGGCAATATGATCTGCGATACCATGCAAGGCGGCGATCAAGCCGGCCAGCGGCTGGTCTCAGGCAGCCTCCGGAGGGGCCAAGGAATTTATATTCATTGTTTCCAGTGGGTTGGAGCGGCGTCCGGGCCTGATCCTGAAAAACGAAAAAGGCATATATGACACGGTGCAGCTCTATAAATCAAAAAAGGAGACTGCCCCGTATCTTACCTTGCAACGAGGCGAAATTCGGTTCGATGTCAGTGATACCGTAAAGGATAATGAAGGCAATAACGTACCCTGCAACCGTAATTACCAGTTGCTGGAGTTGGCCGAAGACGGTTCTAAGTTCAATATAATTATCAACAACGCCTCGCAGGTCGGCCGTGATGATTATTTCCATCCCAAGAGCCTGTATAAAGAGGTTGTGGAGGAAATCGGCAACGTTCCGGTGAACTTCCGGGTCAACGGTTCAAATGCGACCTTGGTGCGCGAAACCATGATCCCCTCATGGGACCATTATTGCGACTGGCAGGCAAAATGCCTGACATATTTCATGGAGAAAAATGATTATGACATCATTTTCTCTCACCTGCACAATCTCGATGGCGTGGGGCATTATTACTGGCATTACGCCTGTAATCAAGAGCAGTGGAAGGAAAACGACGAAAACGAATACCAGGGCTTCCAGGAAGAAGTTTACCGTCAAACGGACCGGTATCTAAAAAAATTCCTGCCCTACCTGGATAAAGGCTGGACCATTATCATCACTTCGGACCACGGCCTTATTACCCAAGAATACCATGGCGTCATCCTCGGAGAGATTCACGGGGTTAATGTCCCGGTGCTGGCTCAATTGGGATATACCGTCATGGTCAAGGATAAAGACGGCAAAGATACTAAAGAAATAGATTGGGCCAAAACCAGGGCGGTTGCTGTCCGCGGGGATCATATCTATGTCAACCTGAAGGGACGGAATCCACACGGTATTGTCGATCTAAAAGACAAGTATGAGTTGGAGATGCAGATTATTTCCGACTTGTATAACTACCGGGATCCCAAAACGGTCGCCGGGTAATCTCCATAGCCATGCGCAATAAAGATGCTGTGGTTCTTGGGATGAGCGGACCTGAGTGTGGCGATATAATCTATTTCACCGAAGAGGGCTTTAATAAAATACACGCCGACTCGCTTTCCACGCAATGTGGATACGCCGATACTTCAGTTTCCCCCATTTTTGTGGCTGCCGGCCCTGGTATCAAAGAAAATTACGTAACGGAGCGCGTCATCAGAGAGGTGGATGTCGCCCCCACGATTGCATCAATTACCGGTGTCAGGATGCCAGCCCAGTGTGAAGGAGCGCCGGTATATCAAATTATCAAGGAATAATTAATTAACGATAGGGATTGTCGAGTCAATTACACGCAAACCCTCCTGGCCGACAA
The DNA here is from genome assembly GCA_963785045.1 of uncultured delta proteobacterium. Lineage (GTDB taxonomy): Bacteria > Desulfobacterota > Desulfobacteria > Desulfobacterales > SpSt-501 > SpSt-501. The sequence goes on along the minus strand of CAWAUC010000013.1, from coordinate 24,938 downwards.
GTCCCTTCGTTTTCTGGTCACGCTTTTCTCTCAGCTGTGTGCCTGGTGCCGGGATCTAAGAGCTAGGTGACAAGTCTGAGGCAACTCAGTACAGACACCAAATAATCACAGGAAGAGTGAACAATGTCGATTAGAAAAGCTCAAAACAAAATTCTTTTGAAGAAGTAATCTACGATAACGGTGAACCGTGTTTGGTCATTTTCTCCCGAAAGAGCTGTCATGTATGTAAACAGGTCGTTCCCGTTTTAGAAGAATTACAACCCAAGTATCAAGGCAAAATTTGGCTTTTATTACGTGGATGTGGAAGAAGATCCAAAACTGCAACAGAGGTTTTCCTTAAAAGGTGTTCCGCAAATTCTCTACTTTAATGACGGAGACTTTCGCGGAAAACAGGTGGGAAATGTAGATGATGACGAAATTAAGGACAAAATCGCCAGTGTGCTGGAAGCGTAATCAAAATGGGTAGGCTTGGAGTGGAGAAAAGGATAATTCTTATGATTTGATAATCATAGGTGGGGGGCCTGCCGGCCTTGCTGCTGCAATTTATGGCGGCAGGGCAAAACTCAAGACCCTGGTTATTAACAAAGGAACGTTTGGGGGGATGGTTGATACCACGCAAGAGCTGGTTAATTATCCCGGGTATAGCCGGGTGAGCGGTCCTGAACTCATGCGCGCCTTTATAAGCCATGCTGAAAGCTTTGGGGGACAGTTTTTAAAAGATGAAGTTGTCAGTACGGATTTTGCTCAAGAAATTAAAAAACTCACCACGAAAAAGAAAAGAGAATTCTTTGCCAGGGCGGTAATTATTGCTGCCGGCAGTGAACCAAGGGTTCTGAATATCCCGGGCGAAAAAGAACTCCGGGGCAGCGGAGTTTCCTACTGCGCGACCTGTGACGCTGAATTCTTTGAAGGGGAAGATGTCGTCGTCGTTGGAAGTGGCGACCAGGCCATTGAAGAAGGCATGGTTATTGCCAAATTTGCCCGCCAAGTCACGGTAATTGTTCTTCACAATGAAGGTATTCTGGATTGCAATAAAGTAAGCAGGGAACGTGCATTACAGACATGAAAAAATGAAATTCGTCTGGAACTCCACGATAGAAGAGGTCGTGGGAGAAGAAACCGTCAAGGCGGTAAGAATAAAGAACTTGAAGACCGGTAAATCCACCGCTTACTGCCAGGGCGTGTTCTTCTTTGTGGGGATGGTTCCCTCTACCCGCTTCTTAAAAGAAGCGGTTTAAAGATGGACAATCAGAGGTTATATTGAAACCAATGAACTGATGGAAACCAATCTGGAAGGTGTTTATGCCGCAGGGGACAACCGGGTTAAATATTTACGGCAAGTGGTTACGGCGGCAGGTGACGGGGCCACGGCGGCGGTTGTCGCCGAGCGATATATCGATGAACAGGTTGCCTTTAATACGAGGTTTTGCAGGGCGAAAAAAAGGTTTTGCTCCTTTTCTTCGATGCATTGAATAATGAGAGCCTAGAATTCAGCACGCTCCTGGAAGATGTAAACCAAGAAATCTCGGAAAGATACAAAATTATGAGTGGATATGGCCACAAAAAGGAACCTCGCTCATAAATACAAAATTGAAAAAGCGCCATCGGTGGTTTTATTGGATAAAGGTTTGGAAATTAAACGCCTGGATTGTTTTACAGACAAAGAAAAACTTAAATCTCAACTATAAAAGAAACCCGGTTCTTCGCTATTTTAAGTGGGTAAGTCAAATTTAAGCTTTCCGGCCAGCAGATAGATCATGGTGATGAAGTTGCGCGTAGAGCGGTACCCACTCAGCTCGCGCCTTGGCTGCTTGCACCACGCTGTTGATTCCTTCCAAGATGCCGTTGGTGATCTGGGAGGTGAACCAGCGTAGGATTCCCTGCCAATGGCGCTTGATCGTGTGAGCGTCCTCGCTGGTGGGTTGCAGACGGCTGTGAGTAGCCCAGAAATACCATTTCTTTAAAAAAGCTTCGGCCTGTTCGGGATACTGTTGCCACAGCTCTTGAAAGTTCAGGCGGATGTGATAGGCCCGAACGGTTTTCAGATTCAGCCTTTTGACGTCCAAGCCTTCAAGCTGCCGGCTCTGAGAGGCTTTCAGGTTCTGCGGATCTTTCAGCCATACGTAGCGACTGTATTTGAGCTCAGAGCGTAGCGTTTGTTCTTAGCTGTCGACTTCGTCCACAGCCTCGTTGATGATCTTCATGACGTGAAACTTGTCGAAGGTGAACTGAGCATTGGGAAGCTGCTGCTGCACACCTTTGATGAAAGCCGGGAACATGTCGCAGCAAACTTCCGCAACTGCCTGGGGAGCGCCGTGATGAACCGAAAGATCCTAACTGAAGCGCTCAAGGGTGAATGCACCCTTGCCCGGTGTGGCGAAGATAACCTTGCGCTCATCCAAGTCCACAAACAAGCTAACGTAATCGTGCCCGTAGCTCTTGGAGGTCTCATCCACTCCTACCCGCACAACAGCGAACAAGTTCACCTCCTGCCGAGCGGAATGCACGTAGTGATTGAGCACGCGCCACAAGCGGGTATCGTGCTCGCCAACGAAGCTGAGCCAAGCCGTTGATTGGCATCTGCTGAGCCAGGATCATAACAAACGCCTCGAATAGAAGCGTGAATCCGCTGCCGGGTCGAGCCCACGGCACAGCTACCAGCCGTGAGCCGCATTGTGAGCAGTCGCTGCGCGGAACCCGAGCGGTGATGAAAGTCTCATGCTGGAAAAAGTTCAAATGCCGCCAAGCACTTCTGCTCGTTGTCGTAAACGGTGCAGTCCGTTTGGCCGCAAGCCGAACACAAAAACCAACTGCCTTTGGGGGAATTTATCATAATGGTCAACTAACTCTGTGAAGAGTCAAATACAACCTTGCTGACCTGCCAGAGAGCACTGAGCCCCAACGCCAGTTGGAGTAGGTCGGTGTCTTTCATGAGATGAAAGACTACAACATCCGACAGAAAAAGTTAAACAGTTACCCATCCAAAATAGCGAAACCAAAACCCTTTGTCCTTTTTCGATGGATTTGAGGCGGCTTGACACCGCTTGAAGCACTACATGAAGATGGTGGCACAGAAAAGCGTGTCGGATGCCTCGAAAAAGGCCAGCGTCATGAAGGGCATCGTATCCAACACCGTTCGTATTGCCCGGCTGAAGTTGCTGTTTATCGCCGCCAAGGTGGTCAAGGATGGCAACCGAGGCAAGGTCAAGTACTCGGTTCACGATGCCAGGACCCCGGAGATGCTTTCCTTTCTCCATTTTTTAGACACGCGACGCGGCCAAACAAAACCTTGGCTTGGCCCCGGCTGCTGGCCTCGGCGTTTTTCTCTGCCGGTGTAGGCAAGAATTTTCTTGCACGATCAAAAAGGAACGCAAAATCTATATGTTGAAGACGGCTTCGGGCTGCGTGATACCCAGCGATAGCCCGCCTGAAGGCCTGCTGGTTCCCACCCGCGATCAGCGGGGTTGAAAGAAAATTTTTCCCTGCCGATCATAGCGCTGAGATGCGTGCAAAATTCGGGTATTAATAGATTAAATGTCGTGAACCTCGTAAGACCGATTCGGCGAGGTAGCAGCCAGCATGTCGTTGTTGAATGATTTGTTAGGGCTCATTTCGTAAAGATCTTAGAGATGACTCTTCCAGTAGTCTCCTCAATTTGCACGCTGAACCCAGCGAAATTACCAACCCTTAACGGCTGCTCAGAAAGGACGTTGGTGTATGCATCAGTAGCGCCTTGGCCGATGTCTTCTGCACGCCACAGAAGAATGCCTTCCGAACTATACGCAAAAAGATTACGCGCAGGGTCAGCTTTTGGGAAAACCATGTAGTCGTACACCACAACAACGCGCTCTCCGATGTACGATGCTTCAAGAACTGGATATTCAGCTTCCAGCGCTCCCCCGGGGAATATGACCTTATTGTGCTCAACCATCAGTTTCATTTTTCATGCCCTAACGTCGTGGCTAACTATCAATTAGGCGATAGTTTAGACCTAACGTGGCGGAGTTCATCTAAAAGTCCTTGAGCCCGGGTTCTGCATTTTGCGGTGGAACTCTGGTGTGACGATTATCGTTTTGGGTTTTCCAGACCTCCCGACGGTTTCCACCTGTAGTTCAAGAGAGTCATTACCAGCGGAGAAAAGAGGGGACATCCTCGGATTCTCGGATTTGTCTTCTTATAAAAGATTGCATCCGTGTTTCTCAACTATTTCCCATCCTCTCATCGCTGATTCGCTCTGTAAACCGCAAATCCGAGGATGTCCCCGATTGCCTCCTTTTGATGCTTGCCTAAAATCACCCCATGCCCGCAGAACTCAAAACGATCCAGCTCCGCCATCGACACCACCAGCTTCGCCCGAAGCGGATTTAAATGGATGTAGCGCACTAGTTCCAACAGATAGGCAAACTCCTGGCCGAGGATGAACTTATAACGGTTTTGGAAAAGATGCTCGCTTCTGCGATGCCGACGGTTGAAGCGCACCTCATACCCGGTGAGCACCCGTTTCATCACAATCGGTATCGGTGTATCCCCGGTGCGCGGCAGCAGATGGAAGCAGTAAGTGTGCCTGATTCAGGGTTTTCAAACAGCCCCTGATGGATGACTCCTCCGCTCATTCTCTCTTTTTTATTCTCCTGCGCCCACGGCCAGGCGGCGCTGCAAAGCCTTACGGGCATAGGGGTTACCGACCAACTCGGGGACATATCGATTGAACAGATACATCAAAGGCATGCACAAAGCCATGCTCACCACGGTCACTGCAACGGCAATGCCCGTCAGCGTCCAGGGGCCGACCGAAAGTGCATTGGAAATCCATACGGCGGCCCGTGGATTGACATAGTGGTAAAAAATACCGTTCAGGCACATCAGGAGCAACGTATTGCGTCCCATCCAGAGAAGGGTTTTTTGGGACGGCGTTGCGCTAGCAAGGAAAAGGAGCAATATCGAACCGATGATCGCGGTAAACGGAAACCAGAGAAAATGTCCGTGCGAGGCCATCATAATGACCACCGCGTCCAACGCAGCGAACGTGAAATGCCCAGTGTTCAATTTATAAGTGAACAGGACAAGCAAAAACGTGGCCCCCACGGCCGGCATCCATATTTTGGTTGGCACTTTGTTTATGAAGAATCCCTTATGCCGCATATAAATCCCAACCAAATAGAAGGCATACATCGTTATCGCTTCATGAATGAAAAGGTAGTTCCAACCCACGACCCTACCCTTTAACGGATTCAGGAACTGAACCTGCCAATTCAGGATATAGCCTGCGACATAAAAAAGCGCGGCGCCGGTCAGAATTTTGGCATCGGATTTCAAATAACGAAAGGCGGCATAATTCACCAATTCGACCGAAAAGATCATCATCAGAAACCAGGACGGAACACAAAACAAAGGCAACCCGAAAGCTGTGTCCACCAGGCCCGTGGTATACCCCTGCACGCTGGGCAGCGGCAAGCCGTAAAATTCACCCGAAACGAATGTCGGCGGAATCATAAACAGGAGTGTGAAAAAGATGAAGGGCAGCAGGCGTGACAGGAAGCGATGCTTTAAAAAAATCTTGAACGGCACCTGCAGGTCGCTTTCTTTGGCTACATAGCCGGCCAACACAAAAAAAGCCACCATATGGAACGAGTATATGAACTTATACTGCAAAGCCGCGGTCGGGTTGTGCAAATACATTACCCGTTCGACAAAATGACCGTAAAAGACCAGGGCCATTGCGTAAAATCGTGCAATATCCAGGGGCAGGATTCTAGATGATGCCAGTTCGCGTTGCATAGCCACTTCCTTCTTTTTAGCCAGTCAGGAAAATTGAGATGGTTCGGCATGAGAGCCCGGGCGTAACAGGGGGTGCGTGTCTCTCGGAGAATGTGGCCGAGCCGGCTGAGAAAATCCTGCCGGTCAGAGTCATCTTGATAAATCCGGCAGCGTTGAATCCCACGGCAGATAATATGCTGCAACCCTCCGGTGGCATATAGGCGGGCTCTGCGAAGCATGCTGGCATATTACCAGAACCAATTAAACTGATAAAGCAATAAAAATAAACCCATACATCGCATCTAAAAGCGCTTCCCGCCTTCGGCCATGCCGGATAGAAGCATCCGGCGGTCATCATTGTCCAAGAAGTCGTCCCGCCGCTCGTTGCCCCTCGACTCTTCGTGGTACAGAGCTCCCTCATACTCGATCCGCCATGCGTGGCCATGGTGCGCTCATATCAGGTGCTCCGCTCAGGGTCACTATAAAATCAATTATCAAGACGTGAGCCCCGTCTTCCCGGCCGTGGGCCCGGAAGGCACGTTTTTCATTCGATTCGGCTGGCAAGAATCATTAAAGTGCACATGCATTTCTGCCGATGTTTCCAGCACAAACATTCACCCTCCGCGGTTTGGGATCGGTTCCGCCGGCCCGGCCCCTACAGGTTTATGGCACCTTATTTCGACAAGCTGAAAAATACCGAGCACCTATATGCGCTGTGGCTGGAGGCCATCAAACACAATTTTCACCTCCTGCGCTATCACGACCCCGACAACGACGGGCTGAACTTCTGGCGCGAGCGCATCCTGTTCTCGGTGTTGACGGCCGGGGCGTGCTTATCGCTCGTGGCCCTGCTGCCGGCGGTATCCCTGGCCGTCCGCGAAGGCCTGGCGACTCTGGCCATCTTTGACGTTTTCCTGCTGCTGGTCTCCCTCAGTCTGCTGATCCTGCCGAGACTCGGGCTCGCCGCGCGTTCCACGGTCCTGCTCCTGACCTCTTTCGGGGTGGGCGTGGTCGTGATCGTTGAGGCGGGGTTTCTGAGCGGTGGGCCGGCCTGGCTTTTCTTCGTGGCGGTACTGGCGGGGGTTTTGCTGGGGCTGAGGGCGGCGCTCGTTGCTATTTTCCTGAACATGGCGGTCATTTCGCTTCTGGCGTGGCTTGCCTCTTTCGGCTACGGGGCAGGCGTTGCTGTTTCCGTCGACACCCTGCGGGCCGTGAGCGCCGTTTCCAATTTCATCTTTCTGAACGCCGTCGCGGCGGTCTCGGTTGCCGTCCTGGTGAACGGCCTGCAGTCTCTGAACCGCAAGACGGAGGCCGCAACAGCCGCCCTGCGGGAGGAGCGCGAGGCGTTGATCATAACCAAGGAGCGGCTCAATGAGGAAATCCTCGTGCGGCTCCAATCGGAAAAAGACCTCCGGCAGAGCGAGCGCACCTACCGGCTGCTTGCCGAGAACATCCAGGACGTGATCTGGACCACCGATATGGAGCTGCGGTTCACCTATATCAGCCCGACCATCACGCGCCTTCTGGGCTGGGCAACCGATGAATTCAAGAGCCAGAAGCTGGAAAACCTGATGACGCCCGAGTCGCTCAGCCGCGTGCTGGAGGAATTCGAACGGCAGTACGACCTTGGGCGGCAGTCCGGCTCCTTCCAGCGCTCCACCATCCTGGAGATCGAACTGCTCCGCCGGAACGGCTCCGGAGTCTGGGCCGAGGTCACCGCTTCCTTCCTGCTGGACGAAGCCGGCAGTCCCCTCGGCGTGCTGGGGGTGGCCCGCGACATCACCGAGCGGATCCGGGCCGAGAGGGAAAAGGCGGAGCTGCGTGAGAGTCTCGCGCGGTCCAAGAAAATGGAGGCCCTCGGTACGCTTGCCGGCGGGGTGGCTCACGATCTGAACAATGTGCTTTCGGGCATCGTCAGCTATCCGGATCTGCTGCTGATGGACCTTCCGCCGACAAGCCCGCTACGCCAGCCGATCGAGGTGATCCAGGAATCCGGCAAGAAAGCCGCGGCTATCGTCCAGGATCTGCTCACCCTCGCCCGCCGCGGGGTACCGGCCTCGGAGGTGGTGAACCTGAACGAGCTCATCACCGCCTACCTGCTGAGCCCCGAGCACCAGCGGCTGCGCACGTTCCATCCCGGGGTAGCTGTCGAGACACGGCTGGCTGCGGACCTGCTTCCCATAAAGGGCTCCCCCATTCATCTTTCCAAAACCGTCATGAATCTCGTGTCCAACGCGGCCGAAGCCATGCCCGAGGGCGGAACCCTCAGCATCATTACCGAGAACCGCTATCTTGAGCGTGGCCGGATGGGTGGCCAGGCGCTCGAGGAAGGAGAGTATGCCCTACTGGAGGTGACGGACTCCGGGGTGGGGATCTCCCCCGAAGATCTGCAGCGGATCTTTGAGCCCTTCTTCACCAAGAAAAAAATGGGGCGCAGCGGAACCGGGCTGGGCATGGCGGTGGTCTGGGGAACGGTGCAGGACCACCACGGGGGGATCGACGTGCAAAGCGCCGAGGGGCGCGGTACCAAGGTGGCCGTCTTCCTGCCTGCCACCCGCGAATGCGCCCCGTCGGGCTGTCCGGCCGAGCCCCTGATGAGCTACCGGGGGTGCGGCGAAAAGGTGCTGGTGGTGGACGACCTGAAAGACCAGCGTGAGATTGCCGCCAAGATCTTGAACCAGCTCGGCTATGCCGCGGTCTTCGCCGCCAGCGGCGAGGAGGCGGTCGAACTGCTGAAGCACCAAAAAATGGACCTCTTGGTCCTTGACATGATCATGGACCCGGGCATCGACGGTCTGGAAACCTTCCGCTGCGCGAGGCAGCTGAACTCCCACCAGAAGGCCATCATCACCAGCGGCTACGCGGAAACCGAACGGGTTCAAACCGCGCAGGACCTGGGAGCCGGTACCTACCTGCGCAAACCCTACACGGTCAAGAACCTGGCGGTCGCCATCAAGACCGAGCTCAACCGCTGCTGACCCTTCCCCTTTTTCTGCCGCCCGGGGCGTTTTGGATCCCGACCGGCGCCGCAAAAGCCCTGGCTTGCCGACCGGACAGTACTTGCAGCAGTACTTGGGGTACTTGGGGTCTTTTTTTAATGCTTTGTGGGGGGGAAAGCACCAGATTCAGCTCTCGCACAATCTTCCCCCCGCGAAGAACCGACCGCTGGACTGCCGGCTGGCCTATGCCCAACCAGCGCGCCACCTGCGCACCACTCAATGCCAGTTCCTTCATGGTCTAAGCTGCATTCGAACTTAGTACCTGTACCTCTTTCTGCAGGCGGTCAGCCAGCAGGTCCTCTGTTATTTCAAGATCAAAGCGGTTTTGAAGATTCAACCAGAACTGGGGTGATATTCCGAAAAACCTGCCCAAACGCAGAGCCGTATCAGCTGAAATCGAACGCTTTCCATGAACAATTTCATTAATTCGCCTTGGAGGTACACTTATGTCTTTAGCAAGTCGATATTGACTGATGCCCATTGGTTTCAAAAATTCCTCAAGGAGGATCTCTCCTGGGTGAATGGGAAGAAGTTCTTTATTTTTCACCGTTACCCCCTAATGATAATCGATAATTTCAACGTCGTAAGCACCACCGGCTTTCCACTTGAAACATATTCGCCACTGATCATTGATGCGGATGCTATGTTGTCCTTTCCGGTTACCTCTTAAAGATTCCAATCTGTTACCAGGTGGGACGCGCAAGGCATTTAATTCAGTAGCTGCATCCAAAATAACCAATTTTCTTCGTGCAACATACTGAATATCTCTATGTAATTTTGTGGAAAGAAGTCTGTTGAATATTTTCTCAGTTTCTTTATCACGGAAAGTCATGATCATGATGGCATATTAACGCATCCCGATATTAACGTCAAGCGTTATGTTTGAAGAGCCAAATTTGAGGCCGATAAAGAGGACGGATAGATAAATCTATTATATGGTTTGCCGGGGGGGGTTATAACGCGCCGGGATGAGCTGCAGGCTACCGTACCATGCGAACCTGAGAACTCTACGCGAACCGCCCGCTTATTCCTTTCAGCTCAATCCCGCTTGTTGGAAGTAACGGTCTATTTTTAATGCTTTGTTAGGGGGAAAGAACCAGATTCAGCTCTCGCACAATTTTGCCCCCGCGAAGAGCCGACTGCTGGACTGCCGGCTGGCCGATGCCCAACTATCGCGCCGCCTGCGCACCACTCATTCCCATGGAAATGGTTCGGCATGAGTGCCCAGGCGTAACAGGGGGTCCGGGTCTCTCTGAGAATGGGACCGAGCCGGCTGAGAAAATCCTGCCGGTCCGAGTCATCTTGATAAATCCGGCAGCGTTCAACCCCACGGCAGATAATATGCTGCAACGCTCCGGCGGCATCTATGCGGGCTCTGTGAGGCATTCGGGGATTACCAGAACCAATTAAACAAATAAAGAATTAAATATAGGATGTCCGCGACCATACACCTGATGCCTTGATAATCGGGACTTCAATGAGGGCTAAACTGTTACCTGCCGTTGGATTTGCGCTCGGGGGCTTGGATTAGAACCCAGGCCCTTCGCTCTCCAACCTCTGCAAGGGGGCCTCGCCTGCTCTAGGGGGACGACAGGGGGGACAGGTGGCGCTCAAATTGCTTTGCTGAAGCGTGCGAGGTGATCGCGAGCAGCCGGTCCTCCGCTTGAAGCAGGGTATTGGGATGGGGCAAAAGAATCTTTCCTGCCCGCAGAATGGCGATCAGTTCGAATTCGCCGCCCAGCTCTTCCCACGAACTCGCTTGGGCCGGTTTGCCGACCCAGGGGCTTTCGGGCCGAAGGATGCCGATGGTCAACCTCTTTTCATCCGACAGGTTCAAGGCAGCCCCCGATTTCAACAGCGTCATAAGGTCTAGGTGACAGACCCGGTTGGGTTCGCAAACCCACGGTTTGCACATCTGGTCCAGCGCTATGCAAACGTTTTCCATTTCATGGGCAGGCGATTCGGCTCGGGAAGGCATCTGCGCTTCGTACAGGCTCCGGTACTTGAGGGGAGCGGAAAGGATCGTTTGCACAAGATAGCTCAGCATCACGGCCAGCGCGGCGGGGACGAGCAATAGATAGCCTCCGGTCATCTCGGTCACCATCAACAGGGTGGCGATCGGCACGCGCGCGGCACCGCCGAAAACAGCCGCCATGCCGACGACCACGAACGCGGCCGGCGGCTGATGAAAAAGCTCGGCCATGAAACCGCCGGCCATTGCCCCCACGAACAGACTGGGTGCGAAGACGCCGCCCGAGCCGCCGGATGAGACGCTCAGCGCAAAAGCCAGCATTTTGGCAAAGATCAGGGCCAGCAGCAGCATCGCTGACAAGCGCCCATTCATCGCCTCCTGAATCCAACCGTAACCGCCCCCCAGCACTTGGGGCAGGACGAGGGCCATCACCCCCACCAGAAAACCTCCAATGGCCGGCTTGATATGCGGTGGGAGAGGTATTTTATGAAACAGGTCCCGCAGGCCGTAGAAGACCGCCGGCAGAAGGGTTGCCACCACCCCGCTGCCCACCCCCAGCACTGCGTAAAAGATGTAATCCGCGAATTTCGGGACGCTCAGTCCCGCGGGTACCTGGAACAGGGGTTGCCATCCCACAAACCAGCCGTTAATGACATAGGCCACCAGAGATCCCAGCATGGTGTAGAGCAGCGCCGCCGCTTCGAATTCCATATCGGCGTACAACACTTCGATGGCAAAGATGGCAGTCCCGATGGGCGAGCGGAAAATCGCGGCGAGTCCGGCGGCCATGCCGACTAGCACCAGGAGCCGCCGGTCTTCGTCCGAACGCTTGCCCAAGGTCGCATAGATTGCCCCGATCCCCGCGCTCATTAGAGCGGTCGGACCTTCCCTGCCGGCGGCCCCGCCGGAGCCGATGGTGATGGCCGAAGCTACGGCCTTGAGGGGGGCCACCCGCGCTCGGATGAAGCCGGCGGCGCGGTGAAAGGCTTTGACGGCCGTGTCCGTGCCGTGCCCCTCCGCTTCCGGGGCCAGACTGTAAACCAGTACACCCGAGACAAGGCCGCCCAGAGTCGTGGCCAAGGGGATCAGCCACAAGCCATGGACGCCGATGACCTGTTTGAGCACCCCGCCTTCCAGCGGCAGACCCGGCGGGGAATATCCGGCCAGCTGTTTCAGGAAGAGGGTTTCCGCCCCTTTCAGCATCAGCGTAAACACTTGGGCGCTGAGGGCGCCCACCACGCCGAGCAGGATGGTATCGATGATGAGCCAGTGTCTCCGACCCTTCCACATGTCCATGCACCCCTGGGGGAAGCGGCACGGCATTATTGCGCGGCCGCAGAACCGGGCGTCTCGCTTCTTTTTCCGCTCCGCAAACGGGGAACCATGAAAAGTTCGTGGGCGGATCCGGCAACTTACCGGAATCAAATTAAGGCTTGATTCTGTTCGAGCAAGCTAAAATGGTATGGTTTCATGATTGATCTTATCCAAGCTGTTACCGCCGGTTTAAAACCATACCGAATATTGATTCGGAAAACACTTCAACTGGGAGCTTCATCGGGCTCGTAATGGGCAGGATAGAAAAATGTGGCAAAGTGTCAGAACTATGTTTTCGTCGATAGAGAATCTGGCTTTGGGTTTCTAAATCGATCAGCCTTCGCCTACAGCGCCTGCAAGATCGGCATTTTTACACCTGTCAGGCAGTGAACACCCTTTCAGGAAAACAGGGGAAGAAGATTCAGAAATGCCGGTTGGTAGACCGGCGACACTGGTATGCTTTTGTACCGTTGGAAACAGCATTGTTTTTCTCCGCCGTTAACATCCAAGCAGCGTCTCATGGAAATGGTTCGGCATGAGTGCCCAGGCGTAACAACGGGTCCGTGTCTGTCTGAGAATGGGACCAAGCCAGCTGAGAAAATCCTGCCGGTCCGAGTCATCTTGATAAATCCGGCAGCGTTCAACCCCACGGCAGATAATATGCTGCAACGCTCCGGCGGCATCTATGCGGGCTCTGCGAGGCATTCGGGGATTACCAGAACCAATTAAACAAATAAAGAATTAAAAATAGACCCATACAGTTCCTAAGGCCATGGGAGTTCCTCTCAAAACAGAAAACGAAGAGTGATCGTGTAGTGCGACGCAGACAGGGGGCAGGGCCCGTCTCCCAGCCGGCTCACCCTTTCACAAACAAGGGGAGAAGGACAATGCCAACGAAGTCTTGGAGAAAGTGCATCACGATGGGAGCGACCAAGCTCCGCCGCCACAGGTAGACCAAGGCAAAGACCAGCCCCATCGCGCCGACGGTGATGACTCCCGCCGATCCCTCGTAACCATGCCCGAGCGAAAAGATTGCGGCCGAAAGGAGCACCGCAGCAAAGGGACTTCCCGTGACGGCTCTTAGGCGCAGGATGAGGTACCCGCGGAAGATGGTTTCCTCGGCCAGGGCAACGACCACGACCAAGAGCCCGGCAATCAGGAACTGCGGCACATCCTTTGCCGTCAGGAAGGAAGGCAATGGCGTGGACGGAGATGAGAAGCCGATCGCATGCAGGCCCCGGCCCAACAGGTTGTTGCCAAACAAGAAGGGGATGAACAGGCCGACGCCCAAGGCGATCTCTTTGCCGGTGTTTTTCGAAGCCCATCCGATTTTGTCCACAGATTCACCGTTGTGCCAGAGAAAGAAAAGGACAAGGGTGACGAGCGCAAGGTCTCTTCCCATGGTGGCGGCTGCCACGAGCAGAAAACTCATGCTCCCCTGCTTGACCGCAAAGAAAGACAGGATCATGGACGGCACGATCAGAAACAGGAAAACGGCAACCTCGAAAAGCTGCTCCTTTTCAGTGGGCGCGCCGTCGCGCTTCCCTATAACACTGTCGAGATTCACGTCGTCTTTCACCTCATCCTAATCCTCATCCCACCACCCAAAATCGTCGCCGCCGAATTCATTGTCAAGACGGTACTTTGGTCTTTTTTTAATGCTTTGTCAGGGGGAAAGCACCGGATTCAGCTCTCGCACAATTTTGCTCCCGCGAAGAACCGACCGCTGGACTGCCGGCTATCCGATGCCCAACCAGCGCGCCGCCTGCGCACCACTCATTCCCAGTTCCTTGACCGCCTGCCACCCCCGCAGCATCGGATCTAACCCCCCGCCTAAAGTCATCTTGATAAATCCGGCAGCGTTGAATCCCACGGCAGATAATATGATGCAACGCTCCGGTGGCATCTACGCGGGCTCTGCGAAGCATGCGGGGATATTACCAGAACCAATTAAACAATTAAAGCATTAACAATAGGATGTCCCCATTCACGCTCTGCGTTGTTGATCATGACATCGACTCGCCCGAACGTCTGCACGGCTGCGACGACCAATCTTGTAACCTGGTCGCAGTGGGTGACGTCCGTAGCTATGGCAAGTGCCTTGCCGCCACTGGCGGTCAGCGCGTCTGCCAATGACTTGAGGCGAGCGATCGACCCGCCGTGCACCCAATACGACGACTGCGCCCTGTACGGAGAGAAGCCGTGCGGTTGCCTCGCCCAGACCGCTGCTCGCGCCCCTGATGCCGGCGACTTTCCCTTCGATGTTATTGCTCATAATCTTGACTCCCGCTGGTCTTACCAGCCACTCAGCGATTGGTCATTTGCTCCAGGTTTTCCGGGTACCGAGCTCCGTGCACCTTGATCCTTGAGACGGCGCCATCGATCTCTCGAAGATCGTCGGAGCTAAGCGTGATGGATACTGCTCCGATATTTTCGTTCAGGCGCTCCAGCTTCCGGGTGCCTGGGATTGGAACAATCCACGGCTTCTGGGCAAGCAGCCAGGCGAGTGCGATCTGAGCAAGCGCAGCCTTCTTCCTTTCTGCGATCTTGCGAAGCAGCTCAACCAGGGCCTGATTTGCTTTTCTAGCCTCCGGCGTAAAGCGTGGGACAATGTTACGGATGTCGGAACGGTCGAACGTGGTGTTTTCGTGGATCTTCCCTGTAAGGAAGCCTCTGCCCAGCGGGCTGTAAGGAACGAAACCTATCCCGAGTTCCTCGAGCGTGGGCAATACTTCCGCTTCAGGGCGTCTCCACCACAGCGAATATTCGCTCTGAACCGCAGTGACCGGCTGAACAGCGTGTGCGCGACGGATCGTTTTTGCTCCAGCCTCAGAAAGACCGAAGTGCTTCACCTTGCCTTCTTGAATCAGGTCCTTCACCGCCCCCGCCACGTCCTCGATCGGCACGTCCGGGTCAACACGGTGTTGGTAGAACAAATCAATGGTGTCGACTTTGAGTCGCTTGAGCGATCCCTCCGCAACACTCTTAATGTGCTCCGGCCGACTGTCCAGGCCAACCCACTGCGGGCCCCCCTTCGGGTCAGGTTTAAACCCGAACTTGGTGGCTATCACCACTTGCCCACGGAACGGAGACAGGGCTTCGCCGACGAGTTCTTCGTTCGTGAACGGGCCGTAGACTTCGGCGGTGTCGAAGAAGGTGATACCGCGTTCGACGGCCGCCCGGATCAGTGAGATCATCTCCTGCTTGTTTGCGGCCGGACCGTAGCCAAAACTCATTCCCATGCAGCCGAGCCCGACCGGCGAAACCTCAAGATTGTTTTTTCCAAGTCTGCGCTTTTGCATTGTTTCCCCTCCTCGGGTGTCATGCGAGTGATTCAGACTTAAGAGAATCCATATCGATGGAGAAGCGGTACTTCACATCGGACTTGAGCAGTTTATCATAAGCTAAGCTTTCGCGTTGTACATGGCTTATCCTCCATTTTGGTTTCTTTCCGGTGTTGAATCAGGCATGGTATTGTTCGTCGCTGACCTTTTCCATCCACTCAACGGCTTTTCCGTCGAGCTGTTCCTGAATGGCGATATGAGTCATGGCCGTGGTCGCCGTGGCACCATGCCAATGTTTTTCACTCGGTGCGATACAAATCACGTCACCTGGCCGGATTTCCTCGATTGGCCCGCCCCAGCGCTGCACCCACCCGCAGCCGTACGTGACGATCAATGTCTGGCCGAGCGGATGTGTATGCCATGCCGCGCGGGCACCGGGCTCGAAAGTGACACTGGCCCCGAGCGCGCGTGCCGGATTGTTTGCCTGAAACAGGGGGTCTATCCGTACTGCCCCGGTAAAATACTCGGCCGGTCCTTTGCCGGGAGGCTGTGAGCCGTTTCGTTTCATGTCCATTTTTATGACCCTTTTTTTTGTTGCTGCCCGTTCATGAAATCTATGGATGGAAGGCAGGCTGTCAACCATGTCGTGGATTGCGGCCGACGAGGTCGCGTTGCCGCTGCTCCTTGACCTCGACCGCCCTGCTCAGTCTCATTGCATTCAATCGGATTGCATTCAAAAGGATGTTGAAAAAGGCTTTGAGGCTGGAGTAGCGGTGTCGTTTCGCGGCTGGTTTTGAGACCGTTGAAAGGCTGATCAAAGGTGCAAAATTTTCTAGTATCCAATAGGTTGCGGGCCAGGATCGCAAACTGATCCAAGATTGTTGGAAAACAGAAAGATTTTCCTCGAACCCTTGGGATTTCGTCAAATCCTAAGGATAAGGAGAGAGTGGGATTCATCGGGCTCGGGCGCATGTGGACCGGCATGGCGGGAAGCCTGTTGCGGGCCGGCCATGAGGTTACCGTTGTACGCCAAATTATCGAGTCTATTCTACCCTCGAAGCATCGGGGAGGTTGCTGCGCTGTTTCCGACCCAATGCCTCCGCACTACTCCCGAACTCAGCGGAATAACGGTAAAGGGCAACTCCTGGCAGCACTTTGGTGAGGCGTTTTTCATCCGGCTCGCCCTTAACATAGTGGTCCATGAAGGCCAAGCTGTAATATGCAATAGCGTCATGCGCTACAACCCCTAAATCCGCCCAGGCGAAATGAAATGCTCGGGCAAACTCGACAATGTACTTGGGTTTTGGAGATTGGTCATAGCTGCCGGAAGGTTTGTGCATTGAAGGCGTGAGCCCAAAATCCCATGTTCCGCCTTGGAACATCACCGGCGCTGATAGGCCCCCAAACGTTTTGTGTGCAATAAATGGGTGGCTATACGGAGAGAGTGCGAGCACGGCTTTGATCCCATTGAGCTTCCAACTGGACCAGGCTCCGGCCAATCCGAGTACCGTATATCCTCCCAGTGAATGTCCTGCGAGGCCTAACCGGCTCCAATCCAAGCGAGTCTTGAAATCCTCATCCACCTGGAGGGCATCAATCAAATGCCGGATATCACCGGCGCGGTCGCGAAAAGTGCTTTCGCTCCAGTCATCCGGATGGCGAAAGGGTGTCTGCGCTTTACCGAACAAATTCAGCTGACCATTATTGCAAATGGCATCTCGGTGATTGGGGGCAAACACGATGTACCCGGCTGAAGCAAAAACATTCATCAGAAAACGAGACTGGGTCTTCCATCCGTGGAACCCATGTGAAAAAATAATCACAGGCTGTTTGATGGTCTTAGCGTGCTTCTGCGACCACACGGTTACATTTAATCCTGATAGAGTGATGGATTGTTCCATAGCTCGGGTTCAGGCAACTGCCAAAAAGTCGAGAACAAGAGCAAGGGCATAACTATGCATTTCATCTTACGCATCCTTAAAATAAGCTGCGAATCTGTTGTGTCGATATCTCTTGCGAAAACCCTTCAAACTGCTCGAATGGCACTTCATGAGACTCGAGATACCCTCGGGGAGGGGGTTGGGTAACCTGAGGGGGTAATTGGGACGGTCTTTTTTAATGCTTTGTTAGGGAACAAAGCACCCGATTCAGCTCTCGCACAATTTTGCCCCAGCGAAGGACCGACCGCTGGACTGCCGGTTGGCCGATGCCCAATCAGCGCGCCGCTTGAGCACCACTCATTCCCATGGAAATGGTTCGGCATGAGTGCCCTGGCGTAACAGGGGGTCGGTGTCTCTCTGAGAATGTGACCGAGTCGGCTGAGAAAATCCTGCCGGTTTGAGTCATCTTGATAAATCCGGCAGCGTAGAATCCCGCGGCAGATAATATGCTGCAACGCTCCGGCAGCATCTATGCGGGCTCCGCGAGGCATGCAGGAATATTACCAGAACCAATTAAACAATTAAAGCATTAAAAATAGACCCCATAATCCCGTGCCACAACCGAAATCCAACCAGCGAACACCGATAGGGATGCGCAACCAGGAGACGAATTCAGGCGCGAGGCGGCGGCTCCATCGGCCCATGAATTCCTCGTAGCTTGATCCGGCCGCCTACTGGTCCCGAACGCCAGTCATCGCTTGCGTCTCTCTTGCTGCCTAACATTTTTAATCAGCCGCGCGGCTTTTGTTCAGCTGCATTCGCTTTGTTATGTGATGCCTTTATTCCGAAGAAAAGGAAGAATCTTTTCAGTAAGCTGATCTGGTTGTTCTTCTATTACTAAATGTCCGGCATCTTGAATTACATGTAATATTGAGCCTGGAATCATACCGTGCAAAATTTTGCCGCGTTCCAACGGTATCCATGCATCCTCTCGTCCCCAAAGGATCAAAACAGGTCTTGAGATCCTGGCATACAAGGGTTGCACTTCATCCGTGTAACCTGAATTTGCCTGCGCAATTTGCCGGTAAAAAGCCGCCTTACCGTCAGGCCCCGTCCATGGACGCACAATCATTTTGAGTATCGCATCGTCAATGGGTTTGAAGGCAGCTGTTTTGACGTAAGCGCGAACAATTGCTTCATGGATGTAGTCTGGGACTCCTGCAAAAGCAGTCTCATAGGCCTTGACATGCATAAAAAAAGGTGACCCCCACGGCGAAATCGCCATCGGATCAATAAGTACGATTTTGTCGAAATCTCGTTTGTTGATAAGATGCGTCCGAAGAACCGTCGTACCCCCAAAATCGTGGCCGATGATGGCAGGTTTCTCTATCCCCCAGTGATCAAAAAGCCGATCCAACACCTGATTTTGAATACCTAGCGAAACATCGTCAGCCGATTTATCCGAATGACCGTAGCCAATAAGGTCGTAATAATATACGGCGAAGTCTTTTGATAAGCATTTAATAAGATGGCGTAAGTTGAATGAAGACCATGGTGTACCTTGGACAACGATCACCGGAGGGCCCTCACCACTCACCCCATATCTTACAGTGCGTCCATTAAAGACATAGGACTCAGGTAACTTCCATTCGCTCATTTAGAATCTCTCACTTTTATATAACGTTGGCAGGAGAGTACTAAAGGACGTTCCTTGGGTTCTCAAATTTGTCTTCTTCTAAAAGATTCGATCCGTGCTCCACAACTATTTTCCTTCCTCTCATCGCTGATTCGTTTTGTAAACCGTAAATCCGAGGAACGCCCCCAATTGCCATACTGGCATAGGAACGATTTATACCGATTCTGAAAAAGTTGACCATGCCTCCGGTATTTCTTGTTGAACCATCCCGCGTATCCGGTGAGCAAACGGTTCATGAACACAGAAACCGGCGCCGTGCCCGTCCTCAACAAGAAATGGGCATAATTGTATAGAAAGGCCCACGCGAAGCAACCGGTGTTCGTTTCCGGAATCAATTCCGCCAACCTTCCGACAAGATTCCACCGGTCATAATCGGATCGAAATATCTTCCGATGCTCGATCCCCCTGATGATCAGATGATGCAACGCTCCAGGCGCGTCTAATCTTGCTTTTCGTGGCATTTTACTCTCGTTACATACCCCTTACACCTTGCAAAGCTTAATAGCATAGACTTCCCCATTGCCCCCCCTGGCGGCGGACTCTCAAAAGATCGCTCCCGCTGGATGGCCTCAAATACCCACTTCTTTGTCCACGTCAAAGCCGCCTCCCGAATGTTCCGCCTCCTCTTGAAAAAGGCCTTCCGCATCGCCGGTCTGCTGCAAAAGGTCAATCCCACCGTCTGGAGCACCGAGTTCAACGTCAACTGCCAGGCCGTCGGCAGTGGCGCCTGCTCTCTGAAATACCTGGCTCCCTATGTCTTCCGCATTGCGATCTCAAACCACCGCGTCCTCAACGTTCGAAAACCACCAGGTCACCTTCCGCTACCGCAAAGCCAATAGCCGACGGCTTAGAACCACCACCCTCGATGCCCTCGAATTCATCCGCCGCTTCCTGCAGCACGTGCTCCCAACCGGCTTCATGAAAATCCGCCATTACGGCTTCCTCAGTAAAAGCTGCTCCGTCTCCATCCTGACTATCCGAAAGATGATCTCGTCAATCTCTGAGATCGCCCTCCCGCAGCCTGCCGATCAGTCGCCTGCGCTTGCGCACCTCCCGCCTACTTGCCGCCACTGCGGCAGCTTGCTGACCTTCATTCTCTTCATCCCGCCGCTCGCTCGATCTCCGGGTTAATCATCTCCCGCCTTTTTGCGATCAAAGCGCCGGGGATACTCGCTTTGCCCGCGAGAGGCGACCGCTGCGCTCATCCGCCAAAAACAGATGTCAAAGAACCGTGGTTAAGCAGTTACAGTCCAATCAATAATTGCTTCTCTATGTCTATCTTATCCTATCTTGATGGCTCCTCTTGCACGCCTCATCAACCCTGACCCTTCGCACCTTCAACCATTGCCCATAGCCCCCACCGGGCTTCTTGAACCTGGGATTAGAGCGTCGACTGCGTGACGCTCTAATCCTTTATTTGTTAGGGCAGCCTTTACACCTTGAGATTGAAGCCCAGATCAACCTCCTATGCTGGGATGCCCCCACGTATCCCCCAATTCTCAAGAGGGGGTTCGTGGAGCACGATGAAGACATCCGACGGCGCGATACCCAACTCACCCAAGCGCCGGACGCTGCTCTGGTACAGGTTGCGCTTGGCTTCAAGGGATCGACCGGGAAAGAGCAATATTTCGACGAATGTGTAATTCTCTGTCTTGTTGGGCGGAACTGCGAAATGCTCCGGCTTGTGCTCAATGTACCGGATCTGACGATCTCCCTCTGGTACCTTGAGCGCCTCGCGCTGTGCGTGGTACACCGCCTCAATGAGCGCAGCGACTTCGGCTGGCGGATGACTGCGCGGGACCTCGATTTTCGCGTACGGCATGTGTTAACCTCCTAACGTGCGCTTCAGCCGTGCGAAGTACGAGCGTCGGCTGGAAGCGTTTGGTCGGCAGTGGTTCAAACGACACTAGTAATACAATCCCGCGTTTCCACCCGTGTGGATGAACAATACAGGACCGCCGTCAAACTGTTTGCTCTCTGAGTAATCCATCAGTGCAGCGGCCGCCTTGCCCGTATACACTGGATCTAACAGAATACCTTCCAGTTCAGCAAAGACCTGCGACGCCATCTCACCTTCCTTCGAAGCACGGGCGTACCCTGGGCCAACGAAGCCGTCATCGACGATGATTTTGCTCGGGTCCATCTTCATTCCCAGCAATTGCGCCGTAGCTTGTGCAAGCTCATGAACTATCTCAAACTGCTCGGGGATAGTTCTTGAAGCACTGATACCGATAACCTGAGTCTCGTAGTTGGCGATGCACTGTCCCACAACGAGTCCTGCCTGTGTTCCCGCAGAGCTGGTGGAATGCACAATGTGTGAAAAATGAATGCCGGTTCGTTCTGAGAATTCGCGGATCTCGTCAAAAGCACTCACATAGCTGAGCGCTCCGATGACATCGCTTCCTCCCGGATGCAGAACATAGACATTCTCTCCTTGAGCCCTCAAGGATGCAACCAAAGATTCCTGGCGGTTTTCCAATGGCGTCTTATCGCCTATTTCGTAGTGGAGCTTGGCGCCCCACTTTGCAAAGACGGATTGGCTCAAGGGATTCTGGTCCGATTCGGCGCCAGGCAGGACCACGTGGAAATTTAACCCACAAGCAACTGCCCCCGCAGCAGCATTTCGACTGAAGCTCGTTGCCTTAATGGTGACCACTGTGGTTGCTCTCAGGGAGAGTGCATCACCAATGAGGAAGTCGACCTTACGCGTTTTGTTCCCACCAAGACCAAAGCCGGTCAGATCATCGCGCAAAATATAGATTTCGTGCCTGAGCTGCGACGATAGACGGGGCAGCTTGTGGATGATGGCAGGTACTTGAATGAGATTGGCTCGTTGATGAGCGGCGAGACAATCAGATATGACGTTGGCCAATTTGCTCATACTCCTATGCCTGACAAGTTAAAAAATGGTCGGGACAGCCTATGTTTTTAAGCCCTTACCCGCTGCCAAATCAAACCGGTTTTCTTTTTTATATTCGTTCGCTCCGTTTTGATAGTCGACTCACCGCCGGTTGACTGATCTTGAGCCTCCTTCCGATCTCGATGGTACTCATCCCAAGTTTTCGCTGCGCCCAGAAGCATAAAAGCGCCCGAGCCTCAACCGTTTGAGGGGATTTTTCAAAGGCGGTCACCCGATCGGGAGCAAGTCCCAACACTTCGGCGACCCGGGAAACCGCTCGAGCGAAATCATAGCCCCGGGCCTTCAAATCATACTTTTCCTCAAGCGCCTCTCCCGCCGTCTTGAGGACATTTTCCACGAAATCACTGTCCCCCAGAATGCGTTCATCCCCTTTAACCCGGATGCCAGCCTTCCGAAAATCCCTCAACTCCGTCCAACCTCCAGAACTCCTCAACAGCCCACCACCCATGAGTTCCGGACGTCGGCCCAAGGCAACCCCTTTTTCCACGAACTCCCGGTACCTTTTCCGGGCCTCCTGGATCTTGTCGGAAAATAATCCAAGGACATCATCGATATTTTGCCAGGCTTGGACCAACTTGTTCATGAGAACCCCGTGACCGCACCAGGGGTATGTATCAAGCTCCCCGATGTCCGCCACCAGTCTAGCCCGCAAGGGATTCAAATGGATATAGCGGACCAATTCCTTGAGATAAGGGTCCTCCTGGCATAGGAAAGATTTATACCGATTCTGATAAAGTTGACCATGTCTCCGGTATTTCTTGTTGAACCATCCCGCGTATCCGGTAAGCAACCGGTTCATGAACACAGAAACCGGTGCCGTGCCCGTCCTCAACAAGAAATGGGCATAATTGTATAGAAAGGCCCACGCGAAGCAACCGGTGTTCGTTTCCGGAATCAATTCCGCCAACCTTCCGACAAGGTTCCACCGGTCATAATCGGATCGAAATATCTTCCGGCGCTCGATCCCCCTGATGATCACATGATGCAACGCCCCCGGCACGTCTATTCTGGCTTTTCGTGGTATTTGCTCTCGCAACATACCCCTTACACCTTGTAAAGCTTAATAACATAGACCTCCCCATTGTTTCCTCCCCAGCGGCTGGCTGTTAGCCGGTCCGACTGTAGCGCCTTGTTAGCTGGTCACCGCCAGTCGTGAAGGGGCCTTGCGCTCTAAAAGCAACTTGCGGCGCAAACCGAACCGATCACAAGCCCGACGCATCGTCGGCTACGCGCCGCCCGGTTTCCGACGGACTCCACCATCACCCTCGCGGTTCGCTGATTCCAACTTGACGTGACGCTTCCATCTGGGCGAAAGCTTGAGATTAGCCAGGTCGATCTGGCCGGACTCCGTAGCCGCCTGTTGGAGGATACCGAGCGCCGCGACGATCTTTTCGACGCTCTCCCTGCGCTTTATCGCCTCTTCGCGAGGCATTTGCCGACCAACGAGATATTCCTCGAAGAAAGCTCCAATGTATTGTGCGCGGGTTGACGCAGGGGTGAACTCCGTGGGCCGAAAGCCCGCCAGAGAGCGCTCGACGAGATCATAGGACGCGAGCGCGAGCGAGATGCCGTGGAGCGAGATCGTCGGGTCGACGCTGTCGAGGTTGTGCGCGCTGTCGAACACCCAGCGTGCGGCGATCATATCGGCCGCAAAGACCCAGTCCGCCGACGACATCGCGGGCGGGTTAGCTCCCTCGCGAGCAGCCTTCGCTCGACTCATGTCGAGTGCGGCCATCCGTGCAAGCGCGACTGCAATGGTGAACCGCTTCTGAAACACGCCAAGCATCGACAGCGCAGGATGGTAGGCCTGCGGAGGCGTTCCCACCGTGCTGGAGCCCGGCTTGCCCTCGCGCAGCAGCTGATCGAGGCTGCGTGCGAAGCCTGCGACGAGATCCGGGCTTGCTGCAATCACCTCGCGAGTGTCGTCGATCTTGGAACTCATTGACACTGGCAGCACGCCAGGTGGCGACACGATCTTCCAGGACATGACAGTGACTTTCAGCATCTGATAGACAAAGTCCATCAAACTCGCATCGACGATCAACACAGCGTAGTCGGGCTCAGAAAGGATGTCACCCGGCACGTCGGACGGTGTCACGGGCGTCGTGCCCAGGAGCACCGTGCGCTTCATGGGTTCCTCGAGCACCATCTGGATCGACACGAGCTCCCGTGCGAGCATCTCGGCAAAGAACGGGTTCTCGAACGGGCCGGGACGAATGCTCTCCAGCAGCGCTTCGGTGCGCCGATAGCGCTCGCGCTCGGACTCCTCCGGATACGAGAACGGTGAGCCCTTCGGATAGATTTTCCCGTTTCGGATCTCACCGTTTCGCTCTCGCCGGTGTGCGAGCTCCAGGGCGTTCTGCAAGGGATCGCCGTTCACCAACGGCTCTTTGACTCCGAGCGCCTGCGCAATCCGCTCCTGCACGGCGTGCAATCGGCGACGTGCTCGGGCCAGCGGCGCATTCTCGACGTCCGACAGGGTCGTCCCGGTGTCGATGCGAATGGTCCCCACGTCGCTGCGGCGAACCTTTTCGAGATAGCTCACGATGCGGTTCGCGAGAATCGTGAGTCGCTTGTCCAGACCCTCGTCCGACTCGTGTGTCACGAAGTGGTAACCAAAGGCCGGCACCTTCGGATCCGCAGCGGTCAGACCGTACATAGCCTGGATCATGCCGACCTGGATGCCCTCCCAATCCTCTGAATGGCCTTCCCCCTTGGTGTTGAACACCACGAAGAGCGCCTTGTTTGAGCGAGCCGTCCACGCAAGCTCGTTGAGCACATTGACGGACGGATCCTGTGTATCGACGAGGAATACGATGAGCTCGCTGCGTTTGATCGCGCCGCTAAGCGGACCTCGCCACGACTTGCCTCCGCTCTCCTCGCCGGAGCCCAACGATAGCCACTCGATCTCGGCATCCCCATACTCAACACCGGGTTGGAGAATCTCGGCGTCGAACGTGACGGCGAGGCCTTGCTTCGTCAGCAGTTCGTCGAGACGCGCAACCTGATTGCGGAAGCGGCCGCGATAGCAAAGCAGCACGTCGATATCGGCCATCTGCACTTACCTCCCTGTAGGGGATTAGGGGGATTTGGGGGACGTGGGATTTGGGTGACGT
>CAWAUC010000012.1:0-76177 GCA_963785045.1 uncultured delta proteobacterium | reverse complement strand
TGCCGGCTGCCGATGATGGCCGCGAGGATGTTGTTGAAGTCATGGGCGATCCCTCCGGCGAGAGCCCCGATCGCTTCATTTTTCGGCGCCTGTTGGAGCTGGGCTTCCAGCTTTCGTTTTTCCTCTTCGGCGCGCCTGATCTCCGTCAGATCGATCAGGATGCCTCTCAGACCGGTGGCGGTTTGTCCCTGCAGGATGCGATTGGCGTGCACGCTGACCGAGAAACGGCTCCCATCTTTTTTAAAGGCAGTGTATTCCTGGCGCCCGATTTCATGGCCTTGAACGTTGAGCATGATGTCGCGGGCGACCCGCTCGCGGTCCTCCGGGATGAAGGCGTTTAGCATCTGGAAGCGGGCGGCGAGTTCCTCGGGCGTGTAGCCGAAGAGAGAATAGGCATTGCGATTCAAATAGATGAGGTTTCCATTCGCATCCACTTCGAAGATGACTTGCGGAAGCGAATCGGCGAGTTCCCGGTATTTCTGCTTGGCAGCCTCGGCCGCGCACGCTGCTTTCATTTTTTCGCGCAGGCGCCCGACCTCCCGCTTCCTGCAGACCCGCTCGGCCTTACGGCTGTGATCGGGGCCTTGACCCGCGGGTCGAATGTGGGCTTTACTTGCAGCAGAATTCGCGATAGACAGGCGTTATGCCTTTCAGAGGAGATTCACCATGACCGAGCGCAGCGAGCCGGTTGAAGTGGTGTGCCCCGCGTGCCAGCGGACGCAAATCGTCTACATCCCCAAAGAGGAGATTCCGAAGTGCCCGGAATGCCAGAGGCAGATGGTGCTTCGTGAGCTGTTGCGGGAAGGGAAGTCCTATTGAGGCGCGGCGGTCGCCGTTCCCGTCGCACGCGGTTCACTTATCACCCAAAGGAGGTATCAAAATGAGAAAACGAATCGGTATGGTCATGATGGCGGTAGCGGCTTTTGCGATCCTGGCCGCAGGAGCCGCGTTCGGCGACGACATCGAGCTGGCCAAAAAGTCGACCATCGAGGAGATCCTTAAGAACGGTGAACTGCGGGTCGGTTTCGAGTCCGGTTACATGCCGTTTGAGATGACCGACAAAACCGGCGCCTTTATCGGCTTCGACATCGACATGGCCAAGGAAATGGCCAAGGCCATGAACGTCAAATTCGTTCCGGTCAACACCGCCTGGGACGGCATCATTCCGGCACTGCTCACCAAGAAGTTCGACATCATCATGAGCGGCATGACCGTCACCCAGGAAAGGAACATGAAGATCAACTTCGCCGACCCTTACATTATCGTCGGCCAAACCGTCATCATCAACAAAAAACTCCAGGGCAAAGTGAAGTCCTATAAAGACCTCAACGATCCCAAGTACACCATCACCTCGAAGCTTGGAACCACCGGCGAGCAATCGGTCAAGCGGATGATCCCCAAGGCCCAGTACAAGTCCTTCGAGGAAGAAGTAACGGCCGCCATGGAGGTCGTCAGCGGCAAAGCAGATGCCTTTGTCTACGATCTGCCCTTCTGCGCCGTCTTCATGGCCCAGCAGGGCGGCACCGGCCAGTTGGTGTTCCTGGATAAGCCTTTCACCTATGAACCCCTGGCCTGGGGCGTGCGCAAGGGGGACCCCGACTTCCTGAACTGGCTCGACCATTTCCTGGCCCAGGTCAAGAACGACGGCCGCTACGAGCGCATCTACGAAAAGTGGATCAAGTCCACGCAGTGGATCAAGGACGTCAAGAAGTAGCCCGCGAACCGACGTTACGACCGGGAAAAAGGCGCGATCGAAACGATGAGCACGCAACGGTCCCCTCTGAGGCGTAAACGCAGCCGCTCCTATTACGTGGGCGCGGCTGCGTTTTTCGCGCTGCTGTTCGGCCTGTCCGCCGCGCTTTACATCGCCACCGTCAAGGTGGACTACGTCTGGCGCTGGAATCGCATCCCGCAGTACTTCTTCTACAAGGCGCAGCTTGACATCCGCGCCGATATGGAAGGCGAGATCGCGAACATCGGCAGCCAGGGGGACACCCGAAGGGTCCTGCTGAAGGGCGCCGACGGCCAACGCGCCTATGAGGTGCCGGCGCAAGGCCTGAGAGTGGCGAAGGGGGATCTCATTTCCGCCGGCGACATCCTGGGGGTGAAGTCTCAGTGGAAGGCCGGCCTGCTGATGCAGGGCCTGGCGCTCACCATCAAGGTCAGCCTCATCGCCACGATCTTTGGTGTGCTCATCGGGCTTTTCGCCGGCATCGCCCGGGTCTCCGCCAACCCCTTCTTCCGGTGGACCGCCCTCACCTACGTAGAGATCATCCGGGGCTCACCGCTGCTGGTGCAGATCTTCATCTGGTACTTCGTCCTGGGCACGCTCATCAACTCCATCCTGATCCGCTTCGACATCGGCCAGATCCCTCCCCTCTGGTACGGCGTGGCCTCCATGGCCACCTTTGCCGGCGCCTACGTGGCGGAAATCGTGCGTGCCGGCATCCAGTCCATCCACCGCGGACAGAACGAAGCCGCACGCTCCCTGGGCATGAGCTACGCCCAGGCGATGGTCCATGTCATCCTGCCCCAGGCGATCCGCCGCATCCTGCCCCCGCTGGCCGGTGAGTTCATCAGCCTGATCAAGGACTCCTCGCTGCTCGGCATCATCGCCATCCGGGAGCTCACCAAGGCCACCCGCGAAGTGGTCACGACGAGCCTGCAGGCCTTCGAGCTGTGGTTTGTCTGCGCCCTGCTCTATCTGATCCTGACCTTCACGCTGTCCATGTGCGTAAAATACCTGGAGAGGAGAATGGTCGCGTGATCGAGGTCCGCAACCTCTGCAAAACCTTTTGGCTGCCGCACGAGGTGAAGGCGCTGGTGGACGTGTCGGAGTCGATCTCCGCCGGCGAGGTCGTGGTGGTGATCGGACCCTCGGGCTCCGGCAAGAGCACCCTGCTGCGCTGCCTCAACCGCCTGGAAACGGCCGATTCCGGCCATATCCTCATCGAAGGCGTCGACGTGCTCGACGCCAAAACCGACATCAACCGGGTGCGGGCCGAAGTCGGCATGGTGTTTCAGTCCTTCAACCTGTTCCCGCATAAAAACGTCCGGCAAAACATCACACTGGCCCAGCGCGTGGTGCGTAAACGATCTGCGGCAGAGGCGCGCGAAAAAGCCGATGTCCTGCTGCAGAAGGTGGGCATCCAGGAAAAGGCCAATGCCTACCCCGACCAGCTTTCCGGCGGCCAGCAGCAACGGGTCGCCATTGCGCGCGCCCTTGCCATGGACCCCAAGGTCATGCTTTTCGATGAGCCCACCTCCGCCCTGGATCCGGAGATGATCGGCGAGGTCTTGGACGTCATGAAGGCCCTGGCCAAAGAGGGCATGACCATGATCGTGGTCACCCACGAAATGGGTTTTGCCCGGGAGGTGGCCGATCGGGTGGTTTTTATGGATGCCGGGGCGGTCGTCGAAACCGGAACGCCGGAACATTTTTTCTCCACCCCCACGCACGATCGGACCAAGCTGTTCCTGAGCCAAATATTGAAATAGGGTGTCGATCCACCGATGAAATGGCTGTGGCGGAATTCCAATCTGCAAGAAAAGTTCAAGTTTATGGCCGGCATGGGCCTGGTGATTTGGCTGTTCAATTTCTCCATCGTGTACTTCCAAATCGACCATATCAACCAAGCCACCACGAGCCTGGAGCGTTTTGAGGATTTATACAACTCGATCCTCGAAATCCGGCGCTACGAAAAGAACTTCCTCCTGTATAAAAGCAGGGACAATCTCGACGAGACCATTAGCTTTTTTCACCTCGCCCGAGAACTGTTCGCAGGGATTTCGACCGACTCGGAGACCATCCGCAATGAGGCCATTCTGCACCAGTTGAGCGAGGCTTTTCAAGATTACAGCTCTGTCCTCAAAATGCAGCAGCTGGCCGAGGTGGGCATAGCCCCGACCGAGGAGACCCAGGAAAAAATCCGTTCCATTGGCAAGCGGATGGTCGACCTGAGCCACGAATTGCTGACCCAAAGTCGCAACCGGGTGGCGGTCGCGGCCCGCAACGGCATGCGCTGGCCCCTGACGACCACGGGCCTGATCCTGGTGCTTTTCGTGGTGGGAGCGGTGCTGTTGAACCGCAAGGTGATCAATCCTCTGGTGGAACTGGAACGGGCCACCGAGAAGATCGGCCGCGGGGACTTCGGTCCCATCCGCCATTCCGCCCGGATCGAAAGCGAAGTCGATCGCCTGGTGATCGCCTTTAACCGGATGGTCGAAGAGCTGGAGGCCCGCCAGGAACAGATCATCCACTCCCGCAAGATCGCCTCCCTCGGGACATTGGTGTCCGGCGTGGCCCACGAACTGAACAATCCCATCAACAACATCATTCTGACCATCGACAGCCTGGTCGGCGGGCGCAAAATCACTGAGGAACGGCGTGCCGCCCTTCTGGAAGACATCCTCGCCCAAGCCATTCGAGCCAGCGGGATCGTGAAAAATCTACTGGACTTCTCTCGGGCTGAAACGTCCACCTCGCAAGCCGTCAACCTGCCCCAGCTTCTGAAGGAAACCTTTCAGATTGCCGGCAATCAGATCACCATCAACAAAATCACCCTGTACCAGGAGATCGATACCGGCCTGCCGACAGTAGCAGGCAACCGCCAGGAACTGCAGCAGGTGCTTTTGAACTTGATTATCAATGCGGTCCAGGCCATGCCCGGCGGGGGCGATTTGACCGTCAAGGCCGCCCAAGATAAGAACCAGCGCATCCTCATCACGGTCCAGGACACGGGGGTGGGCATTTCCAAAGAGCACCTGCCCCATATCTTCGACCCGTTTTTCACCACGAAAGAAGTCGGCCAGGGGACCGGGTTGGGCCTCTCGGTCAGCTACGGCATCATCAAGAAACACGGCGGCCGGATCAACGTGGATAGTTGCCCGGGTGTCGGCAGCACTTTTACGGTGGTCATTCCCACCACTAAAGACCCCATCGATGGATAGTGCCTTGGTTCGCATCGCCGTTATCGACGACGAAAAGATTTCCGGCAGGCGCCTGCAGGAACACCTTGCGGAATTGGGCTATTCGGTCGACCTGTTTTTTGACGGCGAATCCTTTTTGGAAAGCGACATGTGCGCGCCGCACAACCTGGTGGTGACCGACCTCATGCTCCCCGGCGTGGACGGTCTGGAGATCCTGCGGCGCGTCAAGGCTCGACAGCCGGAAACCGAAGTGGTGGTCATCACCGGCCACGCATCCATCGACTCGGCCATCGAAGCCACCCGCGCCGGCGCCTTTCACTACCTGACAAAGCCGATCCGGCTCGCGGAATTCGAAAACCTGATTTCCCGCGTCATCGAGAAGATTCAGCTGTGCCACGAAACCTCCGACCTGCGAGCGTTAATGGCGCGCGAAGCGGGACGGGAAGGCATGATCGGCACAAGCCCGGGAATGGTCCACGTCTACCGACTGATCGAAAAGGTCGCTCCCCTGGACTGCCCTATAATCATCCAGGGGGAAAGCGGCACGGGCAAAGAACTGGTCGCGCGAGCCATCCACCGGCTCAGCCTCCGGCGCCAAGCGCCCATTGTCTCTTTCAACTGCGGGGGGTTCTCGCCGGCCCTGATCGCCAACGAGCTGTTCGGCCATGAAAAAGGGGCTTTTACCGGCGCCTTCAGCACGAAGATAGGCCTGCTGGAAAGTGCGAATCACGGGACCGTTCTGTTGGATGAAATCGCCGAAATGCCGCTGGACATGCAGGTCAAACTTCTGCGGGTGCTCCAGGAAGGCCAAATTTACCGGGTGGGCGCCAATCGACCCGTCAACTTGGACATTCGCATTCTGGCCGCTTCCAATCGCGACCTGGAGCAAGCGGTCAGAAAAGGTCGTTTCCGGGAAGACCTTTATTTTCGGCTCAACGTCATGACCCTGTCTCTGCCGCGGCTCAAGGACCGGGAAGGCGACCTGTGGCTCCTGGCCGACCATTTTCTCCACAAACTCAGCCATGCATACCGCAAGACAATAAAGTCCTTTGCCGCTGAAACGCGGGAGGCGCTGGCGCGCTATGATTTCCCCGGAAACGTTCGCGAACTTGAAAATATCGTTGCCCGGTCCGTAGCCTTGGCCGAGGGCAATGAAATACAGGTAAAGGATCTGCCCCCGTTCCTCGCCGGACAGCAGCCGCCGTCGGACAACCCCTGGAAGCGTCTGGATGAGTTGGAAAAGGAACACATCACCCGGGTGCTGAAGGCGGTGGAGGGACGCCGCGATCAGGCGGCCGCCGTTCTCGGCATCACGCGCTCGACCCTCTGGCGCAAATTGAAGAAATTCGATCTTGAGATTTAGGCATCCACCTCACTGGTGGCCGATATAGAAGAGAACCGCCTGCAGGTCGTGGTCCGGAAGTCCGTGAAAGTGGGCGTGGGCGTCGTCCTTGAGAAAGGGGCTGACCACCAGATCTGACGACTTCAACTGTCGCGACAGTTCGCCGGGGGCCAGACTGGAAGCCTTGTGGCCCGTGGCATCGATCCCCTTTTCCTTCAGGATCGCCAACCCTCGTTCGAGATTCAGGGCCTCGGTTTCCGCCAGCGGCCCGCTGCCCCTGGGCAGACCCACCAGGGTCGTCTCGAACGACAAATAAGGGCTCAGGCGGATCAACAGCCCCAAAGCGCTTTCGGCCGCACCGCCGCCATCGGTCAGGGCGACCACCTGGTGAATGCTTTTGAGATGCCGGACCACCAGCAGCGGAAGGTCCCGGCGGGCTTTCTTGGCTGCGTGCCAGAACCTCCGGCTCAGGGCTAACGGCCCCCAGTCCCGAAAAGGCGAACCGACCACCAGCAAATCAAAACCGTCCTTCCAGAAATAGCCCGTCATTTCGTGAACCGGGTCGCCCATGACGATGACCGGGTCCTCGATGTTGGTACACTCGTTCCTTTCGGCGAGAACCAGATCATCGATGTATGTTTTGGCCTGTTGGCGGGTATCCCGCTCCCAGGATTTCCAGGCCCAGCCCGCACCGAATGACATATCGCGCCCGGGCGGATCGAACACGTAAATCGGCTGGATACGGATCTGCTGGCCGAGCAGGCAGGCCGTTCTCAAGGCAAAGCTGGCCTCCAGACTGCGATCAACGGCTACGAGAAGATTCAACATGGTCCCTCTCCTGTTGCGTGCCTTCAGGCCCGCTGCTTTTGGACGCGCCGCCGGGCCTTGTTCACCACATCGCGGATCTCACCGATCCGAAACGGCTTGGCGATGAAGTCATAGGCCCCGCGAACAAAGGACTCGCGAGCCGTTTCAATGGTGGCGTAACCGGTAATCATGATGACCTGCGAGCCCGGACAGCACTCCTTGACTTTTTCCAGAAATTCCATCCCGTCCACTCCCTGCATTTTCAGATCGGTGATGAAAATGTCAAAACAGGTTTCCCCCACGCGCTTGATGGCACTGGCGCTGTCGGTGAAAACCTCCACCTCGTAACCGTCGTCCTCCAACTCAGGCTTCAGTCGATCACCCACGATCGGCTCGTCGTCGAGAATGCAGATGGTTGATTTATTTTTCATCTCTGTCCCTCCTTCAAAATGTAAGGCCCGCCGGGGTTCATGTGGCAGGCTGCCATGAACCGCTGGAAATGCAGGTTCACGGACGTATCATCCGTCATGAGGATGTCAAGCTGCCGGGCAAATCCGATCAGCCGCCCAATCAGATACAAATAATCCTTGCCTTGTTCCATGGTGGAATTCACCGCACGAGCGATGACCAAGTCTCCCTTGCCCTCAACCTTGAAGCCGATTTTCTCCATGATGGACAGCAAGAGTGCTGCTCGCCGGGACCGTCGGGTGATGTCCGTGGCTCCGCCGAGGAAACGGAAGAAGATGCTGTTCTTTTCCGGCAGCGGGCTCAGGCAGGCATCGACCACCGTGAAGTGATACCCCACCCGGAGACTCAGATTCAGATAGGTGGCCCCCAGCATGGCCACATTCAAGCCAGCCATGCCCTGGCCCGAAATCGCGGAGCTCTGAGTTCGGGTCAGGCTCGACATGAGCCCCTTGAAGTCGGCTGAAATCGGATGGGTGCTCCATGCGTCCGGCGAGGACAGGCCTTCCCACAGCGCCTTCATCGGCAAGGAGGTGATCTGCTCGGGCAACACCCATCCGGCCTTGTGCACACCCTCGTCTATCCCGCCACCGATGTCGATCAGAATCAAGTTGAGGGGTATGTCCGCCTTCAGGCGCTTGCCGCCGCGCGCCCGCAAAAACTTCGGATCTTCCGCGATCTGAACCAGGCTTTGAGTGGATTTTTCGTGGATGAACCGCAGCACGTCGTGAAACGTCTGGCAGCCCTGGGCGGTAAAATCGGGACTTTCCGGGTCGATCAGGGTCAGCGGTGCGATCCGGTTGAGCAGCCGTCGCAGGAGCTGAAATTCATACGTGGTTTCAAATGAGGCCTGATCCAGGAGCTGGTGATGGAGCAGTCCGTCGATGCGGCCTGCATATACGACGTTACGCTCTGCATCCAGCGTGATCTCCTGGCCCGGCGCGAGAATTTCGGTCGCATTTCCGGCGTCAACGATGGTCGGGACGCGAAACTCCCGGGCCACCGTGGCCATGTGACCCGTGGGGCTGCCCATATCCGTGATGACCGCACTGGCGCGGGGAATGACCCGCGCCAAGAGCGGAATGGCATAGCGGGAAACCAGCACCGCGCCGCTGGGAAAGCGGCTCAGGCTTTCGTCGCCTTCGACCAGCCAGACCGGACCGGCTCCTATGCCCCGGTAAGCGATCACGCCCTGATTTTCCATCAATACGGTTTGCCGCTGCAGAAGATTCTTCAACTCCGGGCTGCGGGCGTGACCGCCCCCGGAAATCCCCAGAGGCCGAGCTTGAAGAATCCACAACCGGCCGCCGGCGTCCAAACTCCACTCGATGTCCATGGGGCGTTTAAAAAAACGCTCTAGGGTCAATGCCGTCTCCGCAATGAAGGAGGCCTCCTGCGGCGTCAGGCACGGCTGCTTGCGCAACTCGGGCGGAACTTCCACGTTCTGAGCCGTTTCAAACGGGGTGATCATCCATTTCTTTTCACTGATCCTGGAGTCGATCACAGAATACGGCGGGTGGCGCGACACGCGAAACATGTCCACGGCCCCGCGACCTTCCACCACCACCTTGCCCAGCCCCCAACAGGCCCCCAACAGGCTGACTTCCTCGCGCGGCGCGTTGGGATCAATGGTGTACGCCACGCCAGCCACCCGGCTGGATACCATTTGCTGATACAACACGGCCATGGCCAAGTCCGTGCTGGGCACCTGCCGATTGGCCCGGTACTCTAAACTGGCCGGGTTGTATATCCCGGCCAAAACTTTCTTAAAGCTGGACAGCAACTCGCGGAACGGCACGTTTAAAAATGAATCGTGCAAGCCGGCAAAACTCATTTCCCCGTCTTCGCCCACGGCGCTGCTGCGCACTGAATAAAAAGCCGTTTCCGGGTTTTCAGGGCCGATTTTTTCAGCGGCTTTTAGAATTTCCCGGCGCAGGTCCGGGGGGATATCCCCACCCAGGATCAGCAGCCGTATGCTTTGCGATATGGACTCCAGCGATCGGCCGTTGTTCCGGCTCGGATCCAACAGGCCCTCGATCTTGTCGAACAGGTTGTTGTAGGATAGGTACTTGCGAAATCCGGCGATCGTGACCACAAACCCCGAAGGCACATTCGCATTGGGCAGCGTCATGACGCGCGAAAGGTTGTAGGCTTTGTTGCCCACCGCATCCTTCATGGCGGCCGTGATCTCTGCCATGCTCAAAATCTCCTGACTGCCTGGAATCACAATCTGGCCGGCCAGCTCCAGTTGCAGCTGCTTGCCCAACGACTGGATCACGCTGTAAATCTCGAGATATTTGTTGTTGCTGATATAATTGAAATTGACCGCGCTGCGCAGCACCACCTCCTTGATGTTCTTGACCGCGTCCTCCAGAAACTTCCGGTCGAACACGTACTCTCCCCCCAATTTATCTTCCATGTCGGCAATCATTTTCAGGGCCGTATTGTTTTCTTCCAGGATCTGCTGGAAACGAACAAACAGGTCGTTCAAGGGGGCCGGCGGGTGCTGCCTCCAACGTATGGCTTTCTTCAAGCGGTCGACGATATGACCCGCCAAGGCCATTAATGGCTCCCGCCGCGTTTGAAGATGACTCCCATGAGAGAGCCTGCCACCAGTGCGATCAGCACGGCCGAAACTCCGTACGTCAGCGGCCGGTTGGACGCCATGTCTTTCACCATTTTTACGAACCCGATCTCCTGGACCGTAACTTGCTTCGACTTCTCCGGTCCGCGTACCCCGTTTTCGATGGTGGTCGCTTTGACCGTGTAGCGCCCGGCTGTGGTCGAAGACGGAAACATGTAGGTGGCTGTAAAGGCCCTGCGGCCGTTCGCGGCGGGGGTGTACACTACCGCGCCGGGAGCCTCGTCGTAAAGGCCCTCCGAACTTTTCAGGCTCACAAACATCCGGAAAATGTCGTCCGGAGGCAGCTCGGAGCGGCTGATAGCAACCTGATTTTTCAAATTTTCAACGCCCAGACCCAGCGACGCTGCCTTCTGATGCCAGTCCTGGCCCTGAGGCAGCAGCAGCATGTACAGCTGCGGGGCGTTTTCGAGCTGCACTTTTTCCCGTGTCATCCAGAACGGCCCGACGCGGCCCTTCACGTCATACACGTCCTTTGTTTCCGGGCCGAGGATTTCGATCAGCACATCGTCCGCAGACGGGATCTCACCTGAAATCCTCACCTGACCACCGGAGAAGAAGGTGTCCACATTCAAGACGTTTGGGATGACCGCCAGTTCGGCTGGCTCGTTGGACCACGCCCGTCCGGCTGCCCCCAGGATCAGGCCGACGCAACACAACACGATGGTGAACACGAGGCGCCGCATGCCTTTAATGCCCTCCGTGATAGGATAATAGGATGTGAGGTGGAAGCACCAAGTCGAAAAGCATCTTGCCCATGACCAACAGCACCAGTGTCGCCAGAAATATCTTGAGCTGGTCATCCTTGAGTCGGGTACTCAATCGCGCACCGATCTGAGCCCCCAGGGTCGAGCCGATCAACAGGAGCAGGGCCAGCACGAAATCCACGGTCCGATTGGAGTATGCTTGCATAATCGTTACGTCGATGCAGGTAAAAAGCACCTGAAACAGACTGGTCCCCACCACCACGTGCATGGGCATCCTTAGCAGGTAGACCATGACCGGAACCATAATGAACCCACCGCCCACGCCCATGATGGCCGCCAGCACGCCCATCAGCCCGCCCAGAAACAGGGGTGCAATCGGTGAGAGCACAACGCCCGACTTTTCAAAGCGCGTCTGAAACGGGAGCGAGCGGATCAGCCGGACGTATATCGAATCCCTGGGCGCTTCAGCCGGGGTGGATTTCTGATGGGTGGCCGCCCGTAAACTCTGCAAACTTTCGATGAACATAAAACCGCCCACCAAGCCCAGCATGACCACATAGGTCATCTTAATCAGAAAATCGGCATTGCCCATTTGCCGGAGAACCTTGATGATCTGGACCCCGCCGGTACCGCCGAGGACCCCTCCGATCAAGAGGTAAATCCCCATCTTGAAGTCCACGTTGCCGAGGCGGTAGTGAGCGTACATGCCGGAAGCCGAGGCGGCCACGATCTGGTTGGAATCTGATGCCGCGGCCACCGTCGGCGGAATGCCGAACATGATCAGAAGGGGGGTCATCAGGAACCCACCTCCTACGCCGAACAGGCCCGACAAAAGCCCGACCATGAAACCCAACCCTACCATCAGCGGCAGTGAGACACTGTGATGTGCAATCGGCAAATAGATAAACCAAGGCATATTCACTCCCTTGCTTGAAGGATTTCAGCTCCAAAAATCGGGATTGCAAAAATGGCGCCATGATAATTTTAAAAATAAAATAAGTATGTTATAATATTGTGTGACGGAAAACGAGTCGGACGATGATTGATTTTTAAACGCGGGCAGGATTTTGTACGATAAAATATTGTTTATCTAAACGTTATCAATATGTTGCTTATGTTTAACTATGCAACGTTATTTTGCATCATAAAAATCCGCCCGTTTGAAGCGTAACGCCGAAATCGGGTTCTTTAGGAAGCCATCAACGTTGAGCGGGGGAAACGTGGCAACGTCCCGATGGCTATAGGGCGAGGGAGAGCCCCTCGTGCGCGAAGCAGACTTCCAGCCCCGAGCCCGGCCGGAGACCGCCATACACTTCGGCCAGCCGGTCCAGTTCCAAGTCCGTCCGCAGGGGGTCGTGATGAACCAGGGCCAGCCGCCGGGCGCCGCACGCCTCCGCCACGGCCATCGCGTGTTCAATGGACGAATGTCCCCAGCCGACCCGTCCGGCGGCATATTCGGCCGCCGTGAACTGGCCGTCGTGGATCAACAGGTCCGCCCCGCGCATGAACTCCTGGATCCGCAGGTTGGCTTCGCGTGCCGCCAGCCCGCCTTCCAGGGCCATGCCCTCGTCATAGCCCGCATCGGAGGCAGCGGTGTTGAAAATGTTGTGGAATGGCTCGGTATCGAAGGCGGTGCACAGGACTTTGCCACGGCATTCCAGGCGATACCCCATGCACAGCAGCGGGTGGTTCAGATAGGTCGCAGAGATCCGGATCCCGTCACCGATGTCGTAGACGCCCTCGGCCAAGTCCACGTAACGGATGTCGGCGGCAAGCTCCACCTGGCGTACTGGAAAATATCGGTAGGAGAGCTGACCGCCGATCACCTTTTCCAGGCTGTCCGCGGACGAGGTGACCGGGCCGTAGAGACTGACCAGCGTGTCGGAGTGGTAAAGAGGCTGAAAAAAGGGCAGCCCCAGAATGTGATCGAGGTGGGTGTGGGTCAGAAACAAGTCGAGTGACACCCGGGGCGCCCGCCCCGGACGCGCCATCAGGTCTTGGCCCAGGCGCCGGATTCCCGACCCGGCATCGATGACGATCGTGCGGCCGCATTCGCCGAGCCAGACCTCCACACACAGTGTGTTCCCGCCGTATCGGGCCGTCTCGTAGCCGGGGGTCGGAATCGATCCCCGCACTCCCCAAAATGTGACCTTCATGCCGTTACCTTCGCGCGATTTCCAGAAACACTCTGGCCTTCTCGATTTCGACCGCCACCGCGGAGGTGAGCGCCGCCAGGGCGTCCGATGTCAGGTTCCAACCCTTGACCGCCCGCTGCCACTCGTTCTCATCCAGGCTGCCGCCGCCGGGGATCCCCGCCCCCATCCCATGCGCCAGGACGTCGGCGAACCCGACGACGCCGACCAGGCTCATGCCCTCCCCCGCCTCATGCCGGAGGTCGTGATGGCCGCCAAGGGCCTCGGCCAGCGCAGGGCTCAGCTGCCATTTCCGGGCGATGATGTCGCCGACCTCGCAATGGTCGACGCCCAACACCGCCTGCTCCCCGAAGCGTGTGGCCCGGCCCGACTCTGAAGCCAGTTCGGCCGCCTGGCGGTATTCGTCGGGGAACAGATGGTTCAGCGGGATTTTTCCGATGTCATGCATCAGGCCCGCGACGAAATAGTCTTCCCGCTCCGCGAGGGGAACCGCGTGCTGGATGGATAGCAGCCTGGCGGCCGCCGCGACCGTCAGGGAATGCGTCCAGAAGTCGTCCGCCGAAAAGACCCGAAAGGTATCGCGCTTGGAGAAGCTCTCGAAAACGGCGAAGCTCAGGACAAGGTTCTTCACCGTGTTAAGGCCTAAGAGGATGATCGCACGGGTGAGCGAGTTGACCTTGCTCGGCAACGAGTAATAGGCGGAGTTAATGAGCTGCAGCACCCGGCCGGTAAGCACCGGGTCAAATGATATGACCCGGTTCAAGTCGTTGGCGCACGTGTTGGGCTCGTTGCAGGTCCGTAATACTTTGACGGCCGTGGTGGACAGCCCGGCAATCCGCAGAATGTAGGCCCGGATTTTTCCGAGCGGCTTCGAGGGGGTGAGGTCCGTCGTGGCCATGGCGGCACCGTCATGCCGCCAGGTAATCCCCCCGCCGAAATTTTATGATTTCAAGGGAGGCGGTGACCAGGGTCCGGTTGAGAATGTCTTTAATCCCATCGCCTTCCGGCAGCGAACCGAGGGCCGGTGCGAGGGCGTCCTTGCCTGCTTCCATCTCCTGGACCATCGCATCGAGCCCCTTCAGGCTGACGCGCGGATCTGCCAGTTGCCGGCGGTAGTCATCGAGCAGGTCGAGATAGCTCTCCACGCGCCCGACCAGACGGCTCGCGGGGGCCTCTGGGACGGACCCAAGCTGGGTGGAAGCCACGCAGTCCAGGCCGACGCCGGAGACGGCTGCACCCGGCGCCGACGCCATCTTCTCCTTGAGAATATCCCCGAAACCGCCTGTACCCGGGACGGCCGGGAGAGCGGGTTTGTCCGCTTGAATCCGGGTTAACCCATGATCGAACCCGTTGATTTTCATTTGGCTGCTCCCTTCGTTCACAGACATAAAAACTCTGCTGTTGCCGGAGACCGCCCAAGCCGGTCCTAACCCTTTATACATAAGCAAGAACCGTGCACAATTCCCGTCTGCGGGAGCACCCTGCCAGAAACTGGGCGCTGAAGGTCCCTGCAACCCGGGCATCGACCCGCCACGACGCCGGCCCGGCAAAATTTTCCCAGCGGCGGGCCGGTTCTGTTTCACGCATCTGGCGGCCGACCCTCACCGGATCTCCTTCTCCGAGCAGGTCCGGTTCTTGCCGCAGCCCTTGGCCACGTAGAGGGCCTTGTCGGCGCGATTGATCAGCGCCGCCGCCGTGTCGGCCTTGCTGCAGGCGCTGATGCCGATGCTGACGGTCAGGCCGAGAGGCTCGCCGGAATCCACCCCCTCCAACAGATAGCGGGTACCGGCGATGGCCTGACAGATCTGTCGGCCTTTTTTGGCGGCATTCCGCAGCGAGGCGCCCGGCAGGATGATGGCGAATTCCTCGCCGCCGTAGCGCGCCAGAAAGTCTTCGCCGCGGATCGACTGGCGGCACTTGTTGGCCACCGCCGCCAGCACGCTGTCGCCGACGGGGTGGCCGTAGGTGTCGTTGATGCGCTTGAAGTCGTCGATGTCGACCATCAGCAGCGCGAACTCCTGTTCTTTCACCGTGTTCTTCTCCACCAGTTCGGAGAGAAAACGGTCAAACGTGCGGCGGTTCAAGACCCCGGTCAACCCGTCGCGTTCGGACTCGGTGCGCGCGCTCTGGAGTTCGGTGTTCAACACCGCAACCTGCTTCGACAGGGACTCGATCTTGGCGACGTCGCGGGATTCCTTCTCACGCACCGCCTCGCGCATGCTTTCGACTTCCTGCAGAAGGGCCTGTTTGAGCCGCTTGATGTCGTCCAGATGGGTAATATCCTCGATGCGTTTGCTCTGCTCGAGGATGTTGTGGTTGTAGTCGCGGTTCTCGGAGTCCATGGCCACCATCGCCTTGGACAGGATGTCGATGATGTCTTTAAACTCCGTTTCACGGTCGCGAAGGTAGTCCTTCTGTCGCTGGGCGAACGTGCTGATACCGCTCTTGCGCGACTCAAACAGGGCCTCGATGCGGCTGAGCTTTTCTTCGGCGGCAATCCGCTCCGCGAGTTCCCCGAGGCCGCTTTTGAAGGCCGGTGTGTCCAGCTCCTTGACCTCAAGGGCGAAGTCCCGGATGCACTGCAGCAGGGCCCGCGCCGCCAGCAGTAAAAACGCGCGTTTCTTATCGCTGCGCTCGAGCTCGACGGCGAGATCGACGGATTCGGGCCCTTCTTCCTCTTTTTTCCTGAAGTTCAGAAACATGTCCTCTCCATTGCCACCGTTTTCGAAGGGCGAACTAATAGTTTTCCGGGTATGGGTCATCCTTCGATCCAGCCGGACCGGCCAGCATCAGAAAGGTGCCCGCGGGCGCACGCAGGGGAAAGACCCAGGCGCTGACCGGCTAGTTTCCCTCGCCGTTGGGTGTTGATGAAGACATCGCCGGCCACGGCGCCGGGTTTCTCCTCCATCGCGATGCGCTTGAGCGAGGAGATGACAGTGGGCAGTGAAGACGGGTGGATGATCTTTTCGATCCCCAGCCCGATCAACTCGTCTTCGGAGACCTCGCACATTTCCGCCCAGCCGGCGTTTCCGCCCCACACGTTCAGTCCCTTGAACACGGCGGCCGGGAAATTGATCTGGTGAATGAACCGAAAGCGTGCGACAAACATGTCCTGGTAGTACCGGCACTGCCGACAGATATCCGGGCAACCCGAGTTGCCGTTGTCGCGGACGCTGAAGCAGTCCTCCACCTGGTGTCGGAACGCCGGGCACCGGTCGCATTGATGTTCGTCGCCCTTGCCCTGCCAGAACTGCCAGCAGGTTTGAAAGCTCCTGAAGACCGGCCCCTCTGAACCCCCGTTGCCCAATTCGAGTGGAATCGTCTGACCCGATGATTTGAGAAAATGCAGCAGGTCTTCCACCGGGATGGCGTAGTTCCGGCCAATCCGCCGCGCATAAACCTTCTTGGAGCGGATCCAGTATCCCACCGTCGTGCGCCCGACCCTGCAGATGGTCGCTGCCTGGGCAACGGTTACTGTTTTCGGTGCGTTCATCATGTTCCATATATCGGCCGGTAGGGCCAAAACTTGAGACCGTTTTAACCCGATGCGGCGTTCGGTTGCGCTCAAGCGAGCAAATCGTCCGGATATTGCCCATGGGCAAGTTTTGACCAGTAGTTTAGACGGATGACGGGATTTTGACGTAATTTTTGATCAAAATCCGTCGCATGATGACCAAACGTCAGCCGGTCAATAGACCACGCGACAACTGCATTTTTATTTTAACATATTTAAACAACTTATTATTTTGATAGAACCGGACGGGCGGACGCGGCTTCTCAAACCGAATTTTGAAAATTGGCATCAGATTTGCTTTATACATGATCGAACGGAATGAAGTTACCTCCTTTCCTTCATTCCCACCTCCGACTGACCCTGTTAGGACACCCCCCCTAACAGGGTTTTTCTTTGTATGAGATGCTGTCGGGCTGGATGGAATCGCCGGTGAGGGGGGTGTCGGGTGTTTGACGCCCGGCTTGCTGCACCCCTGTGATCCGGGGCGGCGGCGAAACTTGCCTGCGAACGCCAACCAGACGTGCGGCCCAATTCAGTCAACGGGCGAGGGGTCGGAGCGTTTGTCGTTTTCTTCGAACAGCCGGCAGTCCCGGCCGGCCATCGCCCGGCGGACTTCCTCGTTCGGGTAGATGCGGCTTTTGAAGCCCATTCGTCGGCAGCCGTGGGGGAAGTGTTCGTCCCAGGTGACGTGGTAGTGGGCGCAACGGTGGCAATCGACCCGTCCGGCGCGCATTCAATCCTCCATCTTTACCACCACCAGGGTCGCGTCGTCCTGAATGTCCAGCGGAAACAGGAACTGCCGCAGCGCCTCCAGCACCTTTTCGACGATTTCCACCGCCGGTCGTACGGCAT
Source organism: uncultured delta proteobacterium (assembly GCA_963785045.1). Lineage (GTDB taxonomy): Bacteria > Desulfobacterota > Desulfobacteria > Desulfobacterales > SpSt-501 > SpSt-501. The sequence goes on along the minus strand of CAWAUC010000012.1, from coordinate 58,767 downwards.
TGTCGCGAATGACTTGCTGCAGGATCAGTTTGCCGAACATCCGCCCCTCTCTGTTGCGGGCCTCCCAGATTCCGTCCGTGCCCATGACAAGCACTTGGCCGGCCGCCAACTCGCGGTGGTATTCCTCGTAGTGCGCATCCTCGAACACACCGAGCGGAAGGCCGCCCTGACCGCCCAGTTCATCGAATTCGCCGGAGCGCGGGTCATACACGAGCGCCGGATCGTGGCCTGCGCGGACCCAGCGGATGCTCCTGGCCTTGCAGTCGATCTCCGCGTAGAAAAGTGTCATGAAGCGGCCCGAGGTCTGCACGTCGTGCGTCAAGTGGCGGTTGACGTGGCCGACGATGCTCGCCACGCTGTCGGCCCGCGAGGCGCATTCCCTCAAAAACGCCCGGGCCGTGGTCATCAGCAGCGCCGACGGCAGGCCGTGATCTGAGACATCCCCTGCCACGATGCTGATCGTGCGGCTCGTGCGGTCCGACTTTTCGAAATAGTCGTAATAATCGCCGCCGGTCTGGTCGCAGAACAGGCTCCGGCCGGCAATATCCAGGCCGTCCCAGACGGATCCGCCGTTCGGCAGCAGGTTCTGCTGGACTTCCATGGCCTGCGTCAGCCAGCGACGGCTGCGTTTGTTGAACTTGCGTTCTCGGTGGGTGCGCCGGTATTCATGAATGCCGGTCTGGACGGCCTCCAGGAGGTTGTCCGGAGGGCATGGCTTGGTGAGAAACCGGAAAATGTTGCCTTGGTTCACGGCCTGGATGGCCGTGCCGAGATCGGCACTGCCCGTGAGCAGCATGCGCACCGTCTCCGGTGCGATCTCCCGGGCCCGACTGAGGAACTCGATCCCATTCATGCTGGGCATGCAGTAATCCGTGACGACCACGGAGAAGGGACCATCGCCCCGCAGCACTTCCAGCCCGGCGGCGCCGCTTTCAACGGTCTCGATGGTCATCTTCTTGCGCAGCTGCCTCTGGAAAGCGGCCAGGATCTTCGGATCGTCGTCCACAAAAAGCACTCGATTAGACACGTTCGGCCTCCCTGGCACAGATCCCGCGGCAGGTCCCCTCCCATGCGGCAAACCGTTCGGCCACATTGAACTGTTTGAGGATATCCAGGTCGACGGCGGCAGTCGCTTCGTCCCCGGGCGGCCCGGAGAGCATGTGCTCCAAGGCATTCGCCGCGTAAACGACCCCCAACACCCGACTGGGGGCTGACGCCTGCGGCGGGCGTTCGTGGTAGACGATGGCATCCACCACTTCCTCGTCGATCCCCCACAGGCCCAGCAGGTAGGCGCCAAGCTCGGCATGCGAGGCCCCGAAGCACTCCTGCTCGAGTTCAGCCGCAGGGCGCTGCTGGGCCCGGGATCGCATGATGACATCGGCATAGAGGTCCGGAAAATTGTGGGCCAGGATCAGCTTTCCGACGTCGTGCAAAATTCCAGCAGTGAAGGCTCCGTCCTGCGCCGTGCGCGCGAGCTTTTCGCCGACCCCGATCGTCCGCGCGAACAGGCCGGTGTTCAGGCTGTGCTGCCAGAGCGCATTCAAATCCAAGCACCGCACCCGTTTCGCATCGAACTGGGAAAAAATCCTGGTCGATAGCACCAGGGCTTTCAGTGTGTCGTATCCCAACATGGCCACAGCGTCCTGGGGGTTCAGGATGCGGCGGGCCAGTCCGAAAAAGGCGGAATTGACAATCTGCAGCACCTTGACGGTCATGCCGGCATCCCGCGCGATGAGATCCCCCACCCTCCTGAACGAGGAATTCGGCGCCTGGATCTCCGCGAGCAGTTCCGCATAGATCTCCGGCAGGCTCGGCAGGGATTCCAGCCGCCCCAGCAATTCCTTCAGGCGGTGGTCGTCCACCCAGCGGCGCAGCGCGAGTGCCTGCGACAGGGCGGACTTGAGGGCCTCGGCATCGCACGGTTTGGCCAGGTACCGATGGGCGCAACGCACCGTCTTGAAGCCCGACGCCGGGCTCATCTCCCCGGACAACACGATCCGGACCACGTGCGGATGACGCTCCCTCACGATGTTGAGCAACTGCTCGCCGTCCATGCCCGGCATGCGCAAGTCGGTCACCAGCGCGTCAAAGGCTTCGCTCTCCAGCAGGCTGAGGGCCTCCCGGCCGCTGGCTGCGAACCGCATCGTCCAATTCTCCCGCTCACCCCGCAGCATCCGTTTCAAGCCCTGCAACACCAGGGGCTCGTCGTCCACGAAGAGAACGGCACACATCTTGGGATTGGTCATGTCACACCGCCTGCGTAACGAGAGGAAGGGTGATGGTGAAAGTGGTTCCGCGCCCCACCTCTGATTCGAAAAATATTCGGCCGCCGTGCTTCTCAACGATCACCGGGTGGCAGATGGCCAGGCCCTGGCCGGTGCCTCGCCCGGGTTCCTTGGTCGTGAAAAATGGATCAAAGATGCGGGACCGGATCGCCTCCGGAATGCCGCCGCCGGTATCGTCGATCTGGATCTCGGCCCAGTCGTCTTTGCGACGCGTGGCGACGGTGATGACCCCTTTGAGCATCCGGCCCTGTTTGACTTGGTCCTCGATGGCGTGGGCCGCGTTGACCACGAGGTTCAGGATCACCTGGGTGATCTCCCCCGGGTGGCAGGGCACCTCCGGCAGGTCGCGGTCGAAATCGGTCGTCAGATCCGCCACGTACTTCCACTCGTTGCGCGCCACTGTCAGCGTTGTCTCGATGATCCGGTTGAGATCCGTCGGTACTTTGTCCTCCCGGCCGGGATGGGCGAACTCTTTCATGGCCCGCACGATCTTGGCAATTCGATCGATCCCCTCCAGCGTGTGGCTGATCGCAAGAGGGATCTCGCGGGTGAGGTAGTCAAGGTCCGCCCGCCGCACAGACTCGTCCACGGCGCGGATCATCTCCGGGCTGACGGATCCGGACCGGGCGGCATCCAGCAGTCCGGCCTGCTGCGTCATCACACCCATCAGGTCGGCAAACGCATCCTTGAGAAAGCGCGTGTTGTCGCCCACGTACTGGGTCGGCGTGTTGATCTCATGGGCGATTCCCGAGGCCAGCTGGCCGATGCTCCGCATCTTCTGCGCCTGGGTGAGTTGCTTTTCCAGGTTCTTACGCTCCGTGATGTCGGCGCCGATAATGGTGAACCCCAGAAACGCATCGCCATCCCGGGTCAGCGGATGAATCGTCAGCCCCAGCACCCCGTCCTTGCCGTTCGTGCGCACGAACGACACGTCCTCGACCCGAATCGAAACGCCCTCCTCACGGCATGCGCTCATGCCGCGCCGCACCCGGTCCCAGTCCCAGTCGATGTCGGCCTCATCGAGGAGTTTGCCGCAGATCTGCGCGGCCGCGCCGCCGAAAACCTTGCAGGCCATCTGGTTCCAGCGCGTGACCCGCAGATCCTGGGACAGACCGACCAGAATGGTCGGCAGCGTGTCCAGCAACTGCTCGGTTTCCTGGAAGGTGCGCTGCGGGTCCGGCCTGCCGGCGATAGGCTCCGGCAGCGGCGCGTTTTCCGTCAACGTGTTCATTATCACTGGCATGGGGTTCCTCCATCGGCCGGCCTCACCGGTGCACGTCCACCTGGATCCCCATTTCCCGCAGCAGTTTGAGTGCCGCGTCCCGGTCGACGTCCGAATCCCGGCGGCTGACCGCGACGATGGCCTGCAGCACCTCATCGCTCACCCCGGCCTTCTTGAGCTCGATGATGTCCGCGGCCGTCGTGAAACGGATGGACCGCAAATCTTTACCGTAGACGATCGGCTCGCGGTTCTTCAGAAAGGATCCCTCGGCGAGGATGGTCTGCAGGGCTTTCTCGCCGATCCCGGCCGCTTTCATGGCCAGGATCTCGTCCACGGTGAACGCGGCGGTCTCAATCGACTGCTCCCTGGCCAGGACCTCGAGGGTCTGGTCGCTGACCCCGGCCCTCTTAAGCCGCACCGCATCCGTGGCGTCCAAGCCGAAGGCCATGGAGGTTATGAGCATGACGCCTGTCAGCGCACACACCAATTTCAGCATCGCCGTCTGCATGTCAGGACCTCCTGCCGTATGGTGGACCGGCGGCAACGGGTCAACGGGTCGCCGCGCAACCGCGCAGAACCTTCTATCCGAGGAAGTCTGCCAGGCCGCGCTGGATGATCTTGGCCCCGGCAGCCATCGATGTTTCATAAGCGGTCTGGAGATTGTTCAGTTCGACAGCCGCCCGGGTGATATCGGCTTCCTCGTCGCGGCCTATGGCATCCTGGGCCTTGGTTTTGAAATTGGTCCAGTATTGTTCGCTGGCTTCGAGCCGGTAGAGCTTGGGCGCTCCCTCGGAACGCTTGTTCATGATCTGGACATGCGCGGTTTCGAGCGGGTCGACGGTCGCCTGGATCTCAGCCGTGCCCGCGTCGGAATCCGGGTTCTCGAGACCGCTGATGAGATCCCGCAGCTGATCGAAGATGTTGACGCCGCCGTTGGCCGCGTCCTGAAAATAGTTTTGCCCGTCGGCATCCACGCTGACCTTGACATTATCCGCGATGGGGATCTGGAAGCTCCCGTCATCGCCGTTGTAGGTGGCGTTGTAATCTGCGTCCCGGGTGAAGGGGGCCGTGTCCGTCTGGTAGCCCGCAAACATGTAGCGCCCGCCCAACCTGGAGTTGGCGAGCTGCATCACCTGGTCGTAGATCTCTTTGACGTTCTCGGCTGCGAGGGCCCGCTGGTCCGCCGTGATCTCATCGCCGCTGTTGGTCTCCGCCAGTTGCCGCGCCTGCTGGACGAGGTCATCCACCTGGTTGAGAGTCTGCTCGTTGAACTCCAACCGGGTTTTGCCCTGCGCGATGTTTTGCCCGTACTGATCGATGGCGGCCAATGTCGAGCGTCCGTCCAGCACCCGCGCCATGCCGGCCGGGTCGTCCGACGGCCGGTTGATACGCTTCTGGGTCGTAATCTGCTCATGGCGCTGCAGCATCGCCTCGGTCTGCTTCTGGATGTTACGCACGAAGATATTCGACACCATGTTCTGGGTAACACGCATAAGATCCTCCTCTCCCGGACAAGCCGGAACCGACTGCCAAGTCAGAACCCGGACCCTCTCACCCTGAGTAGCTGCCTTCCAGGTTCCCGCTCCGTTTACCGGACCATATTCATGAGCGAGGTCAGCATGTCGTCGCCCATGGTGATCATTTTCGCCGCCGCGTTATAGGCGGCCTGGTACTTCACGAGATTCACCATCTCTTCATCCAGGTTGACCCCTGAGACGGACTCCCGGTAGTTGTCGAGATACGCCACCATGTCGGCCTGGTGGCTCTGGAACGAACCGGCCGCCTGCACGTCGTATCCGACCTGGCTGACCAGCGCGTTGGCAGCCTCGTCGAAGGTGGCGGTGCCGCCGTTCATCGTCAGGGTCGTGCGCAGGTCGGCGATGGCGGACGCGTTGCTCGCATCTCCCGGCACGGCGGCCGCTGCCGAAGCCGCTGCGATCAGGTTGGGGTCTGCGAGGATGGCCTGGCTGACTGCCATGTCCGCCGCGCCCGAGCCTTCGAAAAAATCGGTGCCGGCATCGCCGTTCCGATCAAATCCCGCGGCGTGCAGCGTGTTCACCTGGGTGGTGAGCGTCTGCGCAAGATCATCCAGGCTGCTCATGTAGCCGGCGATCTTCGTGTCCCGCGTCTGCAGCCAGCCGGCCATCTTGCCGGAGGAGATTTCACTCGAAATATCCACCGGAGCGCCGGCGCTGTCCGCCCAGACGACCCCGGCGTGTCCATCGGCGTTGGGTGCGGTGGTGAGCGTATACGTATGGCCGCTTTCCACCAGAGGCCTGCCGCTGCCCACGGACACCACCACCCGGCCGTCGGCATCCTCGAAACTGTTGATGCCGATGATCTCGGATAATTGCTTCAATGCAAGATCGCGGCTGTCGCGGTAATCATTGGCATTGACAGTGCCTCCGGCTTCGGCGCTGGCAATTTTCTGGTTGAGATCGGCGATTTCGGCGGTCAAGCGGTTGATATCCTTGACCCCGGAGGTGATCGCCGCGTCGATATCTGCCTGGGACTGCCTGAGATCGGCATATTTCTGCCGGATGGTGTCCGCCAGGGTTTGACTGTCCGCCGCCACCACCGAGCGCTCGACCGTCCCGGAAGGATTCACGCTGAGATCCTGCCAGGAACTCCAAAAATCGCTCAGGGCCTTGTTCAGACCGTAACCGTCGCTCTCGTTGAAGACCGCCTCGACCTGATCGAGCATCCCCTTCTGGGCCTCCCAGCGCCCCAGGCTTGCGTTTTCGGTGTTCACCTGCCCGCCCAGAAAACGGTCATAGATCCGCTCAATCGTCGTGGTTTGCACCCCGAAACCGACGAGCCCGGCCGACGTCTCCAGCGGCTGATTGGTTTGCATGTTCAGGCGCTGGCGCGAATAGCCGGGGGTGTTCACGTTGGCGATGTTATTGCCCGTGACGCTGATGGCGTTTTGCTGGCTCAGCAACGCCCCGGCCCCGATGGAGAGCAATCCAAACAGCTGCGTCATGATTCACCTCCTGCAGTGGCCGCCCGGCGGGCGTTGGACGGGCCCAGCACCGCCTGAATGATGGCCTGGCTCATGTGTCCCAGAGGGACCACCTCGGCGGCGGCCCCCATTTTAATCGCCTCCTTGGGCATGCCGAATACCACACAACTGGCCTCGTCCTGCGCCAGGGTGTAGGCGCCGTTTGCGCGCATGGCGAGCAGACCCTTGGCGCCATCGGCCCCCATACCGGTCAGAATCGCGCCGACGGCATTGCGGCCCGCGGTCTGGGCGACCGAGTGAAACAGCACGTCGACACTCGGACGCTGGTAATGCACCCGCGGTCCCTCTTTGATCCGCACCAGGTAGGTCCCGCCGCTGCGGGCGAGAACCATGTGATGGTTGCCGGGCGCAAGCAGCGCCACCCCGGGGACCACGTGGTCGTTGTCGCGCGCCTCCCGCACCTCCAGCGCGCAGACCTCGTCCAGTCGCTTGGCAAAAGAGGTCGTGAAATTCTCCGGCATGTGCTGGACGATGACGATGCCCGGCGCAGTTGCCGGCATCCCGGTCAGCACGGCCTCGATGGCCTTGGTCCCGCCGGTGGAGGCGCCGATGGCGATCACCTTGTGGGTGGTCTGCACCAGCAGGTTCGCGAGTGCCGGGCGGGCGGCGGGCGGAGCGGCTTCCAGAGGTGCTTTTGGAAGTTTGGCCGCCGCTGCCGAACGGATGGCGTGTGCGAGCGGCTGGGCGATGTCTTTGGTGGAATAGGCCGCACCCGGCTTGCACAGTACCTCCACGGCCCCGAGGTCCAGTGCCTTCAGCGCCAGCTCACTGTTGCGGGGGGTCAGCGAGCTCAGCACGACCACCGGTGTCGGCAGGTGTTTCATCAGTTTGGCGAGAAAGCTCAAACCGTCCATGCGCGGCATTTCCAAATCGAGCGTTACCACATCGGGGCGCAGCTCTACGATCTTGTCCCGCGCAACGTAAGGGTCGACCGCCGTGCCGACGATCTGGATGTCATTGTAGCGCGCCAGCTCGTCTGTAATCACTTTGCGCACCACGGCCGAATCGTCGACCACCAGGACGCGAATCATGACCCCACCCCCTGCGCCGGCACGGAACCGTCCAACTGCAGCGCGACCAGGCAAATGCCGCCCTCGATCGACAGATGACTGACCGCGGCGACCGGTGCGAAATCTCCGGCCGCTGAGGCACCGGCGGCCGGAATGAACGGGGTTTGAATGCTGAACTCGGCCTTGCTGTCGCCGATCAGCGGCAGCAGGTTGCCGCAGATGACGTTGATCAGCTCGCGCAGGGCATCCTGCTGCTCGTCGCCGGACAACGTTGAGCCGTCAGCGGCCCCCAGCATGTTGCCGGCAAGCTCCGCGAGCACCGGCTGCGACAGGCGCAACTGCATCACGCCGCAGAGCGGCCCGCTGAACCGAACCCGCACGGTCGCAAGCTTCTGCGGGTCCTCCGGGGCCGGCCCTTCCAGCGGGGCCGCAAACAGAAATGCCAGCTTCTCCAGTGTTGCGACCACCACGTTCGTGAGAATGCCGCTAATGGCTGCGCTCATGGAATACCTCGCTTCCCAGCACGTCCTTGACCGTGTCCCGGATCATTTCCGGCGAGAACGGCTTGTGAATGAAACGGATCCCCTTGCCCTGCAGCCGATCGATGCGGGTCTGGCTACCCTCGGTGGAGATGACGATCGTGGGGATCGTCTCCAGGTTGGGATTGGCCTGCATGTGTTCGATCATCTCCTCGCCCGTCATCACCGGCATGTTGATGTCGGCGATGACCAGATCGATCCACTGCCGTTCGAGGGTCTCCAGACCCTCGCGGCCGTTGGCGGCCTGATGGATCTCCCCCAGCTGAAGACCGCTCAGCTGCATGGTCTTTTGGATCATCGAGCGCATCACGGCGCTGTCGTCGACGATCAGCACGTTGACTGCCATGGAGCACCTTCTTCCCGCTTGAGTTGGTTGCCTTCCGCAGCGGCGCCGCGCCGGGCGCTCGAGCGCTACGCCGCCAGCACCTGCGAAAGCTCGTTGGCCCACTGCAGGGTCTGGCTGGCGACCTTTTCCAGATGTACGGTGGCGATCCCCAGGCGTGCCGTCACCACGGGCGAGGGACGGTAGCTCAGGCCCTCGCGGCCGACGCCGATTCCGATCATCAAGCAGAGCATATTGGCCACGTGGACCACGTCCAGCATGGGGTTGGGCCGTTCAGCTTTCTCGGGCTCGTGGTGCCAGCGTACGGCGTAAACGATGTCCTCCGGGATCGACCATTTCGAAAGTATCTGGGCGCCGATTTCGGCGTGGTTAGTGCCTAAAACGATGGATTCGGCGGTCTCGAACGCCAGTCCCTGGTCCAAGGCCAGTTCGATCTTGGCATAATCGTCCTGCACGAATTGGCCCAGGATGATCTTGCCGACGTCGTGCAGCAGGGCCGCGGTGAAAATCTCCTCCGCCGCATCAAGCTTCAGCTCGCGCACCAAGCCTTCGGCGGCCACGGACACGGCGAGCGAATGCCGCCAGAGCTCGCCGGCGGGCAGATCGTAGCCGGGCACCATGCGCTCAAGGACGGCGCTGGTGCAGGTGGCGATCACCATCTGGGTGAGTCGCTTCAAGCCGAGCAGAATCACCGCTTGCCGCACGGAGCCCACCTTGGACGGGATCCCGAAATAGGCCGAGTTCGCCAGCTTGAGGAGGTTCGCGGTCAGCCCGGGATCCTGGCGCAGGATGACTTCAATCTGCGGCACGCTGACGTCCGGCTCGTCCACCAGGGCCAGCAGCTTGAGCGCCGCCGCCGGCATGCCGGGAAACGTCTTGACGAATACGTTGATCTGGTCGAGCCGCATGCTGCACCTCCTCCGCCGGCGTCCGTCAGTTGAACGTGAGCGCGTCGGAAAGCTCATCCACCCATTCGGCCACTTTCCCCATTACAGTCTCTACCTGATTTTCCGCTATGCCGAGCCGGCTCACGACGGCCGGAGACAGCTCCTCCGGAGTCTGGTCCAGGTGTCGCCCGCCGGCGTTCTTGCGGCACATCCATTCGGCCAGGTGCACGATGTCGACTAGAATCGAAGGTCCATCGGCAGCCTCCGGGTTGTGATGCCAGCGGACGGTCCGAACCACGTCGGCGGGGAACGCCCAGGACTCCAGAACCGTGGCGCCGATCGCAGCGTGGTCTGTGCCGAGAACCATGTTTTCGGCCAGCACGAGCGGCACGCCACCGGCTGTGATGCGCTTGATGTCGGGCAGTTCCTCCTGCACGAAGCGGCCCAGCACAATCTTGCCCGCGTCGTGGAGCAGGGCCGCGGTGAACACGTCCTCCACCCCCCCGCCCCGCTTGTTCTTCACCAGGGCCTCGGCCGCGATCGCAACCGCGATGGAATGACGCCACAGGTCGCCCGCCGTCAGGTCGTAGCCGGGCACGGGCCGCCCCATGATGGCGCTGACGCAGGAGGCGATCACGAGCTGCACCAGCCGCCTCAGCCCCAGGAGGATAACGGCCTGCCGCGGTGAGCCGACCTTGGTGGGAATCCCGAAATAGGCCGAGTTGGCCAATTTCAAAACATTGGCCGTCAGGCCCGGGTCGTGACGCAGGATGTCCTCGATCGCGTCCACGCTGGCCTCCGGGTTCTCCAGCAGGTTCAACATCCGCATCCCGGATGACGGCATGCTGGGCAGGTCGGTGACCGTGGCGAAAATCCGCTGGAGCCCCTTTGGCGTCATAAAAGCCTCTTATTGCCGTTGCTGCTTAGCATCACCTGACCGCTGGCGACTTCGAAGTGAATCGTGCGGCTGCTCGTGCCGCCGACGTCCTCGGACTCCAGCAGGATGTTGTTTTTCCACAAAAGCTTTTTCAGCACCGTGTAGTTGCGCTCGCCGATCTTGAACACCTCGTTCTTGCCCATGGGGTTGCCGCAGCCTGCCGCTTTCACCACCAGGCGTCCTTTGAGCGCCCCCTGCTCGTAGAGCGAGCGGAACAGCAGCGGGACCCCCGTGTCCACGAACATGGCAGGGTTCGCCTGGGCCTTCTGCGGATTGATGCTGGACAGCGGCAGCATCGCGTGCAGCAGACCGCCCACCCGGGCCACCGGGTCGAAGACCATCAAGCCCAAACAGCTCCCCAGGGCGTGGGTCACCAGCATGTCGCCGTTGGCCCCGATTTTCAAATCCCCGACGAGAACGGTATGGTTCATGGATTCCCCGATCCGCACGCGTACCGTTACTTCTGGTACACCGCCGGCCTTACGTAGTGAAACCGGTGCTTAACCGACGAAAGGCCCTCCGAGTGGCCCACGAACAGGTACCCCCCGGGCTCCAGGTAGTCCCAGAAGCGGTTGATGAGCTCCTGCTGAGTGGACTTGTCGAAGTAGATCATCACATTGCGGCAGAAGATCACCTGAAAAGGCCCCTTCATCGGCCAGGGATCCATAAGGTTCAAATGGGCGAAGTGCACCAGCGTGCGGACTTCAGCGGCCACCTGGCAGCTGCCGCAGCGGTCGTTGCGCAGTGCGCTGAAGTATTTCCGGTACGCCGGCGACGGCACCTCGTCCACGGCATTCTGCGGGTAAACCGCCTGGAGGGCCTTGTCGAGCATTCGCCGGGAAATGTCGGTTGCGAGAATCCGCACGTCCTTGCGCGCGACCGCCGGCACGTGCTCTTGCAGCAGGATCGCCAAACTATAGGGCTCCTCCCCGGAGGAGCACGCCGCGCTCCAGAAGCGCACCCGCGGCACATGCAGCCCCGGCAGCACCTGCTCGCGCAGGAAATGGAAGTGGTCCACCTCCCGGAAGAAACTCGTCTTGTTGGTGGTCATGACATCGATCAGGGCAACCACCTCGTCGGCCCCCTGATCGCTGTCGATGAACTCGATATAGTCCTCCACCCGGCTCATCCCCAGGAAGCGCAGCCGTTTCATCAGGCGCGCCCGCACGAGGGCCTCTTTGCCTTCCTTCAGGTTGATCCCGGCGGTCTGGTAGACCATGTCACTGATCTTCTGAAACTGCTTCGAATTCAAGTCTGCGGCGGCTAACGTCATGGGGTTTGCGGTTCCTTCCTTGAACTTCAGGCGGCCAGGGGCTGAGTTTTAATTGCCCCGGCCTCGTCCCGGAGCCCCTCGCGGCGCTCCAGGGTTGCGAAACGCAGCAGCCCACCCACGTCCAGGATCAACCCCACCCGGCCGTCCGGCAGGATCGCACCCCCGGAGATGCCGGGAATGTTGCGCATGGTCTCCCCCAGGCTCTTGATCACCACCTGCTGGCGGCCGACCAGTTCGTCGATGACCAGCCCGGCCTGACGCTGCTCGTCTTCCACCACCACCACGATCGCCTCGCTCAGCTCTTCCTGTGCCTGCGCTATGCCGTAAAGCTGCGACATGCGGTGCAGCGGAATCAGGTTGCCCTGCAGCTGCAGCATCTCGCCCTGGCCGAACACCGAGGAGACGTCCCCCGGCGTGGGTTTCACGGAACGGATGATCGAAATCGTCGGGACCACGTATGTCTCGCATCCGACGCGGATCACCATGCCGTCGATGATCGCCAGCGTCAGCGGCAGACTCATCTTGAAAACACTCCCCCGGCCCGGCTCGGCTTTGATTTCCACCTGCCCGCGCAGCAGTTCGATGTTCCGCTTGACCACGTCCATGCCCACCCCGCGGCCCGACACGTCGGTGACGACCTTGGCGGTGGAAAAGCCCGGCTCGAAAATCAGGTTGAACACCTCCCGGTCGCTCAGGCTGCGCTCGTCAAAGTCCGGGGCTGTGCTGATCAGCCCCCGCTCCTTGCCTTTGGCGATGATCACATCGCGGTCCAGGCCCTTGCCGTCGTCGCTGATCTCAACCACCACACTGCCGGCCGCGTGGAAGGCGGCGATCTTCACCGTGCCCTGCTCGGCTTTGCCCGCCGCCCGCCGCTCCTGCGGCGTTTCGATTCCGTGGTCCACGGCGTTGCGCACCATGTGCAGCAGCGGGTCGTTGATGATGTCCACCAGGTTGCGGTCGATCTCGGTGTCTTCGCCTTCGGTGATAAAATTCACGTTTTTTCCCAGCTTGCGGGCTACATCCCTCACCAGCCGCGCCATCTTGCTGAAGGTGGCTTTCAGCTCCACCATCCGCATGGACATGCTGATCTCCTGCAGGCCCCGGACGATCTTGGTCGTGTGAACGACCTTTTTGGCCAGCCCGTGATTCTGGCCGTCCATCACCACGGCATCCTGGGCGACCATCGAGTGGGCGATGACCAGCTCGCCGACCATGTCGATCAGCCGATCCAAGCGCTGGGTGCTTACCCGCACCGAGGCCTCCACGGCCTGGCCGCCGTCGCGCATCTGCTTCTGCGTGCGCAGCGCCTGCCCCACGTCGGCAACGCTGGCCGCCTGAGACGTGAGCAGGGCAGCCCCCAGCTTCTTCTCGGGGTGCTCGGTCAGGGCCTGCTCGATCTGGCCCCGATCGACCTTGCCCTGGGCGACCAGGATGTCGCCGATGCGCGAAGAGCGGACCTCCTGTTGCTCCGAAATGCCGGCCGCTTCCGGGTTTTTCAGCACCGCCAGCAGTTCGTCGTAGCCCGCGGGCTTGCGCAAGGGCTCTCCGCCCAGCGCCCGTTTCACGGCCTCCACCAGAATCTTGATCATGTCCAGCCCCTGCAACGACAGGTCCGCATAGCCGCCGCTGTAGCGGATCTCGCCATCGCGCACGCGGCTGAGCAGGGTTTCGGCATGATGCCCGAACTCCGCAATCAGACTCAACTCGAGAAAGCCCGAGGTGCCCTTGACGGTATGGAAGGCGCGGAAGACCTTGCCGACGGCTTCCACATCCCCGGGGTCATGCTCGAGGGACAGCAGCGCCTCTTCCGCATTCTGGATTAGATCCGTGCTCTCGTTGATGAATTCGGCCATGAGGTCCGGGTCGAGGTTCTGGGGCATGTAATCGAGGGGGGCATCAGCGACCGGCGGGCCGGACACGCAAAGCCCGGGAGATTTTTCCGCCACCGGTTCCGGCACCGGCTCCGGACGCTCCTGCTCCGTGATGGCCTGATCCAGGAGGACACCGAGCGTGCGGATCACCGACTCCGCGTCGGACACCCTGCCGCCGGCAATTTCACCGGCACGATCGGCGGCAGCCCGCAGGTGCCGGCGGCAGCCCGCTGACAAATCCTCGTCCTGGGCGAGGCGGTGCAACCCTTCCTTCAGCCCCAGCCACCCCTCGACATCCGATGTCTCGAGCCGCATGAGCAGGGCGGCTGCATCATCGAGCGACAGCACCGGTGGGGTGCGGGTGGCGACCTCGGCGGCATCCCGTCCGAAAACGGCGGCCATCCGGTCGCGCGCCGCTGCCAAATCATCGGTTGCCTCGTGACCCGCGCAGGCTTGCTCCGACGCCTGCAACGCCCCTGCCAGAGCATCCACGGCACCCAGCATGTCGGCCAGCGGATGCCGGGAGAGTTGCATCAACCCTTGCACGACCAACTCAAGCAGGTCTTTGGCCTCCGGCGGCTGGACGGCTGCGGCCTTCGCCACGCGCTGCACCTTGGCGGCGAGTTTTCTCCAAGCCGCGCGGTCGCTCACGCTGATGGCATCCAGGTCTTCCGAAAGCTTTCTGAGTCTGTCTGTCATGTGGTGCTGACTCTTGCCCATCACCGGTTCCTCTCAGCTTCAAATCGCTGCCCGACCGCTGATAGATATCCAGGCTGCGTGCCGGTCAAGCGTGCTCAACAATCTGCTATCCGGTATTCTGCTTTCAAACCGATCCCGACGGTGGGCGGGTCTTCGATATCTCCCGCCTTGATGTTCAGCACCTCCGAGACCCCGTCCACCACGATCCCCATAGGCACCACGCCTCCTGACCCGTATATTTCCACCACGATGATGCAGGTGCGCTCGGTGTAGTCTATCTCCGGCACGCCAAAAACTGAACGTGGATGACGGCCGGCCATGGTCACGAGAATGCGGTGGAGTTCATCTTGCTGAAACGGTGTTGCGCTCGTCTTCGAAATCATTCGCCGGCCGCTGTCGGACCGTCTTATGCCTCGTCGCGGACCATCTTCCCGCTGTGCCGGGCCGTGTGAAATCCTCCCCCGCAATGGTAGACGGGAACATTCACCATGAACCCCTGCAACAGGCGGTAGGCTCCCTGCAGGAGTTCGACCGCGTTGCTGCAGATGGCGTGGCTGCGCCGGTTTTCCTCGCGCAGCCGACCGATGAGCCGTCCGAGGACCTTGCGGCAGCGCCGCAGTTCGCCGCATAACGGCTCGGGCGCCCGTTGTGCCAGAAGTTCCAGCGTGAGCGCCGAGGCGGCAACGTTTACGTCCCGGGCCAAGACGTCGACCAGTATGACCCTCTGCTTTTCGAGACCCTCCATGCGCCGCAGCAGCTTTTCCTTTTCGGCCGCCACCGCCACGGCTTCGGCCGTCTGAAATCGGACCAGCGCCTGGCGCTCCCGACCCAGGACTAACAGCAGATCTTCGTAAAGGCCGGCCTGCGCCCGCAGCAATCCCGTCATTTCACGCATCCGTCTGTACATGCGATCCATCCCGCCGGACGTCTGTCCGTATAAAGTGGCTATCGGCACCCATCTTTAATACTTTAGGCGTAACTACACAGGTATCAGGGTTGCGGATCATTTCTTGGGGGCGACCGGTCCCTGGAACCCTGCGGCGCGGCGGTCCAGTTGCTCGCGCAGCATGGAAGACAGCCCCAGGGCACCCTGCTGCGCCATATTCTTCGCCAGTTCGGCATCCATGAGGGAGGTGTAGATCTCCTCGGCGCGACCGCCGTCGGTCAGACCGGATTTGGTCACGGTCTTGCGCATTTCACTCAGCATGTGGTTGATGAACAGGGCTTCCATGTCGTTGCAGGCGGCTTTGTACCGGCTGTCGTCGGCCGGCAGCCCGGATGCACGCGGCGGCGTCAGTCCGCGCGCCGGCGTCAGCGGCGCAACCGGGAGCGGCGCAAAAGAGCGGTTGACGGGTTCGGGCATTATATGATCTCCAGATCCGCTTGAAGCGCCCCGGCCGCCTTGAGCGCCTGGAATATCGAGATCAAATCACGCGGCGAAACCCCCAGGGCATTCAAGGCCTTGACGACCTCGCCGATGCTCACACCGGAGGGCACCACGTAGATCGGCGCGCGGCCTTCCTTAACTGAGGTTTGGGTGTCCGGAGTCACCGCGGTCCGGCCGGTTTGCGAGAACGGCATCGGCTGGGACACGTTATAGTTCTGCTTGATCTCGACACTCAGGTTGCCATGAGCGATGGCCACCGTGGAAATCCGGACGTTCTCGCCCATGACCACCGTGCCGGTGCGCTCGTTGATCACGACCCGTGATATAGTGTCCGGGGTAACATTCAGATTTTCAATTGAGGCGATCAACTGGGCGATGTTGCCCAGGTACTTCGGCGGCACGGCAATCTGCACGGTGCCGGAATCCTGGGCAAATGCAGCCTTGTCCAACAGACCGGTATTGATGGCTTCCGCCATGCGCGTAGCGGTGGTGAAGTCCGGCTGGTGCAACGCCAGGGTGAGGGTGTCTTTCTGGTTCAGACTGAAGGGGATCTCCTTCTCGACGAGCGCCCCCTGCACGACCCGGCCGACCGTGGTGAAGTTTTTCTGCACCTTGTCCCCGCCGCTCGCCCCGACCGTGAAGCCGCCCGTGCTGACCGGCCCCTGGCCCACGGCATAGACCTGCCCGTCGGCGCCCTTGAGGGGGGTCATCAGCAGGGTGCCTCCCTGAAGCGCCTTGGAGTCGCCGATGGAGCTCACCAAGGCATCGAGACGGCTGCCCGTGCGGGCGAAAGGCGGCAGGTCCGCGGTCACCATCACGGCGGCGACGTTCTTGACCTTGATGTCCGCCGGTTTGATGGTGACCCCCATTTTCTCGAGCATCGAGGAAATGGACTGCAGGGTGAAAATGGCATTGTCGCTGTCGCCGCTGCCGGCCAAGCCAACCACGAGGCCGTAACCGACCAGTTGGTTGGAACGCACGCCGCGGAAGCCGGCGATGTCCTTGATGCGGGCGGCCTGAAGCTGCGCCGTCACCGCCAGGAGCAGTGTGGCGACGATCGCGAGCCTACCCATGACCGGGAGCGCGCGCTGAAGGAAATTCGAGGATCGCATAAATACTTCCCAGTCCGAAAGTAACTCCTCAGGTTAAAATGGCCAGACGGCGTTCAGCAGATTGGCCATCCAGCCCGGCTGCTGGCGGTCGTCGATGATGCCGGAGCCGCTGTAGGCGATCTTAGCCTCCGCAATGAACCGCGAGGCGATGACGTTCTGGTCGTCGATGTCCCGCGGCCGGATGACCCCGGACAGGACGATGACCTGGTTTTCGTGATTGACCAGGATCTCCCGGGTGCCGACGATTCGCAGGTTTCCGTTCGGCAGCACCTCGGTCACGCGGCAGGTGATGTAGGCCGTCAGGTCGCCGCTGCGCGAGGTGGTCCCGTCCCCCTTGAACCCGCTCGTCATGCTGCCCGCGACCGATGCCGACCCGAAGGGGTTGACCTTCGGCATATCGCTCCCCAGCCAGCGCAGCGCCTTGTCCTGCCACCAGTTCTCGATGCCGAAGAGCGAGTCGATGCCGGCGGTCAGGCTGGAGTCCCGGCCGGTGGTGGTGTTGGCCTGGTTGGTGGCCTTGGAAGACTCGGCGATCTGGATGGTGACGATGTCCCCGACATTGCGAGCTTTGGTGTCCAGGAACAGGCCGCTCAGCCCGTTTGAGGCCTGCCACAGCGAATTGTCCTGGTAGTCCGCACGCCCGGACGTCGTCGGCCCGCTTGTTTCCGGAGCAGGATGGGCAGGTGCGACCGGGACGCTCGCCACGGGATAGGTGGCGCAGCCGGTCAGCGCCGCCACCCAGAACGCCGCGAAAGCGGCCGTAACGATCGCGCGCAGGGTTGATTGCATCGTTCAAGTCCTTTCTTGCGACAATTGGGCTATTGACAAAGCCATCAGAAATCGACTTTGACCGTCTTCGGGTCCACCACCCGCGCCTGGATCACCTTGTTCGAGTCAAGGTTCGCCACGGAGATGCGCTCGCCCAGGCAGCCTTTCTGCTTCACCTCGCCGACGGCGGTGATCCGCATTCCGGGGGACTCGAAGATGATCCGCACGCGGTCGCCCCGTTTCACGATCGGCTGCGATTCCACCAGGTCCGGTCGCAGCACCGTGTTGGCATCCAGCAGGCGCCGGGTGCGCTTGCCGAGCACGGCCTCGGGATCGGCGATAAAGTCCGAAGGCAGACCGGAGACGTCCACCGGCCGCAGCTCGACGTCGCTTTCATCGATGGGCTTGAAGCGGCCGAGGGGCCGCGTGGTCACGACCGCATTGACCAGCGCCTCCACCACGACCGTCACCGGCATGCGTTTCTCAACCTCATCGTTGACTTTCAATGTCACGGTCAGCGGCAGGCTGCCGGCCAGCGTCGTATTCCGGGGTGCGGCTACCTCATGACTCAGGCGGCCCTTGGGCAGCAGCACGGCCTCGGCACCCCGAATTTCCTTGATCCGCACCGTCTGGCCCTTGCCGGCGAGTTGCTGCTTGATAAATGCTTCCACGATCTGTTCGATGCGCTCGCGACCGACCTCGACCGCACCGCGGCGGATCTGGACCTCCGGGGGGATCTGCAGCTCGATCCGGGCGAGGTCAACCCCGCTCTGTTTAAGACGAGAAATGATGGCCGCACTGTCCAGCGAACGGCTTTTGCCCGGCAGGGGTGAGCGGCCGATGACGACCGCCTCCAGCTCGCGCGCGAGGCCTGCGTCGTCCCCGTCGATGCGGGCGATTTTGCCGAGCAGGATCTGATCCGCCTCGATCTCCACCTGGTCGTAGACCCGCAAACTGGTAAGCCCTGCGCCTCCCGCGGCGGTGGCCGCGGCGAGCAGCACCAGCACCAGGATTGCCACGGCCGCCTTCGGCTTCTGCGTCTGCTTGTAGCATCCCATACGCATTTCCTACCGTTTCAGGTTGTTGGCCACCTGCAGCATGTCGTCCGAGGTCTGCACGACCTTGCTGTTGGTCTCGTAGGCCCTCTGGGCCGTGATCATGTTGACCATCTCGTCGACGATACTCACGTTGGACATCTCCAGGAACCCCTGGGCGATGGTTCCAAAATTAGTCGTGCCGGCCGTGCCGGTGATCGCCTCGCCCGAGGCGTCCGTGGGCAGGTAAAGGTTCTTGCCGATGTTCTGCAATCCGGCCGGATTGACGAAACGGGCGAGCTGAATCGTGCCGACTTCGCGCGGCACGGCATCACCGGCCTGCAGCACGCTGACGGTGCCGTCCATCCCCACGGAAACCGACATGGCGTCGCTGGGAATCGTGATGGCCGGTTCGAGCAGGAACCCATCCGGGTTGACGATCCGGCCGTCCTTGTCCAGCTTGAATGCGCCGGCGCGGGTGTAGGCGGTTTCGCCGTTGGGCTGGGTCATCTGGAAGAACCCGTCACCCTCGATGGCCAGGTCGAGTTGGTTCTTGGTCATCTGCAGCTCCCCCTCGCCGAAGTTTTTGGAGACCGCCACCGGCCGAGTGCCGTGGCCGATCTGGATACCGGTTGGCACCTGGGTGCTTTCCGACGAGGAAGACCCGGGCGGCCGCATGGTCTCGTAGAGCAGGTCCTGGAACTCGGCCCGGCTGCGCTTGAAACCCGTGGTGGCGACGTTGGCGATGTTGTTGGCGATCACATCGATGTTTATGCTCTGGGCCTGCATTCCGGATGCGGCCGACCACATGCTGCGAATCATATGTCCTCCTCGAGCGGTGCCCGCGCCGTTCCGGCCGGTTTGCCGGCGACCGTGGGGCACCCGTGTGGAATTCCCTAAACGGTTCTTCCGACCTCGTTGATGCTCTGGCTGTTCAGCTCATCGATCGACCGGATCACACGCTGATAGGATTCGTATCCCCGGTTGATTTCGATCATCTCGGTCATCGCCTGCACCGCCTCGACGTTGGCCATCTCCAGGAACCCCTGCGATATCCGGCAGTTTTCCATGGGCTCCGGGGCCGCCTGACTCGAGCCCGGCTTGAAATAGCAGCCGTTGACCTTGATCAGGCTGTCGGGTGCTGAAAAATCCGAAACCTGAAGCCGTCCGACCTTGCTGCCGTTGACCTGCAGGACGCCATCCTCGCCGACGGTGACCTCGAGTGCCCTGCGGTCGGAGGTTCCGGCTGCCACCCGGATCTCGCCGCTGTCGCCCATGACCGGCCAGCCTTCCTGGGTGACCAGGACGCCATCCGGGTTGAGGCCGAAGTTGCCGCGGCGTGTGTACAGCTCGCCATCCGGTGACTGGACGGTGAAAAAACCCTTGCCCTCGACCGCCAGGTCGAACGGATTTCCGGTTTGTTGCAGAGCTCCCTGCGAGTAGTCGGTCCAGCCTTTATACTCGACCCAAAACGACTCGGGGTTTGAAGCCTGCGGGTACGGCGGATTCACCGGGCTGGAGCTGCCCGTGTTGTCGAGCATGTAGGCCTGGAAGGACACGTTGTCGCGCTTGAAACCGGCCGTGTTGAGGTTGGCCAGGTTGTTGGCGACTACCTCCATACGTTTCTCGTAGGCCAGTGCGGCCGAAGCCGCCAAGTAGATGTCACCGCTCATGTGATGTGGTTCCTCGCACCCCTTGTCAAAAGTCGATCCTTCATCTTGCTTTACCTTACAACCGTCAATGCTATACAAATCAAGCAAGAGCCATACCAAGCCGCATTGTAGCTTCTCTGGTGTTTAGGCTGAAGGCTGAAGATTTAAAGCCAACGCTGTATGGGCTTAGGTTTTTAAGCTGAAGACTGAAGTCCAATACTGATTTCGAATCTCTTTTTCTTCAGCCTATCTACCTTCAGCCTACCTATCTTCAGTCTATTCACCAATCGCTTGGGCAAAAATTGCCGGTCGCGCCCCCGGGTCACGATGCCATCTGCTGCAGCTTAAGAGCCAGTTCGACTTCTCCGCCGGGCAGCCGGAGTTGCTCGGCGATCTGCTTGGCACTGAGGCCTTCGGCGGCCAACCCGTGCACACCCGCGTATCGCCCTGCACTCGACTCGGCGGAAACGGAGGGGATACCCTGCCCGAGCCGGAACGGCAGGTGATCCGCGCTGAGGGCGTCCGCGGCCTCACCGGCGCCCGGCAGACACGTGTCGACTCCGTCGAACGCCAACTGCAGACGCAATTGTTCAGCCTGCACGGTTTTCAAGATGGCCTCCAGGGCCAGTTCGGTCTGCTGTCGCATCGACTGCAGCCGGATTTGCTGAGTGAACGGGATGGCGTGGTCGCGCCTCTCGCCTTCCGCCGGAAAGCGTTTGGTTTTGAGTTTGTTGCAAATCAGGAACAGCAGGATCACGCTGCACAGTCCGATCTGAACCGTGCTACATACGACCTCCCAATTCAATACGTCCCATCCTGCCATGCGATAGCCTCCCATGAAGTAACGGCTAAAGCCGTCCGTCTTCAGCCTATCTGCCTGAATATGCTACCCTCTCCGCATGCTGCTAGACGCGGATGTCGATTGCTTTCTTGTCGGCTTCGTCCGCGCCGACGCCTGCCGTGCCGGGCGCTTCGGCCGCAGCCTGTTCGCGGTCGTCTTCCGCGGCCGTGTCGTCTTCCGCTTGCTCCTTTGCGTTTTGATGCAGGTGTTTGGCAAAGGAGCCCCCACTCTGGTCTTCGCGCGGTTTGGCCCGCTTGACACGGTCGGCCCGAGTCAGCGGCGTAACGAGTTTCGGAAATACCACCGGTTCCATCGTTGGCCCCTCCCCTGTCGCCCGCGCGGCATCCCCTCCCGGCTTCGTCAGTCGTCGTCCAGCAGTCGTTCCTTCCGCAGCTTGTTCCGCAGTCGCATGATGGCCTGGGAGTGAATCTGGGACACCCGCGATTCCGTGATGTGCAATACTTCGCCGGCTTCCTTCATGGTCAGCTCGTCGAGGTAATACAGCGATATCACCAGCCGCTCCTTTTCGGGCAGCTGTTCGATCGACCGCGCCAAGGCGGATTTGAGTTCCCGCAGGCGGGTCTGGGACAGCGCGTCCTCCTCGTTGTGGATCAGGAAGTTCATCAACTTTTCCTTCTCATCCCGGGAGGACAGACCGAGCTCCTCGAAGCTGATGAAGGAGATGCTGGACATCTGTTTGGTGTGGTGCAGATCCTCGAGGTCGATACCGAGTTCCTCGGCCACCTCGAGGTCTTCCACTTCCCGGCCCAGCCGCTGCTCCATCCGCTGGCAGGTCTGCTCGAGTTCACGCAGCTTGCGTCGGCTCGAACGGGACAGAAAATCCCGCGACCGCAGCTCGCTCAGCACGGCCCCTTTGATGCGAAAAATCGCATAGGTCATGAATTTGTTGTCCCGCTGAGGGTCGAAACGGTCGACCGCCTGGATCAAGCCCATGACCCCCACGTTCATCAGGTCTTCCACATCGACACTGGCCGGCAGGTGGGTCGCGATGCGCTGGACGATGCGCTTCACATAGGGCAAATAGTCATGGATCAACTGCTCGCGGTATGCAGGTCGTTTCTTGGCCGGATGCCGTGGTCGTGCAGCTGCCAGTTGCATGCGCATCATGTTCTCCCGGTGACGGTGGTGCCCCTGCTTACCTGGGGCTGTTGCGAACCAGATGGTGCCAGAAAAAGTTGGTGTTGCCCTTCGGCCGACTGGAGGGCGCTGCCATGGCCATCCGCCGGGCCAAATCCGTGAAGCAGCGGCTGGCTTTGGAATCGGGGTAGAGATCACTCACCAGACGCTGGCGTTTGACGCCACGCGTAACCTTGTCGTCGTAGAGGACGCTGCCGAGGTATTCGATGTGGATATCCAGAAATCGGTCGGTGACCAGGTCGAGCTGCCGGAAGACGTCCTCGCCCTCGCGGGCGCTGGCCACCATGTTGACCAGCAGTTTGCAGCTTTTCTCGGCATATTTCAGGGACAGCACTTTCATGAGGGCATAGGCGTCTGTGATGGATGTGGGCTCCGGCGAGACCACGACGACGATCTCGTGGGCCGTCACGTTGAAGTCCATGACGTTGGTGGAAATGCCGGCCGCCGTGTCGATCAGCAGTATGTCCACGTCGTCGATGAGGCGGTCGAGGTCGGTGAGAAACTGCACCTTCTGATCATTGGTCAGCTGGGTGAGCTCCTGGATGCCGGAGGACGCCGGCAGGATGCGCATCTTGCCCGGCCCCGACTCCAGGATATCGGCGATGGACTTTTCGCCGCGAATAACGTGTGAAATGTTGAATTTCGGCGCGATCCCCAGCAGCACGTCCAGGTTCCCCAGCCCGAGGTCGGCATCCAAAATGAGCACCTTCTTACCGAGATTGCTGAAGGCGAACCCGAGGTTGGCGACGATGTTGGTCTTGCCCACACCCCCCTTGCCGCTGGTAATGGCGATCACCCGCGCGTGGGATTTACGCCGGCGGGGGGGCTCCCCCGCATCGCGGCGCTCGTCGCGGCGCGGCATCGGAATCACTTTTTTCGAGGCGTCGATCACGGTCATAATGCCAGAGTCTCCTCGCTGGGGATCCATCACCGGTAACTGGAAATGCGGATGCGATCCCGCACGACCGCGCCGTCGTCGACGTGGCCCGGTTGATCCGGACTGCAATTCCGGCAGGGCAGAAACCGCCGGGACTCGGCTTCTTCCACCGTTTCGAATGGTATGAGATTATCGGACTTTATCTTCCGGACCCACTTGCAGCCGGGTAGGTGGTAGAGCTCGGAATTACGGTTGGCGACAAAGCGCGCGGAGCTCGTACGGCCGGCCGCGGCGGCACCGTATCGGTCATCGCCCGGGCGCCCCCCGCGCACGGAGTCGGCCGGGGCCGTCGGCAACATGCGCTCGAGCAGCAGCTGCAGGGGCTCCACGACGAGGTCTTCCGGGACCCGCGGCCCGGTGCTCAGCCAGGACACCGGCAGCTGCGTCCGGGCCATGAGGTTGAAGATTGCCCCCCAGGTCCCGGCTTCATCGAGTCGGGTGAAAACCAGGCGGTGGATCGCCACCCCCTTCCACGCATCGACGACGCGCAGCAGATCCTTCTCCCGGCTGGCCGCGCTGAGCACCAGGTGGACCTCCCGGGAGGGCAGCGTGTCCAGGATCGGCCGTAGGCTGCTGCGTCGGTCCGCCTCGCCTGGGCTAATGCCCGGGGTGTCTACGATCAGGGTGTCGGCATCAGAGAGATCCGCCAGGGCCTGGCGGGTCTCCTCCGGGGAGGTGGCCGTCGCCAGGGAAACTCCGAGAATGCCGGCATAGATCCGGAGCTGCTCGATGGCACCGATGCGCACATCGTCCAGCGTCAGAAGGGCCGGCGTGCGGCGCTGCCGCAGCCGCAGATCGGCCGCGAGCTTGATCGCGGTGGTCGTCTTGCCGACGCCGGAGGGGCCCACCAGCACCAGCGCCCGCGGACGGGGGGCGCCTTCGGCCGGCCGCAACCCCATGTCCTGAAAAATACCGGCGAGCAACGGCCGCAGGCGCTCGGTCCCGAGCCGCCGGTCATAACCGGGCAGCCGTTTGAGGTGATCGATGAGGTCGCTCGCAAGCTCGCGCTCGAGGCCCTGCGCGAGCAGGTGCTGATAGAGCTCCGCCAGCTCCGGCGCCGCACCGGCGTCGGAGGCGGTTGACTCGGCGGGCCGCCGCCGGGTGGCAAGCGATCGCAAGCTTTGGTTCAAGGAGTGAAAAAGACCGCGCCGGCCGTGGCCGGTCTGCGGCGCGAGTTCTCCGGGGGCCGGGATAGATGCGATGCTGCCAGCCGCAGTGTAGCCCACCGGGCCGCTGTCTTTCGCGGCCGTGACTTCCACGTGCGACACCGATCCGGCACTGAAGATCCCCCGCCCGCCCCGAAGGCTGCGAGCGGTCAGGATCACGGCATTCGGACCAAACTCCTCCTTGACCATTTTCAGGGCCGCCGTCATGGTCTTGGCTTCAAACCGTTTAATCTGCATCGGAGAGCTCCACGGTTCCCATGGATCGAATTTCGACGTTGCTCAGGACCTCATCGTAGGACAGCACGCAGACGTTCGGCATGAACCGGTCCGTCAGTTTTTTAAACGCCGGCCGAACGGCCGAGGAGCAAATCACCACCGCCTGCACATTCAGGGCCGTGGCGCGCTCCATTTGCCGTGCCAAGCGCTGCATGATGCGGTTGACGAGCCCGGGGTCCATGGCCAGGATGCGGCCGTGATCGTTCTTCTGGAGCGCTTCGGCCAGGGCGGCTTCCACGCTGTGGCCCAGGGTGATCACCGGCAGGGTGGCATCGGGACTCTGGTGCATCTTGGTCAGCGTTCGCGTCAGGCTGTGGCGCACCTGCTCGGTCAGCACGTCCGGATCCTTGGTGTGCAGGGCCCAGTCCCCCAGCGTCTCCAAAATGGCAAGCAGGTCGCGGATCGGGACTTGCTCGCGCAGCAGGTTGTGGAGCACCTTGACCACCAGGCCGAGGGGCATCAGGTTTGGCACGAGTTCGTCCACCACCTTGGGATGGCTTTCCTTCAGATGATCCAGCATCAGTTGGACTTCCTGGCGTCCCAGCAGCTCGCTCGCGTGCCGCCGGATGACCTCCGACAAGTGAGTGGTCATGATCGTGGCGGTGTCTACGACGGTGTACCCCTTGGTCAGCGCGCTTTCCTTGACATTTTCTTTGATCCAGGTCGCCGGCAGGCCGTAGGTCGGCTCCCGGGTGGACACGCCGTCCAGCTTGCCTTCGGCCGTCCCCGGGTTCATGGCAAGGAAATAACCCGGCATCAGTTCCCCGCGCGCGATCTCGTTGCCCTTCAGCAGGATGGTGTATTCGCCCGGGTTGAGCTGCATGTTGTCCTGGATGTGCACCGGCGGGATGATGATCCCGATCTCGTGCGCCATCTGCCGTC
This sequence comes from uncultured delta proteobacterium, assembly GCA_963785045.1. Lineage (GTDB taxonomy): Bacteria > Desulfobacterota > Desulfobacteria > Desulfobacterales > SpSt-501 > SpSt-501. The sequence goes on along the minus strand of CAWAUC010000012.1, from coordinate 33,466 downwards.
GAATGGCCTTGATGCGCTCGAGCAGCTCGCCGTTCTGCTCCGCGTCCACCAGGGGAATCAGCCCGTAGCCGACCTCGATCGCCAGGACGTCGAGCGGTGGCAGGGAGGTGATCTGCTCCCGGGGCGCGGCCTTGTCCTCCTGGACCTTCTGCACCTGCGCAGTCTGCGCTTCCTCCCGCTTGGCCTGGGCGAGCACATAGGCGAGCCCGCCGGCGAGCAGCGAAAGGGTCATGAACGGCAAGCCGGGCAGCCCCGGCACCAGGGCAAAGCCTAAGAGCACCGCGGCGACCATCGCGATAGCCCGCGGGTGGAAGAAAATCTGGGAGGTGATCTCGCTGCCCAGGTTGGACTCGCTGCCGGCCCGGCTGACGATGATGCCCGTTGCCGTGGACACGATCAGCGCGGGGATCTGGGAAACCAGGCCGTCGCCCACGGTGAGCAGGGTATAGGTCTTGGCAGCGCTCACAAACGGCATGTTCTGCTGAAACACCCCGATGGCCTGCCCGCCCAGGATGTTGATCATCGTGATGATGATGCCGGCCACCGCGTCGCCGCGTACGAACTTGTTGGCGCCGTCCATGGCCCCGTAGTACTCGGCCTCCCGGGACAGCGTCTCGCGGCGGCTCCGCGCCTGCTGCTCGTCGATGAAACCGGCGTTCAGATCGGCGTCGATGCTCATCTGCTTGCCCGGCATGGCATCCAGGGTGAAACGCGCGGCGACCTCCGCGATGCGGCCGGCGCCCTTGGTGATGACCGAAAAGTTGATCACCACCAGGATCAGAAAAACGATCAGGCCGACCAGGTAGTTGCCGCCGACGACAAACGCGCCGAAAGCTTTGATGACCGTGCCCGCGGCCCCGGCGCCCTCGCTGCCGTGCAACAGGATGACACGCGTCGTTGCAATGTTCAGGGACAGCCGGAAGAGCGTTGTGAGCAGCAGGATGGACGGAAACGAGGACAACTCCAGGGGCCGCTGGAGGTACATGGCGACCAGCAGGATGACCAGGGAGATGGTGATGTTTGAGACCAGCAGCAGGTCGAGCAGGAACGTGGGCAGCGGCATGACCATGAAGATCAGGATGCACACCACGCCTCCGGCGAGGATCATGTCGCTGTTCTTGGTCAGGAACGGAATCGGTCCGGTAATCGGCGCGCTCTGGACGGTGTCCATGCTGTTCACATCCTGGGGATCGATCGTGACGGGTCACCTCAAACAACCAGACCCTGGCTCTGCATTTTCCATGCCTATAGAAGGCTGGATTTCAGAAAGCCGCTAATCAACGGTCTTTTTCGCACGTCGACCGTGTGGGCATGTAGATACAAAGACGGTCCCGTGACGGCCTGCCACACGCACATCGTGCGCTGGTGGTGCAGGATACCGGCCGGCGGCACATCTTGTAGCCTGCGGCGGGTGCGCCAATTCCAGATCTGCATGTGATCTTTCCGCCCGGCGGTTCGTCCGGCGAGGCCCGACAATATTTTGGCGGAAACGCGCGTCAGTTGAGTCCATTGAGTCCATTGAGTCATTGAGTCGGTTGAGTCTGTTGAGTCGGGCGGACCTGCTGGGTCGATGGGGTCAAGGGAGCGCGGCGGTAGTCGCAGAGGGGGGCGCTACAGGCTGCGGGCGATGTGATCGGCCGCCCGGCGCTGGGGAGTCTGTTTGACTCAATAGACTCAACGAACTCAATAGACTCAATAGACTTACAGACTCTTCTTCCCTTTGAGGCGGTAGACGTAGGCCAGCACTTCGGCCACGGCGCGGTAGAGCTCGACCGGGATAAAGTCCCCCAACTCCGTCATCTTGAAGAGGGTCTGCGCCAGGGGCTTGTTCTCGACGATCGGCACGTTGTGCTCGCGGGCCGTCTCGCGGATGCGCTCGGCGATAAAGTCCGCCCCTTTCGCCACCACCCGCGGGGCCGGCATCTCGTCGGACGTGAACCGCAAAGCGATAGCCAGATGGGTCGGGTTGGTGATGACCACGTCGGCCTTCGGGACCTCTGCCATCATGCGGTAGTAAGCCGTCCGTTGGAGGCTGCGGATGCGGGATTTAATCTTGGGATCGCCCTCGGACTGTTTGCGCTCATCCTTGACCTCCTGCTTGGTCATCTTGATGCTTTTCTCGTACTGCCAGCGCTGGTAGACATAATCCAGGGCTGATAGGACTACCATGGCCAAGAAGACGTAGAACATGATCTTGAACGCCGCCCCGGCCGTAAAGTTCCAGATCGCGCCGAGGTCCCAGCGCACGAGGGCCGGGAAATCCTTCAGGAAGCCCGAGACGACCGAGTAGGCGATGCCGCCGACGAACAGGATTTTCAAACTCGACTTGACGACCTCGACGAGGCCGCGCAGCGAGAAGAGCCGTTTGATCCCGGCGATCGGGTTCATCTTGGAGAATTTGGGGGACAGGGCCTCGCCATGAATTTCGAAGCCGATCTGGGCGACGTTGCCGACGAGTCCGGCCACCAGGAACGTGACGAAGAACGGCAGCAGCATCACGATGACCGTTTGGAAGAGGTCGGCGGCCAGGGCGCTGGCGGCGGTGATGGTGCTCAGGCGCATCGTGTGGAGGTTTCGGAAAGTCCCGCTCACGAGTGTTGCGCACTGCTCGAACACCCGGGCGCCCGCGAAATGGAACACCCCCAGCGAGGCGAGCAGGATGAGGGTCGCGGGAATCTCGCGGCTGTTCGCGACCTGGCCTTTCTTGCGCGCCTCCGCCCGGCGCTTGCCGGTTCCCCTTTCGGTGCGTTCCTGTCCGGGAGTTTCCGCCATGGGGGTCCCCTCCTTACGGCATGGCCTGGAGCAGACTGACGGCGTGGCGCGGCACCCCGCCCAAGAGATCGCCGATGTAGGCGCCCATGTGTGGAAGGCTCAGGCCCAGGAAGATCAGCCCCACGCCGATGCTCAACGGCATGGACACGATGAAGATGTTCATTTGCGGCACGGACCGGGCCACCAGGCCGAAAGACACGGTGCCCAGCATCAGCGCCACGACCACCGGTGCCCCGGTTTTCAACCCGATGATAAACATCTCGGCGGTCAGTCGCACCAGTCCCTCCAGGACCGGACCGTTCACGTGAAAGCCGAGCGGTGGCACCAGTGCGTAACTCTCCACCAGGGTGCGGATGAACGCGTGATGGCCGTTGATGATCAGAAAGATCAGCGAGGCCATCAGACTGATGAATTGGCCCAGCAGCGCCACCTGTTGCTCGGTGGCGGGGTCGATCACCTCCGCGATGGCCATGCCCATCTGGTAGCCCATCAGCTGCCCGGCCAGCTGCACCCCTTCAAACACCAAACGGATGGACATCCCGGCCAGCACCCCCAGCAGGATCTCGCCGACGGCTGCAACCATCAGGCTGAAGGCATCCGCCAGGACCGGCAGCGGCCCCAGGTTCAGTACGGGAAACAGGAGCAGGCTCACCACGAACGTCAAGCCCATCCGATAGAGGATGGGCACACTGGGGGAGTCGATCAGGGGCAGCGCCATCAGGAAGGCCCCGGTGCGGAGGAAAACCAGAAAAAACATCTGCAGCTGCAGGAGTGAAACGCCGAAAGCCAGCATGAACTAATCTTCCTGTCGACGCGCGCGTCAGTGGACGAACTGGTTCATGCCCACGAACATCTGTTCGGTGAAAGCAACAAGGGTCTGCATCATCCAGGGGAAGAAAAAAACCAGGGCGGCGGCCACCGCCAGCATTTTAGGGACAAACGTCAGGGTCGCCTCATGGATGGAAGTGGCCGACTGGAATATGCTGACCAGAAGCCCTACCAGCAGCCCGGCCAGCAGCATCGGCGCCGACAGCATGATGGCGACCTTGATGGCTTCGTATAAAAAACCGATGATATAGTCGCCCGACATCGTCTGTTCCTTTCGTTACTATCTAAAACTCTTGACCAGGGAGCCCACCAGCAGATACCACCCGTCGGCCACCACGAAGAGCAGCAGCTTGAACGGCAGCGACACCATCATCGGCGGCAGCATCATCATGCCCATGGACAGCAGCACGGCCGCCACCACCATGTCGATGATCAGGAAGGGAATGTAGAGCAGCAGCCCGATCTCGAAGGCCGTCTTGATCTCGCTGATGATGAAGGATGGGACCAGCACGGTCGTGGGGATGTCGTTTGTGTCTTCAGGCCGTTTCAGCTTGGCGATGTCCACAAAGAGCGCCAGGTCCTTCTCGCGGGTCTGCTTGAACATGAACTCGCGCAGGGGAATTACGGCGCTTTCGAAGGCCTGCTGGTTTGAAATTTTTTTGTCCAGGTACGGCTGGAGGGCGTCGGCGTTGATCTTCTGCCACACCGGGGCCATGATGAAAACGGTCAGAAAGAGTGCGAGCCCGATCACGATCTGGTTGCTGGGCAGCGTGTTGGTGCCGATCGCACGCCGCAGCAGGGACAGCACGATCACGATCCGGCTGAAGGAGGTGACCATGATCAGGATGGCCGGCACCAGCGACAGCACCGTCATCAGCAAAAAGATCTGCAGCACCACGGTGGACCGCGCCGGTTCCTCGCCGGGGGTGAGGCCGATGGAAAAATAGGGTGTCGTCACCGCCGGCGTCGGCGCCGGCGGCGCAGCGGCTGCCATGGGCACGAGCAGCACCAGCGCCAGGGCCAGGGCAGTCAGTGCGGCCGGAACCGCCCGGCCGGATACCCGCCGCGCACTCCTCAGCACCGCACCCGCTCGGTCACCGCCGCGGCGGGCCTCGTCAATCGTCATCATGGTCGGCCGCCTTCCTGCGCGTGGTGAACCGGCTCAGCTGCTCCGCAAAAGACGGCACGACCTGGATTTCCCTGGAGCGGATCCGCTCCAGGATGGCGGGGTCGTCGATCCGAGTCAGCAGCTGCATGCGGTCCCCGGCCACGCCCAGGACCAACACCGCACCCGGCACCTCCACCAGCGTCACGGACTTCTTGACGCCGATGTAGTGGGAGGCCAGCACCCGGATCAGTCGATCCCGGGAGGCCGGGCCCTGGCGCTGGAGAAACCGCCGGGCAAAATAGACGACCACGAAAAGCCCCCCCAGCACGGCCGCCAGCGCCCCGATCATGCTCAGGGCGGAGGGTATCAGTTCCGTCCCGGTGTTCATCGCAACCTCTCGATGCGCTCCATGGGACTGACCACTTCGGTCAGGCGCACCCCGTACTTCTCGTTGATCACCACCACCTCACCGCGTGCGACCAGCTTCTGATTCGCCAGGATTTCCAGGGTCTCGCCCGCCAGCTTGGACAACTCGATCACCGACCCCTGACCGAGCTTCAGCAACTCGTTGACCAGAAGCTTGGTGCGCCCCAGCTCCACCGTCACCTCCAGCGGCACGTCAAGGATGAAGTCCAAGTTGGCCGGCGGGACGGCGGTGGATGACGATTGACTCCGCGCGGCAGTCCCGGCCTCCGGGGTGCGTTCGGCTGGTTTCGCCATGTTCAGATGTGACCTCCATTTCGATTCAGCCGTGCTGCGATCTCAACCGCCCGGTTGCCCTTGATCGCGCCCGGATACGCCAGGTATTTGGGGACATGATCGACCGCGACGACGATTTGGTCGTCCGGGCCGCTGCGCAGCGGAATCACGTCGTCGACCTGCAGGTTCAGGATGTCCCCAATGGTCTGACGGGTCCGGCCGAGTTCAGCGATCAGCGTCACCGGCGTGTCCATCAGCAGTTGCTGCAGCTGGTGGCTCCAGGTGTTCTCGATGTCCTTCTCCCGCAGGTATTTCGAGGAGAGTTTCTCCTTGACCGGCTCCAGCATCAGGTAGGAAAGACAGAAATGAAGGTTGCCGCTGAACTCCTTGCCCTTCACCGTGAACACGATTACCACCATCATTTCGTGGGGCGACACCAGGTGCACGTACTCCGGCTTGGACTCGGTCTTCTTCACGCTGACCTTGACCGGCTGGACGATTTGCCAGGCTTTCTGCAGTTGGCTGAGCATCTCCATCGCCAGCTTGGTAATCATGCGCTGCTCTAGCAGGGTGAACTCCCGGATGCGGTTGAGCGGCTTGCCGTTGCCGCCGAACATGCAGTCGATCAGCGAAAACACCAGACCCGGTTCGATGGCCAGCAGGGCGGAGCCGGTGAGCGGCTCCATGGTGAAGATGATGAAACTCGTCGGGCTGGCGAAAGCGTTGATGCACTCCTGGTACTTGACCATCTCGGTGGAGGCGAATTCCACCTCGATCTCGCGCTGCATCAGCGAGGAGAGCGAGCCGTTCAGCAGGGCGGCAAACTTGTCGTAGACCTCCTCCAGGGCGCTGAACTGGTCCCGGAGCATGATGTTCTGGGAAGTGAGGTTGTAAGACGCGGCCTCCGCAGCAGCCCCTTTGTTCTGCTCGAGGTCGACGTCCCCCCGGTCCATGGCGGACAGCAGGGCGTCGATCTCCTCCTGGCTGAGAATCTGGTCGGGCACGCGATCACCTGCCTACTGGATGACGAATTCCTTGAAATAAATCCGTGAGATCTGAACAGATGCCAGCAATCCGTTCACGGCCGTTAGAATTTCATCGCGCAGGGCAACCTTGCCCTCCGGGGTGCTGATGTCGGCATACCGCTTAGTGGACAGGATCATCAAGATCGCATCGCGGACCTGGGGCATCCGTTTGGTGAGCTCGTTGTCCGCCGCCTTCTCGCCATGTGCCTTGACGGCCGCCGCCTTGCCGGCCAGTTCGAGGTCCATTGTCACCCGCAGATAGCGGTTCCCGCCGGGGTCGGCCAGATTCACGATGAAAGTGTCCACGGAGGCAACGACTCCGATGTCTTCGGGCGTGGGCTTGCCCGCATTGCCCTCAGCCTCCGTCTCGTGTCCGACGGCATTGGCACTCACGGCCGACAGCTTGGCCCAGATCATGAACATCCCGCCACCCATGCCGAGCAATAGCACCAGCACCAGCCCTATAAGGATCAGCAGCACTTTGTTGGACATGGTCGCAACGGCCCTCCGATAGGATCAGGATTCGATTGAGTTGCTGATTAGTTACCCGTTTGGAATATAGCAAGGAGCATGCCACTGAAAGGTGTTTTAGAGGGGGGGACAAGCGGGCCGCGCGCCGGTGCGCGGACAGATCGGCGGGCAGACGCTCCGCGTGGGCCTGCAATCGCCGCGTCAGGCGGCCGGTCAGCGGCCGGTGCGCAAAGAACACGTGATGGGCGCCGCGGACGGGCGCGCCGGCGTCAGGTTTGACCCCCACCGGTCAAGGCTTTGACATCCCCCGGCCGCCGGAGAGTCCTTTAATTTTCCAAGCGTTTATCAGGCCGTCGGCTGCCATCCCTCCGCAAATACCGGCTCGGCGCAATCCGGTGGGGACTGAAGAACCCTGCGGTACTGCACGATCCGGTGGGTCACCTCCTCCACCGGCTCTTTGACCAGCAGCCGGTCGCGATTGATGAAGGTGATGACCGTATCGGGGGTGGCTTCGACCGACTGGATGTTCTCGGCGTTGACCAGCAAAATCGAATTGTTCAAACGTGTCACTCTGATCATGGCAAATGCCTGTTGTTGAGTCGGTGGAGTCTATTGAGTTTGTTGAGTTTATTGTTTATTGGGTTTGTTGGGTTTGTTGGGCCTATTGAGTCATGGACGTTTCTGTCCGGTGGACGGCTGACGGATCATCTCCTCCTGGAGATGGTCTGTCAGCCGTCCTGACCCGATACGCTATAAGCTAAGGGCGTTGCCTTCCTACCGCTTGATGTTGATCAGATCCATCAGAATTTCGTCACTGGTGGTGATGACCTTCGAATTGGCCTGAAAGGCACGCTGGGTGGTAATCATCTTGACGAATTCCTCCGCCAGATCGACGTTGGACATCTCCAGGCTTTGCGGGGAGATGTTTCCTAGCCGGCCGGTCCCTACGACGCCCGGCAGGGCCTGGCCCGAGGCCATCGATTGCGCGTAGAGGTTTTTGCCCAGCTTGGTCAGGCCGTCGTAGCTGGGAAAATCCGCCAGAGCCACCTGAAACATGGGAACCATCTGGCCGTTCGAGTAAGTGGCCGTGATGACCCCTTTGTCGTCCACCGAGATGCTGCGCAGCGCGCCGGCCGGGTACCCGTCCTGGTACTGGAACGTGGTGCTGGAGTCGGCGGCATAACCGGTTACGTCTCCATGGCTGACCGCAGGCGTGGCGGCGTCGTACAAGTCCCAGTTGAGCGACAGCGCACTACCCCCGCCGGTCGCGGGCACGGCGACGGTCACATCGGCGGCGGGGGCCGTCATCTTCCCGTTCCCATCGAAGGTGATGTTCATGCTGGCAGCAGCACCGGCGCCCGAATCAAAGGTCACGCCGGTGCCGGATGTGACCGTCCATGCGCCTGGGGCGGTATTCGTGAACGTGAACGTCACGGGCACGGCATTGCCCACCGAGTCGTAAACCGTCTGGGCGGTCGAGTAGGTGCCGCCCACAGAGGCCCCGGCGTCTAGGTTTAGGTCGAAGTTGAACGTGGTCGTGGGCGAAGGCGGAGAGGTCCGCTCGCCGGGGATGTACACAGACGTGAGGGCGCCGATGTTGCCGGTGGCATTGATCTGATAGCCCTGCAGCTGCAGCCCGTCCGGGTTTATGAGGTAGCCTGTCTTGTCGAAGGTAAAGTTGCCCGCACGGGTGTAGAAGTTCGCCCCGGTGTCGTCCTGAACCATGAAAAACCCCTTGCCGTTGACGGCGAGGTCCGTGGGGTTGGAGGAGTTTTCCAAAGACCCCTGGGTCCACTGGGCGTTGGTGCCCCAGAACTCGACCCCCCGGCCGACGTTGTTTGTGGTGGAATCGCCGCCGAGAGAGGTGCTCAGAATGTTGGCGAAATGGGAGCTGTTGCTTTTGAAGGCCGTCGTGTTCACGTTGGCAATGTTGTCGCCGATGACCGTCATGGCGGTCGAGTTTGCGCTGAGACCTGAAATCCCGGCATACAATGATGCAATCATGTTATGATCCCTCCGTGTGGTTCCGGTGGTGAATACGCGTTATGGTTTCGCGGCCGACGCGGCAGCCTGGGTGACCTGGATCACATCGCCGATCGCCGTCTTGGTTCCGTCCGCCACCAGGTAGGTGGTGCCATTCTCGAAAGTGACGCCCGTCACCGTGCCTTTGGAAAAGGTCGTCGCCTGAAGATTTGCGCCCGTCGCGTCCACGGCCTGGACCTCGAATGTGTAGGCCCCGTCGGCGACTGGGTTGCCGTTGCGGTCCCGGCCGTCCCAGGTGAGGCTCTGTTTGCCGGCCGCGAGCGCGGTTTGATCGTAATCCCGGACGAAGTTGCCCGTGGCGTCGTAGATCGTGACCACCACGCTCTTGGCCGCCGCGGGCAGCTCGTAATCACAGTTGACCGGCTGGCCGCTCGTCATCTCGATCGAGTGGCCGTTGGCGACGATATCCTTGCCGATGAGGCCGACCGCCTGGGCATTGTTGTTGGAGGCCTGGTAGAGCTGGAGCGTGTCGAGAGTGCTGTTGATGTTGCTCAGCTGCTCCAGGGAACTGAACTGGGCCAGTTGGGCCGTGAATTCGGTGCTGTCGGTCGGGTTGAGCGGATCCTGGTTCTGTAGCTGGGTGGTCAGCAGCTTCAGGAAGGCATTTTTATCTAGGGAATTGGATGCCGTCGTGGCGCTCGCACTTCCACTATCGGATACCGTTGATACTCCGCTTACTGTCATGATCGTCACTCCTCCTTGGGGGTCGGGCCGGGGGCCGTTTCACCGCGAAAGCGGCCGACCCTGTTCATATTCACGCGAACATGTTGATCGTGGTCTGTCCGCCCAGGTCCCATCGAGAAGCGACCTCCGGGCGGAGCTCTGCGCTGATTTCGGCCGCGGCCGGTGCATCGCCGCCGTCCGCATGGCCTTTCCAGCCCGGTCCGGGCTGCGCCTGGCGCCTCGGGTTCTGGCGGGGGTCGTCCGCGACCGCCACCTCGACCCGTTGCACCTGCAGGCCCTGCTGCTGCAGGTCCGACTTGAGTTGGTGGATATTGCTTTGGATCATGTCCCGGACCATCGAATGCTCGGTGAGGATGCGCACGGTGACCTGCTGGTTGTCGGTCATGATGTGCATGCGCACCTGGCCGAGCACATCCGGCTTGAGGTCGATCCGGATCTCGCCCTGGTCGTTTTTCACGTGCACGGCGGCGCGTTGCACGATCTGGTCGAACACATCCGTCCTGGTCGCTGCCGCCGCGGCGTCGCGGCCCTTGCCCGCCGCAGCGGCCTCAGCGGGCTTGTCCGGGCTGTTGTCCGGCACCGCGAGACCGTTCACGTCGCGCAGGGCTGCATCGAAATGCAGGCCGGGCGAACCGCCTTCCGCCGGGGCTTTGTCTGCCGCGGAAAGCGCGAGGCCGGCCGTGGCTTTCTCGGCCGGCGGCCGGGAGTCGTCCGAGACCCCCGACTGGGTATCCGGCGCCGGCTCGAACTTCCTTGGAAGCACGAAGCTGCCTTCCGATGTCTGCGGCTTCGAAGGCAGGGCGGTGGGGCGGTGGCTCTCGTCCGGTGACGCGGCCGCGTGCGACGGCGCGGGCATCCCCCGCCCCGCGTCGGGGCCGCGTTCATCGGCGCGCACCGCGGCATCGGTTTGAGCCTCAGTCACTTTAGTGTCCTTGGCGTCGGGCAGCACCCCGCCAGACGCGCGGCCGGCATCAACGGCCCGGCCCACATGCTGAGGTTCGCCGGGAGCCATCGGCACCGCACCGGCCGGGTCGGCCGATTCGACCGGAACCTGTTCCGCAGCCCCGCCCGGGCTTGCCATCGCGGCAGCCCCTCGGTCGCAGGCAAGGCCGGGCAGCGCAGCCTGGATGCTTTTAAGCAAGTGAAGCAGCCGGCCGTTAAAACCTGGTGTTTGGCTCGCGTTCGCGCCCGCCTGCCATTGTTCCAGCATCTGTCGCAAGCGGTCCAACGGGATTCCGCTTTCAGCCGTGAGCGCCCCGGCGGATTCCTGCAGCTGTTTCAGAAGATCGACGATAGTGGAAAGATCCTCGGCATCATCGCCCTTTTCCGGGTCCGACGCATCCGCATCGTCCTGGCTCTCGACCGCGCCGGTGCTCGTGCCCACGTGGGCGGTAAGCTTCTGGACGATCTGGGCCAGCAGCTCCCACACGGGTTGGCCTAAGGTGTCGCCCGCCGCGTTGCCGCCCGTCGGCCGGGAGTCGCTGTTATCGACAGTGGCTGCGCGGCCGGTCCCTCTAACGGCGTCTGCACCGTGCGTCGGCGCAGACTTGGTTGAGGCTTTGGTCCTTGCGGCAGTACCGGCACCGCGATTGGTCTTATTCACGGCCTCTTCATCGCGCGCCGGCACCGTCTCGGCCGGACCTTCGGCCCCTGCAGCGGTGGCGGCGGAGTCGGTCGGGTTACCGGCCTCTTCACGGCGTGTCGGCCTCGTCTCAGCCGGACCGTCGGTCCGTGCAGCGGTGGCACCGCGCAGCATATCGTGAAACGAAGTCGGCCCCGCGGCCGCCGGCGTCGCGCCACCGCCCTTTGGAGCGGGGATAGGAGCGTTGAGGCGCGTGGCAGGATCGAATCCGAAATTAACTGGCAGCATAAAACCTCTTCCTTCTTCCACGGCATCGCATGGCATGATGCATTTCGTTTCAGGCCGCATATTGCAGAGAGTGTGCCAGCTTGCGGTGCGCTGAAGTCATTGACCAGCATTTGGGCCCGAACGCTTGCCGACCCGCATCAACTGGGCCTTTCAGCACACCGTTCCCAGAACGACGCTCCCGACCGGGGGCCGGGAAACTAGTTCAGCAGCAGGCAACCGTCCCGGGGTTACCGGCAAGTTTTTCCCGCAATGGTAATAATTTCCGTATTCAATGGAGCGCTTGCAAAGTAAACGCACGCAGGGTTTGTCGCGGGGGGGGGGGGGTCAGCGTCGGGCGTGCTGTTGGGCGGCAGATTCGTCGGAAAACCGCTGCTCGCGCCCGGCCTCGGCCTTGAGGTACGCTTGGAGTTGTTTTTCCTTTAGTTTTTCGAGGATCTTCCGTTTTTTTAAGGCATCGAGCAGGGCCAGCCGCTTCTGCGCCACTTTGCGCTCGCCTGCCGCGACGTGCTTCTTGTGCAGTTCGATGCCCTGCTTCAGACGTTCGAGGTAGGGGTAGTACAGCAGCATCTCGTCGGCGCGGAAGCGATCCTGCTGCTTTCGGCGCATGTCCTGCATGCACTGGCGGCGCGTGTTTTTGACCTCACGCAGAGCGGCCTGGGCTGCGGCGAGGTCCTGGCGGGCGTCTGCCAGCTCTTTCTGAGAAGTCTCCTCGACGTGGCGGCGCTGGGTAAGGATGGTCTGCAGGCGAAAACGGAACATAGGGTCTGGCGATGAGAGTGCCTAAAGTGCGCTGAAGTGCCTAAAATGCCTAAAATTAATGAACCCGTAGAAAGTCATCCGAATCGATGGCTTTGCAAAGAGGCCAAGTTCAAGGCGCGCGGCCTAACGACCACCCGTCAAGCGGGTGGCTTGGATTTTCGGCCAACGGCCGAAAAGACAAAAGCACGCCAGTGCTGCCAACGTTACGTTTGCTCAAGCAAACAACCGCGTGGAGTGAGGCGTACTTCATGTAGGCCGCAGCCACAACGCGCTGAAGCGCAACGCCGAAATTGGACTATTTACGAAGCCATCACGTCGAATCGAACAGCGCCTGCAACTGCGCGCCGCTCTCGGCAAATGACACCCGCTCGGCGACGCCCTGTCTCAGGTAGCCGTTGATTCGGTCGATCATTTTGATGGCGTTGTCGATGCGCGGGTTACTGCCGGCCACATACGCGCCGATGTTGATCAGGTCCTCCGCCCTGCGGTAGGTCGCGAGTGCCTCTTTCAGGCGCCCGGCGTTCTGCTTCTGGCCCGGCCCCACGACGTCGTCCATGACGCGGCTGATGCTGGCGAGCACGTCGATCGCCGGATAATGGTTCTGCATCGCCAGTTCACGGGTCAGATTGATGTGCCCGTCCAGGATCGAGCGGGCGGCGTCGGCGATGGGCTCGTTGGTGTCGTCGCCCTCCACCAGCACGGTGTAGAGCCCGGTGATGGAGCCGCGGCCGGCGCCGGTGCCGGCACGCTCAAGGAGCTTTGGCAGCAGGGTAAACACCGAGGGCGTGTAGCCTTTCGTGGTCGGCGGCTCACCGAGGGCCAGACCGATTTCGCGCTGGGCCATGGCGAAGCGGGTCACCGAATCCATCATCAGGTTCACCCGGCACCCTTGGTCCCGGAAGTACTCGGCGATGGCGGTGGCCACAAAGGCCCCGCGGGTGCGAATCAACGGCAGCCGGTCGGAGGTGGCGACCACCACCACGGACCGGGCGAGCCCTTCCGGGCCCAGGTCTTTTTCGAGAAAATCATTGACCTCGCGCCCGCGTTCGCCGATGAGGGCGATCACGTTGACGTCAGCGGAGGTGTTGCGGGCGATCATACCGAGCAGAACACTTTTGCCCACCCCGGAGCCGGCAAAGACGCCGATGCGCTGGCCGCACCCTACCGTGAGCAGCCCGTTGATGGCCCGCACCCCGAGATCCAAAGGCTCGTGGATCCGCCGGCGCTGCAGCGGGTTGATGGCGAGGCCATAAAGGGGATATTCCTCGCTGGCAGCGATCGGCCCCTGCGCGTCGATGGGGTCCCCCAGTCCGTCGATCACGCGGCCGAGCAAGGCGCGCCCGACCCGCACCGAGGCCTTCTCCTGCCGGGCGACCACTCGGCAGCCGGGGGCAATGCCCCGGATCTCTTCGAGCGGCATCAGCAGCACGCGTTGGTCGCGGAAGCCCAACGCTTCGGCCGCCAGCCGGCGGCCGCCTTCCCGCGTAACGATGTCGCACACCGCACCCATCCGACAGGCCGGGCCGCGCGACTCGACCACCAGGCCGACCACCTGCGTCACGTTCCCCTGCGACTGGATCGGTTGCAGCGACTCCAGACAGAAATGGTATTTGGCAAGGTCCAGCGCCGCCCTCATGCCGCCTGCTCCCGGCAAGCCTTTTGCTGGTCGAGTTCGGCTCGAAATGCCTCTTCCACCACCTGGAACTGGCGTTCGATGCGCGCATCCACCTCACCGCCGCCCGTCTCGATCAGGCAACCGCCGCGGGCGACGCCCTCATCTGCTTCGATAGCGGCCCGGGCGTTCTCCGGCAGACTGCTCAGCCACTGCGGTTTAATGTCCGCCAGAAGTTCCACGTCGGCAGGGTTGAGTTTGATGGTGATCCGTCCCGCATGCTCCACCCGTCCCAACGCCTGCCGGATGATCCGGGTGACGGCTTCAGGGCCGAGACTGACTTCGTGACCGACGATCTTGCGCGCCACGGCCAGCGCCAGTTGAACCAGGTCGGCCTCCGCGTCACGGCAGGTCCGGCGGTGCAGGCTCTCGAGTTCGCCGAGAAGCTGGTGGCCAGCCGCCAGGAGCGACTCCAGTTTTTGCTTGGAGGACTCAAGACCGGCCTGCTCGCCCTGTTCGAAGCCTTTGCGCTCACCGTCGATGAAGCCCCGGCAGTAGGCCTGCTGCTCGGCATCTTGGGCGGGAAGGTTTGTTCCCGAGTCCCTTCTGCTTCCCGTCGCCGGATCCCCCCCGCAAGCGCCGGGCAATGCCCCGAGGGCGGTTCTTCGAAAATCGGGTTTGGGGTTTGCCGCCGCCAATGCACGATCCGTTTTTTTTTGCGTTAGCTCCGGAAACAGATAGCACGTGGAATCCACGGTGTTAAATCTCCATACGGGGGGCGTGTTCAGCCGACCATCTGTTCTCCGCGCCGCCCGCCGATAATGAGCTCGCCCTTGGCCTCCATCTCCTGCACGATGCCGTTGATGGCCTGCTGGGCATCGGAGACCTCCTTCATGCGCACCGGCCCCAGCGTATCCATCTCCTCCCGCAGCATTTCGGCGGCACGCTCGGACATATTCTTGTAGACCTTGTTTTTGACCTCTTCGGAGGCGGCTTTGAGGGCGACGGCCAGTTCCTTGGTCTCCACCCGCCGCAGCAGCTTCTGGAAGCCGCGGTCGTCGACCTGGACGATGTCCTCGAAGACAAACATCTTCTGTTTGATCTGGGCCGCCATCTCCGGGTTGGCTTCCTCGATTTCGTTCAGAATCAGCTCGCTCGAGATTTCGTCGGCCTGGTTCAGGATTTCGGCCAGCCGGTCGACCCCGCCGCCGATGCTGGCGACGGAGGTCTTCTTATTCTTCAGGATATCTGTGAAGATCGCGTTCACCTCGTCGACCATGGCGCTGATGATCTTGTCCATGCTGGCGATACGTATGGCGACGTCGGTTTTGGTCTCATCCGGCAGCCGCGAGACCACCTCGCTGGCGACAGCCGTCTTCAGGTGAATGATGACGACCGCCATGGTCTGGGGATGTTCGCCCTTGATCAGATCATAGATTTCCTCGGCGCTGAGGCTCTTGAGCACGTCCAGCCCTTCGATTTTCTTCCCGTCCTCACCGGTTGCGCCCTCCGCTGCTCTGCCTCCAAAGTGAGGCAGTGCCCCCGGGCCCGGTTTCCCCCGCTGCGCCATGAAGGTGAATTCGCGCGCCACCTGGTCCACCAGGTCGGGCGAAACGCTGCCCACCTCCTGGAGGTGCCGTTTGACCACGTCGCGTTCCTCCGCGCTCAGCCGGCTCAGCAGGCCGGCGGCCGAACGCTCGCCCATGGACTTGATGAGAATGGCCGCTTTGGCCGTCCCGGATAGCTGCTTGGGGTCCATTGTATGGATGTTCCGTCACGCCAACGAGGTGGATGTTTCGAAATTGCTGCTGCTACTCCTTGAGCCAACTGCGCATGGCTCCCACGGATGCCTCACCGTCGCTGGCGACCAGTTGCGCGGCCTGATTCAGATAGGGAAGGCTTTTCATACCCCCCATCTCATGCTCGAGCTCCCCGACGGTCTTGGGAAGCTGTTTTACGAATTCCACGTCGCTGAGCGAGTACTCCGTCAGCCAGCGTACGAGCGGTTTCACAAAAAAAAGAAAGCTTAGCAGGAGAAAAAGCCCCATGAAAGCAGGCTTGAAATAGGGGGCCGCCTGCCCCACGAAAGAGAGCCACCCGGGGGATGCCTGGGCCTCGTCCGCTTTCGCCCACTCGGAGACTTCAAAGGGGATGTTGACCACTTCCACTTTGTCGCCGCGCTCCGCGTCGAAGTTGACGGCCCGCTTGACGAGAGACTCGATTTTCTGAATCTCATCGGGGGTCCGGCTGACGTACTGGCGTTCGGTGCCGCCCCCTTTCTTCGGCACCTGCTTGTAGGTGCCGTCCACCAGGACGGCCAGCGACACACGGGTGATTTTGCCCGTCGGCTCCACGATGCGGCTGGTGATCTTGCCGATCTCGTAGTTCACGGTGCGGTCCTGCTTTTCGTAAGCGGTGGCCCCGCCGGCGGCAGCGGTGGTGTGGCTGTCCAACATCTCGGCGCCCGGCGTGTTGGAGCGCACGCCCGGGACCCCCTGCGGGGCGCTGTCGGCGTTGCGCGTTGACTCGCTCAGACTTTGCTCGCTGCGGATCACGCGGTTGTCACCCAGGTAGTGCTCCTCGGTTTTCTCGTTGCGCTGGAAGTCGAAGGTGCACGCCAGCCGCACGATGGACCGGCCGTCCCCCAGCGCCTGGTCCAGCATGGATTTCACGCTGCTCTCGAGGTTCTTTTCGACGTGGGCCTGGTAGTCGAGCTGCTCGAGGCTGAGGACACCGAAAGTGGACTTGCCGGAGCTGCCAGCCAGGAGCTTGCCGCTGTTGTCCACCACCGTGACCTGATCCGGAACAAGCCGCGGAACGCTGGAAGACACCAGATGCACGATACCCTGGATCTGTTCCTGGCTGAGCTGGCGGCCGGCCTTGAGCTTCACCGCTACCGACGCGCTGGCCGACTGCTCCTTGCTGACGAAGAGGCTCTTCTCGGGCATGACGAGATGCACCCGGCAGCTTTCGACCTCCGCAATGCGGCTGATGGTGCGGGCGAGCTCGCCCTGCAGGGCCCTCTGATAATTCACGTTCTGGGCAAATTCGCTCAGGCCGAGCTTGGTGTTGTCGAAGACTTCGAAGCCGATGCCGCCGCCCTGCGGCAGCCCCTCGGAGGCAAGCTGCATGCGAATTTCGGGCAGCGTCTCGGCCGGGACCAGGATGCTTTTGCCGTCCGGGCCGATCCGGTAGGGAACCTTCTGTTCTTTGAGCCGAGCTACAATAGCACCCGCATCCTCCGGATCCAGGTTGGAGTAGAGGGGTCGCAGATCGACGCCGCCGGACCAGTTCATCAGCAGCGCAAAACCGGCGACGGTCCCGGCAATCAGCACCAATAGAGTGATGCGCTTGCCGACACTCAGGTTGCGGATCAGGCTGCTGAGCTGGTTTAGAAACTGTGGACTATCCGCCATGAGGTCCCCCCGGGCTAGATCTGCGTGTGCATGATGGTTTCATATGCGGTCATCAGCTTGTTACGAATCGTCAGCGCCATCTCGAGGGCGATATCGGCCTTCTGCACCGCGATCATGGTGGAGTGGATGTCCGTCTGACGGCCGGTCGTCAGGTCGTCGATGGACTGGTCGGCGGCCGCCTGGAGCTGGTCGACACGGTCCAGCGAGGACTGCAACATCTCCCCGAACTTCATACCAGAGACTTCCGCCTGCTCTTTCACCGGCAAGGACAAACCCGCCGTTTCGGCCACTCCTGACATCGATCCGATCTCGTTCATACTGATCTCCTCAATGGTTATTTGCCAATCTCGAGCGCCTTCAGGGCCATGTCCTTGGAGGCCTTGACGGCGGTCACGTTGGCTTCGTAGCTGCGGGTGGCGGAAATCATGTTGACCATTTCTTCCATCATGTTCACGTTGGGCAGCCGGACGTATCCCTGCGCGTCGGCGTCGGGGTGCCCGGGGTCGTATTTCAGGATCGGCGGACGAGGATCATCGAAAACCTCTACGGCCCGGACCTCGGCCGGCTGGCGGCCCTGACGGGACTGCAGGGCCTCGTGGAAGGAAGGCGACTGCGACCGCGCCTCGAAGACCACCTCCTTGCGCCGGTAGGGGCCGCCTTCCGGGGTGCGCGTCGTGTTCACGTTCGCCAGGTTGGCGGAAATGAGATTCATGCGCATCCGCTGGGCAGAGAGGCCCGAGGAACTGGTGCGCAGGGCGTCATAAATGTCCATGGTTATTTACCTCCCTGGATGACATTTTTCAGGACTTTGAATTTCTCGGAGATCAGCTGGGCGGAGGTTTTGTATTTGATGCTGTTCTCGGCCAGCTCGCCCATCGCCCGGTCGAGGTCCACGGTGTTGCCGTCGGCGCGCAGGCTGAGCTCGGGCGCAGGCGAGTTTTTGAGGGTGAGACGGTCATCCGCCCCGCCCCGGCCGACGGGCAAGTGGCCGCTCTGGGTGCGCGCCAGCTGAATCCGGGGCGTGCCCGCATCTAGTTTGCGCAGCTCTTCGTCGACCGCGACCTCGAACGCCTTGTAGTTGGGCGTGTCGGCGTTGGCGACGTTCGAGGAGACCACCTGGTGCTGGGCGGAGCGGATGTTCAGGCTCTTCTGCAGCCGGCTGATGGTTGGGTCAAAAATTCCAAATGGCGACGGCATGCCGGTTCTCCTTATAGTTGTTCCACAAGCGGATGCATTACCAGGTTAAATCAAAGCAATTTCCGTACCATCACCCCGTCCCGGATCCTCCCGCGGCGCATTGCGCGGCGCGGCAGCCGCCGCACCGCTTTCCCGGTATTCTTTGAGCTTGTTGCGCAGAGTGCGGATGCTGATGCCCAGGAGCTCCGCGGCTTGGGTGCGGTTCTGGTTCACGTGCGAGAGGGTTCCCATTATGAGATCCCGCTCCATCTCCCACACGGTGATCCCAGTGCGAAAATTCCTCGGCATCCCCCCGCCGGTGCCGCTATCGGGCCCCGGCGCCAGCTGCAGATGCCGCGGCAGGACCGTGTCCCCATCAGCCAAGAGCACGGCCCGCTCCAGCGTGTTCTCCAGCTCCCGCACGTTGCCTCTCCAACGGTCTCGGGACAGCAGATCGAGTGCTTCTGCTGAAATGCGCGTGACCGTCTTGCCCGTAAAGGAGTTGAATTTCTCCAGGAAATGGTGGGACAGAAGCAGAACGTCGCCTGGACGCTCCCGCAGCGGCGGAATGCGCAGCGGCACCACGTTGATTCGGTAGTAGAGATCCTCCCTGAAGCTGCCGGCGGCGACGGCCGCGGCGAGGTCGCGATTGGTGACGACGACCACTCGCGCCTCAACAGGGGTCGGCATGCCGCCGCCCACACGGTCGATCTCCCGCTCCTGGAGCACCCGCAGCAGCTTCGCCTGCAAAGGCAGCGACATCTCGCCGATCTCGTCCAGAACGAGCGTGCCCTTGCGGGCCAGTTCGAACTTGCCGATCTTGCGCGCGACGGCGCCGGTGAAGGCCCCTTTTTCATGCCCGAACAGTTCGCTCTCGGCCAGGGTGTCCGGCAGAGCGGCGCAGTTCACCGCTACATAAGGAGCTTCGGGGTGCAGGCCGTGACGGTGGATAAAGGCGGCCAGCAATTCTTTGCCCGTGCCGCTCTCGCCCTGGATCAAAACGGTGGCGGTGCTGCGGGCGACCTGCCGCGCGAGCGCCAGCACCTCGAGCAGGCGGCCGTCCTGAGTGACGAGTGTCTTGCGGCCGGACCGCGGGGCGGCGCTCTTGCAGTCCGCCCGGTGCCTCCCCCGGGTTTTGCGTCTGCAAGGCTTTGCGCACGCTTGCCTCCAAACTCTGCAGCGCGAGGGGTTTGAGCAGATAATCGCAGGCGCCGGCCTGCATGGCCTCGACGGCATTCTCGACGCTGCCGTCGGCGGTCATGACGATGACCGGAACGGGAGCGCCCAGGCGTCGCGCCGCCCGCAGCACGTCCAACCCGCTCACTTCGGGCAGCTTGAGGTCGGTGACCACCAGGCTGAAGGTTGTGCGCGTCAGCCGGGCCAGGGCCTCACGCCCGCTCGCGGCAGCCTCCGCGGCAAACCCGTCGCGCTGGAGCGCCTGGGTGAGCTCGGCTCGGGTGGTCGGGTCGTCATCGACAATCAATACGGACGGAGTTCCGGAAGTCAATGCTCGCATCACTTTCAACGGCAGCCGAGGCTCGCGGTCGCCGCCGGATTGAACGGTTGGATTGGGTCCGAATCTTTCGAGCAAATAGCATGCCACCCGGCATGCTGCGGTCGCCATCGTCCGGGGCGAGAGCCGACGCGGCCTGCGGCAGGCAGCCGTGCCCCCCATACGGCCGCAATTGCCGTCAATCACCGCGGATGCGGCCGTCACCCTCTTGACGCTGGTTTGTAACTACTCAGGTAGATAGACCAAAGGCTGAAGGTTGAAGGGAAAAATTGATATTAGCCGCTGACAGGCGCAGACGGCCGCAGACATTTTGCTCCGCCGACCTGGCGGAGCAAAAAAGGCTCGCCCTTCGGGCAGGTGAGATGATCCGTGCTATGCGATATGCTTGGGGACCTGCGATTGGTTCCTCGTCGCGAAGCGATAGCACCTTTTAGCTTCCGCAATCGATAATGGAATTTTGCCCTTGTGGGAGTGGCTACCGAGCCGCAAGCTTTCTTCAAGCCCCGCAGGGTCGCAGCTGGTGCCGCTTGATCTTTTCCACCAGGGTGGTGCGGTTGAGGTGCAGCAGTTTGGCGGCCTTGTTCTTGACCCACTGGGTCTTCTCAAGCGACTGCAGGATGAGCGCCTTCTCGAACTCCGTGACGGCGCTGGTGAGGCAGATGCCTTCCTCGGAAATCTCCATCACGGCCGGCGCCTCGACCTCCCGCACGCCGGCCCGCAGCTCCGGCGGCAGGTCGCGACGCGTGATGGTGCCGGCGGCCTTGAGCACCACCATCCGCTCCACCAGGTTTTTCAGCTCGCGCACATTGCCCGGCCAGCGGTGCGCTATCATGTCCTCTAAAGCGTCTGTGCTCAGGCCTTTCACTTGGCGGTGGTTCTTGCGGTTGGATTCGGCCAGGAAGTACTCCGCCAGGTGGGGGATGTCCTGGGTGCGCTCGCGCAGCGGCGGCAGCATCATGGGGATGACATAAAGCCGGTAAAAGAGGTCCTCGCGGAAATTGCCCTTTTGCACTTCCTCCGAAAGATCGCGATGGGTGGCGGTGATGATCCGCACGTCCACCTTGATGGTCTTGGAACCGCCGACCGGCTCGAATTCCCCTTCTTCCAGCACCTTCAGGACCTTCACCTGCAGGTCAGCGCTCATGTCACCGATTTCGTCCAGGAACACGGTGCCACCGTCGGCCAGCTCGAACTTGCCGGGCTTTGTGGTGGTGGCTCCGGTGAAGGCGCCCTTCACATGCCCGAAGAGCTCGCTCTCCAAGAGGTTTTCCGGGATGGCGCCGCAGTTGATCGATATGAATGGCTTTCCGTTGCGTCCGGATTTTTTGTGGATCGCCCGCGCCACCAGGCCCTTGCCGGTGCCGGTCTCGCCGTTGATGAGGATGGTGCTGTCGCAGTCGGCCACCCTCTCGATCAACTCGAAGATCTCGAGCATGCGGGAGCTGCGGCCGATCATATCGTCGAACCGGACCGCTGAAGAGGAATTTTCGGCACCGGCGGCCGGCGCGGAAAACAGATCCATTTGCTCAGAACCGGACTTACGGGCAGCGGCCTTCTGCACGGCGATCTCCTTTTCAGGTGCTCCCCCCCGTGCTGAACCCCATCGCGCGGGAAAGATTGCGGTCGAGTGTAAAGTGCTCCGCTCATGGACTGCAACGCATCGGCAGATGAGCAATATCCATGCCGGGAGGGCAACCGGGGTGAATGCAAGCGGCGGCGGCGCAGGCAGGTTGGCACCCGTCTTTGCCGGCTGCCATCAAGGAGTGGTGGATAGGGGAGATCGACACCTACAACATTTTGCGCAAATCGCTTGAAATGGGAGCACGGGGTCTAACGGCAGACGGCCGTCACCAACACAGGGCAAACCGGAGGAGGGGGTCTGAGCCGACCTTAAAATCTTTGCATTCTGCAAACATAAAAACCACGTCTCAGAGTCCGGATGGCAGGCAGCCGAAACAAATCTGCGATCTCCACGCCAGCCCCTCTCGCCCCTTGGCAGGTGATCCCGCCACTCCTTCCCGGTATCAGGCCGAAATCATGCAAGATCCACGCTGAACCGGGACGTCGTGCTGAGGCACTGGCAGCTTCGATCCGGCCGCTTGATCGCTCATCGTCGAGCGGCCCGAGGATTGTGCATTTTGCAAAACAAGCCGCGCCATTTTGCAACAAAAGGTAAACGTTCAGTTAGATAGACCGAAGGCTGAAGGCTTTCAGGGCCAAACCATGCGCGGTCCGTATCGACCTTCAGCCTACATAGTGCCCATCCAGAAATTGTAGATTTCGGTTCAGGCCAAGGCCGCAGCGATTTCGCAACCGCAGGCGTAGTCCGTCTACGCCGAGGATTGCGAAGACCGAGAACGCCGGCATGGGCCGAAAGATGCCGTTTATGGATGGACACGACCTAAGTCGAATCACATGGCGGCCCTGGCCTCCTCGATCGATTGGGCGACCGTGATCTGGCTTGTTTCCTGAAAGCCTTTCAACTCCTCGCCCTGCTTGGCGTTGGCAACCAGCTTCACGGCGACGTTCGCCTTCTGGCACTGCTGGAACGCAGCGATGATCAGTTTGATCAGGGACACGTTGGTTTCGGATACCCCGCCCATGTCCAGGATCATTTTCTTCAACTGGGCGGCCGTCATGTCCTTGATTTTGACCTGGAGGCTGCTCTCGACTTCCACGGCGACCGGCCGCAGGACCTTTGCGGGCAGGGTCAGGACGACGACGTCCTCGACCTGGGTAAAGTATTTCGCCGGCTTCTTGTCATCGGACTCCTCCGCCTTGGGTTCAAGCGGCATGAACTTGCGCACGCGCTCGATCAGGTCCTCGCCTTTGAACGGCTTCACCATGTAGTCCTTGATGCCCTTCTTGACGATGTTCATGACGTTGTCCTTGCCGGACTCGGCCGTCAGCATGATGACAGGGATGTTCTTCAGGTCCGCATCCCCCTTCAGCCGTTCGAGCATCTCCACCCCGTTCATGACCGGCATAGTGATGTCGAGAATGATCAGACCCGGTTTTATTTTCGTGGCGGCAGCCAGCCCCTCCACCCCGTTTTCGGCCTCGGTGATTTCACAATTATAGGATTGAAACGCCTTCTTGACGATCATGCGAATCGTCTTGCTGTCGTCGACCGTCAACACTTTCAACGCCATGGTGGTCCTCCTGCATTATTAATTGGCAGCCTTGATATATACTTCCATCAAGGCGGAATGGTGACTGTTGCGCACACCGTAACGCTCGTGCCGATCCCACCCCTTGGATTCGCTTCTGAAACTGTTGCCGAACGTGATGGAGGGGATGGAAAGCGAGCAAGTGAACCCGGCATCGCACAGCCGAGACTTGAGGTCCCCGCCCACCATGTTGCAGACCTCTCCGATCACATCGTGCACCTCCTCGTCGCTGCCGATGTCGTCCACCGTCATCCCCAGCATGGCCGCAGTCATTTCGCGTGCGAACTGGAGGCTGACGAAGAGGCTGACGTTGCCCATGACCGCGCCCGCAAACCCCACCGTGCCGACGACGTGCTGGCCCGTCGTGACGCTCTCAAGGTTTGGCGGGTCCTCCAGACTCGAGCGGCATCGAGAGCATGGTCTGAAAAACGCCTTTCACCGCTTTTGTAACGAAACCTTTGAGGTCAACCTCTAAAATCCCACTCATAGACGCAATCTCCTTCACTCCCCGCTAATGATCGACCACGACGCAAACACTGCCGCTCTCACAGCCCTTATCGGCAGGTTGTCCCGGGAACTGAAGATTTTTTTACTTCTCAGCTATCTATAAAATCACTTTTAACTATGAAATGCGCGGAATACGCGAAAGTCAGCTAATGAGCGTCGTATATTTCTATATTCGCAAGGGTATGAGGGTGAAGTGGTGTCCCTGACCATGCCGGTTCGACTGGAAAACGATGTAGCTCGGTTTATATGGCGTTTATTCCCAATATTGTTGGTTCCTTATCCGCCGATAATTTCGTCCAAGCCTTCGATCACAAGGGCGAGTTCTTCCTCAGATGCGTGCGCAATTTTTCTTCCGATGCGCTTCACCGAAAGGGTTCGTATCTGGCTGATTTTGACCCACGATTTTCTGGGAAGACGTGGATCCCCGAGTTCCATTGTCAGCGGAAATCCAGCGCGTTGGGATTGGCTTGTAATGGCAACTGCAATGACGGTCCCGGACCGTTCGTTGAACACATTGTGGCTCAAAACAAGAACAGGGCGTAACCCGCCCTGCTCACTTCCGATGACTGGATTCAAATCCGCCCAACGTATATCGCCCCTTAATATCGCGGCCATTCTTCCAACTCCGATGAAAGACCTTCCTCGGCTAAGGTTTGCTCATAGGCGCGATCCAGCTTCGCGCATTCCTGAGCCAACCGCCTCTTATCAATGCGGATCAGCTTATCTTTAATAGCCTCTTGAATGGCCTTACTACGATTCGGGAAAACATTGGATTGAACCAGAAGGTCAA
Source organism: uncultured delta proteobacterium (assembly GCA_963785045.1). Classification (GTDB taxonomy): domain Bacteria; phylum Desulfobacterota; class Desulfobacteria; order Desulfobacterales; family SpSt-501; genus SpSt-501. Next base: position 9,023 of record CAWAUC010000012.1, on the reverse strand, counting down.
GTCGACTCAACATTTTGTCATCAATGGTAATCGCTATCTTTGATGCCGCCATGGGGACCACCTCTGGTATGATATTATATCATACCGTTCCATTTTTCAAGCGCAAATTGAAAGAAAAGCAGGGATGAATTCGGTCAGCCCAGGAAGGAGCGGATGTCGTCGAACTCGGTCAGCATGGAGGCCATGATGGCGTCGACGGCGCCCGTCTTGAGCTTCAGCAACTCCCAGGCGGCCTGGTCCAGGGGCGGCACCTTATCGTCGCCGCCGGAGCCAAGATCGAGGGCCCGGGTGAAAATATCAGCCAAGTGAACGATACAAGCCTCCAGGGCAAAGGGTCCTGCCGCGGCCGGGGTGTGGTGCCGGGCGATGACGCTCACCAGCTTGGCCGGCAGGTTCCAGCGCTCGGCCAGCAGCCGGCCGATGTCCGCGTGGGTGCACCCCAGCAAGTCCTGCTCGGCCGTAGAGATCAGCACACCCTGGTCCCGGACCCTCTCCGTGATGCGGGCAAAATCGTCCTGCAGAAACATCATCTCGACGATCTTGCCGATGTCGTGCAGCAGCCCGGCGACGAAGAGCTCCTCCAGCTTGTCGTACTGAAGGAAGTTGCCAATGGACTTGGCGCCGATCGCGCAGGCGAGCGAATGGTCCCAGAGCTGCTCCTGGTCGCGCCGGACCTTCGCGATGCGCGCGGGAAACAGGTCCAGAACCGAGGTCGTCAGCAGCAGGTTGCGGATGGCGTCGAAGCCGAGCAGCACGATGGCCCCCGTAACGGTGGTGACCGGCTGGGGGAACCCGTAAAAGGACGAGTTGACGAGCTTGAGCAGCCGCGCCGTCAGCACCTGGTCGTCGGTGATGATGATGGACAGGTCCTTGGCGGACGCCCGCGGGTCGTTGACCAGCTCGGTGATCCGGAGCACCGTGCGCGGCAGGGTGGGAAGGTCCTCGACCTTGGCGATGATACGCCTGAGATCAGCTTCGCCCATGCCGGACCTTTCGCTTGCGGTCGCGGCCGGTCAGTTGGCGGGCGGCCGCCTCCATGATCGCAACCATCACCGGGTCGTCGAGCAGACCGGCAAACCGAGCCCGAAACGCATCGTCGGCAACCCCTGCCGCCGGAACGTCCACTCCGATGCTGGCGGACCCGTCCCCCGCAGCACTGCCCTTCACGGCAACCGTCGCAACCCCCCAGGACTTGAAGATGCGCAGGTGTTTTTCGCTGACGCGGCGGCCGGCTTCCAGGAGGAGCCGGTCCTGGTGGGTGTAGACCGGCTGCGCCAGGGTCATGCCCGGCTTCACGTCGTCAAGGTTCAGGATCGGCATAGGTCGCAGGGCATCCTTAATAACATCGGAGTCGTTACCATTTTTTTGCCGCAGACTCACGCAGACATGGTGAAGCGAGTGCCTAAAATGAGCTAAAATGCCTAAAGTGCCTAAAATTTGGAAGGACAACCTGATTATTTTTTGCTGCAGACATACACAGGCGTGCGCAGACGGCCGTTGAATGCTTTTGCATTCTGCTTTTCCTCCGCCGACCCGGCGGAGGAAAGTGAATCAAAATCGTCAGGAACAGAAATCTCACCCGCCATAAATCCCAGCTTTTCGCCGCCTTTCCGCTCTTCTGCAGATAGGGGCGAAACTTTGACCAACGGCTTTCCAGCTTTGGCAATGATGAAGGCCTTTCCTTGCGCAGCCTCCTTAACCAGACGGGAAAGGTGCGTCTTCGCTTCATGAATATTGATGGTTTGCATATCACATCTCCGCGAAGTTAGTTTAATGAACTTAATTTATATAACTTATGCGCAGGCCCGGAAATTGTCAACCGTAATGGGTTGTTAGCTCCGCGAGTGGCGGAGCTAAAATGTGCAATCACTTCGCGATGAGGAACAAATCGCAACTTTCCAGGCACTTCGCATGGAGCGGATCATCCCACCTGCCCGGAGGGCGAGTCTGCTTTTCCTCCGCCGGGTCGGCGGAGGAAAACGTCTGCGTCCGTCTGCGGCTAATACCGCTATTTTCAACCTTTTCGCGTCGTTCGCGTATTTCGTAGTCCCCTCTTCCCCATCCATCATAGCCTCCTTAGTAGTTACCTTCATCTTAGCATAAAGACGCCGCTCACGAAAGGCCGGCAGAGAATCGCTACGGGCTGAGGCCGATGAGGCAGGAGAACAGTAACTGCTCAGGTGTTTAGGCCGAAGGCTGAAGTCCATGAAACATCTCGCAAAGCATGAATCAAGCTATTTAGTGTCCATCCATAAACGGCGTCTTTCGGCCCATGCCGGCGTTCTCGCTCTTCGTAATCCTCGGCGTAGCCTCACTACGCCTGCGGTTACGAAATCGCTGCGGCCTTGGCCTGAACCGAAATCCACCATTTTTGGATGGACACTATTTAAGGCCTTCTCCGGTTTCTACGGCCCCTTTTTCGAAAACCCTGCGGTCACCCGATAAACCATTATTGCCACTTCATCAGCCGACTCAAATGCCTGAAGCGTTGCGTGATCACGCACGGTTTATTTCCAATAACCTTCAGTCTTCAGCCTTCAGTCTATTCACCTGCATAGTTAAGGGGATCATTTGATACCCCCCCCAGCATGCGGGGTTGGATCAGCCCCCGCCGAGACTAAAAAAGAGCTAAAGTTTCCCGCCGCAAGCCCGATAATGATTGCGAAGGCGTCAGAATCGACGGTCTGAAAGGAGGGGGAAAAGACTCGACCTGACTGCGCCGAAATTTAAACCGAAAAAAAACAATCGCACCCCAACTTGGCAAGAATGCCAAACTAACAAAACTAGAAAAGGAGAAAACAGACTATGGCAATGCAACCCATCACTCTAACCGCAGGCATGCGGGCCAACCTGGTCAGCCTTCAGAACACCAACGCCCTGATGGAGGTCACCCAGAAGAGGCTGGCTTCCGGCAAGAAGGTCAACAGCGCCCTGGACGATCCGGTGGCGTATTTCACGGCGTTGGCCCACGAACAGCGCGCCACCGACCTGGCCGGCCGGAAAGACGAGATGTCCGAAGCGGTTCAAACGGTCAAGGCGGCAAACTCCGGTATCGAAAGTCATCACGACGCTGATTGCGGCCGCCAAGTCGCTGGCACAGGCAGCACTCTCATCCGATGTGACCACGGACATTGTCTCGCTGAATACTCAATACAATGAGGTGCGGAATCAGATCGGCCAAATGGCGGGTGACTCCGGCTACAAGGGTATTAACCTGCTCAAGGACACCGCGACCAGTTTGACCGTGAAGTTCGATGAGACCGGCGATTCAAAATTGACACTCCAAGGTTTTGATGCCTCCCAGACCGGGCTGTCGATAGATGCTTCCACTTGGACAGATCCGGGTGCAGGAACAAGAACAAAGATTGATGCGGATATCGTGAACCTCGACAACGCGGTGACGACATTGAGGACCAAGTCGAGCACGCTGTCCAACAACCTGAGCATCATCACCGCCCGCCAGGAATTCACCCAGGGCATGATCAACACCCTGAAGGACGGTGCGGCCGGGTTGACCAACGCCGACATGAACGAGGAAGGCGCCAACATGCTCATGCTCCAGACGCGACAGGCTCTGGGCACGACATCGTTGAGCCTCGCTTCCCAGGCGGCCCAGTCCGTCCTGAGACTGTTCTAATCCCAAGGTTAAGCTCCAACCCGGGGGAGGGAGCGCTTCCCTCTCCCGGGTTTTTTAACACTTGGCGCTTTTCTTGCAGTATCCTCAGCCCGATGTGAAAGATCGAACCCACGAGGTGAGGCAGCATGGCGCTTAAAATCACTTTGAAACCCCACGAACGCATGGTTATCGGCGGTGCTGTGCTCACCAACGCGAACTCGGCAAGTTGCGACCTGGTGATCGAAAACAAGACCCCTATTCTCAGGCAAAAAGACATCTTGTCCGAAGAAACGGCTAATTCCCCCTGCCGCCGGATCTATTATGCCATTCAGCTGATGTACATCGATGAACCCAACCTGGCCACGTATCACAAGGCCTATTGGGATTTGGTCAGGGACTTGGTCCGCGCAGCACCGAGCACCGTTGTGCTGGTCGATTCCATCAACGAACACATTCTTCAACGGCGGTATTACCAGGCGCTCAAGTTGACTAAACGATTGATCGAGTATGAGCAGGAGGCCATCCAACATGTATCAGGCAGCGTTTAAAGCATATGACAGCGTCAACAAGTCAACGATGAGCGGACGGGATGTCGAGGCGGCAGTCCTAACCAAGGCGGCACTCAAATTAAAAGCATGTCAAGATAATTGGTCGCAAAATGGCAACGATGGCAATCTCGAGGCGGCACTGAAATACAACCAGCGCGTGTGGTGCATTTTTCAAGCTGAACTGGAGAACCCCGAAAACCCGCTCCCCAGTGCGTTGAAAGCGAATTTGTTCCAGCTTATTGCCTTCATCGACAAGCGCACGCTTGGGACGATTGCGTATCCGACACCGGAAAAATTGACGATCCTCATCAACATCAACCACAACATTGCCGCAGGGCTGCGCACCCGACAGAATCCGGTCGAAGCCGGCAAGGCCGCAGCATAAAAACCCGCACCCTGCGACCACTCCTCCCCCCAGCGATTTCTTTGCCCAAAAAAATAAGCAACCCCGGCAGCGCAATGACCCAGGCTGCCGGGGTTTTAGCAGAAACGCGGAAATATCCAAAAAATCAAAGCCTCCTGCAGCACGCTGCAGGGAATCTCCGAGCGTAAGGAATATGGCTCCTCTGTGATTCGCTCGCTTGCGAGCGGTTCAAGCAGCGGCGGAGCGACAGCTCTCCAGAAGCGACACGATTTCTGAGTTAACATACCCCAGACGCGATGCCGCCTCCAACGTCAGGCGTGCATAGTCCGCAAGTGAAGCAGCCAGGAACCGTCTTGCAATATCGAGAAATGACTCGCCGAGGTGTTCTCGCATAGCCAAAGGAATAATTGTAGTGAGCGCGCTTCCTGTTTGCGATTGTTCCTCCAAACAGGCATGAACCACGCAGAGCAAGAATCGAGCCGCCGGATATTCCGGGTGCTTCGCTAAAGCCGCCTGAAGGAGCGGCTTGGCCTCTTCCGCCTTCCCTGACAGCAGCAATGCGATAGCCCGGTTGAATCTAGCTTCCTTCAGAGTTGGGTCCATCCGCAGTGCTTTGTCTGCAAAGTCTGCCGCTTCAGCATACCGTGCAAGGCTCCAGCAGGCACTGCCGATATTCAGATGAGCTTCGGCAGATTGCGGTTGCTGCTTTAACAATTCCTGCCACAAGGTCAGCGCCTCTGCATGCCTCCCCAGTTGCGAGGCTTGGATGGCAAGTTCCCGCAGCGCCACTGGGCTGCATCGAGCTTTTTTGAGTTTTTTCCGGCTAAGCTTTCCATAACCCATTGTTTTTTCTTGGGTCTTTTCCTCTTGAAGTTTGCCGTAATGATGCACAGGGATATCGCATGGTGTGACGGCAACGTTCAACTTCCTGAGCGATGGCTCGACGAGTTCATGCACCGGGTGTGAAAAGCGAATGCGCGCATCATTCGTGAACAGCCTCACTTTATCGCTGGGAATCCAACCCGGCCCCTCTTCCTCGGCATACTCCCCGGTATTCGCCTGCCAATCAACGGCATTCACGTGTCGGGTGTAGTTGCGCGTACGAATGCAAAAGGCTGCAGGCGCTTCTTGCGCGGAATCAATAAGTTTCCTGAACTTTTCATGATCCCGCGCCGAAAGCTTTTCATCGGCATCCATCACCATTATCCAGTCGCAGGATGCCTGGGAAAGCGCAAAATTTCTGGCCTTCGAAAAATCATTAGCCCAAGGAAAATCATAACACATGGGCGCCGAACACCACGCGCGATTTCCCTGGTCCGGTCGTTGATCCGGTATCTACGATGATGATTTCGTCGACCACCGGTTTGACGCTGTGAAGGCAGCGCGCCAGGTGGTTTCTCCTCGTTCTTACAATCATGCATAGGGATACGCTGCCGCCCGGCTTCGAATTCGCGGAGATGCTGAGCGGCCCGAGCCGGGCCCTGAGGTTTAGCGCCGCAGAGAGGATCCCCTCATCAACCCCGAAGTCCACAAGGGCGGATTCGATTTCCGTCATCGCCTCGGCAAACTTGGATTGCCGCAAGAGAATGATCGATCAGAAAAAATCGCAGGCGCCGGTGCATGAGCCGGCCGGACAGCACTTCTCGAAACGCCGCCTCGTGTCTTCGCAGATTCTCATCTGAAAGGCCGCTTTCGTGGAACGCTATCGCAATTTCCCGCGATTCAGGAAGAAGCAGAAAAGCTTTCTTGACCGAGCAAAGTAGGCCTGAGTATCACCTTGCTGCCGCGAGGCAGGCAAGCCCATACCAGGCCATTCCGCAATCCGGATCGCATGTGACGGCCTCATGAAATAGCCGTTCGGATTTCGATCTTCTTAGAGCCGGCGGCAATTCGGGCTTTTAAAGCCAGCGCGTTGGGGCGAAGGCAGTCCTCTGCGCGAGGAGTTGATCGGCGATATCTTCTGCACAAGCAAAATCTCCTAAAGCTTCGTGGCAGATTCCACGCAGTAGCAATGCGCGAGGTTTGTTTTCGCCTGCGTTGATATCTTTAGAATTTCCAAAGCCTGCGCATGCCGGCCGGAGTCAACAAAATATTCGGCCAGATGTGTGGCAACATCCGCATGCAGGTTGATCACGCGCAAGGCTATCCTTCAGGAGCGCGACGGCTGCGTCACAGCGGCCTTTAGAGTAAAGCAGATCTGCCTGAGTAATTATGGGAGTCGATGGATTGGCCTCATTTATGCTAATAGCGCGGAATTAAGATTTTCCAGCCCCGCCGCCTGCACAGCCAACATGCCGCAAGGATCATTCGACACAGAGACCGGAGTGTTGTGTTTTCATTTTCTTCTGACATTCGCCATAGCAGAGCCTGGATCCTGTTCGTTGGTCATTCCCTTTTCTATCGCAGCCTGCAGAAGAACGACAGCTTGTTCGATTTTACCTATTGAAAAGAATGCACGCGACTGTTCCTCCAGCATGCCCGCACATTCGAAGCCTTTTGTGTTGAGCCTGTCGAGATATCCCAAACCCTCTTCTTTTCGACCGGAAATCATACAGGCTGCAACCAGCCTGCCCATTGCGGGCGGGTAGTCGGAATTTTTTTGTAAGATACCTTCAAGCGTTGAAATGGCTTTGCCTGACATCACCGGCGATCAATTCGGCGGCCGCGTAGTTCAAAGCCGCTTCCCGCAACTCAGGATCCAGTTCCATGGCTTTCTTTGAAAATATCTATGACCTTTTCGTATTGTCGCATCATTAAAAAGGCGAACCCCATGTTCATAAACGCACCTGCATCATTCGGCTTCAACTCGAGCACCTTTTCCCAAATGTTCATCGCCTCTTCATACTCGCCGATTTCTGCAGCTTGAATCCCGAGTTCTTTGAGAGCGTTGTAATCCCCCTGCATCTTTTCAATTTTTGCAATTCCCAAACGAAAATACTCTTTGCCTTTCGCGTTAAGTTTATCCGGATCCAATCTTCCGTAATGCTGGATGGGGACATCACAAGTTTCTATTTTAATTCCTAATTTTTCAAGCACCGGTTCAACCAACTCGTGTACCGGGTTGACAAAATGAAATCGCCTGTCATTGACAAAAAGTCGCACCTTGGCGCTCGGGAACCAGCCCCTTCCGCACTCCTCATGCATATATCGGCCTTCATTTGCGGTCCAATTTCTTGAGCCTGCCTGATTGGTATAGTTTCTGGTAACCATGGTATAGGCGACGGGCCTTTTTGCCTTCTTTATAAGCTTCTTCAATTTGTCGTGATCCAGAGCAGAGACTACCTCATCGGCATCAAGCACAAGGATCCAGCCGCCGGAGGCTTTTGATAATGAGTAATTCCTCGCCTCCGAAAAATCGTTCGCCCAGGTAAAATCGAAAACCTTCGCCCCTAATGCCGACGCAATGGCTTTGGTCTTGTCGGTCGACCCCGTATCGACCACGATGATTTCGTCGGCCACGGATTTGACACTCATCAGGCACCTGGCCAGGTTCCGTTCCTCATTTTTGACGATCATGCATACCGACAAGGATCTTCGCATGCTGCCGGGGCGGATCTGCAGCGGCCCTGTCTTGGCTCTAATCTGCAGCGCGGCATTGAGGATTCCGTCATCGAGCCCGAACTGCATCATTGCATGCTCGATCTCTCGCATGGCCAGTTCATGTTTCTCTTGCTGAATCAGAATGCCGATTGTAAAAAAAGCGATCCTCTTGTCATTCGGATGCAACGCCCTGGCATCACGAAACACCGGTTCTGCCCTTGCGAAGGATCCGGTGTCGGTAACTGCTGAATGGTAGGCCGTCACCACGTTCGCAAGGGTCGGCGACAGGATAAAACCGCGTTCGAAAAGATTAAGCGCTTCTGTATGCTCACCTGCGGCCCATTGCAGCGTACCCAGATTTGTGTAGGATGCGCCAAAACCCGGGTCTGAGTCTATCGCCTTCTTGAATAAGCCCTCTGCAGTGTCTTTTTCCCCCTTCTTGTACGCAAGCACCCCCGCAATGTTCAACGCCAGTGGCCATCGATGGATCGATAGCAAGCGCATGGGCAACATATTCTTGGGCCTTGTCGTCGTGGCCGAGCCCCTCCTCGCAGCACCCTAACAATGCAAGCTGCCTTATGTCGTTACCTCCGCGTGGAATTGACTCCAGAATTCCGAGCGCATCATCGTACCGCTTTGCCATCGATCAGCATTTCTGCAAGCTTGAGGTATAAGCTCTTGTCCTCTGGCACTTGTTTAATCGCTTCAAGAAACGACGCAGTTGCTTTTTCAATATCGCCTTTTCGGTAAAAATCATCGGCACCGGATAGGGCATTTTCGATTAGTAGTTTCTTGCCGAATCGCTGCGCGACATCCTTTCTGCTCCATTTTTCATAAAAAATCTTTCTGTTCCCGGTCAATGAAGAGCCGTATTCGATGTTGTTCCCAATAAAGGTTCTGCTTCCGTAATGGTGGATAAAGACATCACCGGCTATCATATTGCGATAGCCCTCGA
>CAWAUC010000011.1:0-316649 GCA_963785045.1 uncultured delta proteobacterium | reverse complement strand
TGACAAGCCATGAAGAAATCTGAGGGATCTGGGATTTGACCCCTGGTTTGAAGCACATGCTAATGACATGCCAAAGCGGGTCAAGGCATTGCACGCGTATCAGCAGTTGACCGCAATTCGTACATTATCAGGAATGAACTCAGAGAAATTTCCGCTGAACTTGCAGGGAAGTTCTATTTCCGTGTTGAGTCCCCAGTTTGAACTGCCATGCGTCGGGGATTGGGTCACCGTGCAGTATCACAATGACCACACCCTGGCCATCATCCATGGGGTGTTCCCGCGAAGGACGTTTTTGCGCCGCAAGCGTGCGGGTGCCGAAGTGGACTATCAGATGATTGCCGCTAACATTGACATCGCGTTTATTGTCCAATCATGTCACTTCGACTTTAATCTACCTAGAATGAATCGGTACTTGGTGATGGCAGCTGACGGTCGAGTCGAGCCGATTGTCATTCTCGCCAAGACAGACCTGATCTCCCACGATGAGCTGCAACAGAAGCTTGCGGCGATTCGACAGGCCGGCGTAACGACCAGGGTCATCGCGCTCAGCAACATCACCGGCTCCGGATTTGATGAATTCCAGCAGGTATTGATGTCGGGGCGAACCTATTGCCTGCTTGGGTCATCCGGAGTCGGCAAGACTACACTAATCAACCATCTGATTGGGCGGGATGCCCTTGACACAAAAGCGGTCAGTGCAACGGGAGAAGGCAGACACACCACAGCGCGTCGGCAACTCATTGTTTTTGATGATGGTGTGATGTTCATTGATACACCTGGAATGAGAGAACTAGGGCTTCTGGGCGCCGGTGACGGGGTAAACAACGAGTTTCAGGATATTACAGGGCTTTCCTTGGCTTGTCGCTATGCCGATTGCAGCCATACTCAGGAGGCAGGCTGCGCTGTCCTTACGGCAATTGCACAAGGCGAGTTGAGTGAAGAGCGCTATTCTAATTACATGAAACTCAGGAAAGAGTCAGAGCACTACGAGATGTCGTACTTGGACAAGCGTAAAAAGGACAAGGCATTCGGACGCTTTATAAAGACGGCAAAGAAGAATATGAAAAAATGAATGCCGTTGTCCGAGAAGGAAGCTGTGGAGGCAAGAAGAATTTGAAGAAGAACTTACTGGTCACCTACGCCAGCAAGCACGGCTCCACCGGGCGAGTTGCTGCTGCTATTGGAAAGGAATTGTGCATCTAGGAACTCGAGAAATGAAAAGCGCAGGGTCGCAGCCGCCTGAAGCGTAGCAGAGGAATCCGGCGCTGAGCAAGGTGGATGTGCCCGCACTTGTGGCCGCGTGCAAGGACCGCTGGTACAACCAAACGCTATGCAGGGTCAACGATTCGGTTGTGCGGCTCGGTGTGATGCAAGGCGAGTATCACTGGCACAAACACGACAACGATGATGAGTTCTTCTTTGTTCTGGACGGGAAATTCATCATCGACCTTGAAGATCGGGTTGTCGAGTTGCAGCAGAGGGAAGGCTTTGTAGTTCCGAAGGGCATTACCCATCGAACGCGAGCCCCGGAACGAGCCGTCATCCTGATGGTGGAAACCGCGGCAATCGTGCCGACAGGCGACGCCTAACCCGTCACCCCAGCCGACGGCCTGACCGCAGCCGCCGGTATTTCGCGTGGGGCCGACCCTTCCGGCAGAGGACGAAATGAGCAAGACGTATTTGTTCGCACCCCAATGGCAGGATTCCGGAAGCACAAATGAGCTCTATTCCGGAGCGGTCAGCTTAAGAAACTACCTCAAATCGATCTGCAACGCAGCAATCGATGAGATCGAGATCCCAGAACACCAGATTCCGGTACTTCATAACAACATTCTCGGATATGCCATCATAGAGAAACAACTCTTGGATATCACTAGAGCATTAGACCGCTCGGCAATGCACGAAAATTATTGCGATTGGTGGGGGTTGTGGAATAGAAGTGCCGATTGTCTCCCATCTCGTACAGCAATACCCAGACCTTCAAGTGATCTGGTTCGATGCTCATGGAGATCTGAACTCTCCGGAATCGTCCCCAAGCAAACATTTCCACGGAATGCCCCTGCGCTTTATTGTTGAAAGACAGCAAGGCGAGATTGGGAGTCGGGTCAACTTAGTAAGTCCATCTCGCATTTGCTTGGTTGGAACAAGAGACCTTGATCCATCGGAAGAGAATTTTATCAAGGCAAACAGAATCAAGTTCGTTACCTTCTCACCGGGCTATTGGGATAGGCTTGAAGCAGCGGTTCTGAAAGATACACCTGCTTACATACACATCGACCTTGACGTTCTTGACCCCAAGGAATACAAGAATGTGAAATGTCCGGTAAAAGAGGGCTTGTCAATCGATGATCTGGAACGATCAATTGATTATATCCTTTCAAAAAATGAAGTGGTCGGTATGAGTATGGTTGAAAACATGGAAACCGATATTTCCCGTGTGCGAAAACTACATGGTATTTTCGAGAGGGGAATTGCACTCTGATTTGGCCTAACATCAACCGCACTCAGGCCATTCGGCCTTCGCAGGTTGTTGGGGCGTTACCCATTTGAATATTATGAATGTTGAAAGTGGTACTATATCGAGCTGGAATCAAGAAAAAAATTTTGGGTTCATTGCCCCAAAATCGGGTGGTAAACCAATATTTGTCCATATAAGCGATTATAGCAGAAAGCATAAAAGCACTTTAAAAGGGCTTGAAGTTCAGTATTTTGTTTCAACCGATCAAAAGGGTCGTAGGTGTGCAGTAGAAGTATGTCCATTAAAAGGCCACAAGAGAAGCAGCCCCGCATTTAGGCAAAAGACACTGTCTATCTTTCTGCTCAGTAGTTTTGCAGGTATTCTCTATTTTCTTTTTAGATATAGGACGATTCCACTTGAACTCGTCGGTCTATATGCGGTTATGAGTGTAATCGCATTCATAATGTATGCAAAAGACAAAAGTGCAGCTGAATGGGGAACATGGAGAACCTCAGAAAGTACATTGCATACTCTTTCTTTATTGGGAGGTTGGCCGGGAGCTGCACTTGCACAAAGCTTCTTAAGGCATAAATCTAAGAAAATAAGTTTCAGACTTACATACTGGATAACGGTAATTGCTAATTGTGGCTGCTTATATTGGTTGGTCACTCCAGAGGGTAGTTTGTGGCTAAGAAATATAATTGGAAAATTTCATAATTTGGTTGACTATGCGCTGCAGTAAGACGCGCAGACAGCGCGCGCCTGTGAAAATGGCGTTAGGCGGCACAGGATCCCGTCACGTCACGCCCCCAAGTTAGGAGATGTCAGTCATGCCACGCGAGATAGCAACAATCAATTCAGAGGGCTGAGTTGCCCTTTGACATACCCGTCGAGATTGAAGGTGAAGTTGAAATCCGAGCGTAACGTGATCGCCTGCCCAACGCTTCCATTCAGTAAATCGGTTAATAGCGCTTTCATCGGAACCGGGCTTGAGAAATACCTTAAGGAGAATCATATTTCGTCTTTAGTTATTGTCGGGCTAACTACTGATCATTGCGTATCAACGACAACTCGGATGGCAGCAAATCTAGGGTTCAATGTAACGTTGATTTCGGATGCGACGGCAACCTTCGATCGTTATGGCTATGATGGCGTTCGGTATTCAGCCGATGACATCCACAAAATTAGCCTGGTGAGCTTACATGGTGAGTTTTGTATCGTTCGATCCACAGAAAATATATTGAAGGAAATCGCATAACGACCGCACTGACTCGGACTGGCAATTCCTCTGCGCTCCATTGCCATCCGGTTGTGCAGACCGTTGGGCAAAAAAGCGAGGCGTTCATGGCAAAAATTCGATTTGGAATAGACCGCTCCCCCGGTGACAGCTCTCCCGCAGTTTCGGATTGGAAGTTGGCGGCGTTGGTATTTTTCGATCCAAAATTCGCTACTTCAGAAGGAATTATTAATGTATTGAACCTGCTTGACACCTTCAGCGGAGAACACATCGACATCACGTTGCATGGATATCGTGAGGATGTCCCAGAATCGATTGACCCGTTGGATTTAGTGCAACTCCGTGTAGGCCAGCGGAAGATGTATTACGATCCGAAGATGCTGCTAAGCGAGGTAGGGAAACTGCAATCGCAGACATCTTGGCACTTTAGCTTGGAAATCGATGTAATTATTCTGGAACAACGTCTTCACTATTTCGGAAACGGAGGTTATGAACGAAATTTTGAAAAAGCAATTGTTATCAATCTATATCGATTGCTAAACGATAACAAAATATCATCTTATGCTTCATTCTTCTCAGAGATCATAAGATTTGCTCAGGACTACAAGGGAACCAATCCTGCGTGGGACTTTAGCGACCATAAACTCTGGGAGGAGTTGAAGCGATCTCTGTTTGAATCGTTCAAAACCTATTTGGGATTTCGTAAGTTTCAAATTAAGGTAGAGGATTATGCGGTTCAAAACATTCGTAAGAAACGATAATCTTCACACCCGACACGTCCCTATACCCGGAATTGTTTTCAGCCTTGCTCCACACCATCCGGTCAGCTTTTCGTTCAACGAGGGGCATCCCGTATGCGGGGCGCCATCTTTGTTATTTTACGGTCGAACCATCTCGAGAAAATAGTCGTGAAACCGCAGATCGTGCGACAGCTCCGGGTGAAATTAGGTGCCCAGCAAGCGGCCCGCGGCCGCGGCAACGGCCGTGCCGTCCGCCAGGCGGACGAGCACCTGTGCGGGCGGGCCTCAACCAGGCGGGGGGCTCGAATGAAGATGGCCGGAAAGGGCTTGGCGCTTCAGTTCCCCTTTTGCGCCTTTTCGAACTGGGCCAAGGCCGCCGTGAGGCCCATCAGGGAGAACTTCTCGACCCGGGGCTTGTTCGAGGCACCGTCCTGGAAGGTGACCGTCATGGAGTAGCCCGCTTTCATCTCGCGCAACAGGCTTGAATCATCCGGGAAAAAGAAGGTGAGGACGTTAGTGTTGTTGATCGATGGCGCGACCTCCACAGTGTGGGCTGCTTTGCCGTCGACTTGGACCCGCAGGGGCGGGCAGCCCTTGCCGGGGCAGTCTTCCAAGGCCCGGGTGCCCTTTGGCGCCTTGAAGACCAGGTAGTTGACTTTTTTTGCAAGCTTGGGGCGGCTGATAGCGACCCGCGCCTTGTTTTCATTGATGACCTGCACTAGCTGCAGGCCGTCTTGGGCGGTCTGGTGCTGCCAGTCCGCCGCCGCGCCCACGGCCGGTGACAGAAACGATAGGACAATTACAGTCAAAAGGGCTTTTCTCATCGTCTGGTTCCTCGCTGTGCTGGTCTGCTGCATCGTCAAACGACCCGAAAACAATCCGATCCCTCACCCGGCCCGAGGCCTGCGCCGCCCGGCGGCGCCGGTCATTTCCCTGCGCCGCCGCCACCGCCGGTGTTGTGCACCAGGTAGCTTGTCCCTTCTGCGGTGACGAAGAAGTTGTGGTGCTCCGCCACCTGGAGGTTGAACACGTCCCCATCGACGCCGATCACCTCCTTGGTTTTCAGCTCCGTCCAGCCGTCCCGCGTCTTGAGCCGGCCGCCCGGCTCCAGGTCCTTGACCCTGACCCACCCTTCGCTGGTCAGGAACCGGTGCATAGCGGTGACACGAATGCTGTCATTCAAGAGGAAATAGTGGTTCTGGCAGAACTGGTATTTCTTGATCACCGGCCGGACGTCCAGGGCGCCGCTCTCTTCGTCGAAGACGATGATCCGCTCGCCCTCCTCCAGGTTCCGGATGGGCTTGAGCGCACCTCCCGGCAGGAGAACCTCGGTGTCCGCCGAGAAGCACCCCACGAGGGCGCCTACTGCAGGAGACGCGTTTTGGGTCTTGGCGGCCTCCTCCAGGTTGGCCCTTTCGGCTTTCAGGCTCGCCTCCTGCTGGCTGAGATGGTTGGTTTCTTTGTCGATCCGGACGATCTCCTCCCTGGCGGCGGTGCAGTTCTTGTCGTGCATCACGTACAGCATGCCGGGGTCGCAGGTGAGGGTCTCGTTGAACATCTCTCCGCTCGGGTGCTTCGGCCCGAAGCCGGTTATCTTGCCCATTTCGACCAGGGACTCGTTTCTTTGATTCTCCGCCAGGTTGCGGTCGCTTTTCAATTTGGCCTGCTGCTGCCGGATGTCCGCCAGCTGGGAATTGATCTGATTGATCCGCGCGGATTGAGCACTGTTGCCGCCCGGCGACCGGTTCGCGAGCGAGGTGATTGAATTCGTTACGGAGCTGATCGTGGTTTCGCAGCCCGCAAGCGCCAGGCAGGCCAGAAAGACGATAGCCGGCTTCAACACTCGGTTCATATTGATGCTCCTTCTTTTGACACGGCACCCCATTAAGCGAAGGCAATTGCAATGGTGAGATAAATGTCTAATCTATTCGGTCAATAGGGGCTATCTTCCAGCGTGCGCCGCACGCCTCCAGCCAGCCCCTTACCTCCAACATTAGGCGTTTCTTCACACAATAGAATAGGAGTCTTTATGAACTTACAGTTAACCGCCAAGCTCGCACTCGTCTCCGGTTCCACTAAAGGTATTGGCCTAGCGATCGCGACGTCGCTCGCGCGCGAAGGAGCACAAGTCATTATCAACGGCCGCTCCGATCAATCTGTTAACAAGTCTCTTGTGAATATACGCGCAGCCGTCACAAACGCGAAGGTGGAAGGCTTTGCTGGGGATCTCTCGACGGCAGACGCTGCCGATCAACTCGTTAGTCGATTTCCCGCCGTGGATATCCTCGTGAACAATTTGGGCATATATGGCGCGCAGGCCTTTGAGGAGATCACCGACGCTGATTGGGAGAAGTATTTCCGGGTCAACGTCCTTAGCGGTGTTCGCTTGAGCCGTGCTTATCTGCCCGGCATGAAGCAGCGCAACTGGGGGCGCATTGTTTTCATCAGCAGTGAAAGCGCAATCAATACCCCCACCGAAATGATCCACTACGGCATGACCAAAACCGCGCAACTTGCCGTTTCACGCGGTCTCGCCCAATCATGTGCCGCGACGGGAATCACAGTGAACTCGGTTCTCCCAGGCCCGACTCGTTCTGAGGGCGTGAATGAGTTCATCAAACAAATTAGCGGGGGAGCACCCTTCGAGGAGTTCGAGCGTGAATTCTTCAAGTCGGTTCGGCCTTCTTCACTCCTCAAGCGATTCGAAACTCCCAATGAGGTTGCCAGCATGGTCACATACCTCTGCAGCACTCTTGCATCGGGTACAAACGGAGCTGTGTTGCGTGTTGACGGGGGCGTAGTTCAAAGCTGTTTCTGATGCATCCGGAAACGCCTAACCCAGTCGGTCGAGCAGACACTTTATCGGAAGCAAATGGGGTCATGTCCTGATAGAGGCTTTCGATTAGCTTTTCCGCCACGAATGCACGTGCTTTCGGCGAAAGAGAAAGGACATCTGCTATTATCATGTCGATGGCGGGGAGCCCCTCTTCGTTTTTTTACGATCGAACCATTTCGAGAAAATATTCGTGAAACCGAAGATCGTGCGACAGCTCCGGGTGAAATGAAGTGACCAGCAAGCGGCCCGCGGCCGCTGCAACGGCCGTGCCGTCCGCCAGGCGGGCGAGCACCTGCGCGGGCGGGCGGGCCTCAACCAGGCGGGGGGCTCGAATGAAGATAGCCGGAAAAGGCTTGGTGCGTCCCTCTTTCAGGACCTCCACCTGCAGGTCCGCCTCAAAACTGTCTATTTGCCGTCCGAAGGCGTTGCGCTCCACGACGATGTCCATGAGCCCTAAGACAGGCTGGTCCCGGCCGACCTCTTTGGCCATCAAGATCATCCCGGCGCAGGTGCCCCAGACCGCATTCCGGGCGGCGAAGCGGCGGATGGGTTCCATCAGGTCGTAGGACACCATCAGTTTGCCGATGGTGGTGCTTTCGCCGCCCGGGATGATCAGGCCGTCGAGCCCCTGCATGTCCTGCGGCAGGCGCACCTCGACGGCCTGGATGCCCAGCTGCTTCAGCTTGTGGATGTGCTCGATGAAGGCGCCTTGCAGCGCCAATACCCCGATCTTCAACGTCCGTTCCTCTGCTTTACCAGCCCCGGCCCGCCAGCCTCTGATTTTCAGGCAAACCGGCGGCGCTCATGCCGAGCATGGGCGCGCCCAGGTTGGAGCTCAGTTCGGCCAGGATCTCGGGGTTGCGATACTGAGTAGTGGCCTGCACAATGGCTTTCGCTCTCTTGGCGGGGTCACTGCTCTTGAATATCCCCGATCCCACAAAGACCCCGTCCACGCCCAGCTGCATCATCAACGCGGCATCCGCCGGAGTGGCAAGCCCCCCGGCGGCGAAATTGACCACGGGCAGGCGGCCCAGTTCCTTGGTCTGCCGCACCAGTTCGTATGGCGCTCCGATGGTCTTGGCGTAGGCCATCAATTCTTCGTCGGGCTTGGCCTGCAGGAGCCGGATCTCGCCCAGCACGGCGCGCGCGTGGCGCACGGCTTCGACCACATCGCCGGTTCCGGCCTCCCCCTTGGTGCGAATCATGGCCGCGCCTTCCCCGATGCGGCGCAGCGCCTCGCCCAGGTTGCGGCAGCCGCACACAAACGGCACGCCGAAGCCGTGCTTGTAGATGTGGTGGTCTTCGTCGGCCGGGGTGAGGACCTCGCTCTCATCCACATAGTCCACCCCGATGGCCTCCAGGATCTGGGCCTCCACGAAGTGGCCGATGCGGCATTTTGCCATGACCGGAATGCTGACGCAGGCCATGATCTCCCGTATCAGTCCGGGGTCGGACATGCGCGCCACTCCGCCCTGTGCCCGGATATCGGACGGCACCCGCTCCAGCGCCATCACGGCGCAGGCGCCGGCTTCTTCCGCGATAACGGCGTGTTCGGGCGACACCACGTCCATGATGACGCCCCCCTTAAGCATTTGCGCCAGCCCGCTCTTCACCGTGAGGCTGGCGGATCTCTGCGCTTCCTTGCGCTTCGGTTTGTCCATGGCGTTCCCTCCCTTTGTTGAAGTCGTTTGGCCTTTCATATAAAGGATGTGATAATAAAAAAACAGATACAGATTTTTATAAAAAATAGCATAACAGATTGACAGTTTATGGAAGGACAACCCTGATGCCCGGTGATACGAGTAGAAATAAACGACAGTCTTCAGCCTCCCGGGATGCGTTTCGCTACCGGAAACTGGCCGGCGAGATTGAGCGCCGGATTTTCGACGGGATCTATCAGCCGGGCGAGAAACTGCCCTCCATCCGCCGGCTTCACCAGCAAACGAACTTGAGCATCTCTACAGTCTATCAAGCCTACGTGGAACTGGAAAACACGGGCGTTGTCGAAGCCCGGCCGAAATCCGGCTACTATGTGCGGCCCGTTTCGTTGCAAAAACTGGAGGCCCCGGTTTTCAGCAAAAAATCATCCGCCCCCCAGAGGGTCAGTCTGGCGCCCGTGATCAACTCCGTTGTCGAGGCCATCAGCAATCCCCGGTTGGTCCCGCTCGGCAACACCGCCATGGATACGGATCTATTGCCCGTCAAGCCCCTCGCCCGCATCCTGAAGTCGTTGAGCCACAGCGAGATGCGGACGCTCCTGACCTATTCGCCCTCGGAAGGCTTTCCTGAGCTCAGACGCCAGATCGCGCTGCGCACCGTAGGCATGTTGGAGGGCATTGCCCCCGAAGACATCATCATCACCAACGGCTGCATGGAAGCGGTCGCGCTCGCGCTCCTGGCGGTCACCCATCCGGGAGACACCGTTGCCATCGAGGCACCGACCAACTTCAGCTTTCTGCAACTGCTCAAGGAACTCGGTCTGCTCGTCGTGGAAATCGCCACCGACCCGCAGGACGGGATCGATATAGAGGAGCTTGAAAAAAGTCTGAGCAAGAGCACTATCCGCGCCTGCCTGCTCATGCCCAACTTTCACAACCCGCTCGGGGCGCTGATGCCCGAAGGGAAAAAGCAGGCCCTGATGGATCTCTTGAGCGCGCACGGGGTCCCGGTCATAGAAGACGATATCAGCCGGACGCTTTATTTCGGCGAACATCGCCCGAAGCCGCTCAAGGCCTATGACCGCGACAACCTGGTGCTGACCTGCTCGTCCTTTTCAAAAACCCTGGCGCCCGGGCTGCGTCTGGGGTGGATCATCCCGGGCAGCCGTTTCAGTCCGAAAATTAAACGCTTGAAAGCCGGGATTACGATTTCGACATCCACCCTGGACCAATACCTGGTGGCTCGATTTTTGGAAAGCGGCGCTTACGAGCGGCATCTGCGGGTCCTGAGAGGCGCCTTGAAGAAACAGCTTTTCAGGACTGCCCTTGAAATTCAGAAACATTTTCCGGGCCAGACCCGTTTGGCCGTTCCCCGGGGGGGCTCCCTGCTCTGGATCCAACTGCCGCCGGACGTCGACGGTTTGGCGGTCTACCAAGCCGCCTTTGATCGGAATATCGCGATCATTCCCGGTGTGGTTTGTTCGAATTCGAAGCTTTTTACCAATTATATCCAAGTCGGCTGCGCAGCCCCCTTCAGCCCCAAAATCAAAGAGGCCGTCGAAATACTGGGTTCGATCGTTTCAGGCTTCATGTGACCGTCTTAAGAACGCAGCTCCGATCGGTTGCCGCTTCCGGGGCATTCTCTGGCGTTTTTCTCTCATTCCTGATAAAGTTTAACACTATTAGCAGCTTCCAATGGGTCCGGTACCTCAATATCTTGATAAGATAGGTTAAAAAATGAAAAACGGTGCGAATCATTACAATGCCGCCGACCTCGAGGTGTTGCGGGGCCTCGAGCCTGTCAAGCGGCGACCCGGCATGTACACCGACACCACCCGGCCGAACCACCTGGCCCAGGAGGTCGTCGACAATGCCGTGGACGAGGCCATTGCCGGCTTTGCCACCCGCATCGAAGTCACGCATTTCAAGGACGGCTCCATCCAGGTCATCGATAACGGCCGCGGGATGCCCGTGGACACCCACCCGGAAGAAAAAGTGTCGGGTGCCGAGGTCATAATGACCCGGTTGCATGCGGGGGCCAAGTTCGGCACCAAGAACTATCAGTTCTCGGGGGGTCTCCACGGGGTCGGGGTTTCCGTGGTGAATGCGCTCTCCGCAAAGCTCGATCTCGAGGTCCGCCGCAACGGTCTCGTGTACCAGATGTCATTCGAAGACGGGAAAAAGGCGTCCGAGATCAAAACGATCGGCAAGGCACCGAAGTCCGATACCGGCACCAAGGTCCGGTTTTGGCCGAATGCCACGTATTTTGAAACCACGAAATTTTCCTTGAGCCGCCTGCGCCACACCCTGCGCGCCAAAGCGGTGCTCTGCCCGCGGCTCACCGTCACGTTTTTCGATGAAGCCAGCGGAGAGACCCAAAGCTGGTACTTCGAGGACGGGCTGAAGGATTATCTTGTCGAAAACCTGCAGGATTTCAATCGCATTCCTGAAGAACCCTTTGTGGGGCACCTGGAGGGCAAGGGCGAATCCGTCAGTTGGGCGGCCATCTGGCTGCCCGACGGCGGCGACGGCATTGCCGAGAGCTATGCGAACTTGATCCCCACGCCCCAGGGCGGCACGCACGTGGCGGGCTTCCGGTCGGGGCTCTTGGCCGCTCTGCGGGATTTCGGCGACTTCCGTGGCTTCATCCCCAAGGGGGTGAAGCTTGCACCGGAGGACATCTGGGAGCGCTGCAGCTACGTGCTTTCAGCCAAGCTCTCGGATTTGCAGTTTTCCGGGCAGACCAAGGAACGGCTTTCCTCACGGGAGTGCACGGCCTTCATCGCCAGCGTCGTGCAGGACGCGTTCTCGCATTTCCTCAACCAGAACCCGGAGGTAGCGCAAAAGCTCTGCGAGATGGCGATCGAGAGTGCCCGACGCCGCTTGAAGGAGGCTGCCAAGGTCGTGCGCCGAAGGGTGGGCGCCGGCCCGGCGCTGCCCGGCAAGCTGACCGATTGCATTTCACAGAACCCGGCTGAATCCGAGCTGTTCATGGTGGAGGGCGACTCGGCCGGCGGCTCGGCCAAGCAGGCGCGCGACAAGAACACCCAGGCCGTGTTGCCCCTGAGGGGGAAAATCCTCAACGCCTGGGAGGAGGAGTCCGGCTCGATCCTGCAGTCCAAGGAAAT
This sequence comes from uncultured delta proteobacterium, assembly GCA_963785045.1. Taxonomy (GTDB): domain Bacteria; phylum Desulfobacterota; class Desulfobacteria; order Desulfobacterales; family SpSt-501; genus SpSt-501. The sequence goes on along the minus strand of CAWAUC010000011.1, from coordinate 304,592 downwards.
CCACGACATCGCGGTCGCGATCGGCGTAGACCCAGGCTCGAGCGACCTTTCCGGCTTGCGTTACGGCAAAAATATCATCCTGGCGGATGCCGACTCGGACGGGCTGCACATCGCAACCCTGCTGTGCGGTCTGTTTCTGCGGCACTTCCGGCCGCTGGTCGAGGCCGGCAAGATCTATGTGGCCATGCCGCCGCTTTACCGGATCGATCAGGGGACGAAGGTTTTCTATGCCATCGACGAGCAGGAAAAGAACGCGGTCCTCAAGCGGCTCAACGACACCGCCGGCAAGGGCAAGGTCAACGTCCAGCGCTTCAAAGGCCTCGGTGAGATGAACCCTTTGCAGCTGCGCGAGACGACCATACACCCTGAAACCCGACGCCTCGTGCAGCTCACCCTTCCCAGCAAGGAGGAAAGCATCGAGGTCATGGACATGCTGCTGTCCAAGAAGCGGGTCAAAGACCGCAAGCGGTGGCTGGAGGAAGAAGGCGATAAGGCTGAAGCCGCCCTGCTATAGAATCTGCTTCAATTTCATGTTCAGCCATCGGCAACAATATCATCGGAGCAAATTTTAATGGTACGTGCAAAAGTCCTTCAAGTGGAAAGCGTGGAGCGGATGCCGCTTTCCGAGTTCGTGCGGCCCGCTTACCTCAACTACTCCATGTACGTCATCATGGACCGGGCCCTGCCGTTCATCGGCGACGGTTTGAAACCCGTCCAGCGCCGGATCGTCTATGCGATGAGCGAGCTCGGTCTCCGCGCGACGGCCAAGTACAAGAAATCCGCCCGCACCGTGGGCGATGTGCTGGGCAAATACCACCCCCACGGCGATTCCGCCTGCTACGAGGCCATGGTGCTCATGGCGCAGCCCTTTTCCTACCGTTACCCGCTGATCGACGGCCAGGGCAACTGGGGCTCGATCGACAGCCCAAAAGACTTCGCCGCGATGCGCTACACGGAATCCCGGCTTTCGCCCTATGCCGACATGCTGCTGGCGGAAGTCGAGATGGGGACGACCGAGTGGGCCCCGAACTTCGACGGCACGCTGCGGGAGCCCGTCACGCTGCCGGCGAGGCTGCCCAATATTCTGCTCAACGGGGCCACGGGGATCGCGGTCGGCATGACGACCGACCTCCTGCCCCACAACATCGGCGAGGTGGTCGACGCCTGCATCCGCCTGATCGACCATCCCAAGGCGGGCCTCGAAGAGATCTGCACCCTTATCCAGGGGCCCGACTTCCCCACGGGGGCGGAGATCATCAATCCCCGGGCGGATATCATCGAGGCGTACCGCACGGGGCTGGGCAACATTCGCATGCGCGCCTCCTTTGTCTCCGACAACGGCGACATCATCATCACCGCACTTCCCTACCAGGTGTCGACCGCCAAGGTGATCGAGCAAATCGCAGGGTTGATGCAGGCGAAGAAGCTGCCGATGGTGGCCGACATCCGGGACGAGTCCGACCACGAAGACCCCATCCGGCTGCGCGTCATCCCGCGCTCCAACCGGGTGGACAAGGACGCTCTCATGAGCCACCTGCTGGCGACCACCGAGCTTGAGAAAACCTTTCGGCTAAACATGAACGTCATCGGGCTGAACCGTCGGCCGCAGACGCTCGGCCTGATCGACCTGCTCAAACAATGGCTCGATTTCCGCAAGCAGACGGTGGTGAAGCGGCTCAACTACCGGCTGGAGAAAATCAACGAACGGCTGCACATTTTAGAGGGCCTGCTCATCATTTTCCTGCACCTGGACGAGGTCATCCGCATCATCCGCAAGAGCGACGACCCCGAGAAGGAGTTGATGCGGCGGTTCAAGCTGAGCGCGATCCAGGTCGAGGCCATTTTGCAGATCCGCCTGCGGCAGCTCGCCCGGCTCGAGGAGATTGAGACTCAAAAAAGAGAAGAGTGAGCTCGAAGCAGAAAAACGGGACATCGAGGCGGTGCTTTCGTCAGAGGGCAAGCTCAAACGCCTGCTCAAAAATGAACTGAGGGCCGATGCGGAAAAATTCGGCGACCAGCGCCGGACCCGCATCGTCGAGCGCAAGGAGGCCCAGGCCATCAAGGAGCGGGACCTCGCACCCGCCGACCCGGTGACGGTGGTGCTGTCCGCGAACGGCTGGGTCCGAGCCGCCAAGGGCCACGACATCGACCCGCAGAGCCTGGCGTACAAACCCGGGGATTCTTTCCTGAGTGCGGCCCGGGGGAAATCGAACCAGTTTGCGGTGTTCATGGACACGGCCGGCCGAACCTACTCGCTCGAGGCCCACAACCTGCCATCGGCCCGCGGGCCAGGGGGAGCCGATCACCGCGCCGTTTCGCCCTGCCGCCGGGGGCCCATTTCGTTTCGGTGGCGATCGGCCCTGAAAACCAGAACCAGCTCCTGGCGAGCGACTTCGGCTACGGCTTCGTGACCGAGATGAGCAATCTGCACAGCAAAAACCAGAAGGGCAAGGCCATGCTGAAGGTACCGGAAGGTGCGAATGCCGTGCCCGCGCTCGTCATCGACGATCCGCAGCACCAGTATCTGGCCGCCTTCACCAGCGCAGGGTACCTTCTGGTGATCGAGCTAAAGGAGCTGCCGGTCCTTCCCAAAGGCAAGGGCAACAAGATTATTCAAATCCCCAGGAAGATGCTTGTCAGCCGCGAAGAATTTTTAAAACACCTGGTGGTGTTCGACCCCCAAGGGTGCCTGGTGATCCATTCGGGCAAGCGCAGTTTCAGGTTGACCCCGGAAATTGTCAAGTCCTACATGGGGGAGCGGGGCCGGCGGGGCAGGAAACTGCCGCGGGGCTTCCGGACGGTGGACCGGGTTGAGCGCGAAGCGGCCGACACGGGAACCCAGCCGCCCCAAACACCCGAACAGGCCATGTTTGAAAATTTCTAGAAGCCATCTCAAAATAGCAGATCACAGCTGAGGGCAAGGCGCACACCGATGAAAAAGCGCAGCAACCATGACAGGTTGTGAGCACTTTTCAGAGGCGTGCAACGCCGCCATCGGCTGTCAGATGCATTTTTGAGATAGCTTCTAATTCGTGCCCAACCCTAACGGCGTCTTTCGGCCCATGCCGGCGTTCTCGCTTTTCGCAATCCTCGGCGTAGCCTCACTTTGCCTGCGGTTGCGAAATCGCTGCAGCCTTGGCCTGAACCGAAATCCACCATTTCTGGATGGACACTAATTCGGAGTGAGATCGGGCAATGTACGCCTTGCGGGGCGCATGGCGGGAGAAGAGCGATCAGTATACCGCGTGGCGGAGGATTCCGCCCTCCACGAGGTAGACCACTTCTTCGGCGATGTTGGTGGCGTGGTCGGCCAGCCGCTCCAGGTGGCGGGAGATCAGCAGCAGGTTGATGTAGTACCCCACCCGCTCCGGCAGGTCTTTTATGGCCTGTTTGATCTTGTCGTAGGCATCCTTCTTGATCTGGTCCACCTCGTCGTCCATGGTGATCACCCGGTAGGCCAGGTCCACGTCCAGGTTGACCAAGGCATCCAGGCTCATTCTGAGCATCTTCTGGGACTTTTCCCCCATCTCGGAATAATCGAACCAGAACGGCGGCTTGGGTCGCTTGGCAATGACCTGCACCCGCTGGGCGATGTTCACCGCCTGGTCGCCGATGCGCTCCAGGTCGTTGTTGATCTTGATCACGGCGATGATGAACCGCAGGTCGACGGCCACGGGCTGGTGCAGCGCCAGGACCTTGAGGCATTCCTCCTCGATGTCCACCTCGGCCTCGTCGATTTCGCAGTCCCGCTTGATGATGAGATCCGCCAGTTCCGCATCGACGCGATCCACGGCAAGGACCGAATCATGCACCATATCCTCGACCATGGCGCCCAGGGTGAGAATGCGCTTCTTGATGCTTTCAAGCTCTTTGAGAAAGTGCTTGGACATAAACTGATCCTTCCCAAAACGGATGACAGTCTACGAAATCTTTGAATCGGCCACCTGTAAATCATCATACCAAAAATTTAGGTGGATGTGAGAAAATAATTAAGATTTGGTTAGCAGCGGTTTCATAACCCCGTTTGCCGTCTCACTGCTGTGTGCCTTGCGCTCCTCATCAACCCCTCATTATATCCTAATATTCTCCTAACCTGGAGCAGGTACCCCTCTCTCAAAAACATATAGTTGATTTGGAAGGCATGCGTGGCCGGGGAGGTGATCGTGGCAGTCTGGCTGGTGGTCTTGATAATCGGAGTGTGTTTTGTCATCACTATAGTTGCGATGTCGCGCAGATCTTCCTGAGACCTGCCGTGAGGCCTACCCAGGGTTTTGGATAGCCCATTTGGTCTTTTCGACAAGACCCTTCTTCCGATGCGCCTTTCAATGCTGCTATCCGTCGGTGCGTTGATTGCTTCTTTTTATTTATCTAACCTCACCCTAATCATCCGCTAATCTGCAGCCGTCAGACTGCCCTCGCACGTTAACACGCGAGGGCTTATGACGGCAGCGTCCCAATCGAATAGCGATGAGTCGGCAGGGATCGGTTCGAATCCGCAGATCCACCCTTCGGCCAGCGTCACCGCGTCCGTCATCGGCAGCTACACCGATATCGGCCCTAATTGGACCGTGATGGGATCTCGTCTCGGGGATTACAGTTATCTCGCCGGCTCGGACGGCACGGTCCTTAACACCGACATCGGCAAGTTTTGCTCCATCGCCTCGCATGCCGTCATCAACCCCGGCGACCATCCCATGCACCGTGTCACTCAGCATCATTGCACCTACCGCCGTCGACGCTACGGCTTCGCGGCCACGGATGACGAGGAGATTTTCAATTGGCGGCGCCGGCGCCAATGCCGCATCGGCCATGACGTGTGGATCGGAGCCGGGGCCAAGATCATGGCCGGTGTCACCATCGGGACCGGTGCGGTGGTGGCGGCCGGTGCCGTGGTGACCCGCGACATTGCCCCCTACCACGTGGTGGCCGGGGTGCCGGCTCGGCCCCTGCGCAGGCGTTTTGCTCCTGACGTCGTCGACAAGCTGATGAGGATCGCCTGGTGGGACTGGGACCGCCCCAGCCTGGAGCAACGGTTCGAAGATTTTTCAAACCTGGAGAGGTTTCTGGTGACCTATGGATGACGTGCAGGCTCCGGCAGGTACAAGCGCTCTGGACGCAGGGACCTCGGGAATGCCGGGGAGGTCTAAAGCGCGCCTCCTTGCGGTCATTGCCGCCGCCGGGATCGACGAGGTTGCCGCGATGCTGGACAGGCTCTGGTCCTTGGGGGAATTTCGCGTGCAGCGTGCCCCGCAGGCCGGATTGGTCATGCTCACCGTGCGCGATCCCTTTGACACGCCGTTCCACCTCGGCGAAGTGCTGGTCAGCGAGGCTGAGGTGGTTTTTAACGGACACTCGGGCTGCGGCGTAATTTGCGGCGATGAGCCCGAACGGGCGCTGCTGTTGGCGGCGGTCGAGGCGGCGGAGCGCAGCGGCCGGGCGGCCGTTCTCGGCGAGATCGGCGAGTTTATCGGCGGACTCGAAAAAAAACACGCACAGGAGCGGGCACGTTTTTCCAAACTGGCCGCCGCAACCGCCGTCCGTTTCGAGTCCATGAAAAAAGAGACCGTGGATTTCGGTTCTCTGGGCGGATGAGGCAAGCTGCGCGCATGCATGACGACATTCACCGCAACCAGAAAAACTATCGCAGCCTGCTTCAGGCCATGAGCCGCCCCGGTCGTGTCTTTCGCCTGGAAGCCGTGGGTGCGGCGGCGCCTTTTGGCGGAGCATTGGCCATCGCAGAGAGCCTGCTGGATTCCGAGGTGAGCCTGTGCGTGCTCGGCGCCGGCTCCGCTCACGCCCTGCAGGCGGTTTTGGTCGCTGCCACCCGGGCGCGGGCGGAATCCCGGGAAAGCGCGGATTTCGTCTTTGTTTGCGGGGCGCAGAGCCAAGGCGCCGTGCGCGAGGTCAACCGCGGCCGGCTCGAATTCCCGGAAGAAGGGGCGACGCTTGTGTATTGCATGGATTCGCGGCCGGCGGGCACTTCCGGCCGATTCCACATCCGGCTGACCGGCCCGGGAATCGGCGAACCGGGCGGGATCGCACCGGAGATGACAGGAGTGCCGGTGGAGGAATTCCAAGAGCTGGCGGCTGTCAACGCGGACTACCCGTTGGGCGTGGACGCCTTATTTGTCCGGCCCACCGGCGAGGTGATGGCCCTTCCGCGCTCGACCCGCATCCACGTGAGGTGACGCATGGGATATGTGGCCGTAAAAGGCGGTGCCGCCGCCATCGAAAATGCCGAGAAATTTTCCCGGGTGCGGCGGACCGGGGGTGCGTCCGCCCTGCTGACACCGGAACAGATCCGCGAGCAGCTGCATTTCGCCGTGGACCGGGTGATGGGCGAGGGCGCTCTTTATGCCCCGGACCTCGCCGCGCTCGCCTTCAAGCAGGCCGCCGGCGACACCTTCGAAGCGGCCTTCATCCTGCGCTCCTTTCGAACCACGCTGCCGCGGCTGGGGTACTCGGAGCCGATCGGAACCGAAGGCCTGCGGGTGATCCGGCGCATCTCGGCCGCCTTCAAAGACATCCCCGGCGGGCAGATTCTCGGGCCGACGCCGGACTATACGCTCAGGCTTTTGGACTTCGAGTTGCAGGATGAGTCGCCGAGCCGCACCCGGCAGCAGATCCGGGAATTATTTCAAGACACGCAACCGCTGGACCCGCTGCCCGAGCGCTTTCCAAAGGTGGTCGAAATGCTCCGGCAGGAAGGCCTGCTGGTCTCCCGCCGGCACGGGTCTGCAGATGGCGGCGGCCTGGTGGACATCAGCCGCCAGGCGCTCTGCTTCCCGGCCGCCCGCAGCGCGCAGCTGCAGACCCTGGCGCGCGGCGAGACCGGCGGGCTGCTCGCCCTGGCATACTCCAACATGCGCGGCTACGGGTCCGTGCACCCTGTGATAGGGGAACTGCGGGTGGGGTTTCTGCCGGTCCTTTACAAGAATCCCGGGAGCGGGTCGGTGGAGTGCATCGGCGAGATCCAGGTGACCGAGGCCGAAGTCATCGCGCGCATCGCACAGGCCGAGGGCTCCGCCTTGTTCAGCCTCGGCTATGGGCTGTGCTTCGGCCACAACGAGACCAAGGCGATCGCCATGGCGGTTCTTGACCGGGCCATGTCCGGCAAGGAGCCTGCCGCGCCCTCCGAGGACCAGGAGTTCGTGCTGACCCACGTGGACGGCATCGCGTCCATGGGGTTCTGCAACCACTACAAACTGCCCCATTACGTGACCTTCCAGTCGGAGCTGGACCGACTGCGAAGCATTCAGGCCGGGCAGCGCCCGACCGAGGACACGCGTTCATGAAATCGAACCTGCCATCCAAAGCGATGGCGCCGCCGGCGGACTGGCGCGACAGCAAGCCTTCTGCCCGGGGCCGCTATTCCTACGCTTTCCTCGACGAGGGTGCCAAGCGTGAAATCCGGCGCAAGATGCTCAAGGCCGTGGCCATCCCCGGCTGCCAGGTGCCGTTTGGCTCGCGGGAAATGCCGATTGCGCAGGGCTGGGGCACCGGCGGGCTGCAGCTGACGCTTGCGCTGATCGGCCCTGACGATACGCTCAAGGTCATCGATCAAGGATCGGACGACAGTGTCAATGCGGTCAACATCAAGAAGTTCGTGAACCGCGTCACGGGTGTCGCCGCTACGACCGACACGCGTGCGGCAAGCCTGATCCAGACCCGGCACCGCATTCCCGAAGAACCCCTGCAGCCGCACCAGTTGCTCATCTTCCAGGTGCCGATTCCGGAGCCGCTGCGCCTGGTGGAGCCCTCGGAGCGCGAGACCCGGCGCATGCACGCCGAGGCGGACTACAGCCGGATGTGGCTTTATCTCTATGAAGACATCGTTAAATTCAACGAGATAACGGTGGCGGCGCGCTACCCGCTGCTGGTCAATCGCCGTCACCTCATGGACCCCAGCCCCATTCCACGCTGGGACGTGGTCAAGCTGAACCGGGGAGAGGCCCTTTGCCTTTTCTGCGCCGGGCGCGAGAAGCGGATCTACGCTGTCCCGCCCCACACCGAGGTGGTGCCGCTTGCCTTCGAGGATTTCGCTTTCCGAACGGAGGCGTTCGCCGGCCGGCGCTGCGGACGCTGCGGATCGACCGGGACCTACCTGGACGAGGTCATCGACGATGCGACCGGCGCTCGGTCCTACTCCTGCTCGGACACCGCTTACTGCGAAAAAGTCCGCCGGCGCGGCGACGCAAGGGGAGCCGAGCACCCCGGGGAGGGACCCGCGTGAAGCCGATGCTCGAGGTGCGAAACCTGACCAAACGCTACGGCCCGGGCTGCCCGGAATGCCTCGGCCTGACAGGACCCCTGCGGGAAACGAACCAGTGCCCGCGCTGTCTTTCGATTCTGGCGTGCCGCGCGGTGTCTTTCAACCTCTTTCCGGGCGAGGTGCTGGGTGTCGTGGGCGAAAGCGGGTCCGGCAAGAGCACCGTGGTGCGCCTGCTGCACTTCGACTTCGAGCCGACCGGGGGCGAGTTCCGGATCAGCCTCGGCAGCAACGCAGGCGGCACAAAGGCGTTCGAGCTCGACCCTGCCCAGAACCTGTTTGCGCTCAGTTCTTTTCGCCGGCGCCAGGTCCGCAACGAGCTGATGGGCATCGTCTACCAGAATGCCCGCATGGGGCTGCGCATGAAGGTGAGCGCCGGCGGCAACATCGCCGAACGCCTGCTGATGGCCCGCTGGCGCCACGTGGGCCGCATGCGGCAGCGGGCGGCCGAGCTGCTGGCCCAGACCGAAGTGCCGGTCCAGCGCATGAACGAGCTGCCGCGGAACTTCTCCGGCGGCATGCAGCAGCGGGTGCAGATCGCCAAGGCCCTGTCCACCCATCCGGCGCTGCTCTTGCTCGACGAAGTCACGACCGGCCTGGACGTCTCGGTGCAGGCGCGGGTGCTGGACCTCATTCGCTCGCTGCAGCAGGAGCTGGGGGTTGCGACCATCGTGGTCTCCCACGACCTCGGGGTCATTCGCCTGCTCACCTCGCGAACCATCGTCATGCGGCACGGGTGCATTGTCGAGGAAGGCCTGTCCGACCAGATCCTCGAGGATCCCCAGCATCCCTACACCCAGCTGCTGGTGAATTCGATTTTGTAGCGCAAGGAGGTCTTTAGGTGTTTAGTTATTTGGGTATTTAGCAACAGCGCCCCTTGAGACCACCACCCAAACACGAAACACCTAAACACCTAAATACCTAAATACCCAAACATACCCATCATGCTGACTATTAATAACCTCGAAAAGCGCTTCGTTTCCCACGCCCTGAACGGGAAGGAGATCATCGGTTTCCCCCGCGTCTCTTTCCGGGTTCAGGCCGGCCAAGCCTTGGGCTTGTCGGGACCGAGCGGCTACGGCAAGAGCTCAGTGCTCAAATGCATCTACCGGACGTATCTGGCCAGCTCCGGCAGCATCACTTACGACTCCGCGGCCTTTGGCCGAACCGAGCTCACCGCTCTTTCGGAAAACGAGGTTCTGAAGCTGCGGCAGACCGAACTGGGATATGTCACCCAGTTCCTGTCGGTGCTGCCGCGCGTCCCGGCCTTGGACGTCGTGGCCGAGCCGCTGGTGGCTGCAGGCGCACCCCGCGAGGAGGCCCGTGAAAAGGCCCGCGGTCTGCTGCAACGGCTGAGGATCGATACCCGGCTGCACGACGCCTACCCCTGCACCTTCAGCGGTGGGGAGAAGCAGCGCGTGAACCTGGCCCGTGCGGTCATCCGGCCCTCCCGGCTGCTGCTCCTCGATGAGCCCACGGCTTCGCTCGACACGGCGGCGCTGCAGGTCGTGCTCGATCTGCTTTCGGAGATGAAGGCCAAGGGGACTACCATGGTCGCCATATTTCACGACCGTTCCATCATGGACCGCCTGATGGACGTTATCTACGGCATGCCGGAAAAGGAAACCCACCCATGACATACGACAACGTTGCAGCCCCCAGCATGATCATCCGCAATGTGCGCGTGGTCACGCCGGATCATGTCCTGCCCGATGCAACCGTGACCCTGGAACAGGGGATGATCCGCGAGATCACTACACGCCCCATCTCTCCGGCGGGTTTTGCGGAAATCGACGGCCGCGGGCGCCTGCTGATGCCAGGGTTCATCGACATCCACAGCGATGTTATCGAAAATGCCATCCAGCCCCGGCCGGGCGGCCGTTTCCCGGTGGACGTCGCGCTCCAGGAGTTGGACAAACAGTTGGTGGCCTGCGGCGTTACCTCCATTTACCACTGCTTGTGTTTCCTGCACGGCGACGAAAACCCGCCGTTCCGCAGTGCGGAGATGACCGATTTCCTGATCCACCAAATCCGCGAGCTTAAAGGCGGCTTCAGTGCCCGCACCCATATCCATGCCCGTTATGAGATCACCAACGACGAAGCCTTTTCCCAGGTGGAGAGCCTGATCAGCCGGAAGCTGATCCAGTTCTTCTCCATCATGGACCACACCCCCGGCCAGGGGCAGTTCTCCGATGTGTCCCACTTCCGAACCTATTTCGCGAAGGTCCGGGGTTTGACCCGGGAGCACGTCGATACGATCATCGAGCGCCGCCGCGCAGCGAGCCGCCGAATTGATTGGGCGGGTCTCGAGCATCTGGCGCAGACCTGCCGGGGCAATTCGATCCGGATGGCGAGCCACGACGACGACTCCACCGAGAAAGTGGCGGCCGTCAGCCGGCTGGGGGTGAGCCTCTCGGAGTTTCCGGTAAACCTCGAGGCCGCCCGAGCGGCCCGGCGGCACGGCATGCTGATCTCCCTGGGGTCCCCGAACGTTTTGCGCGGCGCCTCGTTGACCGGCAACCTCTCCGGCCGTGAGGCCCTGGCCGCCGGACTGGGCGACATCCTTTGCTCGGACTACTCCCCCATGTCGCTCTTGCACGCCGCCCTCCAGCTGCACCGCGAGGGAATCAAGGACTTGCCCGCGGCCGTGCGGCTGATCACTCTCAACGCCGCCCGGGCAACGGGCATCGATCATCTCACCGGCTCCATCGAGCCGGGAAAGGCCGCCGACCTGGTACTGGTAGACGACCGTCGCAAGGTCGCCGGAGTCGCGCGCACCTTTGTGGCCGGCCGCGAGGTGTTCAGCGCCGGCGATTGAAACAAAAAAAGGAGGCCGTATGAGCAGGGTTGCCTTGGATCCTCTCGAATTTGCTATGCCTGCCGGCTTCGCCGACCGCGTACGTGAAACGGCGATCAGCGCCGCCCGGCGCGCCGGTGCCATTCAGCTGCACCATTTCCGCAACACCGCGGTGCGCTGCACGCGGGGGCTTCACGACGTAAAACTTGAAACCGACATACGGTGCGAGAAGGCGATCGTTGCGGCCATCCGCGAACCGTTCCCGGACCACACCATCCTCACCGAGGAAAGCGGCCGGCTGCCGGGGTCCGGCGACTACACGTGGATCGTCGACCCCCTGGACGGCACGGTGAACTTCTGGCACGGGCTGCCCTTTTTCTGCGTCTCCATCGCCTGCTACCACAACGGCGGCTGCACCGCCGCGGGCGGTGCTCTCGCGGGACTTGGCGGCGTGCCGGTGACCGGCGTGGTCTTGCTGCCTTTCAGTCAGGAGCTGTTCGTCGGAACGGCCGGCCAGGGTGCTACCCTGAACGGACGGCCGATACGCGTCCGCAACGCCGAGCGTGTGAGCGATGAGGTTGTGGCGGTCAGTTTCGGCAAGACGCCGGAGACGATGCAGCGCATGACGCGACGGCTCGACGCCCTGCTGCCGCAGGTGCGCAAGGCGCGTTGCCTGGGGGCGGCGGCCGCCGAACTGGCCTATGTTGCGGCGGGTTTCTTGGGCGGGCTGATCTATGAAGGCATCAAGCTGTGGGATTTCGCCGCCGGCAAAATTCTTCTGGAGGAGGCCGGCGGATTCCTGGAAGCGGAAGAAACCGAGCCGGGCCAGTGGCGGGTGCTGGCCGGCGGGCTCGGCATGCGAGACGCGCTCAGGGCCGTCCTGGACCCCTGAGACGGTTAATCAGTATCCACTCAGATAAACCGCTTGCGGACATAAGCCGACCCCACATCCAGCAGGCTCACCACCACCACCAGGATGATCAGCATGGCCGCGGTTGCCCCGTAGTTGAAGCTGCGGATGGCATCCCACAGGAGCATGCCGATACCGCCCGCTCCGACCATCCCCACCACACTTGCCGAGCGCACGTTGGATTCGAACCGGTACAAGGAGTATGAAATCCACAGCGGAACCACCTGGGGGATGATGCCGTAGGCGATCTCCTGGAGCTTGTTGGCGCCCGTGGCGCGGATGCCCTCCACGGGCTGAGGGTCGATGGCTTCCACGGCCTCGGAGAAAAGTTTGGCGAGCGTGCCCATGGTGTGAAAGAAGAGGGCCAGCACCCCGGCAAAGGGCCCCAGCCCGACCGCGCTGATAAAAAGCATGGCGAAGATCATCTCGTTGATGGAGCGGCAGGCATCCATCGCACGGCGCACCGGTTGGTTGACCCATGCCGGCGTCACGTTGGCCGAGGAAAGCAGGCCGAAGGGCACCGCGCCGATGATAGCCAGCAGGGTGCCCCAGATGGCGATTTGAATGGTGATGCCGGTCTGGTACAGATAGTCCCGCCAGTCGCTGAAATCCGGTGTCAGAAATCCCGAAAGGTAGGCCGCCATGTTGTTGCGGTATGCGTACAAATCCAGCGGCCGCATCTCGGCGCCCTGCCAGGCCCAGGCCAGCACGCCGGCGAGCACCAGCCCCGCCAGCAGGCGCAGCAGCTTGCGGCGCAAGGGAGTCTCGGGAATCGCGAGCAGCGGACTGACGGCGGTCATGCTGAATTCACCCGCAGGGCGGCGTTAAGGGCCCCGGCCGGCGGCCGGAGCCCCTGGTGGAAAGGTGGTTAATTGAATTTATCGCTGAGCTTGGTGTAGGATTGAACTTCGCTCAGTTGCTTTTCGATCTCGGCCAGCTTCAGGCTCTTCTCGGCGGCGGCCATGTTCTCGTTGCTCTCGAGTTTCATCTTATCCTTGGCGTAGTTGATTTCCATGATCGGCAGCAACTGGAGGTTGGAGGAGTCCTGGAAGGGCGCCCAACCGGAGCTCATGCCCTTCAGCACCGCAAGCTCCCTGTCCTTGTTCGCACCGATCCGGCCGTAGGCCAGGAAGAAGGCTTTGATCTTGCTCTTCCACTCCTTGGACAGGTCCTTGCGCCACACCATGGGGTCGCTCGGGATCAGCGGGCTTTTCCAGATGGCCCGGACGTTTTTGATCTGATCGGGATGGGCCTGCGCAAATCTGTCCCAGTTCTCGGTGTTGTTGGTGGCGAAATCCACCTGCTTGTTGGCGACCGCCATCAGGTTGGTCTCGTGATTGGCGTTGCGCACGAGTTTGAAATACTTGACCGGGTCGATGCCGCGCTGGCCCCAGATGTAGTAAGTCGGGATGAGGTAGCCCGAGGTGCTGTTGGGGTCGCCGTTGCCGAAAGTCAGGTTTTTGCCGTCGCGGATGATCTCGTCGATGTTCTGGTAGGGGCTGTCCTTGTGGACGACGATGAGCGACCAATAGCCCGGATTACCGGTTACGTCCACGGTCTGAACAAACACTTCGCCGCTCGCGCGGTTGACGGCCTCGATGGCGGACTTGTTGCCGAACCAGGCGATCTGGACCTTGTTGAAGCGCATCGCCTCGATCACGCCGGCGTAGTCCGGTGCGATGAACAGCTTGACCGGGACTCCCAAGGCCTTTTCCATGTCGGCCCGGAACGGCTCGAAGCCTTTCATGGCCGAGGAACTGGACTCGGTCGGGATAATCCCGAGAGTAATCTCCTTGAGGTCTTCCGCCGCCGAGGCGGCGCCGGCCGCCAGCACGGCCGCAGCGATCAGTGCGATGAATACGTGAAGCGCTCTTTTCATTTTGTTTCTCCTTTCAAGAGAGGTTAATGGGGATGTGCGATGTTAGATCCCGGCGGCCAAGGCCGCCGGTCGACCGCTCATGCCGATGTTCAAAGGTGTGGTCCCGTCGAGATCGAACTCAGCCGACTTCAAGCCGTAGATGTTGCGCAGTGCGGTGGGGGTGAGTTCCGCGCTCGGGCCGTCGTACACCACCCGGCCCTCCTTCATCGCGATGGAACGCGCACAATACTGCAAGGCGAACTGGACCTGGTGCAGGCTGACGAGAACGGTGACACCCTCGTTCCGGTTGAGGGCCGTCAGGCATTCCATCACCAGGCGGGCGGACTCCGGGTCGAGGGAGGCGATGGGCTCGTCGGCCAGGATGATCCGGGCGCGTTGCTCCATGGCCCGGGCGATGGCTGCGCGCTGCTGCTGACCTCCCGAGAGGGTGCTGGCCCGCTGGGCGGCGTATTCCGCAAGTCCCACGCGGTAAAGCGCATGCATGGCGCGCCGCTTTTCATCCCGGCGGAACCAGCCGAGCAGGCTTCGGCAGGTGCCGACCCGGGCCAGCATGCCGGCCATCACATTGCTCAGCAGCGGCAGGCGGCCCACCAGGTTGAACTGTTGAAAGATGAAACCGACCTCGGCGCGAATGTGCCGGATGTCGCGGGTGACGCAGCCGTTTTTCTGGACCTCACGGCCGAAAATGCGAATGCTGCCAGAGCCCCGATCGCCTGCGACCAGTCCCGACACATGCCGCAACAGGGTCGACTTGCCAGACCCGGAGGGCCCGATGAGAGCGACCATTTCGCCCGGCGCCACGCGAATGCCCACCCGGCGAAGGGCTTTGTGCCTGCCGAAGGTCTTGTTGAGGGATTCGATCTCGATGGCGGCGGAATCGACAGCTGGCGCGTGCATGCAAGTCTCCTTTCGAGTGCGGATCTCAATCGATGACTGGGTGCATGCTAAAGGCCCCATATGAGTGTTCGATTAGGGTTCGGTGTGTTTTGCGTGCAGGAAGCGCGAAGAGGAAAGGCCCATCGCAGGCCTGCTTGCAGCCCTCGATCGAAGGGGCTATAGGTAAAACCTGCCCCCATCGGCTGGAACTATTTCAATCAGGAGTTTTCGTTTGAGGATCATTTTTTTTGCGGGCAAAGGCGGGGTCGGAAAGACCTCCGTGGCGGCCGCGACCGGCGTGCGTGCGGCGGAAATGGGCAAACGAACCCTCGTCATGTCCCTGGACGTGGCCCACAGCTTGGCGGACATTTTCGATCTCGATCAAGGGCTGCTCGACCGCAACCGGGGTCGTCCCTTCAAGATCACCGACAACCTCTGGATCCAGGAGATGGACATCCAGGAGGAAATCAGCCGCAACTGGAGCCAGATCCACGACTATCTTTCGGGGCTGCTGAACACCTCGGGCCTGGACGAGGTGCTCGCCGAGGAACTCGCCATCCTGCCGGGCATGGAGGAGATCAGCCTTCTGCTCTACATCAACCAGTACGTGCGCCGGCGTCGGTTCGATGTCATCCTGCTCGACTGCGCGCCCACAGGAGAGTCACTGCGCTTCATCAGCATCCCCACCACGCTGGAATGGTACATGAAAAAGGTCTTCCGGATGCAGCGCACCCTGGTCAAGGTGGCCCGGCCGCTGGCCAAACGCTTCTACGATGTTCCGCTGCCCGACGACGGGTATTTCAAGGCGATCGAGGACATGTGCGAACGCCTCAAGGGGGTGGATCAAATCCTCTGCGATCCGGATGTCACCACGGTGCGCCTTGTCGCTACCCCCGAGAAAGTCGTTTTAAAGGAAACCCAGCGCGCCTTCATGTACTTCTGCCTTTACAAGATGTGCATCGATGCGGTGATCATGAACCGGATCCTGCCTTCACAGGTGACGGATGCCTATTTTGAAGACTGGCGGCAAGGCCAGGCGAGCAACCTGCGCCGGGCCGAGGAGTTTTTTAATCCCGTCCCGATTCTGCCGGTGAACCTCTTCGGATCGGAAATCGTGGGGTATGAAAGCCTCAAAGCCCTGTCCGCCCGCATCTATGGACCGACCGACCCCCTGGAACGCCTCGTTGCGGAGGAGCCCTATCGATTGTTCAAGCAGGACGGTCACTATTGCCTGAAGTTGAAGCTGCCTTTCGTGGTGAAGGAGCACATCGACCTGCACATGATTTCCGATGAGCTGATCCTGCGCATCGGCAGCTACAAGCGGCACATCCTGCTCCCGAAACAGGTGGCGTCGCGCACAGCGGTGAAAGCGAAAATCGAGGATCCGTATTTGAACATCACCTTCAGTGGAGGCACACATGAGTAAGGACAAGCGCAGGCAAGCGGCCGCGGACTGCCCGGTCGGCAGTTTTTTCAAGAGCTTGGAAGACGTCTTCGGCGCAGGCTCGGACATCGGCGGACACCTCCAGCGCTCTCAGCTCGAATTGCTCAAGGCGCTGCGGGCATGGGCGGATAGCCGAATCGAACACATAGAACAGCAGCAGCCTTCCAAGCGCAAAAAAAAGGTGACCAAGATCGAGGTCGATTAGAAATGAGTTGGAACTCCCAATCAAAAACTATCCCTGCACAAATTAAAGTCTAACCCGCGCTTGGGATCCTGAAGTTTTAGCTTAGGTAAACTAATGACTTATTTTCTCGACAACCGAGTCAAGCTTAATTATTTTTCGGCCAAACACCCGCACGGTGCGTCATCGGGGGCCACTATGGTAGAGTGTGTCCTCTATCAGGGTCTTGAAAAACAAGCATCAGGTCGTCAGTCAAGGCGTGCGGCCTCTTGAAGGCGCAGAATATAGGCTATGTATATGAGCTTGCAATAGTCACCCACGCCGGACCTCGCCATCAGACGCAGTTTTTCACCGCCCGTGCTAAATAATGACTGCGACGTCCGGTGTAAACAACCCAACTTGACCAAAGCTCATCAAGGAGGCTTACCATGAATCTTTTTGGAAACGGAATCAAATTTGGCGGCGCTGTGGTGATCGGCGCGGCAGTGGTTTTGCTGGCCCCGGTCGTTCTGCCGGTGATCGCCGGTGTGTTGAAGCCGGTGGCCAAGGGCGTCATAAAGGGCGGGCTGCTCGCCTATGAGGGTGCCAAGGTGGCCCTGGCGGAAACCAAGGAGACCATCGAAGACATCGCCGCCGAAGCCAAGGCGGAGATTTCCGAAGGACGGAAGGTCCCGGCCAAGGCCAAAAAGCAGGCTGCCTGATGGTTCGGACGGCGCTGTCTCAGGCGTGAAAGGACGCTGCGGTGGAACTGCCCCAGGCATTCATCTGCCATCAGTCTGCTGATCGGCTGCGAATCAAGATCGCTTCCCGCAAAGGGGACGAGGGCTTCTTTTCAAAGGCCGTCAAGGGCTTAGCCGGGATGCGAAAGTTCAAGCATCTCGCGGCAAACCCGCTTACGGGAAGCGTTCTTTTCATCGCGGAAAATCTCGATGCCGGCGAAATAGCGGCCTATGCGCACAAACACGCGCTTTTTGATCTGATGACGGTCGAAGCTCCGAGCCTGCCGCTGATGCACAGCCTGGTCCAACCGGTGGGGGGCCTCGATCGGTCGCTGCGCGCGATCACCGGGGACAAAATCGATCTGCCCAGCGGTATTTTCTTTGCACTTCTCGGCACCGGCATCTACCAGCTGGCGCGCGGCCGGTTCATCATGCCGCCCTGGTACACGGCTTTCTGGTATGCCTTCGGCCTTGTCTCCATGTACGTGATCGAAAAGGCTGCCAAGGGCGAAACCCCCTGGCAAGCCGACTGATCCCTCTCACGCATTTCTAACCACCTGCTCATCTATTTCTAACCGACAGTTGTGAAATGTCAAAGATCGCCTTGGCTTCCGCAGGGGGTGCGTCGTCAATCGACTGTTGAAACACTTCCGGCCAACCAGCTGTCCCTCGAGGCCAGGCAGGTAAGGCGGTATTTGTGATTGAGGCCATTCACACCAAAATCGAGGGGCGCGCGCGGTTCAAAGTCGAGGGGCTTCTCGGATCCGATTCCTTTAAGCGGTTTCTCGAGCAGCGCCTCCGGCGCGAGAAGGACATCCTGTCGGCCTCGGCCAACACCCTCACCGGCAACATTCTGGTCAGCTACAACTCCAACAACAACCACCACACCATCGCCTTTCTGCTGGAAGACATCCTCGCCGAGACCCAGCAGGTCCCGGCCGGCAGCGACGTGTCCGGACTCCAAGATGGCGGGGCGGTGGCCGTCCCGGGGCGATCCAAAGCGCGGCGCTTGCCCGTCGAGACCCTGAAGCGGTTTCTCGCCCCGTTCGAAGAAGGCAAAGAACAGGTCAAAAAGCCCTGGCACACGCTTGGAACCGAGGCGGTCACGGCCCTCATGCGCACCGACCCGGCGAGCGGGCTTTCCGTGGCGGCGGCCGGCGAGCGCCTGAAGGAGCATGGCCCCAACCTGCTGCCGAAGCCGGAAGCGCGCTCCGGAGCGGAAATCTTCTTTGAGCAACTGACCTCCCTGCCCGTCTATCTGCTGGGTGCCGCAGCCGGAATTTCGGTGCTGACCGGCGGGATTCTGGACGCGGTCGTCATCAGCGGTGTGGTTCTGGCCAACGCGGTCATCGGCTATTTCACCGAAAGCGGCGCCGAAAAAACCATGGAGTCCCTCAAGGAGCTGGTGCATCCGACGGCCGATGTCATCCGTGACGGCCGTGAGATCCACATGGCGGTGGAGGAGGTGGTTGTCGGCGACGTGCTCGTGCTGAAACCCGGAACCTACGTGGCCGCCGACAGCCGCATCATCGAGGCCCATCGACTGAGTGTCGACGAATCCATGCTGACCGGCGAGAGCATGCCGGTGGTCAAGGTCCCCGGGCGACTGAAGCACGAAAACACCCCGCTTGCCGATCGATCCAACATGCTCTACATGGGCACGCTGGTAACGGGCGGGCAGGGCCTGGCCGTAGTGGTGGCGACCGGCCGCTTCAGCGAGGTCGGCATGCTGCAGGCCATGATGTCCGAAACCGAAACGCCCAAGACCCCGATCGAGCTGCAGCTTGCGCTGATGGGCAACCAACTCGTTCTCGCCTGCGGCGCCATCTGCGGCGTGGTGTTCGGGATCGGCTTCTTGCGCGGCTACGGCTTGATTCAGATGCTCAAGATCGCCATTTCGCTGGCAGCCTCGGCGGTGCCCGAAGCCTTGCCGGCGGCGGCTACCATCAATTTCGCCATGGGCATCACCGACCTGCGCCGCTACGGGGTGCTCGTGCGCCGGCTGCAGGCCGTGGAAACCCTGGGAGCGGTGCAGACCGTCTGTCTCGACAAGACCGGGACCATCACCGAAAACCGCATGTCGGTCACGGAAATCGTTGCCGGCCGAGCCCGGCACGAGGTCAGCAGCAACCGCATCGCGCCGCTTTCCGATGGGCGCGACATTCTGGTCATCGGTGAAATCCGACACCTGCTCATCGTCTGCGGTCTTTGCAACGAGATCAAGATCACCCGCACCGGCGAAAACGGCCAGGTCGAGCTCTTCGGCTCCTCCACCGAAAAGGCGCTGATGCAGGTTGCGCTGGAGGCCGGCATCGACATCGTCGGCCTGCAGGAGGATTTTCGTTTCATCGGCCTGCGGCTGCGATCCGAAAACCAGTTTTTCATGAGCAGCCTGCATTCCTGCCCCTCGGAGGACTGCCGCTACATCTTTACCAAGGGCAGCCCGCGCGAGGTGCTCGATCTGTGTGACCGCGAGATGGTGGACGGCCGATTGGTCGAGCTCAGCGAGGAGCGGAGGCAGGAGATTTTTATTGAAAACGACCGCATGGCCGGTCGCGGCCTGCGGGTGCTCGGTTTCGCCTTCAACCGCTTCGGCCTGAACCAGGCGATCGAGGAGACCGCGCCTATGGCCTGGCTGGGACTGGCCGGCATGGCGGACCCCGTGCGCAAGGGGGTCAAGGAGTTGATCGAGGTCTTCCACCGCGCCGGCATCGAAACCGTGATGATCACCGGCGACCAGAGCACCACGGCCTATGCCGTGGCCCGCGAGCTTGAACTCGGCGGCGAAAAACCGCTCAAGATCCTGGATTCGGCCGAGCTCACCTCCCTTGACCCGGAGCGCCTGCAGGCGCTGGCCAAGAACGTGCACGTCTACTCCCGGGTCAGTCCGGCACATAAGCTGCGCATTGTGCAGGCCCTGCAGGCCGCCGGGCGGATCGTGGCCATGACCGGGGACGGCATCAACGACGGGCCCGCGCTGAAAGCGGCCAACATCGGGATCGCCATGGGAGAATCGGGCACCGACGTGGCGCGCGAGGTGGCGGATATCATCATTGAAGGCGACAACCTGGAGCAGCTGGTCCAGGCCCTGCGGGGCGGGCGCACCACTTACGGCAACATCCGCAAGTCGGTGCACTTCTTTCTGTCGACCAACCTGACCGAGATTCTCGTCATGTTCACATGCATGGCCCTGGGGCTGGGGTTTCCGCTCAACGTCATGCAGCTTTTGTGGATCAACATCATCTCGGACATCTTCCCGGGCTTGGCCCTCTCGCGTGAGAAGTCGGAGCCGGACATGATGGAGCGGCCGCCACGGCCGGCCGGCGCACCGTTGTTTTCAGGCAGCGAGTTCCGCAAGATGGCGCTGGAGTCCGCCATCATCAGCACCGGCTCCCTGGCGGCCTACGGCTACGGCATCTCCCGCTACGGCCAGGGGCCGCGTGCCGGCTCCATGGCGTTTCAAGCCCTGGTCTTCGGCCAACTCCTGCACGCCTTCAGCTGCCGTTCCGAGGACCACAGCATTTTCGGCACGATGCGCCCCCCGACCAACCCCTACCTCAATGTGGCCGTGGGGGGATCGCTTGCGCTGCAGGTGCTGACCATGTTCATCCCGGGCTTGCGGGGTTTCCTGGGGCTCGCGCCGCCGTCCGTCGTTGATGCGGCGGTCATCGGCGCGGCCGCATTCTTGCCGTTCCTCGCCAACGAGTCCCGCAAACTGGTTCAATCGAACCCTACCCAAGAGGTGATTACGTGATCTTCACATCCGAATCCGTCACGGAAGGCCATCCGGACAAGCTCTGCGATCAGATCAGCGACAGCATCGTCGATCACTTTCTGAAGCAGGACCCCTATGCGCGGGTGCGCGCCGAGTGCGCGGTGTCGAGCGCCATCATCTTCATCGCCGTGCGCTATGCCTCCGACGCCAAGGTCGACTTTTCCTACCTGGCGCGCAAGGTCATCCAGCGGATCGGCTACGATCAGCCGGATTTCAACGCCAAGATTTGCAGCATCCTCTCGGCGCCGCAGGAGCTGCCGCTCAACGCGGCGCATCGCTTCGACGAGGAGAAGCTCTCGGATGCGGAGATCGACCGGGTGGCCGCCAATAACCAGGTTACGCTTTTCGGCTTCGCCTGCGACCAGACCCCGGAGCTCATGCCGCTGCCGATCATGCTGGCCAACCGGCTGTCGCGCCGGCTGTCGGAGGTGCGGCATCAGAAGATCCTTCCCTACCTGCTGCCGGACGGCAAAGTTCAGGTGGCGGTGGCCTTCGATCACCAGCGGCCCGTGCGCATCCACGGCGTTACGGTCATGGCAAGTCTCGATCACCCCAAACAGGTGGATCCGAAAAAACTGACCGAATCCATCATGGACACCGTGATCAAGCCGGTTTTTAAGAACGAAAAGATCAAACCGGACAAGCAGACCCGCATCCTGGTCAACCCCGACGGCCCCTATCAGGGAGGCCCGACCCACCACTCCGGGCTGACCGGCCGCAAGAGTGCGGTCGACACCTACGGCGAATACGCGCGGCACAGCGGGGATGCCCTCAGCGGCAAGGACCCCATGCGCGTCGACCGCGTCGGCGCATATGCGGCGCGTTACGCCGCCAAGAACATCGTGGCCGCCGGCCTGGCCTCGGCGTGCGAGGTCATGCTCAGCTACTCCATCGGGATTACCCGTCCCGTGAGCCTCGAAGTGCAGACCTTCGGAACCGGTAAAATCCCCGAGGACAAGATCCGGGATTTGCTGGAGCGGAGCTTCGACTTCCGCCTGGCGGGCATCATGAAACACTTCCGCCTGCGTTTTCTTCCATCCAAGAACACCGACGGGTATTTCCAGCGCCTGGCCGCGTACGGCCATTTCGGTCGCAGCGACATGGACCTGCCCTGGGAGAATACCGACCGCGCCGAAGCGCTTAAGGCGGGGATGAGCGGCTGAGCCTGAAATTTTTGAAACGCCCGCGTGAGGAGACTCAAGACTCGCTATGAACTGGTTGTTTCTTTCCGCCGCCGCGCTGGGGGCCGCTGCCGCAGCCTTGCTCCGTCACACGTCCTGGCTGGAACATCTTCTCGGACCGGCCGCGGAACCCGGCGTTCCTGCTCCGACCCTGCGCAAAAGCACCCCCCTCGACCGGATGATCGCCGCGCTGAAGCACGAACCCGATCCCCTGGAGCGTCATCGCCTCCTGAGCCGCATCGTGGATGAGAGCCACCGGCGGAGGAGCGAGACCGCCATGAAAAAACTGTTTCTGCGCTTCGCGGCCATGCATGTACAGGAGCTGCCGAAGATGGCAGCGGGCTTGAAGGCGGCCGGCGGCGGCCGGCGGCCGGTCGTGCCGACGTTGGCGCTTCTGGCGGCGGCGCTGGAGGAGGACGGCCGCATCGCAGAAGCGCTCTCGGTCTGCGAGCAGGCTGTGGAATTGGGTTTGACCGATGGCACCCGGGTGGGTTTTGCCGGCAGGATCAGACGGTTGCGGAAGCAGGTGAAGGACGCCGCACCCCCCGCGCAACGGTCCCTTCCCCGAGCCGCCGGCAGTCGAAGCAGGCGCCCACGCAAACCTTAGCAGTCTGTTAGATCAGCGCGGCCAGCAGCGAGAGTCCGCTGGCCTCGAGGGCTTTACCCAGCACCCAGCCCGCCGCAACCTTGCCGATTCGCAGACCTGCCTGGGTCACCGCCTCCCGAATGTGGTCATCCGCGGAAATCACGAGGGCCGGGTCGAACAGGCCGCCGTCCTTCAGGCAGCCTGAGATCTGCTCCGGGCCGATGCGGTCCTGATCGAAGTGGACTACCACGCTGCCGGTGAGCGGGGTGAAAGCGACGGCGCTGACCCCGTCCATGCCCCGTAGCACACGCTTAACTTCCTCCCCGCGATCCGGTTGGTGTTTCAGGGCCGGGATCTTGACCCTCATCCGGCCGGGAACGCAATGATAGTAGCTGGGCATGGGTGACATGCGCCTCCCTCTCCATCTTTAGAAACGTTCGGCAGTGCGGGTAGTCGGAGCAGCGGAAACGGATGATATCCCCCGTGCGCATGTAGATATGCATCGGCTTTCCGCAAACCGGACAAGCCGGCCGTTCCTGCCTGCCGAGGCGGCCGGTATGTTTCAGACTGAATTGCCGCCGGCAGACCTGACAGAGGTATCGTTTCTTGCCGCTCGCGATTTTTCCGTACCGGTAGATGGCATCCGACCCGCAGCGAGGGCAGAAGATTCCTTTGACCAAATTGCACTTCGCCTTTCTGTACCGGTGCGGTTGCGGTCTCACCGCCGATCCCGGCCGGTTCCATCCGATGCGGCTGTCTGTCCTGGATTCCGTCTGCATCTTGCCCTTGACGTGTCTGAGTATGAGGGAGGAATGTTAAAAAACGGCTAGACTCGTGTTAAAAGATGGTTGCGGGCCGGGATGGGTCACACCCCCCGCCGCGGGTGCCGCTCCGGGCTCAGGGCGGCGAAGATCTCTGCATCGCGCGCGCTCGTCGCGCGCGGCTTGATTTCATAGCGCATATAGTCGATGAGCTGTTTGATCCGTTCGGCATATTCCCGGCCGCAGCACTGCCGGGGGCCCTTATCGGTTTTCGGCCGCAGAAAAAGGCGTTCGGCTTCGGTGGCCTCTTGATCGGCCAGATGAAGGATCTCGTAGTAATCCTTGTCGCGAACGGCCCCCACAAAGTCCGATAATTTGCATTCCTTGGAAATCATCGCATTCTCCTGATTAAAGGTGTGGCCATCAAGGCCTCTGCGGCAGTCCTTCCGGGAGGTCAATGGACGCCAACCCGCGGGCGTCCCTCTCGGCTGTCTTGTTGAACTGGATTAATAAGACCGCTTTGTTAGATTTTGATTAGAATTACGACCAGGGCAAAAAATTAATTTAAAAATGCCTCCGGCTGATTTAATAACAAGAGACAGGGAAAAAGGAGCCGGAAACGTTTGCCGCCTCAGCATGGGGCAAATTTTGCGGATAGCAGGAGATCGCCAAGTGACAGAGGGCATGAGTCCGGCAGTCGAAATGATTCATCAGCTATCCGGCAGGGCCAGATTCAGGATACCGGCGCTGAGGATGGATCAGCGGGTGGCCCGCTACCTGCAGCAGCGGCTGGCAGCGTGTGCGGGGATCCGGCAGGTCACGGTGAATCCGGCGACGGCGAAGGTGTTGGTCCTCTTTGCTCCCGGCCGCTCATCGGCGAGTATCGCCGGCTTGATCCGTCGGGTTATCGCCGAGGGCACGCCGGAGGTGCTGGCGGAATACTCATTTGCGGATGCTCAGGGCAGGCATCCGGAGGCGAAAACGGTGCAACCGTGGCACATCATGGGCGGCGATGATGTGCTGCGGCATTTTGTTTCATCTGCGGGCGACGGCCTGAGCAGTGCCGTCGTCGACGAGGGTCGCTCCTTTTACGGAAGCAATGCCCTGCCGGGAACCGCGTCGCGAAGCCTGCCGGCCATCTGGAAATCCCAGGTGACCAGCCTGCCGGTCGTGCTGGCCGGCGTCGCTGCGGGCCTTGCGTTTTTGACCGGCGGGCTGGCCGAAGGCGCACTGGCACTGATGATCGCTCTTCTCAACGCCACCATCGGCACGCTGTCCGAGAACCGATCCGAACGCATCCTCGATGCGGTGCGCGTATCCGTGGACCTGAAGGTCTGGGTGGTTCGCAACGGTCGGTTGGAGGAGGTTTCCTTCGACGACGTGGTGCCGGGGGATATACTGGACCTGCAGCCCGGCGCGCGCATCCCTGCCGATGCCCGGCTGGTGCGAGCGAAGGGGTTGAGCGTCGATGAGGCCGCACTCACGGGCGAGAGCATTCCCGTGCCGAAATACGCTGCATCGCTTTCGGATGAATCCCTGCCCATCAGCCGGCGTTCGAACATGCTCTTTCGCGGCACCCTGGTCGTGGAAGGCAGCGGCCGCGCCGTGGTGGTGGCGACCGGCGGCGACACCGTCCTGGGCCGGTTGCAGGGATTTCTGGGGTCGGTGTTCCCGCCCGAGGCCCTGGTCGCACGCGATATCCGCATGCTCTCCCGGCAGTTCGTGCTGCTCGGATTGGGGGCGGCGGGGGTGTTCTCGCTCCTGGGGTTTTTGCGCGGACAGGGCCTGCTCAGTGCATTGCGGGGGGGGGTTGCGCTATTGGCGGGCGCCATCCCGGCGGGGCTCTCGACGCTTACGCTCAGCGCCTTCGCCCTGGGCCACCGCGAGCTGCGTCAGAACCGGGTCTTGGTGCGGCGGCTGAGGGCGCTCGGCAACCTGGCCTCCGCCCAGGTGGTGTGCTTCGACAAAACCGGCACCCTCACCCGCAACCGGATGCGCGTCTCCCGACTGCATGCCGGCCTGCGGACGGTGAAGCTGACCGCCACGGACTTCCCTGAATCCGGCGCCCCGCCGGCCTTCATGGGCGACCCGGACCTGGCCTGGATGCTGTCGCTGGCGACCCTGTGCAACGAGGCCTTCATGCTGCATGAAGGGGCCCGGTCGCTGGAGGGCTCCTCGACCGAGAAGGCGTTTATTCGCTTGGCGGAGCGCGCGGGCATCAACAGCACCACCTTCAGGAGCGACCACCCGATTCTCGAGATCCGCCACCGCACCGAGCAGCACCCGTTCATGGTGACGATCCACCGCTGGAGCCGGGACCAAGAACTGGCGGTGATGAAGGGCAGCCCCCACGAGGTACTGGAACGCTGCGGGAACCTTCAACACGGCGGCCAATGCCTGCCGCTTGGCGAGGCGGACCGCTCCCGGATCGAGGCCGAGAACTTCAGGATGTCGGGGGCCGGTCTGCGCGTGCTGGGCGTCGCCTACCAGTGGGACCCGGACGCGGACGTGGAATCCCTCGCCGCGCAGAACAGCCGCTGGGTGTGGGCCGGCCTCATCGGGTTGGCAGACCCCGTGCGCCGCGGCGCGCGCGAGGTGGTGCAGGGCCTGCACCGGGCGGGGATCCGCACGGTGGTCATCACCGGCGACCAGAGCTTGACGGCCCAGCACATCGGCCAGGAACTGGACCTGGCCGGGGGTGAGCCGCTGCGCATTCTGGACGCCATGGATTTGAGCGGCAGCAGCCCCGAAGGCCTGCGCAGCGTTGTGACGCGCACGCATGTTTTCGCACGCCTCAGCCCCACCCAGAAGCTGCAGATCATCCAGGCCTACCAGAGCGCCGGCATGAGTGTCGTGATGGTGGGGGACGGATTCAACGACGTGCTGGCCTTGAAGGTCGCGGATGTGGGCATCGCCATGGGCCGGGAGGGCGCTATTTTGGCGCAGCGGACCGCAGACCTGGTCTTGGAGGATGACGATCTGGGCAATGTGCTGCGGGCGATCGCCAGCGGCCGGGCCTTTTATAACAACATGCGCCGCAGCCTGCTCTTTGTGCTCGCCTCCGCCCACATGGACGTTCTGGCGGATCTCTTGGCCCGCAGCGGGTTCGGAGGACGGGGGCCGAGCCCGCTGCAGAGCATCTGGAGCAACTTAGCCTGCCTGGCGCTGGCATTGGAGCCCTCCGACGCCGACGGCGCTGGACCCGCGCCGGCGGCCGATGCGCTCATCACCCCGGAGGATGTGAAAGGCAGCCTGGCGGATGCCCTAAAGGTCCTGGCCGCCTCCGGGGCCACGGCCGGATACGGGTTGGCGCGCTACGGAATGGGACCGCAGACCGATCAGCTGTTGTGGCGCAGCGTTTCCATCAACCAGCTGCTCTACGCCTTTGCCTGCCGCGCGGGCAACGGCGCCGCGGCGCATGCTCCCAACCGGCTGCTGCAGGCGGTCTTCTGGGCCGTTGCCGGCGGTCAGCTGCTGGCCACCCTGCTGTCGGGAGGGCCGGGTCGGGCGGCGGTCAACGCCCTTGCTTTGGGGGTCAGCGCCGGATTGTCCCGCCTGCTGGTCAAGCCGCCGACATCCACCCCGACATGGCCGGATGAAAAGACCCCGACCTCTTATCGTGTGCCTTTACGCTAAATTAACCCTTTTCTATCCATCCATTAACCGTCTCCGGGCAAAATCCAACGCAAATCTGAACCCATCCTCAAAATGCCGGAGACAAAAACGTCATGAAGCCGTTGATGAAACAACGCATCCTGCAAATGACGGTTCGTAAGCGGATCGCCCTGATCGCCCACGATAACCGGAAATTCGATCTTCTCGAGTGGGCCCGGTACAATGAAGGCACCCTCGCCCGCCACGAGCTTTACGCGACCGGCACCACGGGCCGGCTGCTTACGAGCGAGCTGGGGTTGGAGGTTTCGCGTTTTCTGAGCGGACCGCTCGGCGGGGACCAGCAGGTCGGAGCGGGTGTGGCGGAAGGGCGGATCGACTTCGTGATTTTCTTCTGGGATCCCCTGGAGCCTCAGCCCCATGATGTCGATGTCAAAGCCCTGCTGCGGATCGCCGTAGTCTATAATGTGCCGATTGCCTGCAACCGCGCGACGGCTGACTTCGTCCTGTCAAGCCCGCTGATGGAAACAGAGTACGTGCGCCAGGTCTGGGATTACAGCGTGAGGCCGGAAGTTCACTGACGCCCGCGCAGTCTGAGAGGTAGTCGAGATCGGCAGAGGGCATATACATGAAACACGCGGTATTCATCGGGTTTCTGGCTCTGGTTTCCTGGCTGTTTGCCTTGTTGGAAATCCAGATCGAAGGACGGCATGGGTGGGCGCAGAAGCTGCCGACATGGCGCATCGAAAACAAGTGGATCCGCTCATTTTACAAGAAGCCCATCACGGGGTATCACCTCTATGCGCAGGGATTCGTTTTTCTCATGGCGCACAGCCCGTTCGGTTTGTGCCTGGTGCCATGGAATTTTCATGATGAACTGCGCATCCTTTCCTTTGTGGTCCTTTTCTGGATTCTGGAGGACTTTTTGTGGTTCGTCTGCAACCACGATTACGGCTTCAAGAGGTTCAAACCGCAACACATCAGCTGGCATCGTGATTCCTGGTGGTGGATCGCCCCGCGGGATTACTGGATTGGCGCGCCTATCGGCATCGCCCTGTACCTTTTGGGGTTGACTTCGTAAGAAGCCCGATTTCGGCGTTGCGCAGCGCCCCGCGCTCGCTGCGGCGTACAGGGAGTACGCCTCACTCGGCGGGAGCTTGCGCGCCTTGAACTCGGGCTTCTTACGAAGTCAACCATGCGCGGGCGTATTTGGAGAAAGCCGGATTTCGGGGTTGCGTTGCACCCCGCGCTCGCTGCGGATGGAGGCTCACTGAGGGGGCGGCGGTTCGGGTCCTATCATGGCCAGCACTTTTTCCGCCACAGCAAAGGCGGCGCGTGGCCGGCCGAGTCTGCGGGAGTTGGCCTTCAATCGGGCGAGCCGCTTGGGATCGTTGAGCAGTGTGTCGATTTTGTAAGACAGAGTGGCCAGGGGTCCAATCTTGACGGCGGCTCCGTTTTCCAGAAGGAAATCGGAATTGCGGCTCTCCTGCCCCGGGATGGGATTGACGATGGCGAGCACGCTGCCCCGCGCCAGGACTTCCGATGAGGTGAGTCCGCCGGGTTTGGAAATGACCAGATCGGCGACCGCCATGAGTTCATCGATGTCTTGCGTGTATCCCAAAATTTTAACACGGTGGCGCCGAGATGGTTGCCGCCGCGCCAGCCGTCGGCTCAATTCCTCGTTTCGTCCGCACACGACAACGACATCCATGGGGGACTCAACCGTCAAGGTCGCTTGCAGGAGGGTCTCGATGGGGCCGACTCCGAAGCCGCCGGACAGAAGCAGAACGATCGGGCGGTCTCCTCTGAGCCCACGGGCCGCGAGGCATTCGGAGCGCCTCTTGCGCCGGCAGAAGACCGGGTGGATGGGGATGCCCGTCACGGAGATGCGCTCCCGTAGCACGCCGCAGGAGTTCAGGTAAACCGCCCCTTCAGCGCTGGCGGTGAAGTAATGTTCGCAGGGCTCTTGAACCCACAGCCGGTGGGTCATGAAATCGGTTGTGACGGTCACCTGGGGGACGGATATGCGTCCGGAAGATCTCAGCGAGCCGATGATCTCCGCCGGCAGGAAATGGGTGTTCACCACCATGTCCCAGGTCTCCGATTGCAGCAGCTTGAGGAACGGCTGCATGTTCAGCTTTTCCAAAGCGACCCGCAAACGGTCGGGTTCAAATTCACCCTCCTTGTCTTTGGGGCGGTCGAGAAGATCGTAAACGTAACCTAGAAAATGGGGTGCGCGATTGGCGACATCGAGATACCCTTTGCCGTAAATGCGCCGAAACGCCTTGTTGGCCAGGGTCAGGACATCGATGTTGCGGATCGCGGCCTCCGGGGCGGTTTGCTGCAGCGCAAGCTCCATGGCCTCGGCGGCCCGAAGATGACCTCCGCCCACGGAGGCAGAGAGAATGAGAATCTTGGCTCGAAGATTTTTCGCCACGGGTGTGAGGCATCCTTAAATGGCAACGGCTGGACAACAGCCCCTGCTCTTCGTTTTCCTTTTATCATAAGATGCAAGGGCATTCCACCGCAGGGCAAAGACGATCCCAACGGCACTATCTCGTGTCCATCCAGAAGCGGTGGATTTCGGTTCAGGCCAAGGCCGCAGCGATTTCGCAACCGCAGGAGTAGTGGGGCTACGCCGAGGATTGCGAAGAGCGAGAACGCCGGCATGGGCCGAAAGACGCCGTTTATGGATGGACACTACCTCGAATGCGCCATCAGCGGAGCAACACCCAGCAAGAGCCCGCAGCAGAAAATGACCGCACCGCAGATTCGGTTGATCAGCGCAAGATGCCCCGGCTGAAGCACCGGGCTGATCAGGGAAGATTCGGATGCCTACCACCACCAGAGCAGCCCCTCCGAAAAGCTGGAACCAGAATTTCCCCTGCTCCAGCACTCCGGCGGCAACACTCATGCCGCAGCCGGCCACCCCTGGTTTCTCGCTCTTTCCTGGACGGTCCGATGATGCCGGGATCGGATGCATCGCCGTATGGGTCTTGCGATTGAGCGTATGATTCTCACTTCCAGGTTAGGACGGAGTTAAATCCGGATGAGGGTATGATGAGGCCTCTTCTCCGGACGCTCTGCCCTCCCCTCCGATCGGACGGCGCTGTCTTCACTGAATTTTAGCGGGTATCTAACGCGCGTCTAAGACGGCCCCGGTAGGATTTGGAGCGTCCTTGGATGTGGACGGGGACATCAGCGGAACCTGAAGGAGAAAGGGCCTATGGAAGAAACACTTTTTGAAGACAACATTTTTTCAATCATTCCGAAAGCAATGCAAAAAGAGCGCAAGGAAATGTTATCCGCCATGGCCGGTCCGATCGAACAGCTGCTCGGCCTGAAGCAATGCCAGGCCCTGTATGAAAAGGTAAGGTTCCAGAGCGACTCCCATCTTTTCATGCGCGAAGTCCTGCGCCGCCTGCACGTGAAGCCCCTCGTCAAACCGGAGGATCTCGAGAGCATCCCCCGGAAAGGTGCGGCGGTCATCGTCTGCAACCACCCCTTCGGCGGCATTGAAGGCATCATCATGGCGGACATTCTCCTGGGTTGCCGGCCGGATGTGAAAATCATGGCGAATGGTCTGCTGAACCGTATTCCCCAGCTGCGGGACCTGACCATCCCGGTCGACCCCTTCAGCCGCAGCGGCTCGGTCCGCGTCAACATCGGCCCCATGCGGGACGCCCTGCGCTGGCTCAAGAACGGCGGCATGCTGCTCGTTTTCCCGGCCGGCGAGGTCTCCCACGTGCGGCTGCCCAGCCTCGAGGTGGCCGACCCGGCCTGGAGCCCCACCATCGGCCGCATCGTCCGTCATGCCGGGGCGCCGGTCCTGCCGGTATTTTTTCGAGGGCAAAACGGCCCGTGGTTCCAGGCGGCCGGGCTCCTCCATCCTCGGCTGCGAACGGCGCTGCTTGCCCGACAACTCATGGGCATGCACGGCCGAAGCGTTCCGGTCGACATCGGCCGCTTGATCCCTTTTCGTTGGCTGCAGAGCTATGCAAGCGACGCGGAGCTTATAGCTTACCTGCGCTGGCGCACCTATCTCCTCGGCCATCCGGCCCGTAAGCAAAACCCGGCGGTTCGCGGCCCCGGCCATCGCCGCCTTGAAAGAACCCCGACCCCTGGCGGCGCCCCAGTCCCCGGAGGCCTGTCGCCGCGAAATCGAGCGCTTGCCGGCCGAACAGCGCCTCGCCCAAAGCGGGGCGCAGTCGGTCTGGCAGGCGACGGCGGGACAGATCCCGCACGTGCTGCGAGAGATCGGTCGGCTGCGGGAGCTCTCCTTCCGCGCGGCCAACGAGGGCACGGGAAAATCCATGGATCTCGACCGGTTCGACGATCATTACCTGCACCTGTTCATCTGGAACGCGGAGGCCGCCGAAATCGTCGGCGCCTACCGCATCGGCGCCACCGACCGGATCCTTGAACGCCACGGCCGGCAGGGTCTTTATTCGAGCACCCTCTTCGACAGCTGCATGGCGTTTTTCCGCCGGCTCGGCCCGGCCCTGGAACTCGGACGCTCCTTCGTGCGACCCGAATACCAGCGCTCCTATTCGCCGCTGCTGCTGCTGTGGAAAGGGATCGGCAGCTACATTGCACGTGAGCCCCGCTACCGCACGCTGTTCGGCCCCGTCAGCATCAGCCGGGATTACAGCGATCTGTCCCGCTCTCTGATCGCGACCACGCTGCTTGCGCACAGCCAAGCCAAAGACCTCGCCCTGATGGTCAAACCGAAACATCCGGCTAACTTAAGGCCGGTTCGCGTTCACGGACTGCGACTTCAGCCAACGCCAGGTAAGTTTCCAAGATTTTAAAGAGATGTGCTCGGTGATCGCGGATGTCGAATTCAAGCAGCGGGACGTCCCGGTCTTATTGCGGCACTATCTGAATCTAGGCGGGCAAATCCTGGCGTTCAACATCGACCGGAACTTCGGCCGCGTGATGGATGGTTTGATTGTGGTGGACCTGACTCAGACCGACCCCAAGACCCTTCAGCGCTATCTGGGCCCTGAAGGCGCAGCCGCTTTTCTATCGTATCATAGATCCGAGTCCAAGAATGACCGCGTCGCGTTGATTGAATCTGAAGCCGGTTAACCAATATTTAGTGGGTTCTTAATCCATGTCTAACAAGATGTTGATTAGATTCGGCCATCACCCTAACTCATGCAAAAGGTGTGAAGACAGTGATGCAAGCGGACCTGCACGTTCACTCCCGACATTCCATGCGGCCGGCCCAGTGGTTTCTCCAGAAAATCGGCTGCCCCGAGAGCTTTACCGAGCCGCTTCATCTTTACCATATCGCCCGGCGGCGGGGCATGACGCTCGTCACCATCACGGACCACAACAAAATCGAGGGCGCCCTCGAAATCGCGCATTTGCCGGGGGTTTTCATCAGCGAGGAGGTCACGACCTATTTCCCCGCCGACGGGTGCAAGGTGCACGTCCTCGTTTACAACATCACCGAGGCCCAGCATGCCGACATCCAGCGGCTGCGGGGCAACATCTTTGAGCTTGTCGGCTATCTGCAGCAGGCGGCCATCGCCTGTGCCGTCGCCCACCCACTGTACGCCGTGAACGACCGCCTGACACCGGATCATTTTGAAAAGCTGCTGCTGCTCTTCCGCATCTTCGAACTGAACGGCGACAGCAACCCCGACAGCAACCGCTGCCTCGAGGAATTGCTCGCGCACCTGACGCCCGGCGCCATCGAACGCCTGGCGGACAAGCACCGCCTGGCGCCCCTCGGGCCGGAGCCATGGGCCAAGCTTTTCATCGGCGGATCCGACGACCACAGCTCCCTCAGCATCGCCTGCAACTTTACCCGGGTGCCGGGCGCCGTCTCGACGGCCGAATTTCTGGACGGGATCGCCCGCGGCCGCGCTGAAACCGTTCAGAGGCCCTCCTCGCCTCAGAAGCTGGCCCACAACCTCTATAGCATCGCCTACCAATTCTACCGTCACAAACTCGACTTGGGGCAGCAGGTGCCCCACAACTTCCTGTTGCGGTACGTCGACCGCAGCCTGCGCTGCACGGGCGAAGAAGACACCGGGCTGCTCACGCGACTGCACCTGCTTTGGAATTACCCGCGCCTGCGCAAGATCAAGGGCAGCATTCCCGGCCCGCTGGTGGAGCTGCTGAAGAAGGAGTCCGCCCGGCTGATCGAAGAAGAACCCGATCTGTTCGTTCTGCCCCGGAAGGGGGAGCGGATTTCCCAGCGTTTAGAGGAGCGCTGGTTCCAGTTCATCAACAAGATGTCCAACCGGATTCTGGTCGGATTCGCCAACCACCTCATGGATCATTTTTCCGGAGCGAATCTTTTCAGCATCTTTCACACCATCGGCTCCGCCGGAGGGTTCTGCACGCTGCTGGCGCCTTATTTTGTGGGTTTTGCCCATCACAACGAGCAGCGCAAACTCTCCCGCTCGGTCATGGCCCGTATAGGCCAAACACCAGTCGTTGAACCGAACACGGCTGGCGTCGTTTTCGCCGACAGCCTTCAAGAGGCGCGCGCGGCGGCTTTTTTTTCAATGGGCGCGCAGGCCGTGTCGAATGGCAGCATCCTTACCTGCGATGCCGCAGACGGCCCGGAAGTGCAGCGCTTCACACCCATCGGCGTCTATGAATTCAGCGATCTGCCGGGTCACCGGATCATTTACCCCCCGGTCCTGGAAATGCTCGATTACTGCTTTACGAAAGACATTCGGCATCTGCATCTGGCCGGCGCCGGCCCGACCTGCCTGGCCGGGCTTTTCATCGCGCGGTTCCTGAAGCTTCCGGTCGAGGCGACGTTCACCGACGCCATTCCGCGCTTGGCGCGAGTCGTCACCCGGGACGCATTCATCGAAGATTTAACCTGGAAATACCTGGTCTGGTTCTACAACCAGGTGCAGACCGTCTTTGTTCCCTCCCATGAGGCCCGGCAGGAGCTGGAAGACAAAGGCGTGGCGCCTGACAAGCTCAGGATTTTCACTTCAGAGGCCGAACCGGATCGTGCGCTGTTTTGTGCCTCGGGCGGCGGCGATGGCCCCGCGCACAGCGAGCTGAATCATCGCATCCGTCGAGGTGCCCTCTGAACATCACTCCCGCTCCGCCATTGTGCCATCTTGACCTTCTCATGGCCCTTCCGACCGCTCCCGTTTTGCGATCCAGTTGTTTGTTCATTCCGCATCCGTGAGATGGCCGCAGGCCTTCCGCCCTGCCGAACCGAAACAGAACCTTCCCAACAGGCTGAGGTGCGACCCCTATGGAACAGCAGAAAAATTACATCATCGACACGAATGTACTCCTGGACGAAATCCAGGCGAGCGGCGTGGAAAAACCGATCCTGGTCACCAATGACCGGGTCTTCCAGCTCCAGGCTCGGCTGCGGGGCATCACGAGCGAGGTCTACAAGGAATCGGTGCCGTTCAAATCCGAGGCCGAATATTTCACCGGGTTCGTGGCCAAACGTGAGGAGGCGGTGCCCAACGCTTTTATGTGGAACGAGCAGGGCAAGCCTGTCTTTTTCGGTGCGGCCGGCGAGAAGACCATCGACTACCAGCACAAGGTCTGGAAGGTGGCGCCCCGCAGCATTTATCAGAACCTGGCCATGGAGCTGATGGTGCACCCCGACCTCCAGGTGGTGTCCGTGCAGAGCGAGGCCGGCTACGGCAAAAGCTACCTGGCCCTGGCATGCGCCCTGTACCTGGTGCTCGAGCGCAAATCCCACCAGAAGATTTTCGTGATCAAGCCGATGATCGAAATCGGCCAGAAGCTCGGCTACCTGCCCGGCAAGCTCGAGGAGAAGATGGAGCCCTACACCCGCTACATAGCCGATCTGCTCGCCAAGCTGCACCGTTTGCGGCCGGCCAACAAGCTGTTTGTCGACTCCGATGTGTACCCGCCCCAGTTCAACTCGCGGACCTTTGAGATTCTGCCGTTGAACTTTATCCGGGGCATGAACATTGAAAACTCCGTGGTCATCATCGACGAAATGCAAAATATGTCCCGCTCCGAGTGCCGCACGTTGCTGACCCGAATGGGGGAGGGCGTCAAGTGTCTCTGCCTGGGCGACATCCGGCAGGTGGACAATCCTTACCTCAGCCCGGAGAACAACGGCCTGAACTGGGTCGTGAAGAAATTCAAAGGAAGCAAAATCTACTCGCACATCGTTCTCAAGGGAGAAAAATCGAGAGGGCCGATCACGGACTTGGTGATCACGACCGGTTTATAGCGACCGGTCGCGGGACTATCAAGCTAGCAGGAAAAAAACCATCGTCTAACGAAAGCGTAACGCTGCCGGGATACGCTCAGGGTTAAAAGAGGAGCCGCCCATGCGAATCATCGTCAACAGCATCACGCGTTGGGACATCCGCTGGTTGACCGCCATCTTCGGGTTGCACGGCCAGCGGCTGGTGGCCTTCATGACGCCGCGAATCTCCTGGACCGGAAACGGTTATTGCTACCCGCTGCTGGCGGCCGTGCTGCTGGCAGTGGACCCGGCGGCCGGCCGTGTGTTTCTGAAGGCGGCGGTTGCGGCTTTTTCAATCGAGCTTCCGGCCTATAAACTCATCAAACGGTTCGTGAAACGCGACCGGCCATGTGAGATCCTGCCCGGGGTTGAACGCCGCGTGAAGCCCAGCGACAAGTTCAGCTTCCCTTCCGGCCACACCGCGGCGGCCTTTCTGGTTGCCACCCTGCTCGGCAACGCATACCCGTATCTTTTCCCGATGGCGGGCGCGTGGGCCCTGGCCGTGGGGTTCTCGCGCATTTACCTGGGGGTCCACTACCCCACCGATGTAGTCGCGGGCATGTTGCTCGGCACCTTGAGCGCCGTCTGCGGCATCGCGGCGGGGGGCTGAGGTGGGATTGCGGATCCTATACGGCGTCCAGGGCACCGGAAACGGCCACATCAGCCGCTCGCGCGAAATCATTCGCAATCTCAAAGCCGACGGTCACGATGTGCAGGTGATTGTGAGCGGCAGGAACCCGGACCTGCTCTGGGAGATGGAGGTGTTCGAGCCGTTCGTCGCTTTGGAGGGACTGACGTTTTCCACCCGGCGCGGGCGACTGCAATACCTCAAGACGGCCCGCCGGCTGAATTTTTTAGGGTTCTATGCCGACATCCGGCACTTTGACACCCGTGGTGTCGATCTGGTGGTCACCGATTTTGAGCCGGTTTCGGCCCGCATCGCACGACGCAACCGCCTGCCCTCCATCGGCGTCGGCCACCAATACGCATTTCGCTACAGGATTCCCATCGCCGGGTTCGATCCCGCCGCGGTGTTCGTCATTCGCAACTTCGCTCCTGCCGAGCATTGCCTCGGGTTGCATTGGCATCACTTCGACCAGCCGATTCTGCCCCCGATCATACCGAACTACATGCCCGATGGGGGAAAACCCATTCCCAACAAAATCCTCGTCTATCTGCCGTTTGAGGAGATAGAGGATATCCGCCTGCTGCTGGCTTCTTTTGAAACCCACCAGTTCTTTGTCTACCATCAGCTTCCGGCAGCGCGCGACGAAGGCCCGCTGCGCCTGCGGGCCTACTCGCGGCAGGGCTTCCTGAAGGACCTGGCGGAAAGCAGCGGCGTCATCACCAATGCCGGGTTCGAGCTTGCCAGTGAAGCGCTGCACCTCGGGAAAAAAATCCTGGTCAAGCCCCTGGCGCGGCAGATGGAGCAGATGTCCAATGCCAAGGCGCTCGCGAAGCTGAAGCTGGGGACCGTGATGAAACGCCTGGACCGAGAAACGGTAGACGGGTTTTTGGCCCAGCGGCCGGCTGCGGCCGTGCGATATCCCGACGTTGCGCGAATGATCGCCGACTGGATCGGAGCCGGCAACTGGACGGATGTCTCAGGGCTTTCACGGGCGGCCTGGGAGCAGACCGTCTATAATTAGTGTCCATCCATAAACGGCGTCTTTCGGCCCATGCCGGCGTTCTCGCTCTTCGCAATCCTCGGCAAAGCCTCACTTTGCCTGCGGTTGCGAAATCGCTGCGGCCTTGGCCTGAACCGAAATCCACCATTTCTGAATGGACACTAAGTAGAGCGGTTGTCAAGGTCCTGTTCCGATCATCCTTCTTCTATCCGCACCATCCCTGCCCCGCCGTCGATGGTGACCCGCGCCCCTTCCGGGATGAGCTGGGTGGCCCGGCTCACGCCGACGATGGACGGGATGCCGAGCTCCCGCGCGACGATGGAGCAGTGGTTGAGCAGGCCGCCTTCTTCCATGACGATACCGCCGATGATGCTGAGGATGGGCGTCCACCCCGGGTCGGTATGGCGGGCCACCACTACGTCGCCCCGCCGGATCTTGGCGGCGGCGGGGTCTTCCACAATGACCGCCCGGCCGGTGACGCGGCCCAGGCTGGTCCCGATGCCCCGCAGCACCGTGCCGCCGGCGCAGAAATCATATTCGGGGCGGCCGTCGACCCAGAAAGTGCCTGGGTCCACCGGGCTTTGAAACCGCCGCTGCCGCTGAGTGGCAATAGTCGCGGCCGGTTGCGGCGCGAGCCGGCCGGTGACCATCTCCTCGATCTCCCGCGGTGTCAGGAAGAATAGGGTTTCGTCCATTTTCGAAAGCCGTCCTAAAATGAGCAGATCGCGGCGAATCCGAAAAAGCGCTTCATCCAGTAAAAAGCGCAATTCTTCCCTCAGGTCCAGGAAGCGGCGCGTCAAGCCGGCAAGAATCCCAAGGGCCCACCTGAACAGCATGCCGGGAGGATGTTCTTGCGTAAACGGAATGGCGGATCTCAGTGCAGCCCCGGCGGCATGGGGGTGACGCACCAAGGACTGGAGAATGCCGACTACCTCCTCCGGCGCTTCGGCCCAGCGTTTTATCAGCAAGGTGCGATGCCGGGATCGGAAACCAAAGCGCTGCAGAAATGCGTGGACCTCCGCCCGAAGCTCGGCCGGCAATGAAAAGGCCAAGTCCGCAGGCGGTTCCGAAAGGAAGCGTTCTCTCAGGCCGGGGTCTGAGCCGATGTGCAGGGCTGTTTTGCGGAACCAGTGCTCGATTGCGATGGTGACGTTGTTCGATCCTCGGCTGATAAGCCCCAGAAACCCGGCTCCGGTCATCTTCAGACGGTCTACCGCCAGCCAGCGCAGAACCCAGGTGAAGAGCGTGGCGTGAAAATAGGGCCATTGGTTGTTTTCCTGGATCAAGGCCAATGTCTCGGTGTCGGCCTGCAAACGTTCCAGCACGCTGTGGGCGGCGGAATCCGGGCCGGGCTCCGGGGACGCCAAGCGGGCTCTCAGGCGGCGGATGGCGCGCGGGGTGCGGCGCAGGCAAATGAAGGGAATCATCCCGGGTTCTCTCAGGGGCAGGAGGGTAATCCTGAGAAAGATGCGGGCCAGGGTCCAGGCCCGTGGCGGTGGAATGTCGCTAAGGGGTGAGCCGGCCGGCAGCAGGCTGGCCAGATCTTTGAACCGCAGCGGCCGCGGGATATGCGCGATGACGCGGCGGATGCTGTCGCAATTGACATACAGGTAGCCGTTGATCACGGTCAAGGCCGGCAGCACCGGGCTGATGCCGGCGAGCCGGGCGATTCGGGACAGGTCGAACCGCGGTGCGTGGCTGAGCATCACCTCGGACATGAAGGGTTCGAGTCGGTCCGCCCAGAGGTCGTCGGCGATCTTGCGGGTCCAGGTGCCTGCCGGCGGCAGCGCCTCTTGCGGCGCCAACGCCGTAATCGGCCGGACCTGGAGCAGCCAGAGCGTTTTGCCGCGATCGACCGCCCACTCCATGTCGAGCGCACCGCCGCCGTAGGATTGCTCCAGCCGTTTGAGGAGCCCGGCGATCTCGCGCCACGGTGTCTTGCGGGAAAGCCGCAGGTAGGAAGGCGAGCCGCTTTCGACGGACACTCGGCCATCCCTGTGAACACGCGCCCGGCAGGGCGAGCGGTGCCCGCTGACCAGGCTTTCGGCATGCCCCCTGACGGCTTCGATGACCATTTCGTCCCGATCGGGGTGCAGAGGGTTGCGGCTGAAGGCCACACCGGCGATCGACGACTTCACCATGCGCTGGATGATGACGGCCAATAATGGAGTTTCGGTGTCGGATCCCTGCAGGTTCACCGCCCGAAGGTAGCTGCGCACGGTTTCGGACCCGGCGCTTTCCCAGCACTCCTCGACGCGGCGGAAAATTTCCTGTTCGCTGTCCACTTCCAGGAAGCTGCGGTATTGGCCGGCGAAGCTCTGGCTTGCCAGGTCCTCGCGCGTGGCCGACGAGCGGATGGAGACCCCTTGCCGGATGTCCAACCGACGGGCGGCCTCGATAACCTCCTCCTGCAGACCGCAAGGCCAGCCGCCGGTTGCAAGGAAATGTCCATGCGCTTTGGTTGCGATCGCCATGGCCCCGGGTACGGCGAACCCTTCACGTGCTGCCCGTGCCAGTGAAGCGAATTTGCGTCCTACGATCTGGGGATTCAGCGCCTGCAGGTCTTCGAACCCGACAATAAAAACCATCCGGCCTCCAGTCATGGGAATGGACAATCCACCTATTTTGGTAGTGCCGTGTTCCGCCCGGGTTAGGCCGCTGTTAGATTTTGGTTCCAGACGCCGCCGCTGCAGACCGAAAAAGACCTGCCCATGGGTCAGCGGTCCGCAATTTGTACGTGTCCATGCTCGACCGGGACTTGTGCTTCGCCTCCTGCCGGTCGGACCAGGAGGCCTCCGCACCCCGCTTTTCCAGCATGTCGCGGCAGGCCCTGTTCATGGCGATAAGCCATTAAGTTACAATGAATAGACCGCCGAGGAAAGACGGTGGCTTTGTCCGAAGTCCCTCTGCTATGGAGGGCGGGACAGCAGGGTTCAGGGGGATTGCAGACAGCGGGGCAGGACAACCATTGTGTCGGCGCGGGTGCAAAACACATCGATCCCAAAAGGCCGAAACCGGCGCTGGTCCTCCCAATCCGACCAGAAATGGGTTGGAAGCCCGGTCGGGCTCGCCTGCCGCCTGCGAATTCCACCGGAGACGTATCGAAGCCTGCCGTTCGGCACAGAAAAACCGGGGACTTGGAGAATGAGCGTGGTGGATCGCTCAGGCTGGTCGTCCTCCCCGAGGTAGAACTGTCTGAGAGGGAGAATGCGCAGAGGGTCTGCGATGAATGCGACCCTGGCCATGCACGGCTCCGTAACCAGGCTGCAGCCGCAGTTCTGCTGCAGCCTGGCCGCCGGCTCCGAGTCCCAGCTAAGGTCTGTCCAGACAGGCGTTTCCGGGCTGACCCAGACCGCCAGGAGCGCAGCCGAGGCGTTGTTCACAGGCCATGGAAAGCCAACGAACTTCGGCAGATGGACGGCCACCCCCGGATGTTCCAAGGCGATTCGTACCGCCTGAAACGTGCCGGGAGCAGGATCCTCTCCCGCGGCAGGCAACCACTGGATGGCATGGGACCTGACCACGTCTGGCCTCCTGACTGTAAAAAGCAGGGTGAATTTTTTTGACGGAATACCGCGGCGGCGTTAGGCGGGAATTACGAAAAAACTAGAAATTGATGAGCTCGTAAGAAGCTATCCGAGAAGGTCCGGCTTGCTCCGGTTCTCGCGGCAGGTGGATGGTGAAAAGGCTTCCTTCCCCCAGGCGGCTTTCCACCGTGACCTGGCCGCCGTGGGCCTGGGCGATGTGCTTGACGATGGCCAGCCCCAGACCCGTTCCTCCTATCGCCCGGCTGCGTGCCTTGTCCACGCGGTAAAAGCGTTCGAACAGCCGCGGCAGATGCTTTTTCTCGATGCCGATCCCGTGGTCCTGCACGCGGATCTGAATTTCATGGTCGACGGTCTGCGCCTGGATCCAGACCGTCTTTTCGGGATCGCTGTATTTGACGGCGTTGTCGAGGAGGTTCACCACGGCCTGTTCGAGGAGCACCGGGTCTACCATCGCCGTGAGCCCCTCGTCTCCCCCGAGCTCGATCTGGATGCCTTTCTCGTCGGCCCGCGGCCGGCAGATCTGTGCGGCGTTCTGGAAAATGTCGCGCAGACGGGTCTTTTCGCGTTTGATGTCGCCGCTTTCCCCCTCGTTTTCAATGCGCGAGAGCATCAACAGGTCTTCGATGATGGTGCTCAGCCGGTCCACGTGCCTGGCGATGATGCCGAGAAATCGATCGGCCTCCTCCGGAGTTGCGACGGCCTTCTGGTGAAGCGTCTCCACGAAGCCCTTGATCGCCGTCAGGGGTGTTTTGATTTCATGGGAGACGTTGGCGACGAAGTCACGGCGCATGTCCTCCAGGCGGCGCAACTGCGTGACGTCGCTGAACACGATGAGCATGCCGATCGGCTCCGGCCCCAGGTCGAGCAACGGCGCGCTCTTGATGTTTAAAATCCGCTCGCTGTTGCGGTACACCGTGATATCGTCCTCCACGGGGGTCCGGCTTTTCAAGGATCGGGTGACGAACTTCTGGATGGCAAGGTTGCGGATCGCCTCCGGGATGCTGCGGCCCCGGACTTTTTCAGGGTCGATATCAAACCAACGCGCCGCGGCCTGGTTCACGCTGATGATGCGTTCATCTCGGCTGACGGCGATGACGCCTTCGAGCATGCTGGAGAGCACGGCTTCCAACTGGTTGCGCTGGCTGACGACGGTCTGCAGGCGGCTTTCCAGCTGGGCCGCCATGCGATTCAGGGATTCGGCCAGGCCTGCCAGTTCTTCGGAATCGGGCATCACCAGGCGGTGCGCCAGTTCGCCCTCGGCCAGGCGCGCGGCACCCTTTTTGAGCTCATCCATTTTCCGGCCGTATTGCCGGGAAATGGCGAGTGTCACCCCCAGCGCCAGGAGGGCGACGATTCCGCCGATGACCCAAAACTCCGCCTGTATCCGGGCCACCTGGGTTTCCATTCGCGCCAGCGGAATGGCCGCTCGAATCACTCCGATCGGCTGCGAATCCCTCTTAACGGCAACGGCCGCGTAGACCATGTTTTGTTGCAGCGTGTGGCTGAAGCGCCGGGAGGTGGCCGTGCCGCTTGCCAGGGAGCCGGCAATCTCCGGCCGGGTGGCGTGGTTTTCCATGTTCTGGGGCGTTTCTAGCGTGTCGCCGATGACGGTGCCGGAGGGCAGAATGACGGTGAAGCGTGTTTCCGAAGCCTTTCCGGAGAGTTTGCAGATGGAATCGACGGCGGCCGGATCGGGCGGGTCCAAATATGGAACGATCTGGTTTTCAATCAGGCGGGCGCGATCGAAAAGCTCGACCTTGGTCTCATTCTCAAGAAACGCATCCAGCGAGTGCGTAAAATACCAGCCGGCCGCCACCAAGGCGCCCAGCGCAATGAAGATGTAGGAAAAAAACAGACGCCAGACCAGTTTTCTGGGTTTTCTCATGCTTTTTCCTTGAAGCGGTAGCCCACGCCGCGCACGGTCTCGATATAATCCCCGTAAGCCCCCAGTTTTTTACGCAAACCGACCACCTGGACATCGACACTGCGGTCGGTGACCGGGTAGTCGCTGCCGCGCACGGAGTCGACGATCTGGGAGCGGGTGAAGACCCAGCCCGGCCGGCGCGCCAGGACGCTGAGCAGCTGGAACTCCGTGTAGGTCAGCTCCAAGGCTTTGCCGCCGGCGAGCACCGTGCGGCGCCCCGGGTGGATTTCGAGCTCGTAGATCGTGATGACCTTGCCCTCGTCCGGGGTTGCCCGGGACCGCCGCCGCAGCACGGCTTTGACCCGGGCGGTCAGCACCCGCGGGCTGAAGGGTTTGGTGATGTAGTCGTCGGCTCCGATTTCAAGCCCGGAGACGACGTCCGCGTCCTCGCCCTTGGCGGTCAGCATCACGATCGGCACGCTTTTGGTCCTGGCGTCGTCCTTCAGCGCCTTGGCCACCTCCAGTCCGTCCAGCCCGGGCAGCATGAGGTCCAGCACGACCAGGTCAAACTTATCGTGCTTCGCCTTCTTCAAAGCCTCTTCGCCGGTTGCCGCCAGGGTCAATTGGTAGCCTTCGCGGGCCAGATGAAAACGGACCAGCTCCAGTATATCCTCTTCATCGTCGACGACCAGGATGCGCTCTTTGGCCATGCCGGGTAATCCTTTTTGGGTTGACTCAGATTAACGGGATTTTTTTCTCTTATCAAATTATTTGTTTGACGTTGGTGCAATGTTAGCCCTGCATGAGATTACGGTTAGCCGGGCATGGAAGAAGCGCGTCTTCCGCAGCGATTCGGCGTTGTGCAGTTTTTCAATGGTCCGGGTTGGGGGCCGGGCGAGGAACGGGATTGACAGCGCCGGTGGACAATACTATATATGAACAGATACTCATATATTTAACCAGGCAGACATATGACACCCGCCGAATCGCACCGTTCGGATAGCGACAACAAACCCGCACGTGTGGTTCATCCGGATCGAGTCGCCCATGCCCGACGGGAAGCTTCCCCCGGGGATGAGGTGGAGCGCTTGTCCCTGATCTACAGGGTCCTGGGCGACCCCAGCCGGCTTAAAATCGTGATGGCCCTGCGCCGGGAGGAAATGTGCGTCTGCGATCTGGCGGCCTTGACCGGTATCAGCGAATCGGCCGTTTCGCACCAGTTGCGCCGGCTCAAAGATCTATCGCTTGTGAAAACCCGGCGCAGCGGCCAAGTGGTGTACTATTCCATAGACGACAGGCACGTGGAGCTGCTACTCGACATAGGGTTGCGGCATATTCGTGAAAAATGACGACTTCGCAAAAAGTCCGACTGCGGCGCAGCGCTTCATTTCGAGAGGCCTGCAACGCCGCCACCGGGTGTCAGACGGGGTTATGAAACCACTTCTACTACGAGCCCATCAAGAACAACGGGGACACCTGCGATGAATTTTCTGGTCGACATGCTGCGCGAGTCCTGGCACCTGCTGCTCGACGCCAGCGTCTACATTCTTTTCGGTCTCCTGGTCAGCGGACTTTTCCGGGTGTTTCTCAACCCGGACTCGATCGGCCGGCATCTCGGGCACGGCCGCTTTTCGTCCGTGTTCAAGGCTGCGCTGCTGGGGATACCCATCCCGCTTTGAAGTTGCGGGGTGCTGACCGCGGCCGTGTCGCTGCGGAAACAGGGTGCAACCAAGGGGGCCACGACGGCCTTTCTGATCTCAACCCCGGAGTCCGGGCTGGACTCCATCGCGGTGTCGTATGCCCTGCTCGACCCCATCCTGACGATCGCCCGGCCCGTGGCGGCCTTCATCACGGCATTTGTCGCCGGCATCATCGAGAATCTGTTCAGCTACGGCAGCGGGAAGTCCGAGATTCCGCTGCATCACCCCTGTCCGGTGGACGGCTGCTGCGATGGAATCGACTGCGCCCCACAGGTTCACAAAAGCCATCATCGCTTTGCCGAAAAGCTGCGCAGCGGCGTGCGCTATGCCGTCTGCGAACTCTGGGCCGACATCGCGGGCTGGTTTTTCATCGGTTTGCTCCTGGCCGGGGCCATCACGGCCATCGTCCCGGAGGCGGCCATCGGCCGCACCGTC
This sequence comes from uncultured delta proteobacterium, assembly GCA_963785045.1. Classification (GTDB taxonomy): domain Bacteria; phylum Desulfobacterota; class Desulfobacteria; order Desulfobacterales; family SpSt-501; genus SpSt-501. Next base: position 260,200 of record CAWAUC010000011.1, on the reverse strand, counting down.
GGCTCGGGGCTTCCAGCCATGCTCATCATGCTGGCGGTGGGTGTTCCCCTCTATATCTGCGCCACCGCATCGACTCCGATCGCAGCGGCCCTCATTCTAAAGGGGATCAGCCCCGGGGCCGCCCTGGTGTTTCTGTTGGCGGGTCCCGCCACCAACGTGGCCACATTGACCGTGCTCGTCAAGATCCTCGGCAAACGCGCGACAGCTGATCTATCTCCTTTCCATCGCCGTGTGCGCCGTTTTGTTCGGCCTGGCGGTGGATCAGGTCTATGCCGTGCTGGGTATATCCGCCAAGGCCATGGCGGGCAAGGCGGCGGAAATTATTCCCGCCGGGGCTCAATGGGTTGCCGCCGCAGTGGTTCTGGTCATATCGGTCAAGCCGGTGGCTGCCCAGTTATGCACCCTGTTCAAGCGCTGCCGGCCTTCGGATAAAGAGCCTGTAGCGGCAACCCCGGCGGCGGCTGAGGACACCATCAGCGCGCCGCCGGCCTGCAGCGGGTCCACCTGAGGCTGTGCATCCGGTCCGGTCGGGGACCGGATAGAGGACCAGGGTGTTTAAAAACAAGCATCCGGCCGTCAGCCAAGGCGACTATTGGCTGGAGGCTCGGAGGCTGGAACGCCGGGAGACTAAAAAAAGGCAGAAAAGGTTTTGCTTCAAGCTTCCCAGCCTTGGATCACGGCGCGAATCGCGGTTTTTCAGCGCCCTGCTCGTCCATCACAAACCGGCTCTCGCCGCAAAAGACATAAGCCCCCACGCCTTCGGCCAGGCATACCAGCCCCATGTTGAGCCGTGATGTGAGCTCGACGGCAAGGGCGGTCGGCCGGGAGACGGCAACGATGATGGGGATGCGGGCCCGGGCGGTTTTCTGCACCATCTCATAGCTGACGCGCGAGGACAGTACGGCCAGGGCCGCTTTCGGAAGGCTTCCGTCAAGAAGCGCCTTGCCGATGGCCTTGTCAAGGGCGTTGTGGCGGCCGACGTCCTCGGCCACGCAAAGGAATCTCCCGTCCCGGTCGCATAGTGCCGCCGCATGGGCGGCGCGGGTCCGCTGCCGCAGCGGTTGGTTCGCGGACATTTCATCCAGGCCGGCCATGACCTGGCGCAGGCTCATCCGGACCCCGTCGGGCAAAGGCCGGACGAGTTGATAGAGATCCTGGATGAGCTCCTTGCCGCACAGCCCGCAGCTGCTCTGGCTGATAAAGTTGCGCCGCTCCAATATCGCCGCGATCATCTTCCGCCGGGCCGGTGTGAGCGTCACCGTGGCCACGTTGGTGGCCTCGCCCTCGCAGAAGGCAATGCCGGTATAGTCCTCCACCGAGTCGATGATCCCTTCCCCCAAGCAGAAGCCGGCCACGTGGGCGATCTCCTCCCCGGGGGTGCGCATGACGACCGAATAGGGATTGCCCTGGATCCGGATCGAGAGCGGCTCTTCTCCCAGCAGATCGATCTGCCGGCGGGTCGTGTTAGCCTCTTCCCAACGAACGACGATATGGCTGGCCGAGGTGGTCAATTGCTCCTCCGTGGGGATGTCGGATTGAAATTTGCATTCAGAGCCAGCTTAAGCCTATATTCGAATGCAATTCAAGCGGGTCGGCAGCCCGTGGCGCAAGATGTGGCAGAAGCGAGGCCTCAACACGCGCCGGGCGGGCGGAGATGTCGAGGCCTCGTGGTGGGGTGTCGAGGCCACGTAGGATTACTTGGATGCGGTATCGATGGCCTCGAGGAAGGCCTTCATCATGGCCTCGCCCTCGGCGCCGTATTTTTCAACGATGATCTTTTTCACCGCCGGCATGGTGAGATCCCGGAACCTGGCTTTCTCCTCTGGCGTGAGCGCGTTAATCTGCATATGCTTGCTAAGTGCGGGCAGCCCCTTGTCGGATGCCTCGATTACGCGCGCTATTCCCCGGCCGGCCACGATGCCGGACTGGGCAGCATAGGTGACGACGTTTTTCTCCTCGGGGCTCAGAGCGTTCCAAAAATCCCTGTTCATCGTCCAAACATATGGAGTGAAAAGATGCCCGGAAAGCGTCAGGTATTTCTGGACTTCGTCCAGCTTGGCGAAAGAAATGATGGGAATCGGGTTCATCTGGCCGTCGGCGACCCCGGTCTGAAGCGCGGTGTACACTTCGGCCCAGGGGATGATAACGGGCTGACCGCCCAAGGCGCTCACGATGGCCTTGTGCGTGTCCAGGGCCTGGGTCCTGATCTTGAGTCCCTTCATGTCTTCCGGGGTCTTGATGGGCCGTTTGGAATTGGTGAATTGATAAAACCCACCCGAGTCGCCGAAGCCCAGCACTTTCATCCCGGTCTTTTTCTCGATGTCGGCGGCGAGTTTGGCGCCGAAGGGCCCGTCGAATACGGGATAGGTGACGCTGATGTTGGGGAAGGCAAAGGGGACGTCGAGCACCCCGATCATGGGGTAGATCGAGGCGAACTCGCCGACGGTAAAAATTCCGGTCTGAATGACACCGCTCTTCACTTGGGTGAGGACTTCATTCCCCTTGCCGAGCTGCGAGTTGGGGAAGGTCTGCACCGTGATCCCGCCGTTGGTGCCGGCCTCGACCAGGCTCTTGAACACCGTGGTCATGGCGCCGGTGGGGTTGTCGAAGGGGTCGTCCTTGTTGAGGTTGTGAAGCTTGATGACCTTCTGGGCCTCGGCCGGCGTCGGGGCGAAGGGAATGGCGACCAGCGACAGCATCACCAAGGCCGCCGCGAAAAACAGGGATGAACGTTTCATGATGTCCTCCTTTGGGTTGAATGTTCAAATGCTCTCCGGAAACGTCCTACTTTCCAAGAAGAAGATGCGGCATAAACATGGTCATCTGCGGGAAAAATGCAATCAGGAACAAGACCGCCATCTCTATCAGGATAAACGGCCAGATGGCCTTGCTGAGCGCCTCCAGGCGGATGCCGGTGATCGAGCAGATCACGAAGAGACAGGCCCCGACCGGTGGCGTCATCAGGGCGAGGTTCAGCGACAGCACGATCATGACGCCCGCGTGCACGGGATCCATCCCGATGGACTGGGTCAACGGGCCCAGTACCGGTGCAAGAATAATCAGCGCCGCGTTGATGTCCATGAACATGCCGATGACCAGCAGCAGGATGAGGATCATCAGGGTTACCATCTGCGGATCGTGGGAGATCGACAGGAAGAACGTGGCGATCATCTGGGGGATCTGCTCGAACGTCATCCACCAGCTCAGGATCGAAGCGGATGCGATGATCAGGAACACGACACCGGTGATGAGGCTGGTGCGTACCAGCATCTCGATGATATCTTTAATGGTGATGGCCCGGTACACCCCGACGCCTACGACCAAGGCATAGAGCACGGCGATGGCGGCCGCCTCGGTGGGGGTGGCGAAGCCGCCCAGGATACCGCCCAGGATGATGACCGGCATGAGCAGGGCGAGGAAGCTCGACTTGAAAGACGTAACGATCCTCCACAGGCTCAGGCGGCCCTCGCCTTTCGGCAGGCCGATGCGCCGGCCGATGGCCGCGATGAAGCACATGCAGAACAGGCAGATGAGCAGCCCCGGCAGGATCCCGGCCGCAAATAGCCCGGCGATCGAAACCCCCATGAGCGAGCCGTAGATGACCATCAGGTTGGAGGGCGGGATCGTGGGCCCGATGATGGAGCCGGCCACACACACCGCGCAGGCGAACGGCTTGGGGTAACCCTTTGAGATCATGGCCGGCACCAAGGTGTTGCCGAAGGCGGCCGCATCGGACACGGCCGCCCCGGTCATGCCCGCAAAAATCACGGAGGCCACCATGTTGCTTTGCGCGAGGCCGCCGCGCAGGTAGCCCACCAGCGAGTCGGTGAAGGCCACCAGCCGCCTCGTAATGCCGGAGCGGTTCATGATCTCTCCGGCCAATATGAAGAAGGGCATGGCCATGAAGGTGAAGAGGTCCAACCCTTCGAAAAAGCGCTTCGGCGCCATGGCCAGGAAGTTTTGGCCGCCCACCTGGATCAGGCCGGCCACCCCGGCCAGCCCCAGGACGTAGCCGATGGGCAGCCCCACGAACATCAGCCCGAAGAAAAGAATGCCCACGATGCTCATGCGATCACCTCGCCTGCCTTCTTCGCCATTTCCGGCGCCTTGAGCGGAAAGTCGCGCACCATGGTCACGATCAACTGGACCACGGTCAGGGCCGATGAGATCGGCACGGAGGCAAAAGGCAGCAGCATGGTCATGTCGAAGATGTTGGCATGCAGGGTCTTGCCCTCTGCCGTCATGCCGATGCCGTAGAAAGTGAGAAAGGAAAAAAACGCAATTCCGATCAGGTCCAGGGCCAGTTGCAGAACGCGGCGAAAGGGCTTCGGCATGTAGTTCAGAACGAACTCCAGGCCGATGTGTTCACGGCGGTAGGCCCCGCAGGGCACCGCGAGCAGGGCGCACCAGATCATGGTGTAGCGCGCGAACTCTTCGGTCCAGGTATATCCCAGTCGATAGGCATAGCGGTCGGCCACCTCGATCCAGATCGTCAGGACCAGGACGGCCATCAAAAGCGCACAGATGCGCTCGTTCACCCAGTTCAGGCGGCGCCCGAATGCATCCAAACGGGCGATAAAATCGTTGCTGATCATCTTAACCTCCGCCAGAATCTTAAACGGGAATTTAATTTGATTCCTTATCCGGAAATTTGTTACTTGTGCGTGAAGTCCTGAAAAAAGTCAATGATCATTCAAGGCAAAAGGGAGGCCTCCGGTGGCATCCGGTTTTCTAAATTGCCCATTCTGCCGGAAAAATTACCCGATCGAATCGGGGATTTTCAGCTGCCCCGGCATGCGCGCCGGAGAGGAGCACACGTTGCGCCGGATGCTGCCCAGAGGCTCAAAACCGGCTGAAATCATCCGAAAATCATGGACGCAAGGATCGCAGCGCAGCTTCGACCGCTTCCATCCCCTGCTTTCAGGCTGCAACCTGATCGGCTATGGCCGCTATGGCCGGATCCTGGACGGGCTGACGGAGCGCCTGCTGGGCATGGAGGGCCGGAACTTCGACGTGACCCCGCTGACCGAAGAGCCCGGCCTGGCATCCGCCATCGGCCGGACCGGCCGCCTGTGGGTGAAGGATGAAACCGGCAACGTGACCGGATCGCACAAGGGCCGGCACCTGATGGGTACGCTGCTGTACATGGAAGCGCTGAGGGAACTCAGGGCTGAGAGCGCAAAGAAGGTCTTGGCCATCTACAGCTGCGGCAACGCTGCCGTGGGAGCGGCCGCGGTGGCCCGGGCCGGCGGTTACGACCTGCACGCGTTTGTGCCGGAGGATGTCGACCCTACGGTAGCCGGCATGCTGGCGCAGCGGGGCGCGGTCATGGAAAAAATCCCCCGGTCAAGCACCGGCGAAGGCGACCCCTGCTATCGCGCTTTTCAAAAGGCGTTGAAGCAAAACGGCTGGGTCCCGTTCGCCTGCGCCGGCAACGAGAACTGGTCCAACATCGAGGGCGGCGCCACCCTGGGCTGGGAGATGATGATGCAGCTCCTCGACCGCCCGGAAACGATCGACAGCGTGGTTGTTCAGGTGGGCGGAGGGGCCCTGGCGCGCTCGGTCGCCCAAGCCTTCGAAGAGGCGCTTGAGCTGGGGTTCATCAGCGCTCTGCCGCGCATTCACACCTGCCAGCCCGAGGGCGGTTTTCCTTTCGTGCGGGCCTATTTGCTGGTCCTGGCCGAAATCGCCCGCCGCAGCGGAGATGCCTTCGACCTGAGCTACGAGTGCGGCGCCGATCCGGTGGTGCAGCTGCAACGAACGCTGGACTTCGCGCGCGCCCGTCCCGCTCAGATTCAGGGAGTTGCCGCGTTTGTTCAGCGCAGCTTTGATTCACCTTTGGTGCAGTCGGTCTTAAGCGATATGGCCGGCCATGCCGGCCGTTTCATGTGGGCCTGGGATGGTTCTGCCCCGCACAGCCTGGCCCACGGGATACTGGACGACGTCACCTACGATTGGTACTATCTGCTGCGCGCCGTTCTGCGCTCGGGGGGCAGGGCCGAAATCCTCGCCGAGGACACCATCCGCGCGGCCTATGAGATGGCGCACTCCCACACGGGAATCCCCGTCTGCCCCACGGGGGCCTCCGGCCTGGCGGGGCTGATGCAGCTCACCGATTCCGGAGCCATCGACAGGGGCGAATCGACCGGCCTTTTCTTCACCGGGTTTGACCGGCCAAAAGCCGAGTGATATGAGAGACCTTTTACAATTTGACCCACTTTTTCGAGGATGCGACACCCATGACGCACCAACGACTGATCACCGGCCCCACCTTCGCAGAGATGCTGGACCCATCCAGGATCCGCAAGGACCTGCGGGAAAAGGCCCTGGCCGTCAAGGCCCAAGACCCGCTCGACCCCATCAACCTTTATAATATTTCCTGGAAGGACGGCTCCGGCCGGATCTACCACGAAGTCCTGCCGCGGGAGTTGACCGGGGTCGATACGCCCATCGTCGTCCTTTACGGTAAGGACTTTCCGACCGGCAGTCACAAGGTGGGCGCCACCTACTCGGTCTTGATCGAAAAGGCCATCAGCGGGGCCGTGGACCCGGCCCGCCACACCATCGTCTGGCCATCCACCGGCAACTACGGCATCGGCGGGGCCTGGGTGGGCTGCCGCATGAAGTTCGACTCGGTCGTCATCCTGCCGGAAGAGATGAGCCAGGAGCGCTTCGAGATCGTGCGTCGCTACGGCGCGCGTCTGGAGCTGACCCCGGGCTGCGAAAGCAATGTGAAGGAGATCTACGACAAGTGTTATGCGCTGAAGCAGGCCGATCCCGACCGGGTCCGCATCATGAACCAGTTCGAGGAATTCGCCAACTACCGCTTCCATTATTATGTCACCGGCAACACCATCATCGAGCTGGCCAAGGAGCTGCAAGCCCAGGGGATCGGCCAGGGCGTGGTATCGGCCTTTATCTCGGCCATGGGCTCCGCCGGCACCATCGCGGCCGGTGACCGGCTCAAGCAGCAGTGGCCGGGCCGCCACAGGATCGTGGGGCTCGAGCCGGTCCAGTGCCCGACCATCTATTGGAACGGGTACGGCGGCCACGACATCCAGGGCATCGGCGACAAGCACGTCACCTGGATCCACAACGTCATGAACATGGATGCCGTCATGTGCATCGACGACATCGAGAGCAAGCTCGGCCTGCAGATGCTGACCGAGGAGCCCGGCTGGGAGGTGCTCACCCGCAAGTACGGGGTCGCCGAAGACACGGTCAAACGGCTCTCGCAGATCTTCGGTATCTCCGGGGTCTGCAACGTGCTGGGGGCCATCAAGACGGCCAAGTTCTACTCCATGGGCAAAAACGACCTCATCGTCACTGTCTGCACCGACGCCATCGACCGCTATCACTCGGTCATGGCCGGCCTGACCGAGTGCTTCGGCCCGATGGACCAGACCGCCGCCGAGGTCCGTCTGGTGAGCATTTTTCACCGCCAGAAGCTCGACTGGATCGACGAGGGCAGCCGCCGCAACCACAATCAATGGCACAATCTCAAATACTTCACCTGGGTGGAACAGCAGGGCAAGGCCGTCGACGAGTTGAACGCCCAGCGCGACCAGGCCTACTGGGAGGCCCAGCAGGCTGAGGTTGGAAAAGTCGACCGGCTGATAGAAAGCTACCGCAGCAGCGCTGCTTGAGCGGAATTCTATATAACGAGGGCCCCCATGCAAAACGCAAGGCGAATCCTGGAACTATCTCAACGATATCGAGACGATACGGCTTCCAATTTGTCCGAACTCGTCAAGATCAAGTCCCCGAGCCTGGCCGAGAAAGAGGTTGCCGAAAAACTGGTCGAACAGATGCGGGCCGCCCACTTCGACGAGGTTAAAATCGACGGGCTCGGCAACGTGATCGGCCGCATCGGAGACGGCAAGCGAATCATAGCCTTCGATGGCCACATCGACACCGTGGAGGTGGGCAACCCGGCCAACTGGAGCTTCGACCCCTTCTGCGGGGACATTCGCGGCGGCTATGTCCACGGCCGCGGCGCTGCGGACCAGAAGGGTGGTGTCGCCTCCATGGTGACCGCGGGCCGCATTCTCAAGGAACTGGGCCTGGACCGGGATCTCACGGTGTACTTCGTTGGCAGTGTCATCGAAGAGGACTGCGACGGCCTGTGCTGGAAGTACATCATCGAAGAAGATGGGATCCGGCCCGAGGTGGTCGTGAGCACCGAGCCCACCGACGGCGGCCTCTACCGCGGCCAGCGTGGCCGCATGGAGATCGAGGTCGAATTTAACGGAGTTTCCTCCCATGGCTCGGCCCCGGAGCGCGGCAAGAACGCGATCTACATGGCCGCCCGGGCCTGTCTGGCCGCCGAGCAGCTCAACGAGCGGCTGCCCGTCGACGACTTTCTCGGCAAGGGGTCCATCGCGCTGAGCCAGTTCGTCTCCGGGAGCCCGTCGCTATGCGCGGTGGCCGACTACGCCCGCATTCACCTGGATCGCCGGCTGACCTGGGGCGAAACCAAGGAATCGGCTGTCAAGGAAATCGAAGCGCTTGTCAAAGGGGATGATGCGGCGGTCTTCGTCCTGAACTACGAGGAGACCGCCTACACCGGCCGGCGCTACGGCATGGAAAAATATTACCCGACCTGGAAGTGGCCGGAGGATCACGCGGCGGTGCAGGCCGGCGCCCGGGCCTGCCAGGCGCTTTTCGGCAAGCCGCCCCGGATCGGCAAGTGGACCTTCTCGACCAACGCCGTCACCATCTCGGGCATGTACGGGATTCCCGCCATCGGTTTCGGCCCGGGTGCCGAAGCCATGGCCCACGCCCCCAACGAGAAAACCCCGGTCGCCGACCTTGTCAACGCCGCCGCCTTTTATGCGCTTTACGCCTGGACCGCTTGAGCGGCCAGTGTCTGAATGAAAGCACCACCGGGCCTCGTGGCAGCCACGATATTTGGCCTGTTTGATTGCCGGAGTAATAACAGCCTGTTCAAGGAGGAACCATGCGCAATTTTCAGGGCCTGCTGAAGCAGATCGGTGCGCTTTCGGGCGATCTCTACCGCAAGGACTTTCTGCTGACCTGGGAGAAATCCGTTGATGAGCTCAGGAAAATCATCGCCGTGGCCGATGCGCTGCGATGGCTGCGCCGGGAAAACATCTCCACCCGCTGCTTCGACTCCGGCCTGGCGGTGAGCATCTTCCGCGACCAGTCGACGCGCACGCGCTTTTCCTATTTCTCGGCGGCGAATCTGCTGGGTCTGGGCGTCCAGGACCTGGACGAAGGGCGTTCGCAGATCGCCCACGGCGAGACCGTGCGCGAGACGGCCAACATGATCGGGTTTTTTACCGAGTTCATCGGCATCCGCGACGACATCTTCCTGGGCGCAGGCCACACGTACATGCAGGCGGTGGCCGCCGCGGTCGAGGACGGGTTCAACGCCGGCGTCCTGGAGCAGCGGCCCTACCTTATCAACCTGCAGAGCGACATCGACCACCCCACCCAGAGCATGGCCGACCTGATGCAGCTTGAAAACCACTTCGGATCGCTGGACAACCTGCGGGGCAAGAGAATCGCCATGACCTGGGCCTATTCGCCCAGCTACGGCAAACCCCTGTCAGTGCCCCAGGGGGTGATCGGACTGATGACGCGCTTCGGGATGGATGTGGTGCTGGCCCATCCCGAGGGCTACCAACTGGTCCCCGACGTCATCGCCAAGGCGGGTGCCTTTGCCCTAGAAAACGGCGGCCGCTTCAGCGTCGTGAACTCCATGGACGAGGCCTTTGCCGGCGCCGACGTGGTTTACCCCAAGAGCTGGGCCCCCTACCGCGTCATGGAAACGCGCACCGATTTGCTGCGTCGCAACGACACCCCGGGGCTCAAGGAGCTGGAGAAGGCCTGCCTCGCCAAAAACGCCGAGTTCAAGGACTGGGAATGCACCGAGGCCAAGATGAAGTTGACCCGCGGGGGCAAGGCGCTTTACATGCACTGCCTGCCGGCGGACATCTCCGGGGTCTCGTGCGCCGCCGGTGAGGTGGCGGCCAGCGTGTTCGAGCGCTACCGCATCCCCACTTACATCCAGGCGGGTTTCAAGCCTTACATTATCGCCGCCGTCATGCTGGCCGCTCGTTTCCCGGACCCGCTCAAGCTGCTGCGGGCGCTTAAGCGCCGGGCCGTCCCGCGGGTCGGGTGCTGAGCGCCGCGGCGGCTTGCCGCGGTCGCCGGGGCCCGCGGCGATGCACGCCTCCAGCGACCGTCGGATCGAGCGGGTGGCCTTTTTTCAAATTTTTATTGACAATATTGACGAATCATTTAATATTCATCGGATTTGAAATGCCAATTTACTTCAGGAGGCACCCATGTACGCGGTCGTCAACACGGGCGGAAAACAATACAAGGTCCAAAAGGGCGAGACTCTCCGGATCGAGAAGATCCCGGGCGAGGTCGGCAGCCCTGTTGTTTTTGACAAGGTCTTGATGGTGGCGGATGGCGAAAATATCCGCGTCGGCCAGCCGGTTCTGGAAAACGTTGCGGTCCAGGCCCAGATCGTCGAGCAGGACAAGGCCAAGAAAATTCTCGTCTTTAAATACAAACGCCGCAAGCGCTATCGCCGGAAAAATGGCCATCGACAGCCCTTCACCGCCATCCGCATCGACGGCATCGAGGCATGATGACTGTGTACGAAGGCCAATCTCGGCGTTGCGCTTCATCCAAAATCTAATAACATAGACGACCTGCGGCTTTGTAAGAAGCTCAAATTCAAGGCGCACAAATCCCGCCGAGCGAGGCGTACTTATGTACGCCGCAGCGAGCGCGGGGTGCAGTGCAACGCAGAAGTTGAGTTTTTTACGAAGCCGCCAAAGGAGTTGAGAGTATGGCACACAAGAAGGCAGCCGGAAGTTCCAGGAACGGTCGCGACTCGGCCGGCCAGCGGCGCGGGGTCAAGATCTATGGCGGGCAGAAGGTCAGGGCCGGCAACATCCTCGTGCGTCAGGTCGGCACCAAGTTCCACCCGGGTCAGAACGTCGGGCTGGGAAAGGACTACACCCTGTTCGCCAAGATCGACGGGGTCGTCGCTTACGAGCGTCAAGGCCGGTCGCGCCAAAAAGTGAGTGTTTACGCCGCAGAGTGAAGTTTATTGACGAAGCGATCATAACGGTCCGGTCCGGGGACGGCGGAAACGGGTGCTTGAGTTTCCGGCGCGAGAAGTATGTTCCGCGCGGCGGGCCGGATGGCGGCGATGGCGGCAAGGGCGGCGACGTGACCCTGGTGAGTTCGCAGGACCGCCGCACCCTTTACGCCTTCCGGTTCAAGCACGAGTTCACGGCCCCGCGGGGCGGGGGCGGAGCAGGTCGCCAGCGGACCGGCAAGAACGGCAAAGATCTCGTCATCGAAGTCCCGCCGGGCACCATCGTGCGGGACGCTGAAACGAGCGACATCATCAAGGACTTCAGCCGTCCCGGCGAAGCCTTCATCGTCGCCCGCGGCGGACGCGGCGGCAAGGGCAACACGCACTTCAAGAGTTCCACCCACCGCACCCCGCGCTTTGCCCAGCCGGGCGAAGCAGGCGAAATCAAGCAGCTCAAGCTCGAGCTCAAACTGATCGCCGATGTCGGCATCATCGGACTTCCCAATGCCGGCAAATCCACCCTCATCAGCATCATTTCCGCGGCCCGGCCGAAGATCGCCGATTATCCCTTCACCACCCTGGTGCCCAACCTGGGGGTGGTCAAGGCCGGCGGCCGCGAGCCGTTCGTGGTCGCCGACATCCCCGGCCTGATCTCCGGGGCCCACACCGGCGCCGGCCTCGGGATCCGCTTCCTGCGGCACATCGAGCGCACGCGCTTGCTCGTGCACCTCATCGACGCCTCCGCGATCGACCCGGAAAAGCCGCTCGAGGCCTATGCGGCCGTCAACACCGAGCTGTCCTCGTACAGCTCTGACCTGGCCCGCAAGCCCCAGATCATCGCGCTCAACAAGCTCGACCTGCCCGGCACCGAGGAGCGTGCCCGGGCGTTCAAGGCCGCCCTGAAAAGGCGGACCAAGCTATATCTCATTTCGGCGGCCACCGTGAAAGGGGTCGATCAGCTTCTCGCCCAGATCAGCAACCGTTTGGATGAGCTGAAAGATGAGCGACCGCAAGCTCCAATTTGAACGCGCCCGGCGCGTCGTCGTCAAGGTCGGAAGCAACGTCCTCACCGCCCGCCAGGGATTGAACATCCCCGTGATACGCAGCCTTGCCGGCCAGATCAGCCGCCTGATGGCAGCCGGGCGCGAGGTGATTCTGGTCTCCTCCGGGGCCATGGCCTCGGGGCTGAAAAAGATCGGGCTGGAGCGCCGGCCGGATGAGCTGCGGCAGCGCCAGGCGGTTTCCGCCGTGGGTCAGGCCGGGCTCATCATGGAGTATGAAAAGGCCTTCGAACGGCACCGCCTCAAGGCGGCCCAGATCCTGCTCACCAGCGAGGACCTTTCCAGCCGTAAACGCTACCTGAACGCCCGCAACACCCTGAACACCCTGCTTGATTGGAAGATCGTGCCCATCATCAACGAGAACGACACGGTCTCGGTCGAGGAGATCAAGCTGGGCGACAACGACAACCTGGCGGCGATGATCACGCTGCTCATGGACGCGGACCTGCTCGTCGTTCTGAGTGACATCGCCGGCCTGTTCACCCGGGACCCGCGCACCGAGCCCGACGCCGAACTCATTCCCGTGGTGGGCGTCATCACCCAGAGCACCGAGAAAGCCGCCGGCAGCATCCCGGGACCCCTGGGGACCGGCGGGATGATGAGCAAGATCAACGCAGCCCGCAAAGTGAATGCCGCCGGGGTTCCCATGGTGGTCGCCAAGGGGGACCAGCCGGACATCCTGGTCCGGCTCTTCGACGGGGAAGCGCACGGCACGTATTTCGTCCCGCGCCGGCAAAAGCTCAACCGGCGGAAGTGCTGGATCGCTTTCTCCCTCAAGCCCAAGGGGATCCTCACGATCGATGCAGGTGCGCGCACCGCCGTGACCCGCCGCGGCAAAAGCCTGCTCGCCAGCGGGATCGTCGGGGTTCAGGGAGAGTTCAATGTCGGCGCACCGGTGGCGTTCCAGGCGCCCGGCGGCGAGGCCGTCGGGGTCGGGCTGGTCAACTACGGGGCTGCCGACATCCGTAGAATCATGGGTCTCAGGTCCCAGCACATCGCCCAGGTGCTCGGCCACAAGCCCTATGACGAGGTGATTCACCGGGATAACCTTGTGATCACGGTGGAAGATGGGGTAGAAGAGAACTGATGGACTCGATCACTGAAACGATCGTCGCCATGGCCAAAGCCGCTCGGCAGGCCTCGCAGGCCATGACCCGCGTCACCTCTGGACAGAAAAACCAGGCCCTGCAGCGCATGGCCGATGAGATCGTGCGGCAGGCGGACACCGTTTGCGCTGAGAATCAAAGGGACGTGCAGGCCGCCCGGAGCGCCGGCCTTGCGCCCGCCCTGATCGACCGCCTCACCATTACGGAGAGCACCATTGCCGCCATGGCCTGCGGGCTGCGCGAGGTCGCGCAGCTGCCCGATCCCGTAGGCAGCCTCGGCCCGAGCCGTATCCGGCCGAACGGGCTTGCGATCGCGCGCATGCGGATCGCGCTGGGGGTGATCGGCATCATTTACGAGTCGCGCCCGAATGTGACCGTGGATGCCGCCGGGTTGTGCCTGAAGGCCGGCAACGCCGTCATCCTGCGCGGCGGGTCCGAGGCCTTGCACTCCAACCGGGCGCTTGCGGCCGTGATCGGGCGTGCGCTCGCGGATACCGGGCTTCCCGCAGCCGCCGTGCAGGTGGTCCCGGTGGCGGACCGGGCCGCCGTGAACGCCCTGCTCGAGCAGGAGGAAAGCATCGATCTGATCATCCCGCGCGGGGGCGAGGAGCTCATCCGCTTTGTGGTCGCCCACTCGCGGATTCCGGTTCTTAAGCACTACAAGGGCGTCTGCCACGTCTACGTGGACGAGGGCGCCGACCTCGCCATGGCCGAGGCCGTGTGCTTCAACGCGAAAGTTCAGCGACCGGGTGTGTGCAACGCCATGGAAACGCTGCTCGTGCACCGGGCGGAGGCGGCGCGCTTTCTGCCGGCCATGGCCCGGCGATTTACCGCGGCCGGTGTCGAGCTGCGCGGTTGCCCGCAGACCCGGAGCCTTCTGCCGGAGGTCGCCCCCGCCACGGACGACGACTGGACCGCCGAGTATCTGGGCCTGATTCTGGCGGTGCGGGTGGTGGAAAGCATGGAGGCGGCCATCGCGCACATCGCCGCCTACGGCTCGAGCCACACCGATGCCATCGTGACGCGGGACTATGAGCGGGCGCGGCGTTTCGTGCGCGAGGTGGACTCCTCCGTGGTGTTGGTGAACGCCTCGACCCGTTTCAACGACGGCGGCCAGCTCGGCCTGGGTGCGGAGATCGGCATCAGCACCTCCAAGCTGCACGCCTTCGGGCCCATGGGGCTCGAGGAGCTGACCACCACCAAGTTCGTCGTTTTCGGCAACGGGCAAATCAGGGACGCTTGATTCGAGCTAAAAGTGAGCGATTCTGTCGATTCATATCGAGCCCCGCCGGGGTCTGCCTCCGCATGGGCCGCCGCAATCTTTTCTCCGGCCGTCTCAACGGCAGCAGAGCCGCTCAGATATTACCAGAAAGCCCCGGAAGACAGCGCCCCACGACAGAGACAGCCGCCGCTGCCGGTGAGGAGGTTATCGAAGCCCCGGGGGCGTTGACGAAGTTTTGGAGTTCTTTGCGGCGGCCCATGCGGAGGCAGACCCCGGCGGGTCCTTCCGCAAAAACCAGAAAGAGAATCAGTTAATTTAAGGTCAAAGCTATCTATGCGGGTAGGACTGTTTGGAGGAACCTTCAATCCGATCCACTTCGGGCACCTGCGGGCGGCCCTGGAGGTGAAGGAGGGCTTTGGCCTGGACCAGGTCTTCCTCATCCCGGCCGCCGTCCCGCCGCACAAGGGGAGCAGCGGAGTGGCCGCGGCGGAAGACCGCCTGCGGATGATCGAGTTGGCCGTCGCCGGCGACTCCGGGCTGATGGTCTCGGATGTGGAAATCAAACGCCCCGGCCCGTCCTTCACCATCGACACCGTCCGCTGGTTCCGGCAGAACTTATCCTCGGACACCGACATTTTTCTCGTGATGGGTCTGGACGCCTTTCTCGAGATCGACACCTGGAGGTTTTTCCGCGATCTGCTCGCCTTGGTCCCCGTGATCGTGCTGTCCCGTCCCGACGCGGCCGACTGCCGCGCCGACCGCGACGAGCAGATCGTGCACCGTTTCATCCAGTCGAAACTCTCCCCGGATGGAACCATCTGCGAGGGCCCGGCCGGCTGCAAAGCTCCGGGCCTGGAGACCATCACCGTGTTCCAGGTGACGGCGCTCGACATCTCCAGCACCCGGGTCCGGGAACGGGTGCGCGAGGGGCGTTCGATCCGGTACCTCGTGCCCTCGAACGTCGCGCACTACATCACATCCAAGGGGTTGTACCGATGACCGATGACCTGCACGCTGGGCTGGACCTTTACATCAAGGCGGTTCTGGGGAAAAAGCCTGTCGACGTGGTGGCCTTGGACATGCGGGAGCTCACCTCGATCGCCGACGCCTTCATCATCTGCAGCGGCCGCTCCAACCGCCAGGTGACCGCCATCGCCGAGCACGTCGAAAGACAGCTGCGCAAGCAGAAGGTCAAACCGTTGGGCGTCGAGGGCGCCAAGGAAGGCCAATGGGTGCTGATGGACTACGGCAACGTCATCATCCACGTGTTTTACGAGTCGGTGCGGCAGTTCTACAACCTCGAAGGGCTGTGGGCCGATGCGCGGCGGATCGAGACGCCGGGCTTGAAAAAGCACAAGGCCGCCGCGCGCCGGACGCCCGCCCGGGACGCGGACGAATGAGGCTGAGACCGCCATGCCCCCCCCGCTCAAACCTTACAGCACCCTGATTGATTTTATCACCGGCCGGGAAATCCCCAACATCGGAGCCGAGGAGAACCGCCAGGCCGTGGAGCGGTTTTTAGTGGAACAGCAAGGCTACGACCGGCAGGACATTGAAGTGGAGGTGCCGATCGAGATCCGCCCGGCCGGGGAAAGCTACCGCTCGGCCGTCGACCTGGTGGTGCGCTTGGGCGGGCGCAGGGTGCTGGCCGTCAAGTGCGCGGCCGGTTCGCTTGGTTCCTGCGAGCGCGAAATCCTGGCGGCGGCCCGCCTGCTGGATTCCTATCAGATCCCCCTGGCGGCGGCCTCCGACGGCCGGACCGCCCTGGTGCTGGATACGCTGAGCGGGCGCAAGCTCGGCGAAGGGTTGGCGGCGCTGCCCGCCAAAAAGGAGCTCCTCACGCGCTGGGGCGAGCTTGTGTTCGACGCTCTGCCCGCGGAACGGCGCGAGCGGGAGCAATTGATTTTTCGCACCTACGACCGCGAGAACGTCAATACCCTGCTCCGCCGCCGGGAAGACGGCTGAAGGCGTCGTGAGCGGTGCGTTGACAGTCCGGCCGGAGTGGGATAAGATTTTTTTACAAGACCGGAAGGAGAAAAAGCGCGTTTTGCCACCTGCCAAGCAACCAGATCTGGCCCCATCACCTCCTAAGTTGATCCACCGCCGCCGGTTCCTGCACCTGGGGATTCTGGCGGCGGCAACCGTCTTGTTCCCCCCGGCGCTGCAAGCCGCCGTTTCGCCGGCGGAGGATTCCGAAAGGCGCCTTTCTTTTTTCAACACCCATACCAGCGAGAGCCTGGAGGTTTGCTACTGCCGCGGCGGGAGCTACGATCCGACTGCCCTGCAAGCCATCGACCGCATCCTGCGGGATCACCGCACGGGCGAGGTCAAGTCCATCGACCGGGAGCTGCTCGACCTGCTGCATGTGCTTTCCCGCCGCTTTGAGAGCCCGCGACCCTTTCACGTCATCTCCGGCTACCGCTCGCCGCAGACCAACGCCCTGCTGCACCGCGAGGGGCACGGTGTCGCCTGCCACAGCCTGCACCTCTGCGGCAAGGCCATCGACATCCGCGTGCCCGGGATGCACACCTGCGATCTGCGCGATATGGCCCGCCGGCTTGCCGCTGGCGGAGTCGGTTATTATCCCAGCTCCGACTTCGTGCACGTGGACACCGGCCGCGTGCGCAACTGGTAGACCGGCCGCCGACCCCGCCGCCTTCCTCCGGTTCACTGCCGATCCGCCCCCCCTCCCCCGGCTGCCGCTTCAGCCCAGAGGGGATCGAGGCGGCCTTTCGCGCAGCGCGCGATCCAGCGGCGGGTCCCGCTGATAAATGTCCCTTCGGAATTGCACGCGGCCCTGCTTATCCACGCCGGCTGTGAAATAGGTCAGGTGCAGGGGAATTTTCGTCGGCAGCCAGACCGTGCGCGTCTGACCGCTGTCGATCGCGGCGACCACGGCTTCCGGAGTCCAGCCGGGGGCATCGCGCAGAAGGTACTGGGCGAGCTCGATCGGCTTTTCGATGCGGATGCAGCCGTGGCTGAAGCTTCGCTCGGGAAGCGCAAACAGGTTTTTGGCCTTGGTGTCGTGCATGTAGACGGCGAATTTGTTCGGGAACACGAATTTGACCCGCCCCAGATCGTTGTCCGGACCGGGGTCTTTTCTCAGCCGGTAGCGGAAGCTCTGGGCAGTGACCTGAGACCAGTCGATCTGCAACGGGTCGACCTCGGCGGCGTCCGCGCTCCAGCTTTCAAAGACCCGGATATTCTCACGGCGCAGAATACCGGGATCGCGCTGGACCTTGGGAAGGATTTCATCCACGGCGATGCGCGTCGGGATGTTCCAATCCGGGTTGAAAACCAGGTACTCCAGCCGGCTGCTGAACACCGGTGTGCGCCAATAGTCGCGGCCGACCACCACCCGCATGTGCAGCACCGTCCGGCCGTCCTCCACAACATCGAGTTGGAAGCCCGCGGCATTGACCCAGACGAAGCTCGAGCCCAGATCGTGGGGCAGCCAGCGCCATCTCTCCAGGTTGAGCTCGATCTGGCGGATACGGTCCGCGACGGGCACGTTGAGGGCCTGACGTGTTTTCGTACCCAGGCGCCCGTCTGCCTCCAGGCCGTGGCGCTCTTGAAAGCGCTTAAGCGATTCGAATAATTCAAGATCCGCATCATTCGGCGCACCTTCAGGGGCCGGCAGCAGGTCGCCGCCACGGCGCAGGTGTTCGCGCAGCAGATCGGCGATTTCCCCGGTTTGCCCCCTGTCCCATTTCGCGTTTGGCGGCAGCTGCGGCCACTCGCCCTCCGCGCGCAGGGCGCGATAGTTCGCCAGTGCGCTTTTGAGAGCCTTGTACTCCGGGTGCGGCGGGCGCAACCCGTTCAGGGCGGCCGCTATGCCGCCGGAGGCGATGGCGCCCTGAAGGACCTGGGCGAGATCGACCTCCGGCCTGCGCGCTACCACCCATTCGCTGTGAAGGGTTTCCGGATTGACCCTGCCGGCGAGCAGGTGCGAGCTGAGCAGCAGAAAGGCGTCGGTCAGCAGGAAATCGAGATCGGCAAACAAGTCCTCGTCCGGCGGCTGACCGGAAGCAGCCGTTGTCCTCGCCGCCGCGACGAGCGTGCGGATGGCATCCAGATGATAGTCTGAGGGCTCAAGGCCGTCGCCTTGGGCGTCGACGATGGCTTGCTCCAGCTCATCGGCCAGCGCCGAGGGTCCTTGCGGCGTGGTCCAGGCGGGCTCGTAGCGGCGCTGGGCGTAGAAGACCGGCAGTTCGGAGATCCCGCAGACAAGCTCGCCGCGGCAGGTCAGCTTCCGGGCGTTTTGGGCCGTGAGGATGCGGTCTTGAATACTTGCGGCGAAGGATCCGTCGCCAAAGGCGGGATCAGCGGCCGCGGCCGCCATCCCCAGGCAAGCCAAGAGCAAGGCCGCAAACCGCGCGCGGCCGGCGCTACGCACCACTAACGTCCTTGCCGCAGTGTTTGCAGACATTGGCCCGCTGTTTGATGATCTCCGCGCAGAACGGGCATTCCCGGGTGAAATGGCGTGCGTGGATCTTGGCGACGGCCTCCTCCACCTTTTTCTGAAGGATTTCGCTGGGAAAACGCATGTTGCGCAGCGGCTCGATAGCATCGGTTTCCCCGATGTCGCCGATCATTTCCGCGGCCTTGAGCCTAACCCGTGCGGGCTCCAAAGGGTCCAACATCAACTGCAGGATGGCCGGGCCGTCCTTGGTCGTGTAGTAGTCGGCGAGCAGGTTGAATCCGCGCTTAATGCCTTCCTTGAGCGCCTCTTGTTCCGCCATCGCCTCATCATCCACGATCTGCCCGCGCATGCCCATGTCGCTGAACACGGGAATGCATTCATACACATCGCTGCCCGGATAGTTCATGCAGCGATAGGAAGCCCGGTGGGCGTAGGATTCCTGGATATGCTTCCAGCCGGACTTAAATAACTCGCAATCGTCGTTGAAGCACACAAACAGGTAGGGCGTGCCCCAGCCGAGGCCGTCCCCGAAACGCATCGCCGGCTCCTCCCACAGGCTCATCTCAACGCCGCAGTGCGGGCACTTGGGCTTCGGCATGGCCATTACTTTTTCAAGAACTTCCTCGCGGGTTTCAAATGACATCCAGGTATCCTCCGATTCATCTATGATGCCGCATTTCCACGGAACATAATGGCCGGCCGAGGGGTTGTCAAATCACCGCAAACGGTGACCCCAACGAGATCTTTGTCGTTCAACACGCCAACCTGTTTACGCCAGATTGATTGCGGCCTCGCCACCGTCCCTGGCGCCAAGGGTCGCTAATGTGCGACGATCACCGGAAAACCGCCTGATGGTATCGGGTGGACCATGTCGGCAATAGCCTGGGGCAGCCGAAAATCGCACCGGCTATATCAAATATGACATAACATATTAAAATCACATGTAATATAGTGTTGACATCTGATTCGGCCTCTCCTATAAATTCTATGGAAACTTGCGAGCCGGCAAGTCCCACAGCGTTCCCAATTTTTCCCTGCCCAAACCTTTAGTGCGATTCCGCGCGACGGGTTGCTGTGCAAATGAAGTTCCCATCAGCAACCATTGGTTCTAATTTTCAAGAAGCTGGCTCGTATGTGTAAATCTCAGAGAGGGGAGGACTGTATCATGGAACTCACACGCAGGCAGTTTGTCCAGGTCACGGGTGCCGCCGCCGCAGGCGTGGCATTCAGCGGTCTGGGGTCCGATCTCACACCGGTCGTGGCGCGCGCCAAGGAGCTGAAGACCAAAGCCGCCAAGGAGACGACCACGATCTGCCCCTACTGCGCGGTGGGCTGCGGGGCCATCGTGTCCACCGGCCAGAAGGAGGGCCGGGTCATCAACATCGAAGGCGACCCGGACCACGTCATCAACCGAGGGTCCCTGTGCTCCAAAGGCTCCGCCCTGCACCAGCTGGCGGAGAACCAGCACCGGCTGACCCGTCCCATGTACCGGGCGCCCGGCGCGAAGGAATGGAAGCCGGTGTCGTGGGACTGGGCGCTTGAAACCATCGCCAAACGGGTCAAGGCCACGCGCGATGCCACTTTCATGGCCAAGAACGCCAAGGGCGAGACCGTCAACCGCACCGAAGCCATCGCCTCGGTGGGCAGCGCAGCCCTGGACAACGAGGAGTGCTGGACCTACCAGGCCATGCTGCGTGCGATGGGGCTGGTCTACATCGAGCACCAGGCCCGTATCTGACACAGCGCGACTGTAGCGGCTCTGGCAGAGTCGTTCGGACGCGGCGCGATGACCAACCACTGGATCGACCTCAAGAACAGCGACTGCATTCTGGTCATGGGCAGCAACGCTGCCGAGAACCACCCCATTTCCATGAAATACGTCACCGAGGCCCAGAGCCGGGGGGCCAAGCTCATCAGCGTGGATCCCCGCTTCACACGCACCTCGGCCAAGGCGGACATCTACACGGCCCTGCGTTCCGGGACCGACATCGCCTTCCTGGGCGGCATGATCAAGTACATCCTCGACAACGGGCTCTACGATAAGGATTACGTCGCAGCCTACACCAATGCCTCGTTCCTGGTGGGTGAGGACTACGGATTCAAAGACGGGCTGTTCTCCGGCTACGATCCCCAGAAGCGGGCCTACGATTCGAAAAAGTGGGCTTACCAGAAGGATTCCAACGGCGTTCCCAAGCGCGACTTCAGCCTGCAGGACAAGCGCTGCGTCTTCCAGCTTTTGAAGACGCATTACTCGCGCTACACCCCCAGTCTGGTGTCCAAGATAACCGGCACCGCCGAGAAGGATCTGCTGCAGGTCTACAAGACCTATGCCGCCACGGGCGCCAAGGGCAAGGCCGGCACCATCATGTACGCCATGGGCTGGACCCAGCACACGGTCGGTGTGCAGAACATCCGTGCCATGGCCATCATCCAGGAGCTGCTCGCCAACATGGGGGTCGCCGGCGGCGGCGTGAACGCCCTGCGCGGGGAGTCCAACGTCCAGGGCTCCACGGACCACTGCCTGCTGTACCACATCTGGCCCGGCTACCTCGCCACTCCGTCCACGACCTGGCCGACTCTGGCGGATTATCTGAAACGCCGGGGCAAAAGCGCCGATCCTTTGAGCGCCAACTGGTGGCAGAACGAGCCCAAGTACATGGTCAGCCTGCTCAAGGCCTATTTCGGTGATGCCGCCACGGCGGACAACGAGTTCGGCTACCCCTGGATGCCCAAGCTGGATGCCGGCAAGGCCTACAGCTGGCTCGATATCTTCGAGGTCATGTACAATGGCGGCTTCAAAGGCTTTTTCGCCTGGGGCATGAACCCGGCCTGCAGCGGGGCGAACGCCAACAAGACCCGCGCGGCCCTGGCGAAGCTCGACTGGATGGTGAATGTCAACCTTTTCGACAACGAGACCGGATCGTTCTGGCGCGGCCCCGGCATGGACCCCGCCAAGATCAAGACCGAGGTGTTCATGCTGCCGGCCTGCGTCTCGGTGGAAAAGGAGGGCAG
This sequence comes from uncultured delta proteobacterium, assembly GCA_963785045.1. Lineage (GTDB taxonomy): Bacteria > Desulfobacterota > Desulfobacteria > Desulfobacterales > SpSt-501 > SpSt-501. The sequence continues at coordinate 238,293 of CAWAUC010000011.1, read as the reverse complement.
CATCACCAACAGCGGCCGCTGGATGCAATGGCGCTATCAGGGGCCCAAGCCCTTGGGCGAAAGCCGCCCGGACGGCGACATCATGCTGACCCTGGGCAACAAGCTCAAGGAACTTTACAAAAAAGAGGGGGGGGCCTTCCCCGAGCCCATTCTCAACCTGAAGTGGGATTACACCAACTCCCAGGGCGAGTTCGATTCGCACGAGGTAGCCAAGTGGATCAACGGCTACTTTTTGGAGGATGTGAAGGTCGGGGACAAGGTCTACAAGAAGGGCACTCTGGTGCCGAGTTTTGCGTTCCTGCAGAACAACGGGACGACGGCGTCCGGCAACTGGCTTTACTGTGGCAGCTACACGGAAAAGGGCAACATGGCCGCGCGCCGCAGCCAGCAGGATGCACCGAACGGCATCGGGCTCTTTCCCGAGTTCGCCTGGTGCTGGCCCGTTAACCGCCGGATCATCTACAACCGGGCCTCGGTCGACCTCAAGGGGCAGCCGTGGGACCAGAAAGACTGGGTGATCAAGTGGACCGGCGACAAATGGGTCGGCGATGTACCGGATGGCGGCTGGCCGCCGCTGGAAAGCCTCGAAAGCCCCAACCCCAAAAGCAGGTGGGCCTTCATCATGAAGCCTGACGGGTTCGCCAGCATTTTCGGGCCGGGCCTCAAAGACGGGCCTTTCCCCGAGCACTACGAACCGCTGGAGTGCCCCGTGGAGAAGAACTACATGAGTGCCCAGCGAATCAACCCCACCGCACCGGTGTGGAGCGGCAAGGCCGACGCGTTTGCGACCTGCGACCCGCGCTTCCCATACGTGGGCACCACCTACCGGGTGAGCGAGCACTGGCAGACCGGTCTCATGACCCGCAACCAGCCCTGGCTGATGGAGATGCAGCCCCAGATGTTCGTGGAGATGAGCGAGGAACTGGCGGCCCTCAGACAGATCAAGAACGGCGAACGTGTGAAGGCCGTCACGGCGCGCGGCCAGGTCGAATGCACCGCCATCGTGACGAAGCGGTTCAAGCCGTTCAAATTGGCAGATATCGTGGTGCACGAGGTCGGCTTCCCCTGGCACTATGGCTGGCGCTGGCCGGAGAGCGGGAAAGAGGACAGTGCGAACCTGCTGACCCCTTCCACCGGGGACCCCAACACCCGCATTCCCGAATCCAAGGCCTTCATGGTCAACGTCGTGAAGCTATGATCGAAAGGAGGTGATCTGAGATGACCAAAGCCTTTTTCGTTGACACTACCGTTTGTACCGCCTGCCGGGGCTGCCAAGTCGCCTGCAAGCAATGGCATGGGCTGCCCGGCGATAAAACCACCAACCGCGGGTCGTATCAGAACCCCGAAGATCTCAACTTCATGACCTACAAGCTTGTGCGCATGACCGAGGCCGAGATCGACAACAAGCTGAGGTGGCTCTTCTTCCCGGACCAGTGCCGGCACTGCGTGGAGCCGCCCTGCCTGGAGGCCGCCGGCGAGCCGACTGCCATTTACAAGGACAAGGCTACCGGCGCCGTGCTTTACACCCGTGTCACCAAGGACCTGGATGCCGACGCCATCATTGCGTCCTGTCCCTACAACATCCCGCGCAAGGGGCCGGACGGCAGCCTGGCCAAATGCGACATGTGCATCGACCGGGTGACCAACGGCCTGCTGCCGGCCTGCGTCAAGGCCTGCCCCACCGGCGCCATGAACTTCGGCGAATACAAGGACATGCAGGAGTATGCCCGGGTGCGCCTGGCCGAAGCCAAACACAAATTCCCGAAGGCGACTCTTCTCAACCCCGACAAGGTGCGGACGATCTTCCTCACCGCCTTCGAGCCGACCGCTTATTGGGAGTATGCGGTGGCTTCACAGCGCGACTTTGACATGACCCGCGCCGTGGCCATGCAGCGGATGTTCCGGCCGTTTACGGATCTCTTCGCACGGCTGGGGTAGGTGCATCGGAGTGGGGTATCGTTGCAAGGGGGAGGAGTCGCGTTCCTCCCCCTTGCTTTTTTTTCATAACTAATCAGGTAGATAGACTGAAGGCTGAAGGCTTTCAGGGACAACTAAATTTGATGAACTCGTAAAAAGTCGAAAAACCCCGCTTTTCGTCTTATTTTGACAACACGGAATGGTGATGGTGATATGGCCGGCACGCAAGATTCCCTGGACATTACTCCTGAGGCGGTGAACCAGGCGACGGCGTCGATTATTGCCGCCAAACCCGCTTACCGGGACCTGATCGCTTTCTACGGGCGGATTTTTGCGGCCCAGGAAGACGCGCGGCAGCGTATCCAGCTGGAACCTGTTGTGATTCCGGAGGATCTGCTTACCATCCGGCGCCGGGAGCATCTGCCCTTAGTGCCGGTGTCGGGGATGGCCTTTGACCCGGCCGCGGCCGGCGAGCTCCTCGGGAAGATCTGCCGCATCGCCGTCGATTCCGAAACCGGGCTCTCCGGCTCCGCCCGGATCCTGTCCGCAAGGGCTGCCGGGATGGGGCCGCTCTTCCGGGATTTTCTCAACGAAGATGATTTCGCCATGGCGCGGGCCGCCCAGGGGCTCGGCGTGGACCCGCCGGCCCTGGCCTTTTTCCTATACCATAGCCTGCGGCCTGCGCTGCGCAGCTGCGCGCGGCAGCTTTCCGGTTTCCTGACGGATGAGGCGGCCAGGGAGCAGGGATACTGCCCGATATGCGGCAGCCCCCCCGGCCTGTCCTGCCTGGAGGGCGACGGCCAACGGTTTCTTTTCTGCAGTTTCTGCTGGCACACGTGGCCCGTGCGGCGCATTCTGTGCCCCTTCTGTGGCAACCAGGAGCAAGAGCACCTGCTTTTTCTCTACAGCGAGGAAGAGCCGGAGTACCGCGTGGATGCCTGCGTGTCCTGCCGGAAATACATCAAGACGGTGGACACCCGGGTCCTTGCGCGTCCCTTCTATCCCCCGCTGGAGCAGATCGCCAGCCTGCACCTTGACATCAAAGCCGTCGAGGAAGGTTACGCCGCCGGGGTTCCGATCAGCCCGCCATCCTGAAGGAGGCAAACATGAAGCCAACCCTCAGCCCGAATGAACTGAAAAAACTGCTCGTCAGCAAAAGTGTGACCCTGCTCGACGTGCGTCGCAAGGCCGACCACGAGGCCGAGCCCAACCTCATCCCCGGGGCGGCCTGGCGCGATCCCGAACAGGTGGAACGCTGGAGCCGGGAGCTGCCCAAAGAGAGGCCCGTGGTTGTCTACTGCGTCAAGGGCGGCTCGGTCAGCCAGTCCATCACCGATACCCTGACCGGCAAGCAGGTAAACACCCGCTTCGTCGAGGGCGGCCTCAAGGCGTGGAAGGAAGCCGGTGGGGAGCTGGAGTAAAAAGTGAAGTAAAACCACAGGATAGCATCAGGGAGGCGGCCTCAAGAATCTTGGTTTTCCTTGACAACCCACACGAGGTAAAATAACGTTAAAAGGTCCATTCGGTCCTTAAATTCAAAATCGGAGAATGCGAGGAATGAAATCACCTTCCATTAATGCCAAGCTCAACCAGTGGGTTCAGGAATCCGCCGCCATGTGCCAGCCGGACGACATCTGCTGGTGCGACGGTTCGGTCGCGGAATTTAACCGCTTCACCGCCCAGATGGTCGCCAACGGCATGACGATCCCCCTCAAGAAGCGCCCCAACAGCTTTCTGTTCCGTTCCGATCCGAGCGATGTCGCCCGGGTCGAGGACCGCACCTACATCAGCACGCCCACGAAGATCGAGGCCGGCCCTACCAACAACTGGGTCGAACCGGGCGAGCTCAAGGCCACCATGAAGGGTTTCTACAAGGGCTGCATGCGGGGCCGCACCATGTACGTCATCCCCTTCTCCATGGGGCCGGTCGGCTCGCCGCTCGCCAAGATCGGCATCGAAATTACCGACAGCCTTTACGTGGTCTGCAACATGCACATCATGACCCGGGTCGGGACCCGGGTCCTCGATGTGCTGGGCAAGGACGGCGAGTTCATCCCCTGCCTGCATTCCATCGGCGCACCGCTTGAAAAGGGCCAGAAGGACGTGGCCTGGCCGTGCGCGCCCATCGACGCAGAAATATATCAGCCATTTCCCGGAGGAAAACCTGATCTGGTCCTACGGCTCGGGGTACGGCGGCAACGCCCTGCTCGGGAAGAAATGCCTGGCGCTGCGAATCGCATCGGCCATTGCCCGGCGCGAGGGCTGGATGGCGGAGCACATGCTGATCCTGCGCCTGACCAACCCCGAGGGGCGGCGCTTCCACATCGCTGCCGCCTTCCCCTCGGCCTGCGGCAAGACCAATCTCGCGATGATCAATCCGACCATCGCCGGCTGGAAGGCCGAGTGCATCGGCGATGACATCGCCTGGATGAAGATCGGCCCCGACGGCCGGCTTTACGCCATCAACCCCGAGAGCGGGTTCTTCGGGGTGGCCCCCGGCACCTCTTACGACTCCAACCCGTCGGCCATGGACACGCTAAAGGCCAACACCATTTTCACCAACTGCGCCCTGACCGACGACGGCGATATCTGGTGGGAGGGCATGGACGGCCCGCCGCCGGCGCATGCCATCGACTGGAAAGGCAAGGATTGGACCCCGGCCAGCAAGGTCGCGGCCGCCCACCCCAACGCCCGGTTCACGGCGCCGGCAAAGCAGTGCCCGGTCATCAGCCCGGACTGGGAGAAACCGGAAGGGGTGCCGATCGACATCTTCATCTTCGGCGGCCGCCGGGCCAGCGTGGTGCCGCTTGGTGCACGAGGCCTATAACTGGGACCACGGCGTTTTCATGGGCTCCACCGCCGCCTCCGAGACCACGGCCGCCAACATCGGCGCGGTGGGCAACCTGCGCCGCGACCCCTTCGCCATGACGCCCTTCTGCGGCTATAACATGGGCGATTATTTCCAGCACTGGTTTGCCATGGGCGACAAGCTGGGCGCCAAGGCCCCGCGCATCTTCTACGTGAACTGGTTCCGCAAGAGCCCGGCGGGCAAGTGGCTGTGGCCCGGCTACGGCGAGAACAGCCGCGTGCTGAAGTGGATGTGCGACCGGGTCGAGCGGCAAAGTCGGCGCGCGCGAAACCCCCATCGGTCTGCTGCCGCAGGAAGGTGATCTCGACCTGACCGGCCTTTCCATCCCGGCGGAGGACCTCGCGGAGCTGATGCGAGTCGACGTGCCGGCCTTCAAGGCCGAGATCCCCGACGTGGAGAAACACTTCAATCGGTTCGGCGACCGCCTGCCCGCGCGCCTCAGCGCCCAGCTCAAACTGCTGGTGCAGCGCCTGGGGTAGAGACCCTGCAGGACCGCTCCTTCTCCCCTACTGACCGGGCGCGCGGGGTCGGCAAGAGAGCTTCACGCCGGCGCTGAGCCTCTGCCCGCGGCGGATTTCCACCATGGTTTTCGAGAAAGAGGCGGACAGCCGATCGAGTTCTTACAGTAACCAAGGACAGTCGCCAAGCAAACACTCCAGGGAGGTTCTGAGATGGAAGGCATCGAAATCGCAGCCAAGCTGATGGAGCTCTCGGCCGTGACCGCCCCGAAGAGCAAGGGGATGAGCTTTGTTCAGACCCGGGTGCTGAGAGGGGAAACCCTGCAAAAGCTCGCGGACGAAATGGTCCGATTCGGCGAGCGCACCGGTAAAAAGGACTTCGACCGCGACGCCAAAGGTGTGGCCCGCTCCGGCGCCGTGGTACTGATCGGCCTGAAAGGTTCAAAGGCGGTCGGCCTCGACTGCGGGGCCTGCGGGTTTCCGGATTGCAAGAGCTTCGAGGCTCAGGCCAAGAACGAGCGGGAGTTTTCCGGCCCCGCCTGCGCCTTCCGCCTGCTCGACATGGGCATCGCTTTGGGCTCGGCCGTCAAGACGGCGAGCATGCTCAACGTGGACAACCGCATCATGTACCGGATCGGGACCGTCGCCCGTGCGATGAAGATGGTGGACTGGGATTTTGTGATGGGCATCCCCCTGTCGGCCACGGACAAGAACCTCTTCTTCGACCGATAGAAATGGCGAGCCATTTCTAAATAGTTCAATCGCCAAAAGGGGCACGCACCAGAGCACTGTGCACGTAGTGGATCATCGTGACGAAGTCGTACACCGGCAGGCCCACAGCCCTCTGCACGGCGTCCGCGTAGGGCGGCAGGTTGGCGCACTCCAGGAGAACGGCGCGAATGGCGGGCTCGGCCGTCGTCATTCGGCAGGCCTGCGCCACCACTTCGGCTTTGACGTGGCCTGCGTCCAACCGTCCGCTGCCTGAGAAAATCGCCTCCCTGAAAAAAGGCTCGTTTTCGAGGCCATAGACGGTCAGTCGGCGGACATCGCCGCCGGCCCGGCGCAGATGCTCCTCGGTGAAGTTCCCGGCATCGGCTGTCAGGATTCCAATCCGGTCCCGGGGCCGCAGGGTGCGTTCGATGAACGGCAGCTGCAGCAGACTGGAGGCGAAGACCGGCACGGGAAATTCGGCCGCGAGTTCCTGCTGAAATAGGACCATGAAGCCGCAGGTGGTAGTCAGGGCCTTCACGCCCTGGCGCACCAGTTCCCAACCGGCTTCGATGAAAGGTTCCAGCAACGACCGGTCGCGCTCGCTGATCAGCCGCGCGAGGCTGGCGCCGGGCACCGTACGGCAGATCACCGGAAAGGGAAACGTGGCGGGGTTGCCGACATCCCCCGGGATGCGCCGGATCCGGGCATCCATCACCAGGATGCCGATGACAGCCGGGGGGCCGGGGGCTGGTTTCGCGCGCATGTCCCCTTTTTAGCATCAGCCCTTCCAACAAACAACCCGCTTCCCCAAGAATTGCTTGACAGTTTTCTGTCGGCGCTGATATCTGCGGATAGTTTAACAGGGCGTTGAGAAACGGCGTCGCAGTCCATGATCCAGCCTTGCACGGCTCTTGTAAATGCGTTTTATGTCCGAAGCTAGAAGGCTGGGAAGCTGGGAAGCTTGAAGCAAAACCGTTTCTGCCTTTTTTGGCCTCCTGGCGTTCCAGCCTCCGAGCCTCAAGCCAACAGTCGCATTGGCCGCCGGCACGATGCTGGTCTGGCAACACCCTGTTCATTTCAAAATCGGCCGGCCGGCCGATTTCCATCCATTTGGGGAGGTGTCGAATGAAAAGGAGTTTCGGGGTGTTCGCAGCTGTTTGTTCATTCATGGTCTTTGCGGCCCTGCCGCTGCAGGCGGAGCAGGTCACCCTCACCTGGACAGCCGGCGGCGCCGGCGGCGGATGGTACAGCATCGCCGGCGGCATCGCCACCATCATCAAGGAAGCCGACCCGGATATCGTGATCAAAGTCGTCCCCGGCGGCGGCCTTCAGAATCCGGCCATGGTCGCGAGCAAGGGGGCCGAGATCGGCTGGGGCCTGCCCTTCCTGAATGCGGCAGCCTACAAGGGCATGGCGCCGTTCGAAAAACCTCTCACCGATCTGCGCGCGCTCGCCGGCGGCATGAGCATGAACTACTTCCACTTCTACGTGGATGCGGAATCCCCGCTCAATACGATGGACGAGATCTTCGGCCAGAAGAAAAAACTGCGCCTGGCCATCTCGCAGGCCGGCAGCTCCGACACCTGGGTTCTGGAGCGCGTGCTCGATTCATACAAGACGAGCATCCCGGATCTGGAAAAAGCCGGCTTTACCTTCCTGCGCGGCAACTATGCCTTCCAGGCCAACCAGTTCAAGGATAGGAACGCGGACGGCGTCTTCACCTTCCTGGCCATCCCCGGAGCAGCCGTGACCGAGGCCTCGGTCGGCCGCAGGCTCAAGCTGATCGATTTCTCGGAGAGCGCGCTCAAATACCTCGAACAGTTCGGCATCACCAAGGGCAAGATCCCGGTCGGCACCTATGAGAAAGCAGCGAACACCAAGGACGTCGTCACCGCGGTTGCGGGCAGTGTCATCACCGTCAATAAGGACATGAGCGACGAGCTGGCCTACCGGCTGACCAAAGCCTTCAACGAGAACTATGAAAAGGTCCGCAAGATCCACTCCAGCATGGAGACCTACGAGATCAAGGACGGTCCGACCGGCTGCGGCGTCCCGCTGCACCCCGGGGCAATCAAATACTACAAGGAAAAAGGGATCCTGAAATGACCTCATCTGGAGCCAACGGTCAGGAACCGAATCTATGCGTCAACTGACTTTGCCCTGGAAGATACCCATTCTGGTGGTGGCGGCGATCGCCGCTGTTTTCCACTATTACTGTGCGGGGTTCGGCTCGCCCGAACCCCGCACGTTCCGGGGCCTGCATCTGTCCATGCTCCTGCCCTTTGTCTTCCTGCTCTACCCGGCCTGGAAAAAATCACCCCGCCACCGGCCGAGTGTACTCGACCTGCTGGCGGCGGCCGTAAGCCTGGCGGCATCGCTTTACACCGTTTTTTACGCCGACCGGCTGAATCATCGGTTCATCGGCTTTCATCCTGTACGGCCGGAGGAAGTGGTGCTGGGAGGCCTTTTGGCGCTGGCCGTCATCGAGGCCTGCCGGCGGTCCGTCTCCCAGTGGTTTGCCGTGACCGTCGGCGTCACCCTGGTCTACCTCATGACCTGCCAGTACTGGCCGGGGATGTTTCACTACAAGACTTTTACCATCGACCGGGCAGTGGAAATCCTCTACCTGCCGAGCGACGAGGGCATATTCGGTTTCCTCATGGGGATCTCCGCCGATATTCTCTATATTTACATTCTTTTTGCAGCGGTGCTTATTCAGACAGGGGCCGGGGATTTCCTGATCGACGTCGCGGGCTGGGCGGCCGGCTGGGCGCGGGGTGGGGCGGCCAAGATCGCCGTCGTCTCCTCCGCCCTCTACGGAACCGTCTCCGGCTCCACCGTGGCCAACGTCTACGCCACCGGCTCCTTCTCGATCCCCCTCATGAAGCGCAGCGGTTACTCCGCCAAGCAGGCCGCGGCCATCGAAACCGTGGCGGGCATCGGCGGCCAGATCATGCCACCCATCATGGGGGCCGGCTCCTTCATCATGTCCGAAGTGACGGGCGTGCCCTACTTCACCATCATCAAGGTGGCGGTCATCCCGGCCCTGCTTTATTACTTGGGTGTCTTCTGCATGGTGCACTTCATTGCGCTCAAGCGCGGCATTCAGCCCATCGATCGGGCGGAGCGGCCGGCGTTTCGCCGTCTCATTCGACACGGCTATTTTTTTCTTCCATTTCTGACGGTGGTGGGGTTGCTGGCCTATGGCTACTCGCCCTCCAAGGCGGCATTTCACACCATCTGGATCACTCTCCTGTTGAGTTTTCTCGACCGCAAGACCTGGCTCACCCCGAAAAAGTTCATGGAGATCCTCTTCGGGTCGCTGGTCAATTGCGGCCTGATCGCTGCGGTCCTGGCCGGCTCCGGCATGGTCGTGGGCGTCTTGACCCACACCGGCGTTGCCCTATCCTTCGGCTCCATCCTGGTTTCGTATTCGTTGAACTCGCTGCTCGTGGTGCTGGTCCTGGTGTTCCTCGTCGTAAGCGTGCTCGGGACCGGGATCCCCACGACCGCCGCCTACATCATCGCTGTTACCGTCGGAGCCTATGCCCTGAGCAAGTTCGGCGTGCCGGCCCTGGCCGCGCATTTTTTCGTTTTCTACTATGCAGTGCTGGCCGACATGACCCCGCCCGACGCCGTCACCGCTTTTGCCGCCGCCAACATCGCCGGCGCCCCGCCCATGGCCACCGGAATAGAGGGCTTCAAGCTGGGGATCGCCGGGTTCCTGGTGCCCTTCGCCTTCGTCTTCCAGCCGGAACTGCTCCTGAACGGCACCCCCTGGCAGATCGTTTTGACCTTGGCGACGACGGTCTTCGGGGTGATCTGCCTGTCCGCCGGGGTGATCGGGCAGCTCTTCGCACCCCTCAAGCCCATCCAGCGCATCCTTCTTGTCGCTGCGGCCTGTTTCCTGGTGTTTGCCGATGAGATCTATATCCTCATCGGGCTCTGTGCCGGGCTGGGAACCTGGGCGTGGTCCTACCTGGAAAACCGCTCGGCTGCAGTGCAACCATCGGCTGCCGCTCAGGGAACCTGAGGGAGGCCTTTTCCGTGGGGCCCAAGACGGCAGATGTCCTCATCATCGGCGCCGGCGTTATCGGTGCTTCCATCGCGTTCCACCTCACCCGCCATGGGATCAAACCGCTGCTCGTCGAAAAGAGCGATCCGGCGGCCGGCAGCTCGGGGGCCTGCGACGGTCTGGTGTTCCTGCAGTCGAAGAAACCCGGCCTGCACTTGAAGCTCGCCCTGGAAAGCCGCAGCCGTTTCGACCGCCTGAAGGATCAGCTGGGAAGCGGAATGGAGTTCAAGAACCCCGGCGGCATGTGCCTCATCGAGAGCGAGGCGGAACTCGCCGCCATGCGGCTTTTTGTGGCGGAGCAGCGCACCTGCGGCCTCGATGTCGAACTGATCGACGGCGATGAGGCGCGGCGCCGCGAGCCCTGCCTGTCGGAGAGGGTGATCGCCGCCACCTATTGCGCGATGGATGCCCAGGTGAATCCTTACGCCCTCACCTTCGCTTTCTTAAAAGCTGCTAAGGCCGACGGAGCGCAGATTCTGACCGGCGAGGCTGTTACGGACATCGAGATCCAGTCCGGCAAGGTGCGAAGCGTCGCCACCTCCGGACACCGCATCAACACCCCTCTTGTCATCAATGCGGCCGGTGCCCTGGCGGCCGAGGCAGGGCGCTTGGCCGGCCTGGAAATTCCGATCACGCCGCGCCGCGGGCAGATCGTTGTCACGGCTTCCACCGCCCCGCTGATTCGCCACTGCCTTATCTCCGCCCAGTACGTGGCGGCCAAGTTCAAGCCGGAGCTTGCCGCCACCGGGGGAATGGGCTTTTCCCTCGAGCAGGCCGACAGCGGCAACATCCTGATCGGCTCGACCCGCGAGTTTGTGGGCTTCGACCGCCGCACCACCTTCGAGGGCATCCGCACGATCGCATGCCGGATCGTTTCCGTCATTCCGGCCCTCACCCACGTGCCCGTGATCCGCACCTTCGGGGGGCTGCGGCCCTACACGCCGGACGGCTTGCCGATCCTGGGGAAGGTGGCGGGACTGGAAGGGTTCATCATGGCGGCCGGACACGAAGGCGACGGCATCGCGCTTTCGCCCATCACGGGCGAGCTGATCGCCGATCTGATCGCCACGGGGCGGACGCAATTCCCTTTGGGAGATTTTCGGCTGGAACGGTTTCAAGAGAGAACGGCATGAGCGGCATAAGGATCAAAAACCATCACCGCGGAAAGCGTGTGATGCTCACGGTGAACGGTCGGCCGGTTGTGGCCTATTCCGGGGAAACACTTTTTGCCGTCCTCTGCGCCGAAGGAATCGTTGCTCTCCGACCTGCCTCAAAGAAATTAACAGAATCCGCTCGTGGCGGCTTCTGCGGCATGGGGGTCTGTCAGGAGTGCCGGGTGATGGTGGACGGTTTGCCCGACCAACGCGCCTGCATGACCGAGGTCCGGGACGGCATGGAGATTTGCACCGATGGCCGATAGACGTGTCGATGTCGCCATCGTCGGTGGCGGGCTCGCCGGCGCCGCTGCGGCCGATGTGCTGGGCCGCCACGGGGCCAACGTGCTGGTGCTGGACGACAACCTGCACGCCGGCGGGCAGTACCTGCGCGGGGGCAGGCGCTCGGGGGGATTCTGGAGCGACGGGATCCGACGCCGGGGGCTGAGCCTGATCGAGCACCTGCCCCGATCCTCCGTTGCCATCGCTAGCCGCGCGGAGGTAATCGGTATTGAGGCCGGGCCTGAACTACTGGTGGCATGGGAAAACAGCGAGCTTGCCACCGTGCACTGCGAGCGGCTCCTACTCGCCACCGGAGCCCGCGAGCGGTTCATGCCTTTCAACGGCTGGACGCTTCCCGGTGTCATATCCACCGGAGCCGTCCAGATCCTCATCAAACAGTCGGGCATCCTTCCGGCAAGGCAGATACTGGTGGGCGGCGCCGGGCTTTTCCTGACCGCTGTTGCCCGCGACATTCAAAAGAGCGGCGGCCGCGTGCCGGCCGTCCTGAACGAAGCGTCTTTTTACCGGCGGATGCCGCCCCCGGTTCTTCTGGCCCGGCAGTTCGCCAAGTTTGCGCAGGGCGGCGCCATGCTGACCCGGCTGCGGCTTGCCGGCACTGCTGTGCACAACGCTGCCCGCATCCTCGAAGGCCGGGGAGATGACAGCCTGCGCGAGGTGGTGGCCGTGCAGGTGGACAAAAATGGAAATGGGATCCCCGGCAGCGAATCGGTCTATCCCGCCGACAGCTTGGCCGCGGGATTCGGCTTCACCGCCAACGTCGAACTGGCCCAGCTTGCCGGCTGCGGGTTGGCCTTTGATTCGCAACTGGGCGGCTGGGTCGTGCAAGTGAACGAGGACCTTGAGACCAGTGTCAACGGCATCCATGCCGCCGGTGAGGTCACGGCGGTCGGCGGGGCGGCCAAATCCCTGACCGAGGGCCGACTGGCCGGTCTTGGGATCCTGCGGCGGATGGGCCTGTTGAAACCAGATGAGATGCGAGAGGAGATCCGCGCGCTCAAGAAAATGCGGCGGCGACAGATGGCGTTCGCGCGCTATTTCAATTCTCAGTACATGTTTCCGCCGGCATACCTGGCCGGATGGATCCGCAGCCTGGCGGATGAGGTTCTTGTTTGCCGCTGCGAGGGGGTGAGCCTCGGGGACGTGCGCCGGGCCGTGGCTGAGGGCTTCGAAGCGCCGGCCGGTGTGAAAAAAGCCACGCGCTGCGGCATGGGCATCTGCCAGGGCAGCACTTGCAAAACCATTCTTCTGGACGTGCTGGCGGCGCTCACGGGCAAGCCGCTTGCCCGCATTCCCGTGCCATCGGTGCGTATGCCGGTCAAGCCGATAGCCCTCGGCACCCTGGCGGAAGAGAAGCCTTAGCCCATGGAACCGCCGGCATTGGATGCCGCCCGCCGCAATCGACCCGCAGCGGGCGGGTTGTTGGTGCTCACGTCGGCCCTGCTGTTCGCCGGGGTCGGGGCTCTTGTGAAAGCCGTATCGGCGGAGCTGCCCAGCGAGGTCGTCGTCTTTTTCCGCAACGCGGTGGCTATGGTGTTCCTGCTGCCATGGCTGCTGATCCGCCACCGGAACCTGAGCCTCAAAACCAGCTGCCTGCACCTACACCTGCTGCGCGCCTTGGCCGGCTTGGGTGCCATGTATTGCTTTTTCATCGCGTTGAAGCTGCTGCGGTTGGCAGATGCCATGCTTCTATGTTACACGTTGCCGATCTTCACCCCGATCATCGAGTGGATCTGGTTGAAGGAGCCGGTCAGCCGGCGGACGAAGATCGCAGTGATCGTGGGGGGTATCGGCATAGCCCTGGTGCTCAAGCCGGGTATCGGCATGTTTCAAGCGGCCGGGCTCGTAGGGCTTGCCAGCGGCCTGCTGGCGGCGCTCGCCATAGTGGGCATTCGCCGCATGACCGTCACCGAGCCGGTCGTGCGCGTCGTATTCTACTTCACCGCGTTCAGCACTCTCATGTCAGCCGTTCCGCTTGTATGGACATGGCAAAACCCCACCGGCCGTTTGCCGGGGATGCTTTGCGTGCTGGGGATTCTGGCGATCATGGCCCAGATGTGCCAGACCAAGGGATACAGCCTGGCCCCGGCCGGACAGGTGGGGCCGTTTAACTACGCGAACGTGGTCTTTGCCGCACTTTTGGGATGGTTGATCTGGGGGGAAACTCTAGATGGGCTGACGCTGGTTGGTGCGGTCCTGACGTGTTCAGCCGGAATCATCGCAACCTACCACAGCGAGCGACATATCAAATCGTAAGACAGGGGGTTGAATTATGAAATGCGCGCGTTGCGAAGCATCGATTGTTGAAGGGGAAGAGCGGCAGCATCTGGGGCGAACACTCTGCGAAGACTGTTACATGGATACGCTGTCGCCGGCCAAAGCCTGTGATCCCTGGGCGGTGCACAGCGCCAAGTCTTTCGGCAGGGAGGCCGGCGGCAAGTTCGATCTGACCGAACTTCAGCGAAAAATACTGGACATACTGGAGAAGACAGGTGGTGCACCGCCCGAGCACCTGGTCGAATGCTTGAACATCTCGCCCATGGACCTCGAGCGCGAGATCGCCCCCCTGCGGCACATGGAAAAGGTCCGCGGCGAGCTCAGGGACGGCAAAAAATTTATTCGGAGCTGGTAGCAACCGTCATCTGTGCTTGATGAAGGTCCCGTTGCTAAATTCCTCGAAGGCGGTTTTCAGTTCCGCTTGGGTGTTCATCACGATGGGCCCGCGCCAGGCCACCGGCTCGCCGATGGGTTTTCCTGAAATCAAGAGAAACCGCACCGGCTCCTCCCGTGTCGTCACCGCTATCTGGTCTCCGTCTGCAAAAAGGATCAGGCTCCCGCCGGCCGCCGATGTTGCTTTCTGGTCGTCGAACCGGCCGCTGCCTTCAAAAATGTAGGCAAATGCGGTGTGCCCGCGCTTTACTGTGTGGATGAATTCCGAGTCGCGCGGGATGGAGACGTCGAGGTATTGCGGGTCGATGACGATGTCCTTAACAGGACCCTTCGTTCCAGCGAGGTCGCCGCAGATGATCCGGATTTCAACCCCGTTTTTCAGGCTGACCACCGGGATGTTCCCTCTTGTCACGTCCCGGTAGAGCGGATCCATCATTTTTTGCGAAGCCGGCAGATTGGCCCAGAGCTGAAAGCCTCCCATCAGACCTTTTGGGTCGCCTTTGGGCATCTCCTGATGGATGATGCCACTGCCCGCCGTCATCCACTGGACATCGCCGGGGCGGATCACGCCTTTGTTCCCCAAGCTGTCGCCGTGGTCCACCTGGCCGTGCAGCATGTAGGTGACGGTCTCGATCCCGCGGTGCGGGTGCCACGGGAAGCCCTTGATGTAGTGTTCCGGCTTGTCCCCTCGAAAATCGTCCAACATGAGAAACGGGTCGAACAGCGGGGCCTCGTCGAAGCCGAAAGCGCGTTTCAAGTGCACCCCCGCACCCTCGATGGTGGGTTGGCCTTTGAACATTTTCCGGATTTTTCGTATATCACGCATTGGGTATTTCCTTCGGTCATAAGCAGAGGGTTCGACGCCTTCAACACCGGTTGACGCTTCGCTTTGCAAAATAGTAAGCATCGTGAGGACTTCTGGCGAAAAATTTCCTATTAACCACCCTAACCACTCAACTGAGCGGTTTGAAATGCAACTGCCGTATCCGAAGCAGGCTCCACACCGTGAGAAGCAAGTGAACTATATCGTCATATGCGTCGTAGCGCTCGTGGTATCCGGGCTGACTTTTTTCTCGGGGTTCGGGCTGGGGACCCTCCTCATGCCGGCTTTCGCCCTCTTCTTCCCGGTGGAGATCGCCGTGGGAGCGACGGCGGTCGTGCACCTGGCGAACAACATCTTCAAGGCGGTCCTCGTCGGCCGAAATGCCGACTTCGGCATCGTTCTGAAATTTGCTCTCCCGGCCGCCGTGGCGGCTGTGTTCGGGGCTCTGCTGCTGAACTATTTTGCCGGGCTGGCTCCGGTTTTCGAGTACACTTGGGGCGGCAGGAGCTTTGCGGTCACTCCGGTCAAACTCGTGGTGGCGGTGCTGGTCCTCAGTTTTGCGCTGATCGAGTTGTCATCCAGGTTTGAAAAGCTATCCTTCGACACCCGCTTCATTGCCCTGGGCGGTCTCATCTCGGGCTTCTTCGGGGGTCTTTCCGGCCACCAGGGCGCCCTGCGTTCGGCCTTCCTCCTGCGCGCCGGGTTGGTGAAGGAGGCCTTTGTCGGTACCGGGGTGCTTTGCGCGGTCGCCATCGATGTGTCGCGGCTTGCGGTCTATGGGATCATGCTTTTTTCAAAACAGCTTGCGGCGCTGCAGAATCAGGGCATCGCCGGGCTTGTGGTTGCGGGTTCGCTGGCGGCTTTCCTGGGGGCCTTCATCGGCAAGCGGATGCTGAAAAAAGTCACCATGCGGGGAATTCAGGTAACGGTGGGGGGCATGCTGCTGCTTCTGGCCGCCGCCCTAGGGATGGGCCTCGTCTAGCAGGGTGTTGAAAAACTGAACCATGGCTGCGGCGCTTGGCTGATTTCGTCAGCGAGTTGATTCCGTTTGATTCCAAAACGGCCGCGCTGCGGTTGCTGTATCTTCGGGAGCGGTGAAGGTGGCCATGTCGCCCAGCATGACCTCGAAGCCGGTGTGGTCGTTGCGCACCCATGGGGCATAG
Organism: uncultured delta proteobacterium; assembly: GCA_963785045.1. Taxonomy (GTDB): domain Bacteria; phylum Desulfobacterota; class Desulfobacteria; order Desulfobacterales; family SpSt-501; genus SpSt-501. The sequence continues at coordinate 222,153 of CAWAUC010000011.1, read as the reverse complement.
TTGGACCGGGCCAGGATGACGATTCGCAGTTCAAGTGTGCTCGTCTCCTCCTCGATGGCCAGCAGGCCGAGGTTGTACCCGTTGCGGTTCAGGCTGCGATAATACCGCTGGGTGTTGAGAACGCCCTGCGCCAAACTTTCCCAGGCGGCGGTGGTCATCTGCAACAGAGAGATCACCTGCGGCAGGATGCCCCAGATTTCGAAAAAACCTTCCGGCGCAAACGCCGCCAGCCACTCCCAGGCGCCCGTGGCTCCGATGTACCTCTGGTGCTGGGCTTTCTCGCGGCGCAGGTAATCGGAGAGCAGAAGTCGGTCGGTTTGCCGGAAATGTTCCAAGGCCCTTTTTTTCAGGAAGCGCTGATGGTTCGAGGCGATCCGGTCCGCCTGAATTTGAAGGTGTGGGTGCAGGAGCGATCCGCCGGCGGAGGGCAGGTGGTTCTGGGTGATGGCCATGAAAACGGCCTCAGGGTCTTGGGCCAGCACCCGCCGGAGGTATTCTGCGGAATTGAGGAAGCAGTTGGCGTAAGAGGCGGGCGAGGCTGTCCCGATCTCCACGAAATGCCGGTCGTCGAACAGGCTCACCGCGGAATGGGCGCCATAGGGAAACAGGTTCGGGAACAGGACCGACGCACCTCGGATCAGGCGCCCCGAGGCTTCATCGGTTTTCACCAGCTGCGGGGTCCTGGCGGGCAGATTGATCGAGCAAAAAGGACAGGCGGCGGTCTCCCCGGCAAACGGCGGCGGAGCCGGAAACGAATCCGTGGCCGCTTCGCGTTCTCCCGTCCGGCTGAAGGCGATGCGGCTGGTGCGCCCGGTGATCGGGTTGACCCGGATTTCAATGGGGGCTTCAACCCGTTCACCCGAGGGCAGCGAGAAATGCGCGTAAACCGTTTCCTGCTCGAACTTGATCACGGGATGCCCCTCTCGATGCAGTCGATCCGGGAAAACTCATTTCAACACCCTTGTAGATCGAGGCCGTTTGCAAAGCAAGGCCTGATGGCTTTGTAAATAGTCCAATTTCGGCGTTGCGCTTCAGCGCGTTGTCGCTGCGGCGTACAGGAAGTACGCCTCACTCCACGCGCTTCGCGCGCCTTGAACTTGGCCTCTTTACAAAGCCATCGATTCGGATAGCTTTTTACGAGCTGATCAAGGCCTGGAGCATTGCTCTGAGAGAATGAATGGCGTACAAAGCACCTGGGGGCTGCCCGCGGAAGGGTAAAATTTTCGTGAGCCGCAACAGCGGGCGCTAATCCCGCAGCCTGCTGCAGGGTTCTTCAATTGAGCAGCGCACGGTGGGGTGAACGGAACCAATGACAAGCGTATTGTTGGTGATGGTGGGAGGAGGTATCGGGGCGCTCAGCCGGTATGGGGCCTCGTTGCTGGCAGTGAAGCTTTTGGGCAGCCGTTTCCCCTGGGGGACGCTCGCAGTGAATCTCGTCGGCTGCTTTTTCATCGGCTTCGCCTTTGCCCTATCCGAGCGCGGCAGTGGCATCATGACTCCCTCGATGCGGCTATTCTTTTTGACGGGCTTTCTCGGAGGCTTGACGACGTTTTCGACATACGCCCTGGAAACCGCGAGCGCTCTGGATGCGCGGGACAGCCTGGCGGCGTTGCTGAACTTCGCTGCCAACAACCTGCTGGGGGTCGCGCTGGTGCTCCTGGGCATGTGGATGGTGAAGCTCAGGTAGAGGAGGCCTTTTATGCTGCAGTATAAAGTGATCGAGATCTTCACGAGCGAAAAGACCCGCTGGAAGGGGCGGCCGCTCGACGAGACCATCGTGCAGTACGTGCACGATCTTAAGATTGCGGCGCGATGCCTGGTCACGCGGGCGATCGACGGCTGTTATGAGAGTGGCGAGGTTGCGACGGGAAGGCTCGAAATTCTCTCCTACAACATGCCGCTGCGCATCGCGATCGTGCTGCCCGCCTCCGAAATCGAGCGGGTGCTGCCCGAGGTCGAGGCGATGGTTACAGAGGGTATTGTAGCGGTGCATCACCTGGATGTGGTTTCGCACAAGACCCGCAAGCAGCTCGTACCCAAGCAGATCAAGGTCCGGAATATCATGACGCCCGATCCCCGGAAAGTGTCTCTCGCGACCCCGTTGGACCAGGTGGTCCGGCAGTTGCTCTCGTCTATTTTTACCGGAGTGCCGGTGGTGGACGATGCGGACCGGCCGGCAGGGGTCATCACCCAAGGGGATTTGATCTACAAGGGGAAAATGCCCATGCGCCTTGGGCTCCTGGCGGCATCCGGCAGCGCGAAGCTCGACGCGGTCCTTGCGGCGCTCGCCGCGAAGAGCGCCAAGGAGGTAATGACATCCCCGGTCATCGTCATCGGGCAGGATCAATTCGTGAAGGAGGCCGTCGACCTCATGCTGAGCAAGCGCGTCAAACGCCTTCCCGTCGTTGACGCCGGAGGGCGGCTCACGGGCATGCTCTCACGGTTGGATATTTTCCGTACGATCATGCAGGAGGCGCCGGACTGGGACGCGTTCAAACAACAGAACGTCACCGTCGGGGATGCGCGCACCGTTTCCGACATCATGCGCAGGGACACGCACACGGTCTTGCCCGAAACCTCGGTGGATGAAGTCATCCGGTTGATCGACTCCAACGACATCCAGCGGATCGCGGTGGTGGACAAGGATGGCCGTTTCCTGGGGTTGATTTCGGACCGGGACCTTCTGGTCGCTTTCTCCCCGAACTTTTCGGATGCCATCTGGGACCAGTTTCTGAGCATCGTTCCTTTTTCCGAGCGGGGCAAACGCCACCGGGAGCTCAAAGATCATCTGCAGGCGAAAACGGCCGCCGAGGTGATGAACACGAACATCGTCAAGGTGCAGGAGACGACCCCCGTGGATGAAGCTATAGCGCTCATGACTCAAAAAGGGATCAAGCGTCTTCCCGTGCTCGATTCCGAGGGCAAATTCAAAGGCATGATCAGCCGGGACTCCTTGCTCCGCACCGGTTTTGGCCAGCAATCCTAAAAGGACAACCCGCATGACGCTTCCCATCGAAAGTTTTGCGCAGGACTTCGATCCGAAGTTCAAGATCTTCCATGAACTCATGGCCCGCAAGGTGCGGGACGTGCTGCTTGTTTCGACTCCCTACGACGCCTGGATCATGGAGGAGGACTGCCGGCTGTCCGAGCGCATCATCAATGAATACCGCGGCCTGAACCTGAGCAACCCGCCGCGCATCACCTGGGTGCCGACGGTTGCCGCCGCCCTGGCCGCGCTGACCGGCCGAAAATACGACCTGGTGCTCACCATGCTGCACCTGGCGGACACGGACGCCTACGAGCTGGGCCGCGCCATCAAGCAGCGCGACCCGGACCTGCCGGTGGTGCACCTGCGCCACCAGGCCGATGCATCGTCCGCATCCGAGCTGGAGGCCCCCAAGCCGCCCGGGACGGATCGGACGTTCGTCTGGTCCGGGAACACGGACCTGCTGGTCTCCCTGATCAAGAGCGCGGAAGACCGGCTGAACGTCGGCCACGACACCTCCTCGGCGGGGATCCGGGTCATCCTGTTCGTGGAGGACTCCCCCATCTACATCTCATCCCTGCTGCCGCTGCTCTACAAGGAGGTGGTCTCCCAGACCCAGGCCGTGCTGGAGGAGGGGCTGAACGAAGAGCACCGGCTGCTCACCATGCGCGCCCGGCCGAAGATCCTGGTGGCCGAAGACTACGAGGAGGCGCTGCACCTCTACGAGACCTACCAGCCGTACATCCTGGGGGTGATCTCCGACGTGCGCTATCCCCGCAACGGCAAGCCCGACGACGCCGCCGGGATCGAGTTCCTCAAGCGCATCAAGCGCGAACGGTTCGACATCCCGCTGCTGCTCACCAGCGCCGACTCCTCCAACGCGGAGCGCGCCGCCGGCATCCCGGCCAACTTCGTCTGCAAGCATTCCCCCAGCCTGCACGAGGAGGTTCACGCTTTTTTCAGGGACCACCTCGGCTTCGGCGATTTCGTCTTCCGCCGGCCGACCGGCGAGGAGATCGCCCGGGTCTCCACCCTGCGCAGCCTGGAAAACCTGATGGCCGAAATCCCGGAGGATTCGTTCGTCCACCACTGCAACCGCAACGACTTCTCGCGCTGGCTCTTCGCCCGCACCGAGATCATGCTGGCGAGCAAGATGCGGCCGCTGCGCGACGCGGACTTCCAGGATGTCGAGAGCCACCGCCGGTACCTGGTTTCGATCATCCACGCCCGCCGCAGCCGGCGACAGAAAGGCGTCGTGGTGAACTTCGAGGCCGGCGGCTTCGACCTGGACACGGATTTTTTCAAGATCGGCAAGGGCAGTCTCGGGGGCAAGGCCCGGGGCCTGGCCTTCATGGCCAACCTGCTGCAGCGCGTCACGGACATCCACAAGACCTACCAGGGGATCAAGCTCGGTATCCCCCAGTCGCTGGTGATCACCACCGACGGGTTCGACGCCTTTGTCGACGAAAACGACCTGAAACATTTCGCCACCCACGACGCGCCGGATGCGGAGGTGGCGGCGGCGTTTGAAAAGGCGGCCTTCCCGCAGCCGATCGCCGACGATCTGCGCGCCTACCTGGCGCGGATCACCTACCCCCTGGCGGTGCGCTCGTCGAGCCTGCTCGAGGACGCCAAGTTCCGGGCTTACGCCGGTCTCTATCGCACGTACATGCTTCCCAACGACCACCCGAGCCTGGACATGCGCTTGAAACAGCTCATCGCCGCCATCAAGCTGGTCTACGCGTCCACCTACTTTCAAAGCCCCAAGGCCTTCTCCCGGCGGGTCGGCCACCGCACCGAGGAGGAGAAGATGGCCGTGATCATCCAGCAACTGGTGGGCGAGCCCTGCGGCCGGAATTTCTACCCGGCGATCTCCGGCGTGGCCCAGTCCTACAACTATTACCCGTTTGGCCAGATGAAACCCGAGGAGGGGATCGCGGCGGTCGCCCTGGGGCTGGGCAAGACCGTCATGGAGGGCGAAAAGTCCCTGCGGTTCTCGCCCCGGCACCCGCAGGTCCTGCCCCAGCGCTCGACCGTGAACGACATTCTCGAGAACTCCCAGCGTTTCTTCTACAGCCTCAGGCTCGGCGGCCCTTACCCGGTGCTGGGGATCAGCGAGGACGCCAACCTCGAAAAACGCGAGGTGTCCGATGCCGCCGCCGACCCGGCCGTGATGGCGCTGGCCGGTAATTTCCTGCCCGACGAAGGACGCATCCGGGACAGCTACGACCCGGCCGGGCACCCGGTGTTGACCTTCTCCCCGGTGCTCAAATTTGGCCTTTTCCCGCTGGCGCCGCTGTTGTCGGATGCGCTGGCGTTGGGGCAGGAGGGGATCGGCAGCCCGGTCGAGATCGAGTTCTCCGTGAATCTGAGGCAGATCACGGGCGGGCCGCCCGAGTTCGCCTTTCTCCAGGTGCGGCCCATGACGGCGCGCTCCGAGCTCGTGCAGGTAACCATCCGCGAAGAGGAGGCCGCCGGCGCGTTCTGCACCTCCTCCCAGTCCCTCGGCAACGGGGAGAAGACCGAGATCGCCGACATCGTCTACGTGAAACCGGAGGCCTTCGATGTGCGCCGGACCCCCGAGATCGCCCGGGAGCTCGGGCAGCTCAACGCCCACCTGGTCAAGCAGGGGCGCAAATACCTCCTGATCGGGCCGGGGCGCTGGGGTTCGGCCGACCGTTGGCTGGGGATCCCGGTCAGCTGGGCGGAGATCTGCGGGGTGGGCGCCATGGTGGAGACCACGGCGCCGGAGCTCAAGGTCGAGCCCTCTCAGGGGTCGCACTTTTTTCACAACATTACAACCCTGGAAATCACTTACTGTACCGTCAACCCCGACAAGGGCGACCGCCTGGACTGGGCCTGGCTCGGTGCGCAACCGCGGACGACGGAAACCGGCTACGCCGCCCATGTGCGCCTGCCGCAGCCCTTCGTGATCAAGGCGGACGGCCGAGGGTCGCGCTGCGTGATGTTCATTCGCGACGAGCAGGATACGAAACATTTAAGCTTATGGTTTAACCTTGGCCATTACCAGAAACTCGAACACGAGCGGTTCGTTCATCAAGCACTTTAGCTATTCGCGCATTTCGTAGTTAAAAGTGATTTCAGATAGCTGAGTAGTGACACGAAAACTATTGCGCCAGTTATAGTGGATTTCCTCAATTGACCCGACGATTACTGAGTGAGCCGCGTGAAGCAACTGAAGAAATGAACTGGCTGCGGCCGTCGTAGCCGACGAAAACGGCGCCATCTTCGATCTTCCGGGCTATGCCGCGGCGGGGATGGCCGGTGGGTGTCTTGCACCGCTCACGGTTGCCGAGTCCATTGCAGCGCCTTACGGCAGCGAGCTCATGTACCTGCCCGACCGGGAGCCGGTGCTCTTCAATATCGCCGCCGGCGAGTTCGAGCAGCTGGACGAAAACCCGCACGCGCCGGGTGAGGCCATTTTCCCCGTGGCGGTCTTCAATTCGCCGGGCTACGTCATCACCCACGTCAGCGCCTTCCGCGAACGCAGCCGGGCGCGGCTGCTGCCGCTTTTTTCTTACGGCGCGGCGGGCTGGCACCGCGGCCGGTTCCGCTCGGCCGCGATCCGCGTCGACACCGAACCGCGCCAGGACCTGCGACGCATGAACCCCGCGGATGTCAGCGCCGGCGTTCGGGCCGTGCGCCGGCGCATGCCCGCCAACCGCCTGAGGCAGCACCTGGAAACCTGCGCCCTGCGCTACGGCTGCCCGGCCGGGAAAAACTTCTTCCTGGGCCGCTATGAGGCCCCGCTTCCAACGGCCAAGACCTGCAACGCCCGCTGCCTCGGCTGCCTGTCGCTGCAGAAGAGAAGCGGTATCAGCTGCACCCAGGAGCGGATCGCCTTCACCCCAACCTCCGCGGAGATCGCGGAGGTTGCCTTGTTTCACATCGGGCGGGTGAAAAAAGCCGTCGTGAGCTTCGGGCAGGGATGCGAAGGCGAGCCGCTTTCCGCCGCGCGTGCCATTGAACCCGCCATCCGGCTTATCCGTTCCAAAACCGGCCGCGGCACCATCAACCTCAACACCAACGCAAGCCTTCCGGAGGCCGTCGGGCGGCTGTGCGACGCGGGTCTCGACAGCATCCGCGTCAGCATGAACAGCGTGCGCCGGGAGTGCTACGAGGCCTATTTCCGGCCCCGGGGGTACATCTTCGACGACGTGCTGCGCAGCATCGACACCGCCCTCGCAAAGGGCAAATTCGTCTCGATCAACTACCTCAACTCGCCCGGCTTTACGGACACGCCCGCCGAGGCCGAGGCCTTCTGTGCCTTCATGGCTGAGCATCCCGTCCGCATGATTCAGTGGCGCAACCTCAACTTCGACCCACTGCGCTACTGGAAGTCCATGGCCGCCGCCGCGCCTCTGGGAACACCGATGGGGATGCCGGTGCTGCTCCGGGAAATCCGGCGCGAATTCCCCAAACTCATCTTCGGCTACTTTAATCCACCGAAGGAAAAATTCGACTCCCAGGGTGGGGCCAAAACCACGCAACAGGATTAAGTATTGTTGCAGTCGCTACATTTGTTGGTGGGATCGTGTTGCTGGTTTCTCCTGTTGCTCTGTACATTTCCGTGCCAGAGTGCTTAGAAGTGGTTTCACATCCTCGGATCACGCCCGAGGGCAAGGCAGGGCCGATTCGAAAGCGCAGCAACCATGGCAGGTTGTGAGCATTTCGAGAGGCCAGCAATCCCGCCATGGCGGGACCATCGGGCGTCAGACGGGGTTATGAAACCACTTCTAGGCAGGGCACCGGGTTATTGCAGGATGATGCATGCCTCCGGTTGAGTGTTCGTCATATCCCAAAGCTCACCTTGCCACCCATTAATTGTCCCTTTATCCCCGCACACCGGGCAGGTCCAGTGAATCTCATCATTTTCCGTCATCAACTCGATTTCCAATGCGCCTCGGCAGGTCTTTCTATTCGGTCGTCTCCAGCACATAGGATGGAAATCAACCGAAATTCCAGCCGGGCTTGCCGTGGCATAAGTGATAATATCAGCCAGCGTCTTGAGTCTGACGTTGGGTCGGGGGACGCCATTGCCGGAAAAAAATTTGTCGAGCCAGGTCTGCATGTCAATGGTGCACATCGATCGGTACCTCCTTTTTTGATGAGCCGCGTCCGGAGCCATTTAGGGCTCCCATAAGTTTCTTCCTGAAAGCGCTACACCCACTACGAGAGTGAGCAGTGCTATGAGTGCACCCAAGCCATACACTGATCACGATTTCGGTCCAGAACATGGATTCCTCCGGAAAGAGGTCGTCTGTATTGCCAATAGGACAAGGTTGGGCATCAATGGAATACAGTGAAGACCGTATTTTCATGTACGAAGGGCAAGTAGCTTTGAACTAACCCCGACCCAGTGTATCCTAACCGGCAGTCATCTTTCTCTGGATTTGTGTAAGCGATTTGTGTAATGATGGGATCAACAGTCGACGTGGATAAGAAATAAAAAAATTATATGAATCCAACGTCTTGTAGTGTGCCGGCCAAGTTTGTCCCCAGGCGGAAACGCGGAGGTAAACCGCTTCAGCGCCCGCTGCGTGCAAGACGCAACTGCACGGAGGGGCCAGTTCTTTTCGAGCCGCCGGGTCTCCGCGTTTTTTGTCCATGAAATTTATCGAAGCCAAAATAACGTTCGACCACCCCGACGCGGGGCTTGCCGGCGACCTGATTGCGGGGGTGTTCTTCGATTTCGACCTGCAGGGCGTGGTGGTGGAGGACCCGGGCCTGGAGCCGGCCGAAGAATGGGCGGAGGATGCCGTGGCGCGGCCGCATGCCCACGCCGTGATCGGCTACCTGCCGGGGGATGAACGGCTGGACCGGCGCCGCGCGCAGCTGGAGAATGAAATCGCCCGAATGGGGAACCAGCTCGGCCTCGTCTACCGCATCAGCTACCGGCAGGTGGACGAGCAAGACTGGGCCGAGTCCTGGAAGGCGTTCTTCTGGCCGCAGAAGATCGGCGAGCGTATCGTGGTCAAGCCCTCCTGGCGCGATTATGATGCCCGGCCAGACGAGATCGTGATCGAAATCGACCCCGGCATGGCCTTCGGAACCGGCACGCACCCGACGACCTGCCTGTGCGTGCGGCTGATCGAGGCCGGGCTGAAACCGGGGGACTCGTTTCTGGACATCGGGACCGGCTCCGGCATCCTGATGGTCGCCGCCGGGAAACTCGGCGCGGGGCGGCTGTGCGGCGGTGACCGCGACGAGCTGGCCGTGCGCATCGCATCCCAGAACCTGGGCCGCAACGGGATCGGCGCGGACCGCTTCCACCTGGTTCAAGGGTCGCTCACCGCGCCCTTCCAAGGCCGGTTCGACGTCGTCGTCGCCAACATCCTCACGCATGTCGTCCTCGAGCTGCTCGACGACGTCCCGAGGGTGCTTAAACCCGGCGGAATTTTCATCTGCTCGGGAATCATCGAGGAGAACAAGAACCTCGTCGTCGGCCGGATGATAGCCATGGATTTCGAAGCAATGGACGTCCGGCAGCAGGACGGCTGGGTAGCGATTGCCGGACGAGCTCCCGGCAATCGGTCATGACGGTTGACGAAATCAATCATTCTTTGCTTTGAGCTTTCAGCTTCGAATCTTGATCCGGTGGGATCCATGCGCATCCTTCTTGTCGAAGACGACCCCAAAATTGCCTCCTTCATTCTGAAGGGTCTGAAGGCCGAAGGCTTTGCCGTCGATCATGCGGCGGACGGCGAGGCTGGGCTTGATCTCGCCCTGACCGAGCCCTACGACGCGGCGGTCGTCGACGTCATGCTCCCCAAACTGAGCGGGCTTGCGCTCATCCAGGCCCTGCGCGCTGAGAAGGTGAAGACGCCGGTCATCGTGCTGAGCGCCAAGGGCACGGTGGAGGACCGGGTGAAGGGTCTGCAGACCGGCGCGGACGATTATCTGGCCAAGCCCTTTGCTTTTACGGAGCTCCTGGCCCGGCTGCAGGCGCTGATCCGTCGAAGTACCGACGCGGTCGAACCGAGCCGGCTGTCCTTCGCGGATCTGTCCATGAATCTCATCACCCGCGAGGTGTTTCGGGGAGAGGCCCAGATCGAACTCCAGCCCCTGGAGTTCGCACTGCTCGAGTACCTGCTGCGCAACGCGGGACGGGTGGTGTCCAAAACCATGATCATGGAGCACGTCTGGGACTACCACTTCGACCCCCAGACCAACGTGGTGGAGTCGCGCATTTACAAGCTGAGGGAGAAAGTCGACAAGGCCTTCCCCGTCAAACTCATCCACACCGTGCGCGGGGTCGGATATGTTGTTAAAGCGCCTGTATAGCCTCCGCCACACCCTGGCGTTCCGTCTAACCCTCTGGTATGCAGGGATCTTTTTGGTCTCCGCCGGTATCGCCTTTGCTTTTTTCTATTACCTGATCACCTCCACGATCCGGGGCCGCACCGACCAGGACCTGTCGGCCGAGGTGCGCTCCTTTACGTCGGTCATGCTGCGCCAGGGCATCGAGGCCGTGAATCGCCAGGCCGTGCTCGAATCCCAGGCGGCGGGTGAAAAGAAGATTTTCATCCAACTGCTCTACCCCGACGGCCGGGTGTTCTCGTCCTCGAACATGTCCTACTTTCACAACATCCCGGTCTCGACGGAGGCGATCAGCCGTATGCTCGAACAGGGCGAGCCGCTGTTTGCCACCGTCCGCTCGACGGACCGCAGCCACGAGATCCGAGTGGTGTACGCTCTGCTCGGCCCGGGCTTGATCGTCCACCTCGGCCAAGCCATGGACGACCTCACACGCATTATCGACGCCTTCCAGAGGACCTTTGTGAGCATCATGGCGGTGCTGTTCGTTCTGGCGGCGGTGATCGGCTGGTTCATGGCACGGCGGGCGCTGGCGGGGGTGGAAAATGTCACCCGTACGGCCCACCGCATATCCGGCAGCAGCCTGACCGAGCGCGTGCCGGTGACCGGGCGGGAGGACGAGATCGACCGGCTCGCGGTCACCTTCAACCAGATGCTCGACCGCATCCAGACCCTGGTGAGCGGGATCAAGGAGATGACCGACAACATCGCCCACGACCTGAAAAGCCCCATTACCCGCATCCGGGGCCAGGCCGAGCTGGCGCTGCTGGGCAGCGGGTCAGGGGAAGATTACGAAGCCATGGCGGCGAGCGCCGTCGAGGAGTGCGACCGGCTGATCGAGATGATCAACACCATGCTGTTCATCTCCCGCACCGAGGCCGGGCTCACCCGGCCGGAGCTTGCCGAGATGGACATTGCGGCACTGGTGCGGGATGCCTGCCGGCTGTTCCAGGCCCCGGCGGAAGAAAAGGGGATTGCGTTAGACGGCCGCGGGCCGGAGCGCCTCGCACTATCTGGCGACATCCGCCTCGTCCAGCGCATGGTCGGGAACCTTTTGGACAACGCCATCAAATACACCGGCGCGGGCGGCCGCGTGGAGGTTGCGGTCCGCTCCCCGGCCGGCGACCGGGTGGAGATCGAGGTGCAGGACACCGGCCCCGGCATCTCCGCGAGCGACCTGCCGCACGTTTTCGAGCGCTTCTATCGCGGGGACCCCAGCCGCTCCCAGACCGGGGCGGGCCTGGGCCTGAGCTTCGCCCTCGCTGTCGCCCGCGCCCACGGCGGGGACATCACGGCCGCAAACTTACCGGGAGGCGGAAGCACCTTCACTGTGGCACTGCCGGTCCGCGCCCCGGGTCAACCTGAGATGGTTCGCCGATGAAGACAGCTAATCAAGGAAAGCGCTCACGTCTGGGCGCGGTCTGCCTGGGTGTTATCCTGCTGTGCGTCTTGCCGGCGGTCGGCAGCGGGGAAGATGATTGGCAGCAGTTCGAGCGGCGGGTGCGGGAGGACCAGATCTCGTATGAAGACGGTCTGAAGGAAATCCGCCGCTGGGGGAACCTGCTGCCGCAGGTTTACCCCGCCGAGCGGTTTGAGGGGCGCCTGTTTTTCCCCGTGAAGGGCTATGGCCTGAAGCATGTGGGGGGCAGGAACGGGAGCGGCTACAAACCCAGCCGCTACGAGTTCGTCGGCCCCAACCGCCGTAGCGGCCACCCTGCCCAGGACATCTTCGTCTACGACGGCAACCAGGACCATCTCGACGATCGTACCGGAAAACCCGTCGAGATCCTGGCCCTTGCCGACGGGATCGTGCTGTCCACCTCCGGGGAATGGACGCCGGATCTGCCGGCAAACGGAAACCGCGGAGGCAATTACGTCTGGATCTACCACCCGGCCCTGGGGCTGTTTGCCTACTATGCGCACCTTCAGGATATCCGGGTCGCGTTAGGCGAACGGGTGGCCGGCGGGCAGGTGATCGCCACTCTGGGCCGCACCGGTACCAACGCCTACCCGGAGCGCTCTCCGACCCACCTGCACCTCATGCTCCTGCGGTTAAAGGACATGACCCCGGTCAATGCGTATCCGATTTTGGCGGGCATTCCTTCATCCTTAGACAGCCGCGGGGAAAAATATTATACAGCGATACGGCCCCAGTCCGGACATTTGTCCCCGCGGAAAGCATATCCAGAAATGAGGTAGGAGCCTCATGGCGAGCAATTCAAAAACGGCTGATCTTCTGCCTCGAGCGCCCATCCACGTCATCATCGCGCCGATCCGGCACTTCATGCACATCGAGTCGGCCAGCGGGGTGGTGCTCCTGGCGGCTTCGGCCGTCGCCCTGGCCGCCGCCAACTCGCCGCTAGGCGATGCCTTTCTGGCATTCTGGCAGCAGCCGTTCGGTTTGCGGCTGGGCGGTTTTCGGCTGGAGTTCTCCGTGCAGCAGTGGATCAACGACTTTCTCATGGCGATCTTTTTTTATGTGATCGGCCTGGAGGTCAAACGCGAGCTGGTGCTGGGCGAACTGCGCGAACTCCGGCGCGCGGCGCTGCCGCTCGCTGCGGCGCTCGGCGGCATGATCGTGCCCGCGGCAGCCTACCTGCTGCTGCAGCACGGGTCCCCGGGCGGGCGCGGGTGGGGCATCCCCATGGCGACGGACATCGCCTTCGTGGTGGGCTGCCTGGCGGTGCTGGGATCCCGCATCCCCGTGAGCCTGAGGATCATGCTGCTGTCGCTCGCCATCGCCGACGACATCGGCGCCATCCTGGTGGTTGCCATCGGCTACACCGACAACGTCCATTGGGCCGCCCTGGCCGCCAGCCTCGTCGCCATCGCGAGCATCATCGGCTGCATGCGACTGGGGGTGCGCAACAAGGCGATCTACCTGTTTCTGGCGCTGTGGGTCTGGTACGCGGTGCACGCCTCCGGCATCCATGCCACCATCGCGGGGGTCGTCGTCGGTTTCCTGACCCCTGCGCGGGCGCGGATCAGCGAGCGCCGCCTCGGCCTGATCATCGACAACGCCTTGCATTTCATGCGCGGGGAAGGCTGGCACGCCGCCAATGAGCGCTACGCCGTGCTGCGCCAGATGGAGCGGGCGGCGCGCGGATCCATCGCGCCGCTCGAGCGCTTCGAAACCGGCCTGCACCCGTGGGTGGGGTTTGCCATCATGCCGCTGTTCGCCCTGGCGAATGCGGGGGTGCGCTTCGAGCTGGCGGATCTTGCCGAGCCGGTGGCGGTGGCCGTGATGATGGGGCTTGTGATCGGCAAGCCGATCGGCGTGTTCCTGTTCAGCTGGATCGCGGTGAAGAGCGGGCTGGCCCGGCTGCCGAGCGGCGTCACCTGGGCGGTGGTGAGCGGCTGCGGCTTTTTAGCCGGCATCGGGTTCACCATGGCCATCTTCATCTCCGGGCTGGCCCTGCAGGGAGCCATGCTCAGTGCCGCCAAGGTGGGGATACTGGCGGGCTCGCTGGTGAGCGCGGTGATCGGAATGGCCCTGCTGGCCGTTTTATTGCCGAAACCAGAAAGCCTGGTTTAACATGCCGACTCAGAATTATTCCGAAGCGATCGGGCGAACACGCCGCAGGACCATTTGGCTTGATCCGGCAGCGATCGACCGGATGACCGACCTTCTTGATCTTCCCCGGGGCAGCATGTCCGGCACTGTCCCCGTGCCGTGGCATTGGGTCTATTTCTTCAGCGAATCGGTCGCCAACCGCCGGATCGGCAGGGATGGGCACCCGGCGCGAGGGGATTTTCTGCCGGCGGTCCGTCTCGAACGGCGAATGTTTGCCGGTTCCCAAATCGAGGTCGTCGCTGAACTCCGCAGCGGCCTTGAGGCCACATATATTGAACGGATTGAGGCGATTGAAGAGAAAAGCGGAAGGTCCGGACCGCTGCTTTTCGTAACCATCCAGTGTTCGATCGACCAGGCCGGCGCTGCGGTGGGGACCGAGACGCGCACGCTCGTCTATCTTGATCCGCCCGGCCCGGTGGCGATGCCGGAGGTGCGGCCGTTTATGCCGCCGGAGCATGGAGAAATGGCATGCGAATGGCGCCCGCAGACGCAAGAACTGTTTCGCTACTCGGCGCTGACCTATAACGGCCATCGCATCCATTACGATGCCGACTATGCGCGCGAGGTGGAACGCTATCCCGCTATTGTCGTGCACGGCCCGCTGATAGCGACACGCCTGGCTCTCCTTGCCGCAACCATGACCGGAGCGCCTGTTGCCTGGTTCAGTTTTCGAGCTAAAGCGCCGGTCTTTGTCGATCAGCCGCTGCAGCTGATTGGCCGAAGAGAAGAAAACGGCACGATCGGTCTGCGCGCCATGCGCTGCGACGGCACCTTGGCGATGGAGGCGAGGGCAAGGACCGGGTACGCTTCACCGCCGGTCCGGCAGCCGATCTAAGGATTAAAGCGGGTTGCTTTCCGCCGCACGAATGTATAAATTTGCGCGTCACAGGGGTCGGCATTTATCCGGGGGGTGGACGCATGGGAGAGCAGACCGGCAACCAGCGGCAGCACAGCGATGCGGCGACCATCTCCGCCGCCGCAGATGTGCTCACGGGGGCGAGTCGCAAGAAAGGACTGGCGCGCCTGATGCCCTTTTTCGGGCCGGCGTTCATCGCCAGCATCGCCTACGTCGACCCGGGCAATTTTGCCACCAACATCGAGGGCGGGGCCAAGTTCGGCTACACCCTGCTGTGGGTGGTGGTCTGCAGCAACCTGATGGCCATGCTGATCCAGGCGCTGTCCGCCAAGCTTGGCATAGCCACCGGCCGCAACCTGGCAGAGCTCTGCCGGCTGCACTTTCCCCGGTCGATCGTATGGGTGATGTGGGTGCTGATGGAGGCGGTGGCCATGGCAACCGACCTCGCCGAATTTCTCGGCGCCGCCATCGGATTCAATCTTCTTTTCAGCATCCCTCTCTGGGCGGCCGGGTTGCTCACGGCGCTGGCGACCTTCCTCATTTTAAGCCTGCAGGTGCGTGGATTCCGGGCGCTGGAAGCGGTGATCACGGCCATGCTCGGAATCATCGTTTTGTGCTATCTGGTCGAGACGATCCTGGACAAACCGGATTGGATGGATCTGGCCTACCACGCGGTTGTGCCGCAGTTTTCTGGGACCGAGAGCGTGCTGCTCGCAGCCGGCATCCTCGGGGCCACCGTGATGCCTCACGTGATCTTCCTGCACTCCTCCCTCACCCAGGACCGCATCGTGGTGGACAGCCCGGTGCTGCGACGCCGGTTGTACCGCTTCGAACTGGTGGACGTGACCGTGGCGATGGGGGTGGCCGGGTTCGTCAATGCCGCCATGCTGATCATGGCCGCGGCGACCTTCAACCGCGCCGGCCTCGGCCACATCGCCACCATCGAAGAGGCCTACATCACGCTGGAGCCGCTGCTCGGTACGGCAGCGCGTCACATATTCGCGATTTCGCTTTTAGCCGCGGGGCTTTCCTCATCGGCGGTCGGCACCATGTCGGGGCAGGTGATCATGCAGGGGTTCCTGGAGCGGCACATCCCGGTCTGGGTGCGCCGCCTGGTCACCATCCTGCCCTCGCTGGTGGTGATCTTCCTCGGCTTGGACCCGACGCGCACCCTCGTGATCAGCCAGGTGGTTTTAAGTTTCGGGCTGCCGTTCGCGGTCATCCCGCTGGTGCTCTTCTCGCGGCGGCGCGACCTCATGGAGGAACTGGCCAACCATTGGCTGACCAACGCCGTGACCTGGCTGGTGGCGGCCCTGATCGTCGCGCTGAATTTTTACCTGCTCTATCAGATCCTCCTCGGGGGTGAGTGATGTTCAAACACATTCTATTGCCTCTGGACGGCTCGGCCCTGGCCGAGTCGGTGCTGCCGGCCGCCGCATACCTGGCACGCGTCTTCGGCGCGAAAATCACCCTGGTCCACATCATCGAAAAGGACGCCCCGGCGGTGGTGCACGGGGAGCGCCATCTCACGCAGCTGGCGGAGGCGGAAGCTTATCTGGCGCAGATCCGACAGCGCGCATTTGCGCCGGAAACGGCCGTTTCCCTGCATGTGCACGAATCGGCCATGCAGGATGTGGCCCAGGGCATCGTGGAACACCAGGACGAGCTTGCCCCGGATCTGATCGTCATGTGCAGCCACGGCCGGGGAGGGTTCCGGGACTTGGTTTTCGGCAGCATCGCCCAGCAGGTGATCACCTCCGGCCGGGTGCCGGTACTGCTCGTGCGGCCGCAGGCAGCCGATGGGGAAAAAGCCTTCGAGTGCCGCAGCATCCTCGCGCCGACGGACGCACGGCCGCATCACGAGGTGGGCCTTCTCATCGCCGCGCGCCTGGCGCAAACCACCCGCGCCCGGTTGAACCTCATCGCCGTGGCACCGACCCTGGAAACCCTTGCGGGGCGGCAGGCCGTCACCGGGCGTTTCATGCCGGGCGCCACGCGGACCATGCTCGAGATTGTGGAGGATGAGCTGCGCTCCTACCTGGGAGGCATGGCCGAGCGATTCAAGGCCGAAGGCGTGGAAGTGAGCGCGCTGGTCGGCCGCGGCGACCCGGCGGCCCTTATCGCGCGCAACGCCGAAACCACCCACGCCGACCTCATCGTCTTTGCCACCCACGGCAAGGCAGGCACGAAAGCCTTCTGGGCCCATAGCATAGGAGCCAAAGTTCTGGCCCAGACCGTGCGTCCCGTTCTGCTGGTGCCGATCCGGTGAAAGAGGAACGCATGGTGACCCGCCTGAAAGGCTGTTGAAAAACTGCGCCGCATGCCGTGATCCGGCGTTGGGCGGCTATTGTAAATGCGTTTTATGTCCATTCCGAGTGCGCCGGTGGTGTTTGTCCTTGACCGCGCTCCCAGCGCTTGTTAAATATCCCGCGTACGGCTTACCGGCATGGACTCCATCAGAAGAGGGACGGTATGCGTCGGTATGGGTGCATGCTCCTGGTAGCTGCAATCGTAGTGGCGATCTGCGGCGCGGCCGGGGCGGCCAGCGAACAGGCCATGAGGCTGCGCGCTGAGAACAGCCTGTCCGAATTCGCGCCGCCGGAGGCCTTCCTGGCCGGTAATTTTATAGCCGACGAGACCGCACCGGCCTTCATCTTCGGAAACGTCGGGGATTTCGCCCGATCGCTTGCCTGCCCGGCCACCTGGCTCATCGAGGAGAGTGAGCGCAAGCGCATCGAAGCCCGGACGCCGCAGTCGGCTCCGATCGAGTATTCCATTTACCTCGAGGCGGATTGCCCGGGCAAGGTCACTTATTACATCTTCGTCGACCGGTCTGCTGATTCCGCCCAGTGGCTGGAATGGCGCCGGCAATTTCACAAAAACAAGGCCGAACCGCACTACCGGGAAGCCAAGGCCAGCCTGGATCAGGCCGCCCAGAACGGGGTTGCGGTGGACGCGGAGTTGCGCTTTGTGGCGCTCAACGGCGACCTGCTGCTGAAGCGCCCGGAAGACGTCCTCGCCCGCGAGCTCAAATTCCAGCCGATCTACGATCTCAAGAAAAACCAGGTGCTCTCCAAGTGAGCTGCAAAGGGCCCGCCCCCACTGCCGGCCGGATGGCGGGGCGGTCGCGGCCTTGATATCGTTGGAGGTAACGACGATGGATAATGAAAGAAAGCAGCAAGGTGTAACGCGTCGCGGGTTTATCCGAACCGTCGGAATCGGCGGAGTGGCGGCTGCCGCCCAGGGCATCCCGGGGGATGTCGGCGCCCAGGCGCCGGCAGGAGGGCAGGCCGCGGCCATGCCCAGGCGCAAGCTGGGAAAGACCGGGGCCGAGGTGTCGATCCTGTGCCTGGGCGGCATGTTCGACACGATCAACAACCAGCTGCTGCTGCGGCAGGCCCTCAACTGGGGCGTGACCCACTGGGACACGGCCGAGGGCTATGGCAACGGCATGAGCGAAGAAGGGATCGGCCGCTTCTTCACCCGCTATCCGGCTACCCGCAAAGATATTTTCCTGGAGACCAAGTTCCATGCAGCGCCTCCCGAGAAGCTGAGCGAGGCTCTCGACAAAGCGCTCAAGCGGCTGCACACGGATTACGTGGATATGTTTTTCAACCACGGCATCAGCGATTTCAATCAGATAGATCCGGGCACCCGCAACTGGGCGGCGCAGATGAAGAAAGCCGGCAAAATACGGTTTTTCGGCTTCAGCACGCACTCGAACATGGAGGATTGTCTTATGGCCGCAGCCAGGTCCGGCTGGATCGACGCGGTCATGTTCACCTATAACTTCCGGGTCATGAACGCCCCGAAAATGCAAGCCGCCGTGGATGCATGCGTGCAGGCGGGAATCGGCCTGACGTCCATTAAAGCCCAGGCCGGCGGGCAGATCAAGGCGGACAGCGAGGCGGAGTTCAAGATGGTGCAGAAATTCCTCGAGCGCGGCTTCACCGACAAGCAGGCCAAGCTCAAGGCCGTGTGGGAGAACCCGCACATTGCCAGCATCTGCTCCCAGATGCCCAACCTGGCCTATCTTTCGGCCAACGTGGCAGCCGCCCGCGATCTGAAGGCACTTGCCAAAAGCGATTTCGAGGCCCTTGACCGCTTTGCCTATGAGACCCGCTCCGGCTACTGCGCCGGCTGCGGCCGCATCTGCCAGGCGGCTGTGGGCGGGAAAGTGCCGGTGAACGACGTGATGCGCTGCCTGATGTACTACCGGGACTACGGCGACCGCGAGTTGGCCCGCAGTGTCTTTGCCGGCCTGCCCGCAGCGGCGCGCTCACGCCTGACGGAAGTGGACTATTCCAAGGCTGAAAAGGACTGTCCCCAGGGGCTCGCCATCGCTTCACTCATGGCCGAGGCCTCCGAGTTGCTGGCCTGATCAACCCCCCGGGTGAACGTTCAAACCCTTACTAAGCAGTGCCCGTCCAGAAATGGTGGATTGCGGTTCAGGCCAAGGCCGCAGCGATTTCGCAACCGCAGGCGTAGTGCGGCTTTGCCGAGGATTGCGAAGAGCGAGAACGCCGGCATGGGCCGAAAGACGCCGTTTATGGATGGACACTAAGCAGCATCCCGGCCTGCCGGAGGCAACGCCATGTCGAAAGTCATGATCCACCCTGCCACGTATGAAAATGTCCGCCCGGCAGTAGACCGGGCTTTCGCGCTGTTCCCGCTCGACCTGAAGGGAAAGCGCATCCTGATCAAGCCCAACGTGCTGCGGGCTTCGGAGGCGCGGGAGGGCATCGTGACCCACCCGGCGGTCCTGCGTGCCGTGGTGGAAAAGGTGGAAGGCCTGCAGCCTGCGGCGATTGTCGTGGGAGACAACCCCGGCGTCGTGAGCTATGGGGCCAACGAGGAGAGCTTCCGCAAAACAGGCCTCATGGAGGCGGCCTGCGGTCATTATCGCAACATCGGCAACGATTCCTGCCGGGTGGAATTCAACCCGGAATTTCTGCCCGCCGTGAGCCTGTCCCGTGCGGTTTTGGAGGCCGACATCATCATCAGCCTGCCTAAATTCAAGACCCACGGACTGACCGTCGTGACCGGCGCCATCAAGAACAGCTACGGTTTCCTGCCGGGTGCCGTGAAGGCCAAGCTGCATAAGGCGGCGGGGAACCCGGAGCGCTTCCATGAAGCCATCGTCGAGGTGTTCCGGCTGCGGGTGCCCGACCTCTTCATCGTGGACGCCGTGGTCGGCATGGAGGGCAACGGCCCGGCCGGTACCGACCTGAGGCAGATCGGCCTGATCCTGGCGTCCGATAATGCCGTGGCCCTGGACGCTGTTATCGCCACCATGATGGGCTGCGCCCCGGACCGGTTGCGGTTTCTTCGCAAGGCGCGCGAGGTGGGCCTGGGGGACTATGATCTGGCGACCATCGAGGTCATCGGCGAGCTGAAACCCCTGCCCGAATTCAAACTGCCGCCCCTGGGCGGCGAGGCGGTCCTCAACAACCCGGCCATGCAGGCCGCTTTGCACACCCGCATGAGCATGCGGCCGCAGGCCGATCCTGCGCGTTGCACCGGTTGCGGCACCTGCATCGATCAGTGCCCGGTCTCGGCCCTGTCCATGCAGGAGGATCTGCCCCGCGTCGACGCCGACATCTGCATCGCCTGCTTCTGTTGCCAGGAAATCTGCCCCGAGCAGGCGATCACCCTCCGCAATTCCCGGCCTGACGGTGAGCCGCTGCTTCAATGATTCGGGGGGATCCGTTTGAAATCGATATAACCCTTCTCCACCTCCGTGCGGACCAACTGCACCTTGAGCCGGTCGCCCACATCGACGCCTTCAAACCCGTAGAGCAGCCGGCCTTCGATCGGCGGCTGAAAGATCCGGACCCATGTCCCTTTGTCGGCAGCACCGGTGCAGATGGCGTCAAACCGCTCTCCGATCCTTGAGGAGAGCAGCATGGCCGCAGCCGATTTGGTAACGAGCCGTTCCACCTTGTTGGCCTCATTTTCCCGTTCGGTGCAGTGACGGGCCAGCTCCGCCAGTTCCGCCCGGCTGTAGGATATGGGCGATCCGTCCAGGGCGGCCTTCAGGATGCGCTGGGTGATCAGGTCCGGAAATCGCCGGTTGGGAGCCGTTGAATGCGTGTAGTCCTTGACGGCCAGACCGAAGTGGCCGGGGGCGGCCGCGTCCGGGGCTTCGACGACATACTCCCCCGGGCCGAGCAGCTTGATGACGGCCAGCGAAAGGTCGGAAAAACGGAGCGGGTCGGCGGCCTTCTGCGCGGCCAGGAACCCTGCGAGCGACTTTGAATCCGGCTGCGACGGAAGCGTGAAATTGTGCTGGGCCGCAAGCTCAACGATCCGGTCCCAGCGCTTGGGAGCGCGGACCATGCGCCGCAGGGCGGGGACGTTCTTCCCGTGCAGAAAACGTGCGGCCACGCCGTTGGCCGCGATCATGAAGTCCTCGATGATCTCCTTGGCGCGGTTGCGCTCATCCGCCTGCAGATCCTTAAGCTCGTCTCCGGCAAACACCGGGCGGGCTTCCACCGTCTGCAGCTCCAGGGCACCGTGCGCGTGCCGCAGGGCTTTTAACTGCTGGGCCACCCGGTCCTGGAGCCGCAGATTCTCGGCAAGGCCCGGGACCGCCGCCAGGGCCGCCGGCATGGGCCCCTTGCCTTCCAGCCAGGCCGCAACGCTGTTGTAGGCGAGCTTGGCCCGGTTGCAGACCCGGGCGCGATAGATCGTCGAGCCTTTAATCAGACCCCCGTCGTCGATCCGCATTTCGACGACCATGGCCGGCCGGTCTTCATGATAGCCGAGAGAGGTGAGGTCCGTGGAGAGCTTCTCCGGCAGCATGGAGAAGATCCCGCCGGCGGTGTAGACCGAGGTCGTGTTGTGGCGGGCGTGTGCATCGATTGCCGAGTTCTTCTTGACGATGGCATCCACGTCGGCGATGGCCACCAAAACTTTCACCTGCTTATCCGGCAGGGTCTCGGCCACCGTCAGCTGGTCCAGGTCCAGGGAATCATCGTTGTCAATCGATGCCCAGAGCAGGTGGCGCAGGTCTGTCTCGGCAGATTCCGCCCCCCGGTCGGCGGGCTGAACGGTTTCGAGTTCTTTGATTGCAGCCGCCGAGAAATCGGGCAGGAAACCATGGGTCTGCATGGCCCGGCGGGCGATCTGCGCCAGGGCACCTTTTCGTCCGGCATTCGGAGGAGTTACCATCGGCGGTGTTTCCTTTTTTAACGGTCAAGGGAGCAAAAGGTTCAAGGGGCAGCGGATCAGGGCGACTGGGCGTCCCACCCCATTTCAAGTGCCAGCCAATGCGGCAGAAGCATGATGGACCGGGAGAAATCCAGGCCGGCGTTTTCGATATCGGCTCTCAACGGCTTTGAAAACGGACCTGCCGTTCGTATGATGGACGTGAGCACCACGGGTGCGGTGGCGACCGGCCGCAGATCGTGTGACGGGCGGCACGCGGCAGGGTCTGAACTGACAAAATGCGTTCGACAGATGACCGGCCTCACCGGGTAGGCACTGCAGGCACGGTCCACCAGCAGGGGGCAGCAGGGGTCGTAGCCGGAAAAATCCAAGCTGCGAGCGGGGGCGGCTGTTGCCGGTCGGCCCCGCCGGGCGATCTCCCACGCAAGCCACTGCTGAGTTCGCCGCCGGAGGTCGCTGGTCTGCCGCGCTGAGAATCTGCGTTTGATAAATTGCCCTAAGGCGTGGGCCTCGGCAACGTTGGTCTGAATATGCTGCCCGCAGCAACTACAGCAGCCGCGTGTACAGCTGGGAACCACCCCTTCTTCGGTCCGCAACTGAACAAGCTCGCGGGAGGCAGCCTCATCCACTGAAGCATACACGCCGATCACCAAGGCTTCTTGCGGTGTCACCGGGATATCCCCACCGCAGGCCTCAGCGTTTGTGGCGATTTCCTCACCTGCGATGGATTGCATGATCCTCACCCTCTGCGCGAACGCCGACGCTTGGCGCCATCCTAAATGTGGAACGAAATCCACCAGTTCTGGATGGGCACTATGTAACGTTACCGTTTCGCCCCGGCCGCATGCAAGAGCACCTGGCGGCTTGTTTCGGAAAGGCCGTAGCGGTCGATTTCGACCGTGAGCGACTCGGCGGTACCGTTGTGGCCGAGGTATCCGTTGACGCGCGCCGCAGCGGTGGAGTTCATCAGTGCCTCGCCCTGCGGGTAATAGCGCTGCAACTCCTTCAGAAGCTGGTTGTTGCCCCTCAGGTAGTACTTCTGGTGGTACGCCTCGGCCGGGTAAAACCGGCTGAAGGGGACCACCTCGGTGTGGATCGGTTTCCCCAGTCTGGCCGCCAGGCGATCGCGAGTTGCGAGCGCCAGACGCTTCTGCTCATCACCGCGATAAAACACGGCGGCCTTGTACTGCGTGGACCACGCGGTGCTGGTCGGATCGTGCTCCTCCCAGAAGATCTCCAGCAGCTTTTCGTAGGAAATGCGCGCCGGGTCGTAATCGATCTCGAGGGTCTCGGTGTGGTCGCCCAGTTGATGATAGGTCGGGTTTTCCTTCTTTCCACCGGCATAACCCACCCGCGTTCTGATCACACCATCGAGGACTCCGAACCTGGAGTCCGGTCCCCAGAATCAGCCCAGGGCAAAGGTGGCCGTTTCGGTCTTGGCCGGCGCGGCCGCATCGATGGCGGGCATCCCGGCGCTTGCCGGTGTCACGGGGGCCGCGGCCGACTGGCCCGCGCCCAAAGTGCCGAGCATTGCGAACAATGCAATATTAAGACGACTCATCATTTCATGCCTCCAGGGCGGCCGGAGCCGGTCGACTCCGATGCGAACGTGCTCCGGGCCGCTTTGTTTGCAGTGACTTTAGAAGTGGTCTCATAACCCCGTCTGACGCCCGATGGTCCCGCCATGGGGCGGGATTGCAGGCCTCTCGAAATGCTCACAACCGGCCATGGTTGCTGCGCTTTCGAATCGGCCTGCGCCTTGCCCTCGGGCGTGATCCGAGGCTATGGAAACCACTTCTAGAACGAAATCACTTTTTACTACGAAATGCGCGAATTACGCGAAAGTGCTTGATTAACGAACCGTAAACAGTAGACTACCTTCCCTTTTCGCGACTTTCGCGCATTTCGTAGTTCCCCCTTCCCCATCTATCATAGCCTCCCGTCATTACAAACGGGTGGGATTTCGCCGCCGCGCTCGCCACCGATCCGGTGCGTTGGCAATACTATAACCATGCTGCCATCATTTTCCACCCCCGAAACCCTCTGCGTGGGCTTCAACCGGCTGGACGTCTTGAAGAAATGGGATGAATGATTTAGATGAATAATTTAAAGTTAAGCATCGACAAGGAGAAAATCCGATGTTCAGCACGTTTGGGACCCTGTTCCGGGCGAGCACGTTTGGCGAGTCCCACGGCCGGGGCGTGGGGGTCGTGATCGACGGATGCCCCGCCCGGCTGGCGTTGACCGAAGCCGATATCCAGCGTCAGCTTGACCGCCGCAGGCCAGGCCAGAGCCGGCTCACCACCGAGCGGGAGGAGGCCGATCAGGTCACCATTCTGAGCGGCACCCAAAACGGGCTCACCCTGGGAACCCCGATCGGGCTGATGGTGCCCAACCGGGACCAGCGCCCGGCCGACTACGGGCATCTGGGCCATGTCCCGCGGCCGTCCCATGCCGATTTCACCTATCAGGCCAAGTACGGCATCCGGGCTGCGAGCGGCGGGGGCCGTGCGAGCGCGCGCGAGACCATCGGCCGGGTAGCGGCGGGGGCGGTCGCCGAAAAATTCTTGCAGGAGTGCTGCGGCGTTGCCATCGTCGCCTGGGTGAGCGCGGTGGGCGAACTGGACGCTCCGGAGGTCGAGGTGCTGCGCATCGACCGGGCCGCCGTAGACCAAAGCGCTGTCCGCTGTCCCCACGCAGATACGGCCGGCCGCATGATCGCGGAGATCGCCCGGGTGCGGGAAGCGGCCGATTCGGTCGGTGGTGTGGTCACCTGTGTTTGCCGCAATGTGCCCGTCGGGCTGGGTGAGCCGGTGTTCGGCAAGACCGAAGCCCTGCTGGCCCAGGCCATGCTGTCCATCCCGGCCACCAAGGGCTTTGAGATCGGCTCGGGGTTCTCCGGCGCGCGCATGCGCGGCAGCAGGCACAACGACCCTTTCGTGCTGAAAGACGGGCGTCTGGGCACCCGCACCAACCGCAGCGGCGGCGTGCAGGGCGGCATCACCAACGGCGAGCCGATCATCTTCCGGGTGGCCTTCAAGCCGCCAGCCACCATCGGCCAGGCCCAGGAGACCGCAGACTTCGACGGGCAACCGATGAGGCTGGAGGCCCAGGGGCGCCACGACCCCTGCGTCGTTCCGCGCGCGGTGCCCATCGTGGAGAGCATGGCGGCGCTGGTGCTGGCCGACCTGGTACTGATTCAGAAGATGCGTGCTTAACAGCTGCAATGGTTTGCCCCGGCAGGCCTCTTCCCCGGCGGCCGGGCCGAAAACATTCCGCTTGACCCGCTTAGCGAAGGGTACTACTATGCCATTGCATCACTCGGAATCCACCTTTGGGGGTTCCGGGCGTATCAAAGGTTGGATGAAAACATTTTGAAGCGTAGGTTTAACCACCACACCCTCCAAATTGTGGTGGTTTTTTTCTGCCGGCGTCGTAATCCTCCCTTTAAAAATTCAAAGAAAGGAGGATGCCAGCGATGACACAAGGCAAAGTCAAGTGGTTCAACGAACGCAAGGGTTTCGGCTTTATCACGGCCGAAGACGGCAACGATGTGTTCGTGCACTTCAGCGCTATTCAAGATAGCGGTTTCAAGACCCTTCAAGAAGGTCAGGCCGTGAGCTTCGACGTCCAGAACGGACCGAAGGGCCTTTCGGCCGCCAACGTCAAGGCGGTCTAACAGGGTGTTGTAATACAAGCATCGGGCCGTCAGCCAAGGCGTGCGGCGTTTTGGAAAGCGCAGCATATTCAGCGATATGTGAGCATTTACAAAAGCCGCACAACGCCGGATCACGACGCGAGGCAAAGTATTCCAACATCCTGCTAAGCCCTCTGTCCGAATCGGGCACTTGTCCGCGTTTCACGGAGGAGTGCTTGTGCTACTGTTGCATGAGGGCTCGCATGCGCGGGAGGTTTCGGCCGCGCGACCCTGCCCGTACGGGCCGGCCCTGATGCACACCAACCCAGAAAGGATCACCCCATGAACAAGAAATTGTACATCGGCAACCTGGCGAGCGAAGTCACGGAAACGGACCTTAATCATAATTTTTCCATGGTCGGCAAGGTAGCCTCAGTGGCAATCATCAAGGACCGCTATTCCGGTCAGAGCAAGGGTTTCGGCTTCGTGGAAATGGAGACCGAGGACGGTGCCCGTGACGCCATCACCAAGTTCAACGGCGGCGAGCTCAGCGGCAAAACCATCACCGTGAGCGAAGCGCGGGCCAAAACCGAGCGTGAAGGCGGCGGTGGAGGCTTCGGCGGCCGGGGCGGACGCCCCGGAGGCGGCGGCTTCTCCCGCGGCCCCGGCGGTGGTGGCGGCGGCGGCAGACGGTATTAAGACGCCAACTTCCCGCGCATGATGAACTATCTGCCGCTCGGCAACGGGCGGCAGCTTCCTCCCGCACTCGATATATTCTTTAAGCGCCATTTCCCTTCCGATTTTTGATGTATCGGTTGACAATCCCGTTGTTTTCCATTCCGCTCAGCTCCATCACGCCCATGTGGAAGCCTCCGTCAAAAGCCGGGCCTATCGGGGAGGTATGCACTGAAAATTTGCACAAGCTCTGGCTGAGCCGTCAAGCCGACCGTGAACCGATCAAGCGCAAGCGCGACAAGGAGCAGGCGCTCGCGGTCTGCATGCTGGTTCTGCACTATCTGCCCCACCTCCAGTTCGCCCCCGATGAGTTAAGGATGTTCCTAAATCCGTCGTTGCGGCAGCAGCCGAAGCGCTCAAGGCTTCAGACCTGCCCCCGGGGTATGATTCATAGTCCCAATCTATCCATCCGCGGGATTTCATAAGGTTGAATATTTTACCGTGGCGGAGTATATCTTGATTAAGTCAATTCAAATATGTTGGTTGATGGTCAATTTGTCCCCAATAAACCGCGGGTGATCGTCGGCCTAATCCATTCGTTAGGCCCAAAACCGTCACCGGGAGGTTATCGCAGTGGCTAAGGGCACTGAGGCGCGTATCTATCAGATCAAGGTTGCCTTGCAGGGTATCAAACCGCCGGTTTGGAGGCGCCTGTTGGTGCCCGGCTCCACTCCCCTGAGAAAGCTTCACGACATCCTGCAAGTCGCTCTCGGATGGACGGACAGTCATCTCCATCAATTCGAAGTTCGGGGGAAGACCTACGGTGTGCCGGATCCGGACTTCGCCAACGACATGCGAAGCGACGCAAGGGTGCCGTTGGATCAAGTGCTCGTGCAAGAGAAGGATGCGATGATCTACGAGTACGACTTTGGAGATGGGTGGAGGCATAAGATCGTTCTGGAAAAGATCCTTCCCCCGAACCCGGAGACGCGTGTCCCGCTGTGCATCGCTGGGGCTCGCGCCTGTCCGCCCGAGGACTGCGGCGGCGTCTGGGGTTACGCAAACCTGCTGGAAGCGATGGCGGACCCGAGCCACCCTGAGCATGCGGACATGCTTGAGTGGCTTGGCGATAAATTCGACCCGGGGCATTTCAATGTCGAGCGAGTCAATGCAATCCTGGCGCCGAAGAGAGGACGGGCCTGACAAGCACTTCTGCCGCCTTTCAGGAAGAGTTTCTGGTTTCAGCCGAGTTTTCGATCCCGAACCTAAACCGGATAGAGGCTGTGCCGATGCCGGAAGAACTTGAGTGGAAAACACGCAAGGAACGTGTCGATCGCAATCTAAAGGCGCTTCATCCCCCCTGGAAAATCGTCAAATACCAGCCGAATTTAATCGTTACCTCTCTTGATCGCCACGCCGTCGAAGAATACCCGACCGAAAGCGGGCCTGCCGACTATGCCCTCTTCGTACAAGGGAAGTTCCTCGGCATCATCGAAGCCAAAAAAGTCAAAGTCGGTCCGGCCAATGTCCTGGAGCAGGCCAAACGCTATGCAAGGGGAGCGGCCGATGGGTCGGGCAGCTGGCATGGCTACCGGGTACCGTTTCTCTATTCGACCAACGGTGAAGTCATCCATTTCGTCGATGTGCGCAGTGAGAAGATTATTTCCCGCCGGATCAGCCAGTTTCACACAGCCGACGCACTGGCAGAAATGTTCAGCCGGCAGGCGGGATTCGAATGGTTCCGGCAGCATCCCGTGCAGATCGAGAGGTTGCGGCCTTACCAGAAGCAGGCCATCGAGTCGGTGGAGACGGCCATCCGCCAAGGCAAGCGCGCCATGCTGGTGGCCATGGCCACGGGTACGGGCAAGACCTTCATGACGGTGGCCCAGATCTATCGCTTCCTCGAATCCAAGGCCATCCGCAGAGTGCTGTTTCTGGTCGATCGCCGGGTGCTGGCGGCCCAGGCGGTGCGGGAGTTTGCGGCATTCAACACGCCCAACGGCCTCAAGTTCGACCAGGAATACGACGTCTTCAGCCAGCGCTTCCGCCGGGAAGACTTCGACGACGACAAGCCCTATGACCGAAAGTCTTGCCCGGCAATTACCTCACCGCGCCCCAGCCCACGCACACCTTTGTTTACGTGTCCACTATCCAGCGCATGGCCATCAACCTGTTCGGCTGGGAGGGCGCGTTCGCCCAGACCGCAAGCGATCCCGATTACGAGGACGAAGACGCCGCCCGGCTCGACATCCCCATCCATGCCTTCGATGTCATCATTGCCGACGAGTGCCACCGGGGATACACGGCCAGCGACACGGCCACTTGGCGGGCCGTGCTGGACCACTTCGACGCCATCAAGATCGGCCTCACGGCAACACCGGCGGCGCACACGCTTTCTCTCTTTCATGAAGTAGCCTGCCGCTACACCACCGATGAAGCGATCCGGGACGGCTGGCTGGTGGATTACGATGCGGTCAAGATCAACTCCAAGGTCCGCATGAACGGCGCGTTCCTGAAGGAAGGCGAGCAGGTCGGCGTCATCGACACGGAGACGGGGCAGGAAGTCTTTGACCAGCTCGAAGACGAGCGCGAGTTTTCCTCGGCTCAAATCGAAAAGGAAATCACGGCGCCGGACAGCAACCGGAAGATCATCAGGGAGATCGCCAATTACGCCTAACTCCACGAGAAGGAAAAAGGGCATTTCCCCAAGATCCTCATCTTCGCTGTCAATGACCTGCCCCATATTTCCCATGCGGACCAGGTGGTTCGGATCTGCCGGGAGGTCTTCGGGCAGGGCGACGATTTTGTTCACAAAATCACCGGCAGCCCCAGCGTGGACCGGCCCCTGCAGAAGATCCGCGAGTTCCGCAACCGGCCCAACCCCAGGGTGGTGGTGACGGTGGACATGCTGAGCACCGGTGTGGACATCCCCAGCCTGGAATTTGTCGTGTTCATGCGGCCGGTGAAATCCAGAATTCTCTGGGTCCAGATGCTCGGCCGGGGCACGCGGCTTTGCCCCGAGATCCACAAAACCCACTTCATCATCTTCGACTGCTTCAACGGGACCCTGATCGACTATTTTCGCAACGCGACGGATTTCGACGTCGAGCCTCCGCGCAGGGAGCCTCTGCCGGTTCAGCAGATCATCGAGAACATCTACCAGAACGTGGACCGCGACTACCATGTGCGGGTGCTGGTGAAGCGGTTTCGGCGCATCGACAGGAGACATGAGCGGCGAGGCCCGCGAGAAATTCGCCGGCTATTCATCGACGATGGCGATATCGGCAAGTTCGCTGGTGAGCTGCCGGCTAAAATCAAGAGCAGCTTTGTCGCCACGATGAAGATCCTCGAGAGACAAGGATTTCCAGGACCTTCTCGTCAACTACCCCCGTGCAAAGAAGAGCTTCCTCAAGGGCTACGAGGTGGTGGACGAAGTCGCCTCCGAGGTCATGATCCGCCGCGGCAGCGATTACCAAAAACCAAAAGACTACCTCGATGTTTTCGCGCAGTTTGTGCGCGAAAACCCGGAGCAGATAGAGGCTATTCGTATTCTGCTGGAGCGGCCGCGCGGCTGGAAGCCTGAAGTCCTGGGTGAACTCCGCAAAAAACTGCGCCTGAACCATTTCGACGAGGGTGACTTGCAGAAAGCCACAAGCTGGTTTTCACCAAGGCGCTGGCCGACATCATTTCCATGGTCAAGCACGCGGCCCGGCAGGAGGAGCCCATCCTGACGGCCGAGGAGCGCGTGGCCCGCGCCATGAGGAAAGCCACGGCCGGGAAGACGTTCACGGATGAGCAGACCAAGTGGCTGGAGACTGATCCGCGCGCACATGGTCCAGAACCTGACCATCGACCTGTCCGATTTCGAAGACGCGCCAATTTTCAGGACCAAGGGCGGCCTGGCGCGGGCCAGAAAGGTCTTTACAGGTGATCTCGAAGCCTTTATTGAGGAGTTCAATTTCGCCATGGCGGCGTGAAGCCGATCTTGATGAACTCGCAAAAAAAGCATGGAAATGCTGTCTTCTGTCATTCCGGCAGTCTTTAAGCCGGAATCCAGTTATTTGAGGATGTTCTGGACCCGGCGTTCGCCGGAGTGACAACGATAGAGACTTTTACGAATCCATCAAGGTGAGATAGAGCAAATAACTTTATGTCCGACATTGTCAATAAACTCTGGGGCTTCTGCCACACGCTGCGCCATGACGGCATCGACTACGGCGACTACATCGAGCAGCTCACCTACCTGCTCTTTCTGAAGATGGCCGACGAGCGCGGCGTCGAGATCCCGCAGGGATGCGACTGGGGCAGCTCTGCAAGGACAAGTCCGGCACGGCGCTGACCGACCATTACGCCGACATCCTGCGCAAGCTGCGGCGAGGCCAGCGGGCTCCTCGGCGACATCTTCAGCCCAGTCCATGCCGCGCTTCAACAACCCGGTCAACCTCAAGCGCCTCATCGCGCATGATTGACGAGGAAGAATGGTCCGCGATGGACGTGGACGTGAAGGGCGCGGCCTTCGAGGGCTTGCTGGAAAAAGCCGCCAGCGAAGGCAAGAAAGGCGCGGGCCAATACTTCACGCCGCGCGTGCTGATCCAGTCCATCGTGCGCGTGATGAAGCCCGACCCGCGCGGAAGCCGGACTTCACCATCTGCGATCCGGCCTGCGGCACGGGCGGTTTCCTCGTGTGCGGCCTATGAATGGCTGATCGGAAGCAGACCAGGTGGCGCGTTTGACCGCAAGGACGTCAAGCGCATTCGAACGACCAGACCTATTACGGCCAGGACCTCGTGCCGCGGCCGCGCCGGCTGGCCTGATGAATCTGTTCCTCCACGGCGTCGAGCCGCACATCTATCTCGGCGATACGATCTACGAGCCGGACCGCGGCGAGCGCTATGACTGTCGTCCTCACCAATCCGCCCTTCGGCACCAAAGGCGCGAACCAGGCGCCCGACGCGCGACGACTTCACCATCGAGACCAGCAACAAGCAGCTCAACTTCGTCCAGCACGTCCTGACCATCCTCAAGCCCGGCGGACGGGCCGCGATGGTGCTGCCGGACAACTGCCTGTTCGAGGGCAAGGCCGGCGAAGTCTTCGAGATTCTCATGCAGGACTGCAACCTGCACACCGTCCTGCGCCTGCCGCGCGGCACCTTCACGCCCTACAGCCAGGGTGTGAAAGCCAACGTCATCTTCTTCCAGAAGGGCTATGCCCACGGAAAACGTCTGGATTTTCGACGCCCGCTCCAACGTGCCGGGCATCACCAAGAAAGACCGCCCGCTTACGCCGGCACATTTCGCAGAATTTGAAAAATGCTACGGCACAGACCCGAACGGCCAGAGCAAGCGGAAAGGACCAGGGCGAGAAGGCCGCTTCCGCAAGTTCCACATCAGCGAGATCAAGGAACGCGACTACAAGCTGGACATCACCTGGCTGAAGGATGAGTCGCTTGAAGATGGCGACGAACTGCCCGAACCGCAGGACCTGGCCGCCGAAGCCATCACGGAGCTGGAAGCGGTGGTGGATGATTTGAAGGATATTCTGCAATTGATTGATATAAATGGGAACAACACGGATGGACGGATGCCAGCAGGGTGGGCGGCAGCAATCTGGAGAATTGTGTCGATATCCTGAGACAGCCAGCGTTGCCCGTAAATTCGGACTGATACGGGAAGAGCGCAAAGGCACAATTCGGTTCAGGGCTACGGGACAAGTCAGATGAATAGACAGATTTTCATTCATTGTAGTGAATACTGCTTATCGTGAAGACTTGCGACCGTTATTTCGACAAATCAAAAGCATATTGTGCTAGTCATCATAGTATGGTGCAAGAAGCTATGCGTCTATAACCATGCTCACAGTTTTGCGAGCTGCTACAAGCGACTTACTTGACAAATGTGACTTCTTGAACATTCACCAGGACCAGTTTGACTAGCCGAGTATGTAAACGGAACTACACGGTTAAATCTAACGCAAGATATCTTGAAAGCCATACGCGGTCAAAATCGCCTCCGCTTGAATGAGCAACGCCGCATCGTCGCCAAGCTGGAAAAACTCCTGGCAAAAGTCGACGCCTGCCAGGAGCGGCTGGCAAAGATCCCGGCCCTCCTCAAACGCTTCCGCCAATCCGTCCTCGCCGCCGCCTGCTCCGGCCGCCTCACCGCCGATTGGCGGGAGAAGCAATCCGGCAACGAATGCCCGCCGAAATGCTTGTTATTAAGACCATAAACGCGGGCATCAAATAGTCCTCGTCTTCGTAGAGGCATTCCGGACGAAGTCCATGTCCCTGAAGATGTGCGTGGATGAGGAGATTGCCTGATAGCTTGGGCCTTATACCGGCTGCTGAAATGCTGAAGAACGGTGTGCTCGAAGATCCAAAGACGGTAATCATGCGGACGAAGCATCCGTTAAAGTCAGTGATGTTCACCGAAGGAGGATTGCGTTTATCACGCTGCTCAAGTCCCAAAGATGTCATTGACTAGCAGGCGCCAAAAATATCAGATGGACTCCTCATGCAATTGTTGCAGCAAGTCGGCATTCGGAAAAACGGGATGTCATCTGTACTTATACGGAGACAGTTGGTCGGTTGCGGTTGCCGGACAGGACTTGAAGTGTTGACTCCTCAAGACACTCCGCGTTTTCCGTGAACCATCAGTGCCGAAATTAACGCTATTATGTTGCGAGTCCTTCCTATTCCCACTCAATGCGGTCAGGAACAGTCCAATTCGTGATCCGTGCTAATCTTCCGAGTCAGTATCTCTTTTCCATCGATCCCTCCTATCGCAAGAACAACACGAAATCGTCCGCCGCGTCGAAGCCCTCTTCAAGATCGCTGATAACATCGAGAAGCGCTACGGAAAAGCCAAGGCCCACGTGGACAAGTTGACCCAGTCCATCCTCGCCACGGCCTTCCGCGGGGAACTCGTCCCCCAGGACCCCAACGACGAACCCGCCTCGGAACTGTTAAAGCGGATCCAGGCGGAACGAAAAAACAGGCCTGGATGCGGGCGGACACCGAAAAGATTCGAAACAGGGAGACTAATTGAGTACATGTGAACGGTGCGACAGTTCAACTGATAGATGAACTACGGCACACAAAATGTACCGGATTGAAGACTGCACCGGCTGTGGGAGCGGCACCCTGCCGCGATGAATGAACTCGGAAGATCGAAGTCGGTTCTCGCTGGAAGCCAACCCCTATCAAAAAAGGAAATAGAGGTATAGACACTCTTTGATCGCTCAAAATCGCAGGGCGAGTATATTTTATGCGCGCCTGCGCATATTTTTCACGGAATATTTAATAAACATCATTAATTTCAGATTGTTGGGAGATTGAAAATTGATGAACTCGTAATCAGAAACCTGTTTTCTGTCATTCCGGCAAAGCCGGATCACGTTATTTCACGATGTTCTGGAGACGGGCGTTCGCCGGGGTCCCCCCACGGCTTTTTCGACCCATCAATACATGAAAATCCACCTTGACATGGTGGAATATCATGGTAAATTAGTGCCATGCTTCCGCGGACCTATCTGCTCGACCGAGTCCATCAAGCCCTGAAGCGTAGCCGGGTGGTGGCGTTGATCGGGCCCCGGCAGTGCGGCAAGACGACCCTGGCCCGCCAGATCGTCCCGGCTGGGGCTGTGGAGTACTTCGATCTCGAGAATCCGCGCGACCTCGGGCGCCTGGACGAGCCCTTGTCGGCGCTTGAAAACCTGCGCGGGATCGTGGTCATCGACGAGGTGCAGCGCCGGCCGGACCTCTTCCCGGTTCTGCGCGTGCTGGCGGACCGCACGCCGTTGCCGGCGCGCTTCGTGATTCTCGGCAGCGCCTCCCCGGGCCTGCTGCGCCAGTCTTCGGAGTCTCTTGCAGGCCGGATCGAGCGCGTGCCTATGGATGGCTTCAGCTTGCAGGAGACAGGTCTTGACGCTCATTCGCGTCACTGGCTGCGCGGCGGTTTCCCGCTGTCGTTTCTGGCCGAAGAAGACGAGGCATCCTTTGGCTGGCGGCGGGAGTTCGTACAGACCTTTCTCGAGCGCGACGTGCCGCAATTGGGCTTTGGCGTCCCTGCCATGACTATGTACCGTTTCTGGAGCATGGTGGCGCACTACCACGGGCAGGTCTGGAACGCGGCGGAACCGGCGCGGTCGCTGGGGATCGGGGAGACCACCGTGCGCCGCTACCTCGACCTGCTGTGCGATCTGTTGATGGTGCGCTCCCTGCCGGCATGGCATGCCAACCTGAAGAAACGCCAAGTCAAATCGCCCAAGGTCTATTTCCGGGATTCCGGGTTGCTGCACCACATGCTGGGCATCCGCGACGAGGGGGAATTGCTGCGGCACCCGAAATGCGGCGCCTCCTGGGAAGGCTATGTGGTGCAAGAGGTCCTGCGGGCGACCGAACCGGACGCGGCCCATTTCTGGGCGACGCACCAGGGCGCGGAGCTGGACCTGCTTTTGACCGTCCGCGGCAAGCGCTACGGCGTGGAATGCAAGCGGGTGGACGCGCCACGGCTGACGCCCTCGATGCGCATTGCGCTGGAGGACCTGCAACTTGAGCGCATCGCGGTGGTTTACCCCGGCCCCCGCCGCTATCAACTGGCGGATCGCGTGGAGGCCGTTCCGTTATCAGAGGTGGCGGCCGGCTTGGATGGCCTGTTCCCTGTGAAATAGGTACAGTGCGCAGTAAGTAGGTATTCGGTAGCTCGGCAATACCTAATTAAAAATGGGGTTGAACATGAAAAAAAACATCGATTCTGCCCTGACGACGTCACCGGAATACCGGCGGTTTATTGAGGGATTGAAGGCGCGGGTGATTTCCGCCCGCATTTGCGCCGCCCGGGCCGTGAACCGCGATCTCATCCTGCTTTACTGGGACATCGGGCGCGGGATCGTGGAGAAGCAACAAGTGCTTGGCTGGGGCGACGCGGTCGTCGAAATGGTCGCGGCTGACTTGCGGAGGGATTTTCCACAGATGACGGGATTTTCGCCACGCAATGTGTGGGACATGCGCCGGCTCTATGCAACTTACACGGCTCCTGAATTTCTCGCACAAGCTGCGCGAGAAATCGATCATGGTGAAGGAGGTCAAATCCTGCGACAGGCTGTCGCAGAATTTGGCGGAGACACAAAACGGCTACACGCTGCGGCCGAATTCACTGAGTCCAAGGGCATCGAACTTCTGCGACAGCTTGTCGCAGAAGTTCCCTGGGGCCAAAACCTGCTCATCCTTAACAAATTGAGTGATTCCATCGCCCGGCTTTACTACCTTCGCGCTACCGCCCAATTCGGTTGGAGCCGCAACGTCCTCCTGAATCAGATCAAGGCCGGCGCTTACGAACGCGCTGTCGTCGAGAAGAAGGCGCACAATTTTCCCCTCGCACTGCCGGAGCACCTGGCCGAGCAGGCCGACGAGATGCTCAAGAGTTCATACAATCTCGAGTTCCTCGGTCTCCGACAGGCAGTGAGGGAGCGCGAGCTTGAAGACCTCCTGATCTCCCGGCTTCAGGACTTCCTGCTCGAGCTCGGCTACGGTTTCTGTTTTGTCGGCCGCCAGCATCGGCTGGCGTTGGGCCGGAAGGAATATTTCATAGACCTGCTCTTCTACCACCGCTTCCTCAAGGCGCTGGTGGCCTTTGAGTTGAAAGTCGGGCCGTTCGAGCCGGAATACGCGGGCAAAATGGACTTCTACCTGAACCTGCTCAACGACACGGAGCGCGGTCCGCACGACAACCCCTCCATCGGCGTCATTCTCTGCGCCGAGAAGGACGACGTGGAGGTCGAATACGCCCTCAAGACCAAGCAGAACCCGATCGGGGTCGCAGAGTACCGTTTGCGATCCAAACTCCCGGCCGACTTGAAGGGTCGGATGCCCACGGCCCGGCAGCTCGCCGACGTCGTCCGCGCGGCTATGCCGCAGAAGGGTGCTGAGCAAGGGTGAAGAAGCAGTCAATTGGGGGTGTGAACAGATTTGCCAGCGAAGGTGGAACAAGCATGAAAAAACTGAAGGACCTCTCCGAATCCGAACGACCGCGCGAGAAACTCAAGGTCAAAGGCCCGGAGGCACTGTCCGATCTCGAGCTGATGGCCATTCTGCTCGGCAGCGGCACCAAGGACAGCGATGTATTGACGGTAGCCGGCCGCATATTGAAGGTGCTGGACGGCCGGAACGAAAAGCTGAGCTTGGAAGAGTTGCAGGAAATCGAAGGGGTAGGACCGGCCAAGGCGTCGCTGATCGCATCCGCCCTGGAATTCGCCCGCCGGCGGATTCGGCCGGAGGGACTGCGAATATCGTTTCCGCCCGATGTGCTGCCGCTGATCCGGCATTTCGCGGACCGTCGGCAGGAGCATTTCATCTGCGTATCGCTGAACGGAGCCAACGAGGTCATCGCCACGCGCGTCGTCTCCGTCGGCCTGGTCAATAAAACCCAGGTGCACCCCCGCGAAGTCTTCGCCGACCCCATCACCGACCGCGCCTCGGCCGTCATCGTCGCCCACAACCACCCCTCCGGCAGCCTTGAACCCAGCAAGGAAGACATCGACGCCACAGTCCAACTCAAGTCCGCCGGAGAGATTCTCGGCATTAGACTTCTGGATCACATCGTGTTCAACCAAAAAGGATATTATAGTTTTCTCGAAAAAGGGCTGGTATAGTCGCGTTGCTGTCCAAAAATGTTTGACAGTTCGGCAAGAGCTGGCCTTTGGTATGAAACACCGGCAGCTTAGAAGAGCGTATCCGCCAATTCGACCGACAGCTGTAAATCACCTTCCTCCTGGCCTTGGAGGGCGGATTCAAAGCAGGAAATTGCGGCGACCTTCACATCCGTCCCCGAAAGGGCGGAGGCCCCTTTTCGAAATAAGCGAACATTTCGCGTTTGGCGGCCCGAATTTTTTTGAGCGACGGCTTGAGCACGATTTTGGTGCCCAGTTCTTTGAAGACCGGCTGCAGGACGTTCGCGAGAGGCTCGAATTGGACACGGATTTCCTTCGGCCGCATCCCCGGTCCGGCAAGCCGGTTCAGCAGCAAGCCGGGAATCTGCCCCCACAAGTGTTCGAGGCTCTCGGTGACGCACATAGTCTCCGCCCCGAAGATCAGGTTGGACTGTGCATGCAGGGCGAGCAGGATGTAGCCGGCCTGCGGGCGCTCGCCCTTCTTGCCGATGGGCCCTGGGAATTGGAAGAAATCCAACTCGATGATGTCCCCCTGGGAGGCCGTGCCCTTGAGCTTTTTCACGTCTCGGGAGTCCCACGCGAGCGGTACCGGCGGAAACTCCGGGGGTGGAATCTGCAGGTAGCGATCCTCCCATTCGCTGCTCTTTCCTTCTTTTGTGTGACATGCCCGAAGAAAAAACGTATTGGTACCTTCCCCCTGCAAGAAAGACGGGTCTGCATGCGCCCGGGGCGCCACCTGCTCGAGTTGTTCCAAGGCCAGAGCCAGAAAACGAATCTCACCAGGCTCCAACCGCCAAGGCATGAAGCCCGGGCGGAAGCTCTGGAATCGGGGCCAGGCCTTCCGGCCTCGAAATTTCAGGTTCAGGTTGCGCAGCAGCTGACGGTCCCACTCATCTAAATCGTCCCGGTCTTCAAACGACGCCTGCAGTTGGGGGATCTCGAGGAGCAATTCAGGATACTCGTCGAGGACACCCGGGGGCGCATGCTGCAAAGCGATAAACTTGGCGAATGCAGGCCAGCCAAGATACATGGCGACAGCCACATGCTGGCCGAGGGCTCCCATCACGCTAATGATTCCGATTTCCCCGGTCTCCGGGTTCGCAATGCCGAAGACGTCGTCCTCGTTCATCCATTCCCACGGTG
Source organism: uncultured delta proteobacterium (assembly GCA_963785045.1). Lineage (GTDB taxonomy): Bacteria > Desulfobacterota > Desulfobacteria > Desulfobacterales > SpSt-501 > SpSt-501. Next base: position 184,108 of record CAWAUC010000011.1, on the reverse strand, counting down.
CAAGTTGCTTGATCCGGACGGCGGACTCAACCAATCGAGCCCACTCTCCTTGCTGAGTTTGGGTATGCTTCATTGGCGGCTCCATGCATGGGTTTCTTATCTGGTCTTTTATACCGGCGGCTGGAAAGTTTAACAAGAAAAAGAAACCTGACGATAAGCGGCCGGAAGCGGTTCGGACTATCTCCTTTTTTAAATGATGACCGTGGGTTGGGCCCGCTGGAAGCCGCCGGACCGCCCTCGTATTGTCTTTAAGCCCTTCCATCGCTATTATAGATGCCAGGTTTGATGGACTCTTAACAGGGTGTTGAAAAACAGCGCCTGAGGCCGTGATCCGTCGGAGGACGGCTTTGGTAAATGCGTTTTAGGCCCGAAGATAGAAGGCTGGGAAGCTTGAAGCAAAACCTTTTCTGCCTTTTTTTAGCCTCCTGGCGTTCCAGCCTCCGAGCTTCCAGCCAATAGTCGCCTTGGCTGACAGCCTGATGCTTGTTTTTCAACACCCGGTTAAAAAGTCACTGCGAGAGGCTCGGCGATGAACGGATGTAAAAGCACCCAGTGGTACGGGATCATCGGCGTTCTGGCGCTGACAGTGATGCTCGCCGGCGGGTGTTCGGGGGCCAACCGGGGCGGACTCAGGAACAGCCGTGAAGTCGGCCGGGCCTTCGAGACCTTCCACGCCGACCCCGACTACCGCTATTGGTATTACAACCAGGAAAACAGCCCGTACGCGGTGGTCGGACTGCAGCAGCCCTATCGACTCGAGGACATCAATTGGAAAGAAGTGGATCCCAACTCCAAGACCTTCGAGAAAGTCATCGGGCTCGTGCAGGGTTTCCCTGTGCGAGGTTCTTTCACGTATGGGGCCTACATTCTGGATCCGCAGGCGCAGCAGATCGGAATGTGGTATTCGAGCCTGAATGCCGGTATCAAAGTCAACCCCGAAACCAAGCTGGTTTCCATCAACGCCGCCATGCCCTGGGTGGACGATAACGACGGCGGCTACGGGAGCGGGGTCGGCGTCGGCATCGGGTCCGGCGGAGGCGGCATCGGGGTCCGGTTGGGTTTTTAAAGGCTTTGCGCAGGGGGGAGTCATGTCCGTCCAAAAAATTTTGTTTGTGGCGGTCCTTGGAGCTTTGTATGCTGCCGCCTGCTCGCTGGCGAACGTCGGAAGCGCTCGAAGGAGTGCCGACGTTGCCCGGCAGTTCGAGAATCTGGAGGTCAACCCTTCCTATCGGTACTGGTATTTGAACCAGGAGAACAATCCGTTCGGGGTGATCGGGGTCGATCGAGCCTATGAGTTTGACGACGGACCTCTTTGGAGGGCCCTCGAGCCGAATTCCCCGGTGTTCAAGAAGGTAGTGGGGTTGGTGGAGTCGTTTCCGGTGCCGAGCTCAATGACAACGGGATACGCCATTTTTGACCATCAGGGACGTCCCGTCGGAGTTTGGTATTCCAGTTTAACCATCGGGATCACGGTGGATGCTGCTGCTAAAACGGTTTCGGTCGCAACGTCGACCTGGCGCAAGCCTTGAAAAACGAGCATCCGGCCGCCAGACAAGGCGTGCGGCGTTTTAGCCCGCATTCAATTCAAGATAGGCCTCGGTTTGCAATAAAAGCTCGTCCGGGATACGGGTTCAGACGCGCCAGCTATTGAGTGGTTGCAAGAGGATCAATGCCCGCGGGAAGGTGGTCATGAGTCGAAAACATTTCCGAAGTGCCATGTGTCTGCTGGCCATCGTGGCCGCTATCGTCAGCGGCTGTTCGACGGCGAACATCGGAAGCGTGCGGATTAGCCCGGAGGTGGACCGTCAGTTTGAGAGTCTGCAGGTCAACCCTTCCTATCGGTACTGGTATTTGAACCAGGAGAATAGTCCTTATGGGGTGATCGGCCTGGACCGGGAGTATCAGCTGGATGGCGGTCCCGTGTGGATCGCGGTCGCGCCGGACTCTGCAACGTTCAGAAAGGTGGTGGGGCTGGTGCAGTCGTTCCCGCTGCCGAACTCAACCACAAACGGATACACTATTTTCGACCATCAGGGCCGGCCCATCGGGGTCTGGTACTCCAGCCTGAATGCCGGGATCACGGTGGACCCCGTCGCCAAGACGGTAGCGGTTGCAACCTTGACGCCATGGGTAGCACCTAAACCTTGATGGCTTCGTAAAAAACCCAATTTCGGCGTTGTGCTTCATCCCGCAGTCGCTGCGGCGTACTTTAAATACGCCTCACTCCGCGGGATTGTTTGCTTTCGCAAACGTAACGCAGCAAGCACTATCGTGCTTTTGTCTTTTCGGCCGTTGGCCGAAAATCCAAGCCACCCGCGTGGCGGGTGGTCGTTAGGGCGCGCGCCTTGAACTTGGGCTTCCAATGAAGTTGTATGTTTTACTGTGGGAGCGGCATCTTGCCGCGATGGTATCGTGGCTGGAAGCCATTCCCACAAGTGCGACACTTCATAACCGGTAGGATGGCGCTGTGCACCATAAACTGCTTTTTACGAGTCCATAGCTGGGTTTGGAGCGAGCATCCAATGCGGCGGCGATGCGATTGACCTTTCATGCGCAAGACGATTTGCTTCAGGGAGGACCATGTTGGAGGCATCCACATTTGAAAAAGTGACGCGCTCTGAAAAACTTCTCTACGGCCCGCGCAAGCTGATACTGTGCGGGTTTCCGGCGGCCGGCCAGGCCAAGCTCGACACGGTTCTGGGCTTGGTGGGGATTGCCGATGTGCCGAAGATCTGGGTTACGACGGAGCAGGCCCACCACACGCTGGCCGAGATCCTGGCGCTGCCGGACGGCAGCGGCGCCGGTGTCTCATCGACTCTTCCGCGGGCGGTCATCGTTTCCGGTCTCAGCGAGGCCCAGTTGATCAGCCTGATGAACGTGTGCAAGAAGTCCGGCATGCAGCCGGCCTTCTGGGCCTGCCTGACACCGGTCTCCGAGACGTGGCCTCTGCAGCAGCTTCTCACCGAGCTCGCCCGCGAGCGCGAGGCGATGCAGAAAAGATGAAACGCGTTTTCGAATTTAACGTACGATGCTCAGCACCAGGCTGCCTTCCACGGAGCCCTTACGGACCGGGTGCTGCTCCTGACCGGTGGCTTGGGGAACCTGGTCGGAGACGTAGCGGTAGGCCTCGTCCACCGTGACCATGCCGTCCTGATCCGTATCGGCCTTGCCCCGCAGGCCCTCCAGCAAGTAGTAGGTGAAAACACCGTGCTGGAGATCGTCCTTCTCCTCACTCACCTCGTTGGCTGAACTGGCGGTGATGATCACCTTGCCCCGGCCGCTGGCGACTCGATCCAGGTAGCCGTCTGTGATGTTCGCCCGCGTGCCGGTCACGCTGATCGTGCGCCCCCCGCTCGCCCCGCTGTAACAGGAATCCGCAATAAAAACCACGCGCTGCGATCGGATCCGGTTCAGGATGCGCCCCACCTCGCCCATGGGCATAGCCGTGGAGTAGAGATCGGCCGGGTCGGTGTCGTAGGGCAGCAGGTATTTTTCCAGCCCGTCGCCGTCGGGGCTGGTGGCGTCCCGTTCGGTGGCCCCGTGGCCGGCGAAGAAGATGATGACCATGTCGTTTTCACGGGCGGCGTTCTTGAGCCGCGTGCCCAGCGTGCTGCGCAGGTTGACCAGTGTCGCCTGCTCGTTCACCAGCAGGGTCACGTTTTCCGCCGGGACCCGGTTGTCGTCCACGAGAAGATGGTAAAACGCCTCGGCGTCGTCGGCCGCGTATTTCAATTGCGGCAGGCGGGGGTAGTCGTTGATACCGATCACCACCGCCCAGACGTTGCGGCGCTTCGGGTGATATTGCACGCTCAGGGACCGTTCCGCGCTGAGGTCGTCGATGTCGGTTGCGACCACCCGCAGCTGGTTTTCCCCCTCGTCGAGCTGGATCTTGCGGTCGAAGTTCACCCGGCGGGGCCCGGTCTCGGCCACGTGCCGGAGCCCGCGGTCGTCGGCGGTCGGCACGGGCTTGTCGTTGACGAAGATCTCGATGGTTTTCAGGCCGCGCTTGTCCTCGGCCGCGCCGGTCAGCCGCACGCTGCCGCTTTCGCTCTGATGTCCATCTTCGGGCGCGGTGATGAGCAGCAGCGGAGGGGTCTTGCCCTCGGCGACTAGCTGGCGCATGCGCTCTTTTTCCTGGCGCTCATGGTCGAGCTCCTGGCTGAGTCGGGTGATACGGGCCTTTTCCTGCTGCAGTTGCTGGTCCAGGCGGTCCAACTGCGACTGCCGCGCCGTTAGTTCGGCGAGCCGCTGCTCGAGCTCGCGCTGCTGCACCTCGCGCTCTTCGGCTTTGAGCCCGCTTTTCTGCGCAGCGGCCTGCTGCAGGGCTTGGATCCGCTCGCGGGTCTGGGCGATCTCCTGGGCGGTGTTGGTCCGGGCCGCCGTGAGGTCCCGAACCTTGTCGGCCCGCATGTACGCCTGAGTAATGCCGGGGTAGCCGGGGTAGCGCTCGTGCAGTTTCTTCAGAAAGTCGGCAATCTGGTTGTAGTCGAAGGTGTCCCACGTGATCACGACGGCGTCGTAGTAGCCCGTGTTGTCGCTGCGTCGCTGGTCGTTGACTCCCAGATAGAGCCGGCCCGGTGCAATCGCCACGAAGGTGTCCCCGGTTTCGTTGAAGAACACCGGCCCCTGAACCTCGTTGCCGATGAACTTCACGAAAACCCGGTCACTCGGCCCGCGGCCGGCGTCCGAGGTGTCGAGGAAGACCCTGCCCTTGGCCATAATGGAGTATAGCTGGCCGACGGCGAGATCGATGCCCGTGTCCATCCGGTCGCGATTGCCGTAAACCCGGACGGATTTGATTCGCCCGACGTACGGAGGGATCTCGCTGCGAGGTAGCACCTCGAAGGTGACATCCTCCCCCAATGCCCGGCCGTTCGCGGCCGGAGCATCCGATGCACCCCTGGGCCACAAGGAACAACCGGCCGTGAACGCGATCAAACAAAAAATGAGCGCCGTTTTCGTGAAGGCGAACCTGACGGAGCCCATGCAACAGTTTGTGTTCATGACACTTCTCCTCCGCCCCTGCGATGGGAACGGGCGGGGCGGGCCGGCGCCGGCCCCACGACCCAAATGGTTTTGCATCGACGTAACTACTCAGCTATCTGAACTTTTACTACGAAATGCGCGAAATACGCGGAAGTGCTTGATTGATGAACCGCTCGTGTTCAAATTTCGGGTAATGGTGAAAGTTAACCCATAGACCTATTTTTAACCTTTTCGCGCCGTTCGCGAATTTCATAGTTCACACTTTCCCATCCGTCATCGCCTCGGGAGCTATTACATTGAGAACTAAATACTATAGCAGGAAAGGCCTGGAAATTTCAATCCTGCGGCGGCGAGGGACCGGAAAAAGGGGCTGCCTGTCTGTGGATGGCAAGCAGGGTGATGTCATCGTCTGGCGCCCCGGCCCCCACGTGCTGGTTCAGGGCGTTGACGATGCTGTCCACCAGGGTCTGGGAGTCCTGCCGGCTTTCTGACGACAGTCTCATCAGGCGCTCTTTGGAAAACGCGTTGCCGGGGCCGTCGGTGGCATCGGTGATGCCGTCCGTGTACAGGACCAGGCGGTCGTTCGCTTCAATGGTGACGGAATCGGTCCGGAAGGGGGCGTCGGGCAGAGCCCCGACGGCCAGTCCCGTGGCCCTAAGATGACGAATAATTTGACCATTGCGGATAAGCATGGGCGGCTCGTGCCCGCCGTTTACGTAGCGCAGATCCCCAGTGGCGGGGTTGAGGATGCCGAAAAACAGAGTGGCGAACATGCCGGCCTCCCCGTGGATGTCCGCTATGTAGGCGTTCGTCTGCTGGACGGCGTTCAAGACGACGCTCTGAGACCAGGCGGGATAGTCGGCGGGGTCCAGGCCCAGCTTGCCGGGATCCTGCAGGGCATAGGCCCGCAGCAGGCTGCGGGTGAGCGCCATGAAAAGCGCTGATCCCACACCGTGGTCGCAGACGTCGGCGATGACGATGCCGGTGTAGCGGCCCTCGGCCATCGCGAACACATCGTAGAAGTCCCCCGAGACCTGCCGGGCAGGCTGAAAGTGCGCCGCAATCTGCCAGCCGGCCGGAACGGGGAGTTCGGCCGGCAGAAAGCCGGACTGGATCTTGCGGCCGATTTCAAGCTCGTGCTCGGCGATCTGCCGCGCCTTCTCGATTTTCGCTTGGAGCCGCGCATTTTCCACGGCGTGCCACGTAGACAGGCCGGCCCACCCCAACAAGAGAATCAACAGCGGCCGGACCACCGGTACGAGCAGGTTGCCCTGCAATAAGGCGAGGCCTGCCGCGATTGCATAGACCCCGGCCATGCCGAGGGTGCCCGACGCGCAGACGAGCGCCGAGCGGTGAAACGAAAGTGCCGTGAGCGCGAGCAGCAGGGCGATCTCGATTCCGGCCGTAGCGGCGGCAGGCAGCTCGCGGATGAAGCTGCCGGTCAGGATCGTGTTGACGGCGTTGGCGTGCACCCCGCTCAGCGGGTAGCTCTCGTCGATCGGCACCTGACCCATGTCAGCCGATCCGGTCGAGATGTCGGACAGCAGCACCATCCGGCCGGAAAGCTCCTCCTGCCACCGTTTAAACAGCTCCGGGTCGTCGGAGGCAAAATAGATATCGGAAAAATTATAGTGCCGCATGCTGCCCCACGGGCCCACGAAGTTGATGCGCATGCAGCCCCGCTGGTCCAGCGGGATCGTGATGTCCCGTGGCGTGGACGTGCCCGCCCGGAGGGCCTCCCTCAAGGTGAGTGAGCCAGCGCCGAGAACGACCCGTTCGGGCGGGACGCTTAAAAACTCACAAAGAGATTTCAGCGCGAAGCTGGGATAAAATCCGCCCGCAACCCGCACGATGAGCGCTATACGCCGTATGACCCCGTCCGGGTCGGGCGTCAGCGTGAGGAAACCCGTCCCCCGGGATACCTGGGCCAGGGGCGCCCAGGTCATCAGCGGGTCGACACCGAAATAGAAGTGGGTCGCATCCTCTGAGCCCGGCAGTTTCCATGTGGAAAGCTCCAGGTAGTCGCGCGATTCCGGGTCTTCCGATGCCGACTCGGCCGCGGCAGGCCGGTCGACCAACCGGAACGCCATCCCGAAGACCGCATTGCCCGCCGCCTGCGTCGCTTCCATGAGCAGCCGATCGTTTTGCGGGCTGGTCTTGCCCGCGAAAATGAAATCGCACATCTGCACGGCGGCCCGCATGTCTCCTAAATTGCGGATGGCTCGGGCATAGTGGGCGCGTGAGGGATGGTAGTCCTTCAAAGCCCGTAGGCTGGTGTTGTTCAGGTCCACATGGACGATCGCCTCGTCATAGGGAGGTTTGATGGCGGTAATCGAGGTCTTGAGGGCGAGGAACCGGTCGTTCAGACGCTCGTTCCAGGCGTCGAAGGCTTCCGGGAACACCAGGTTGAACAGGTGCAGGGACGCAAACACGCCGCCCGCCACCAGCAGCGACCGGATCCATTTCGGTTTGTCAGCGATGGTCAATGGAGAAGGTCCTGCTGTAGAACCCGGGAGCGGTGACCTCGGCGGCGAGCGGGGTGACGTCCGGAACCTCCGGCGCATCCGACGGCAGCGGGCCGCGCACGTTGCCCCCGATGCGAACCGGCTTTTCCGCCGGGGCGGAGAGCTGCTGGTGTTGCTGCTGCAGGCGTTTGATTTCGTTCTGGATGGCATCCGCCGAGGACTGGGCTTCGGATTTGTCTTTGAGCGCCAGGTGGCGTCTGCAGAGTTCCTCCAGCCGCTCGAGTCGTTCCGCCGAAACGAGCATGAAGAATTTCTCCAGCCCAGGGTGGGCGTCCAGCTCGAACCACTGGCTGCCTTCAGGGATGAAGATCTGGGCGCCCGGGGCAACCCGGGCCGGTTTGGAATCAACGGGGAAAAGGGGCGTGAGGTCCCCCTGGGAACCCAGGTGCACGAGGTAGAAATAAAGCTCAGCTTTGGGCTCTACAAACAGCTTGAGCCGGTCGCCGGAGTGCAGAGTGGTTTCGTTCTGCACGTGGATGATCCTGCCGCCGGGCGGGGCGCCGGTTTGGGCGCCGAAGGCATACAGGAAATTAAGCTCGCTCGTGCCGGGGCGGCTTTGCGCGCGGGCCCCCGCCGATAGGCCGAGTATGAGGATGACGAGTCCGGTGGCGAATTTAATGAAACGCGAAGCCCAAAAACAGTGCATGGTTCCCCCCGCTTTTTAAGAGGCGGATGCGGTCTTTCTTCGATCCGAAAACAGGCGGCTCCCGAGTGGGATGCTCTATCTTGAAGCCCAGTTTAGGAAAACAGCGCAGCGGTTGTCAACAGCCTACGAGCCCGGACGATTAACGAAGGGTTGCGTGCGGGCATGTGAGCGCCGATGCACGCTGGATGCCTTGCGCGGGGTGTTGATTCCTCAACGATGTTCGATCGCGAACGGCTCGTCGAACGCCAGCCCCTTGATACTCTCCAGGTATTCCTTGTAGCGGGACAGGTAGAAGGACAGCGGGCGGGGGAAGTTGTCGCCGAGAATCCCGTCGATGAAGAGCTGGCTGATCTCGCGGTTGCGCTCGAGTGTGAACTGCGAGCTCGCCAGGATCTGCCGCTCGTCCTCGGCCAGGGTCTGCACGAACCGGCGCAGGGCCTCCCGGGCGCGCGGTTGGTACATCCAGAAATACAGCAGGTCCAGCGCGTGGACCATGATGATGTTCTCCATGTCGCGCGCCTCGGCGTTCTCCTTGCGCGTCAAATTGGGTGAGCACTCCAGGATCTCGCGCGCCTGGACCTCCGGATAGAGCAGCTCGAGCTGCGCATAGATGTCGAACAGCTGCTCGAATTTGAGTTTGTACTCGCGCAGGCGGTCGTGGATGTTGCGCTGGCGGTCCGCCAGGCCCTCGATGAAGCCGGCCACCAGGTCCGAGGCCGCCTTGGAGATGACCGCCGCCCACAGCTGCAGGACGGCGTTGACGCCGGCCACACCGGCGTAAATCAGGACGTCGCCGGCGAGGGCGTTGATGCCGATCGCGACCGGGATCGAGATCACGCTGCGGAAAAAGTTCCCGTAGACGGCGCCTTTGGCCAGCCCGCGGAACAGGTTGTGGCTGACCAGGTAAACCCCGTTGGCCAGGGCCATGAACCCATACAGCAGAAACGTGTGGGTGCTCGTGGTGATGCCGAAACCGCGGTCCAGGATGAGGGTCTTGACGACATAATCCAAAAGGGGCACGGAAAAGCCGGTGAACATCAGGGAATCGGCAATCCGGCTCCAGCTGATATAATCGTTCCAGCGCAAGAGCGGCGAGCGCTGCAGGCCGCCGCCGCCCAGCACGGACTGCAGGATGTTGCGCAACCCGGTGATTCCGAACCAGATCAAGGCGCCGAAATAGGCCAGGAACCACCAGTCCTTGGTCAGGCTGAAGGTGAGAAAGGCGGGGATGAAGCCGATCAGCACCTTCAGCGCGCTCAGCAGGGGGGAGTTGAGATAGCGCCAGCGGAATCCCCCGCGGGTCGGTGCGGCTGCCGGGGGCTCGAGCAGGAGCCCATTTTCGGGCTTTTTCTGAACCCCGCCCAGCGTCACGATGTTGCCTGGAGTGGCCATGCGCGTGGCCGTGGTTTGAACCGCCCAGCCCACCTGCCAGCCGCTGCCTGGAATGCCGACCAGCGGCAGTGCGGCCGCCAGTCGCTGCAGGAGCCGGCCGGCCCGGGATGAGGCCTTGAGGGGCAGAAAGGTCAAGGTCTTGCAGGCCGTCATGTGCAGCGGGATGGTTTCACGCGTGTCATCCTCGCGGCTGTTCCGGAGCTCGTTGCGTGCCCGGCGGGGCAGCGTCTCCCGGATGGCGAGCCCCATGCCGTGGAAGCGCGGCGTGCGGCCGGTGGAGTCGCTGCCGATCCGGGCATCCAGCGGTTTTCCGGAGTAATAGGATCTCAGTGTGTCGATGTCGTGCAGGATGGCCGTCAATTTATCGATCTGGCCGGCCTCGGTGCACGCGGTGTTTTGCTTGAGGCGCTGGATGATTTCACGGATAATTTGTTTGAGATGGATGGGGCTGCCCTCGTTGATGGCCTGCATCAACCGGCTGATACCTTCGAGATGGGCGGTCTTGCCGGCAGTGTAGTCTTTCAGGTTGAACAGCTCCAGGCGGGTGATCATGCCTTGGCAGTCGTAGAGCAGCTCCAGGACATCCTCCACCTTCAGGTCGGTCAGATTCAGGGTGACTCGCCGCCCGGAACGCAGCTGAGCCAACCGGCCCAAGATTTCGGGAGGGCTCAACCGCAGCAGCTCCGGCTCGTCCGGCGAGTCGCTGGGGCGGTCCGGGTAGACGATCTCGGGGTTCCGGGCCTTCTCCAGGTAACTGTCCACGAGCGCTTCCAGGTCCATCGCGTTCAGCGACCGGACCCATTCGCGGATGGCGGCCTGGCGCTCGGGCGCGGCCGTGGAAAGCTCCTGCCGCAGGGCGCTCATGCGCGCCTGCAGGGACTTCATCAGCTTCTCGTGCACGAATTTCGCCAGGTGCAACTTCGATTTCTGCCCGATCCCGACGTAGGCCAGAAACTCCTGCAGGTCGATCGCCGGCAGGTCGATGCCGAGGCGCTGATTGATGTCCAGGCGATGCATTTGGTTGAATTTGATGAGCAGGAAGATCACGTACTCCTGCTGGTAGCTGGAGGCCTGGCGGCCGGCTTCCATGATGGCCGCCATCGGCGGCTCGACCAGGAAACACAGGAACTCCTGGGCATCCGCGAAGCCGCGCGGGGCCCAGATGAGCTGGATGTACCTGTCGCGGAAGCGGGCGGAGAACTCGATGCCGATGCGCACGTCGATGTCCATGATCCGGGCGGCTTCGAGCAACTCGGCCGCGAAGCGGGGCTCGATGAAGTTGTAGTGGATGACCCGCAACTCACGGATACCCTTGATCCATGCATCCATGATGAGATGGGTGGAGGATTTGCGGCCCTTGGTATTGACGTCGTGGACATGGTCGTCGAAGGCGACCTGGTTCCATTCCTCGGGCATTTCCAGGAGGTGGTAACGCCTGAGCTGCCGGCGGACAACCCGCGGGTTGCCGGAGGCCGCCGTCCGGAAGTCGTGCGCCAGTTCGAGCTGCCGGGGGGTGTCGCCGTGGGCCCGCACCAACTCTTTCATGGTCTGCAGCAGCACCCGGGCAGTGTTTTTGGGCATGGGGCCTTCGGCCGTGTCGATCACTTCGCTGCGCAGCGAGCGCAGGGCGTTGATGCGGTCGTCCACCCCGCCGACTTCGAGGGAGCTCAGAAGCTGGGCCACGGCAAAGGCGGTGCGCAGCCCCTTGCTTTCGGTCATCTCTTTGATGCCGTTGGGGTGAAAATAGGGGAAAAAGGCTTTGCGGGTAAGCTTGGTCCGGTGCAGCACGTCGTTGACGATGCGGATCAGCTCGTGGTCTTTTTTGTCGAAAAGAAAACGGGGTGCGGGAGTCTTGTTGCCCATTCTTGCGAAACCGTCAACGTTAGATAAAAATTTGAATTTAACACAATTCTCATACGATGCTAACTAAATTCTAACATCATTCGGCCTCCGGAGCCAGCCGGCGCGATGCGGTCACGGGGGGGGTGCGGCCGGCGTGGAGCGCTGCCTCAAATGTGCAGTGCAATTCCATTGCAATTTCAGGGCAACTTTTTTATCATCCGCATCAACAGCTTGCCAATCCTCTGCGAGACTTGCATGAAATTGAGCAACAAAGAGTTCGACAAGATCGTCCAACGGGCGATTCGACGGATCCCGGATGAGATCCGGCAGTACCTCGACAATATCCTGATCACGGTTCGGCAATGGCCCGATCCCGATCTGCTGGAGGAGATGGGGTACCCGCCGGATGAGCCCCTGCTGGGGGTCTACTGGGGGGTTCCGCTGAACGAGCGCTCTGCCACCGAGCCGCCGCTCTACCCGGATACAATTTTTATCTTCAAGGGGCCGCTGGAGGAGATGTGCGCACACCTGCAGGAGTTGGAGGATGAGATCGAGATCACCGTAGTGCACGAAATAGCGCACTTCATCGGTATCAGCGAGGAGCGGCTGGTGGAGCTCGGCTACGGCTGAAGGGGTTCAAGGAGTCGAAAGCCGCGCAATGCAGGATCGCGGCGCAAGGCGCCGTTTTTCAATAGCCAGGGATTGTGGGGGGAGTGGCATCATGGCAAAGCACATTCTGACGGGGTCCTTTGTGGCTCTTATTACGCCGTTTGCGGACGACGGGTCGGTGGACATCGAAGGCTTCGGTAAACTGATCGGGTTCCAGGCGCGAAACGGCACGAGCGCGGTTCTGATCATGGGTTCGACCGGAGAGGTGTCGCTGCTGTCCAGGGAGGAGCGGCAGCGGGTTATCACGGAAACGGTACCCTTTAAGAAATTCGGGCTGCCGCTGTTCTACGGGTGCACCGCGAACAACACGCGCGAGACCATCGCCATGGTGAAGTTTGCGGCGGCACAGGGCGCGGACGGCGCCATCATCACCGCGCCTTCTTACATCTGCGCGCCGGCAGATGCGGCGCTGGCGTATTTTTTGGAGGTGGCCGACGCGAGCCCTATCCCCGTCGGCATCTACAACAACCCCATCCGGGTGGGCACGGACCTGCCGGCCGAGGCCATCGTCCGGCTGGCGGCACACCCCAACATCGTGATCGACAAGGAGGCCATGGACCGGCCCGGCCAGATCGCCCAGATCCTGGCCTCCGGCCGGGAACTGTCGCTCATGTGCTGTGACTCCCCCAACTTGGGTCTCGTTCCGGCGGTCATGTCTCTGGGTGGACACGGCACGGCCAACATGACCGGCAACATCGCCCCGCGGGAGATGGCGGTCATCTCCAAGCCGTGGGAATCTCACGCCGACGCCATGGCCTTCCGCGAGACGTACCTGAGGCTTCTGCCGCTGATTCAGTTCACCTACTCGCGCGTGAACCCGGTGGCGGTCAAGTCGCTCGCGCGGGTGCTGGGGCTTCCGGCCGGGGAGCTGCGCAAGCCCTACCTCAACATGAGCGGGCAGGCTTTGCGCTGCGGGGTGGAGATCGTTCAGCGGCTCGGTCTGGCGGAGCAATACGGCTACCGTATCCGCGAGGACCTGATCGGCGAGGATGCCGCGGGGGTGCCGAACACCGCGTCGGCTGCCGTTGCCCCGCAGACCGGCTCCGGCAGATGCTTTCTGCGCTGAGCGGTGGCGGATATGGACGCATAAGAACGCATTCGATTTCGAAAGGGGGTAACCATGTGCAGGCTGTGCAAGGATCTGACCCGCAGGGGCTTTCTCAAAGGGATGGTCGCCGGCGGAACGCTCTTGGGACTTGGGCTCCATGACCCCCGATTGCTCCAGGCGGAGGTCACCCAGCTCAGATTCAGCACATGGCACCCGCCGCTGAGCCGGGAAACCAAGACCGTTTGGATCCCCATGCTCGACGACATGAAGAAGAAAAGCGGCGGCAGCATCGACTACGCCATGTATGCCGGAGGCGCCCTGGGCAAGGCCGCGGAGCATTACGACGTCGTAGCCAAGGGGCTATCCGACATGGGCTACTTCACGGCGACGTTCACCCCGGGCCGTTTCCCGCTGACGGACGTGCTGTCCCTGGCGGTGTGGGTGGACGGCAAAGACCTGGCGGTCGACATCGGCAATTCCGTCTACAAGCGCATCCTCCAAGACGAGTTCAAGGACGTAAAAGTTCTCGAAATCAACGGGTGCATCCAGTCCTACCTCTGGACCAAGAAGCCCGTGTCCAGGATGGAGGACCTCAAGGGAATGAAAGTTCGAACCCCCGGCGGGCATCAGACCAACTACGTGAAAGCGCTGGGCGCGGAACCGGTGTTCATGCCGCCGGGCGACATCTACATGGCCATCGAGACCGGCACCATCGACGGCATCGTCACCTGCCCGCCCGTCATCCTGGCCTTCAAGCTGCATGAGGTCGTCAAGCACGGTGTCGTGACCACCTTCGGTTGTGTGTCCGAGGGCATGGTGATGAACATGAACGCGTGGAACAAGCTGCCCGAGGACGGGAAGAAGATCATCGACGAGATGGGCACCAACCCCTTCAGGACCACGGGCGGGCTCACGCGTGCCGAGTACCCGAAACTCATCTCAGAGATCACCCGGGGCGGAGTGCAGCTGGTGGATCTGCCCAAGCCCGAGGCCCAGCGCTGGTTCGGCCGGTTTCAGGAGGTGACGCGCACATGGGTCGCAGACCTCGAGGCCAAGGGCCTGCCGGCCAGGAAGGCCGTCGGCATCATGAACGAGGAGTGCGCGAAAAGAAACGTCGATCTCGTTGCCTGCCCGCCCGAACTCAAGAAGGTTTAACAGGGTGTTGAAAAAGGGCGCCTCAAGCCGTGATCCGGCGTTGCGCGGCTCTTGTAAATGCGGTTTATGTCCGAAGATAGAAGGCTGGGAAGCTTGAAGCAAAACCTTTTCTGCCCTTTTTTAGCCTCCTGGCGTTCCAGCCTCCGAGCCTCCAACCAATAGTCGCCTTGGCTGACGGCCTGATTCTTGTTTTTCAACGCCCTGTTAAGCGACATTAGCGGCCCTCCCGTCCCCCTCGATGCGCAACCGGAACGTGGGGGCTGACTGTTTTTAGCAGGAGGAAGGAAAGAGCGCATGGGCAGTCTGGAAGGTTTTCGAAAGGTGGTTCGAAAGACAAGCTATGGCGCCTGCTTTGCGGGGATGTTCATGGCCTTCCCGCTCATGTTCCTCACGGTGGGCGACGTGATTGGCCGGGCGTTTTTCAACACGCCCATCCCCGGCTCGTTTGAGCTGTCGGAGTACATGCTGTCCATGCTGGTGCTGCTGGGTGCCGCCTACACGCAGCAGGTCAAGGGCCACGTGGGAGTGGATTTTCTCACCATCCGGTTTTCCCCCAAAACCCAGGCGGTGTTGCAGGCAGCAACGACCGTCGCCAGCCTCTTCGTGATTGCGGTCATGGTCTGGCAGGGGTATCTCGAGGGCCTCCATGAAACGGCGGTGTCGGATCAGCTGCGGGTGCCCCAATGGCCGTTCAAACTCCTCGTGGCCGCGGGAGGGTTGCTGCTGTGGCTGGAGCTCGTGCTTGACCTGGTAGCATCGTTGCGGAAAATCGCCGGGAGGCTGTAATGGATCCGATCACGGTGGGCTTTTTGGGCTGTGCCCTGCTTCTGGTTCTGCTTCTCATGGGCATGCCCATCGCCTTCATGATGATGTTCGTGGGGTTTCTCGGCATCTGGTGTCTGACGTCGATGAGTGCGGCCCTGCCCATCGTCGCCCGAACGCTTTACGGGGTCAGCGCGCACTACCCGTACACGATCATCCCGCTGTTCATCGTCATGGGCAGCTTCGCCGGCGCAGCCGGCATCACCCGGGCGCTTTACGTGACCTTCGACAAGTGGTTCCGGCGGCTGCCCGGGGGGCTGGGGGTTGCGACCATTGCGGCCTGCGCGGGTTTCGCCGCGGTGAGTGGGTCATCGGTCGCCGCCACGGCCGCCATGGGCAGCGTGGCGCTGCCCGAGATGCGGCGTTTCGGTTATGCCCCGCGCCTGGCCACGGGGGTCGTGGCCGCGGGCGGGACCCTGAGCTTCCTCATCCCGCCCAGCCTGGGTTTCGTCGTATACGGCATGCTCACCGAGCAGTCCATCGGCAAACTCCTCATTGCCGGGATTCTTCCCGGGCTGCTGCTCTCGGCGGCTTATAGCGCCGTGGTGATTGGCTGGTCCACGCTCAACCCCCTCATCGCGCCGGTCTCCCACGAAAAGGTCAGCTTCAGGGACAAGATCCTATCTCTCAAGGGCATCTGGGAGACGGTTCTCGTCTTCTTCGTCGTGATGGGCGGGATCTACTTCGGTTTCATCAACCCGACCGAAGCCGGTGCCGTCGGGGCCTTTGCGCTCTTTACCATCGTGCTGCTCAAAGGCCGGATGAGCTGGACATCGACCAGCGCCTGCCTGCTCGAGGCCACCCGCATAACGGTCATGGTGCTGTTTCTCGTCGCCGGTGCCACGGTGTTCAGCTATTTCCTCGCCATTTCCACCATCCCCACGACGGTTTCCACCTGGATTGCGGGGCTGGCGGTGTCCCGCTACCTGGTCCTGGGCATCATCATCGGGATTTATTTCGTACTCGGCTGCTTTCTCGATGCGGTGTCCATGATGGTCCTGACGCTGCCGGTCATCTTCCCCGTTATCGTGGCGCTGCAGTTCCATCCCATCTGGTTCGGGGTGGTGGCGGTGCTCATGATGGAGGCGGGTCTGATCACTCCCCCGGTGGGCCTGAACGTTTACACCCTGGCCGGTATCGTCAGGGACGTGCCCATGGCGGAAATCTTCAAGGGGACGACCCCCTTTCTGATTTCGATTCTCGTTGTGGCCGTCATCATGACGATTTTCCCCCAGATCGCGCTCTACCTGCCAAGCCTGATGGGAAAAGGCTAGAAGGCTGGGAGGCTGGGAAGCTTGAAGCAAAACCTATTCTGCCTTGTTTAGCTTGTGTCCATCCAGAGATGGTGGATTGCGGTTCCGGCCAAGGCCGCAGCGATTTCGCAACCGCAGGCAAAGTGAGACTTTGCCGAGGATTGCGAAGAGCGAGAACGCCGGCATGGACCGAAAGACGGCGTTTATGGATGGACACCAGCCTCCTGGCGTTCCAGCCTCCGAGCCTCCAGCCAATAGCCCGCTTGGCCCTTCCGCCAAAGTATTATATGCTTTAGCAAGTCATCACAAAGAGTGACCCCTTACGAGATCATCAAGGATGCAGGTATGGAATTTCATCCGCAATACTGGCACTGGCTGGTCTTTGGGATGGTGCTGGTCATCGCCGAGCTTATCATCCCAAGCTTCACCATTTTCTGGTTCGGGCTCGGCGGCATCATCATCGGCGGGGTCCTGCTCGTGGCACCCCAAACGAGCTTCACATGGCAGCTCTTCCTTTGGGCCATCGCCTCCGGAGCCATGACCTTCCTGTGGTTCAAATGCTTCAAGCCGCTCATGGCCGACCGCACCAAGGCCGGGATCTCGCGGGAGGCGCTCATGGGCGAGACCGGTCAGGTCATCCGGACTCCGCAAGCGGACAAGCGCGGGGTGGTGCGGTTCACCACGCCCTTGCTCGGGGCCGAGGAGTGGCCGTTTATCTGCGAGCAGCAGGTAACCGCCGGCGACCGCGTGGCGGTGTCCGATATCTCCGGCAACACGCTGATTGTCACTAAACGCTAAGCGGCTCTTCAGCCACGCGCTGCTGCGCCGCCCAACCCGCAAAGGAGAACCATCATGCCTGGAATGGTGCTTGTCGTGGTGTTCGTCATACTGGTCTTCATCACCATCGTGCTGGGAGTGCGCATCGTGCCTCAAGGCAGCAAGTACGTCGTCCAACGGCTCGGCAAATTCCACAAAACCCTCGGGCCGGGCCTGAACATCCTCATGCCCTACATCGATTCGGTCGCCCACAAGGTCACCACCAAGGATATCGTGATGGACATCCCCTCTCAGGAGGTGATCACCCGGGACAACGCGGTCCTGATCGTCAATGCCATCGCTTACATCAACATCGTCTCGCCGGAAAAGGCGGTCTACGGCGTCGAGAACTATATTCTCGCTATCCAGAACCTGGTGCAGACATCCCTGCGCTCCATCGTGGGCGAGATGAACCTGGACGACGCGCTTTCCTCGCGGGACCATATCAAGGCCAAACTGAAGACGGCTATATCGGACGACATCGCCGACTGGGGCATCACCCTCAAGACGGTGGAGATCCAGGATATCAAGCCCTCCGATACGATGCAAAAGGCCATGGAAGAGCAAGCCGCAGCGGAACGGGGGCGGCGGGCCACGGTGACTCGGGCCGACGGGCAGAAAGCGGCCGCCATCCTGGAAGCCGAGGGCCGCTTCGAGGCCTCCAAGCGCGACGCTCAGGCCAAGGTGGTGCTGGCCGAAGCCGCCCAGAGAGCCATCCAGAAGATCACCGAGGCCATCAAGGAGAACGATCTGCCGGTGGTTTACCTCTTGGGCGAAAAATACGTGGAAGCCCTCAGCAGCATGTCCGCGTCGCAAAACGCGAAGGTGGTAGTCCTGCCGGCCGACATACCGGCGGCGGTCAGAGGCATCATGGGCGGATTGGGAAAATAAGCGCAAAGCCCGCCTCGGGTTGCAGGCAACCGGTCAACCGGGCACCCCGCACCAAAAGGGGGGCCCGGTTGACTTCGAAGGATCGGTCGCTATATTGCGTTTTCGCCCGGGCGGCTCGGAGCAACCAGGGCCCGAGCGGATGCGGAAGCCCCCCTGGAAGGATGAACCCCATGAACGAGCTTCGCGACGATCAACTGCTGACCATCGTGAAAAATGTCGTCGAGCAGCACGGCTGCAAGCTGGTCGACATCGATTTTGAGACGCACAGCCTGAACATCGAGGGCCCCGAGGATGCCCAGGCCGAGTGCGCCCTGGCGCTGGAGAAGGTGCTGGGATAGTCGGTTCCTTCGGGAATACCTACTTCACTCCCGCCCCCACCTCCCCACCGCCTGTTCTCGAACCTCCGCCCGCGGAGGTCAATGCACCCGTGACCTGCCCCTGAGCGTCTGGGCCATGGCAGCTGACGGCATCCCCGCAACAAACAAATCCTGCCAAGGCCGCCGACCGTAGCATGTCTTTCTCCGTGTCATACGCCCATCCGCTTCCCCTCATTTTGCACCAGAGTGAGGCAAGCCTACGGGAAATGCACAATAAGACGATCGATCCATTTTGTTCTTGACAATAAATCCATTTGTAGTAAATTTACGACAATTCGCAATTTAGTTCATATTTAGTATTTTTTGTAAAAAAACTACCATGACCGACACGCTCGCTCTCATCCGCAGCTGCCGCGACTCTCTGAGAAACTCGGAGAAGAAAGTGGCCAAGTGCGTTCTCGGGGACCCGGGCGCCGTCATTGCCTCATCCATCACAGAGCTGGCGGAGAAGGCGGGCACGAGCGAGCCCACCGTGGTTCGTTTCTGCCGCAAACTGGGCCTGGGCGGCTACATGGAGCTGCGCCTGAACCTGGCTCGCGACCTGCCGTCTGCCCAGTACATCTTCGAAAACGTCAGCGACAGTGACTCCCTGGCCGGGATCGCCGGCAAAATCCTCAATGCCCATCGCGAAGCGATCAGCAACACCCTGAACAAGCTTGATTTCGATGACCTGGAGGCGGCCGTGCAGGCGCTGCGGTCGGCTCGGCGCATCGAGTTCTACGGTATGGGCGGATCCGCCATTGTGGCCCGGGACGCCCACCATAAGTTCTTTCGCCTCGGCATTCCCTGTGTGGCCTACGACGATCCGCACATGCAGGTCATGTCGGCCGCCCTGCTTTCCTCCGAAGATGTGGTGGTGGTGATCTCCCACACGGGCTCCACCAAAGACATCATCGACAGCGCCAAGGTCGCCCGCAAGGCGAAGGCCAAGGTCATCGGCATCCTCGGCAGTGAAAACGCGCCCCTGCTCAAGTTCTGCGACATCGCTCTCTCGGTGCACTCCCAGGAGGCGGCCCTGCGCCTGGCGCCCATGACCTCGCGCCTGGTGCAGTTGGCGATCGTCGACGTGCTGTTCGTGACCGTGGCCATGCAGGATTTCAATCTTACCAAGGAGCGCCTGGATTTAGTGAAGCGCTCGCTGGTGGACAAGCGCTATTAGGTAAGGTGTCGAATAATAAGCGTCAGGCCATCCGCCAAGGCGAATACGGGCTGGAGGCTCGGAGGCTGGGACGCCAGGAGGCTAAAAAAGGGCAGAAAAGGCATTGCTTCAAGCTTCCCAGCCTTCAATCACCGTTGGCAGGTACCATTCAACTGAAAGGAGAGGGAAATGAAAAAAATTCTAGTCCTTGTGTTGCTGGTCGCTGTTTTCGTGCCGTTTCAGAATGCTAAAGCCGCCGACCCCGGTGTCATTGAAATGAAACTGGGTCATTTTGCGGCCGATTCGCACCCGGGGAACCTCGCAGCCAAGATGTTCGCCGAAGGGGTGGAAAAACGCACCCATGGTAAAATCAAGATCACCATTTACGCCAACAACGCTCTCGGCTCCCCCCCCGAGGTGCTCGAGCAGAACATCCTGGGCGCCGTGGACATGAGCCTGCCCACCCAGGGGCAGCTGGGCAAGTATTCCAAGAAGTTCAACTGCGTCATGCTGCCCTTCATATTCGCCAACTATGCCCAGGCGGACAAGGTCCTCGACGGCCCGTTCATCCAGTGGGCCGGGCCGGAGCTGGAAAAAACAGGGCTGGTCTTTTTGTCCAACTGGGAGTGGGGCTTCCGGAACCTCACCAACAACAAGCGCCCGGTGAACACCCCCGATGACGTGAAGGGTCTGAAAATACGGACCCCGCCCGAGCTGCCCACCCAGGCCGCCATGGAAGCGCTGGGGGCGATTGTGGCCACTATCAATTTCAACGAGCTGCAGATGGCGCTGAAGCAGGGCGTCGTGGACGGCCAGGAAAACCCGGTGGCCGTCATTTTTTCCAACAAACTTTATGAATCCCAGAAGTACCTCGCCATGACAGGCCACAACTACAACTGCATGGTGCACGTCATCAGCAAGAAGGTCTGGGACAAGCTCACCCCCGAGCAGCAGAAAATCGTCAAAGAGGAGAGCAAGAAGGCCGGCGACTACATGCGCAAGGCGGTGCGGGACGGCGAGGCCGGCCAGATCAAGCAACTCGAGGCGGCCGGGATGCAGGTCACCTACCCGGACAAGGCCAAGTTCAAGGCCCTGATGGGGCCCGCGTACGATCGGTTAAAGCCGACCTGCGGGGCAGAGAACATTGCCGAGTTCACCAAGATGGTCGAAGCGGCCAAATAGGGACTCCGTGCGGGGGGCGGCTTCTGCTTGCCCCCCAAACGCTTTTCAGGGCAGCCGTGGCGCAGCGGCAGGGGCGTTTCCAGGTTCGGTCGGGGCAGAATGCTGCTCCCTCGGCCTGGGCCGTGACTGAGACCCTTTTTGGGCCAAGCGCCGCCTTTTCTTCGCCCGCCGGCTGAAAGGCATCGAGCGATGCTGACGCTGTCGATTTTCACACTGCTGCTGGTGTTGATCCTGATCGACCTGCCGATCGCGGTAGCCATGGCGCTGACAGCCATCACTTTCTTCGTCGGGCTGGGCGAAGGCTCGCTGCTGACCATGCTGCCGCAGCGTATGTATGCCTCGACCACCGGGTTCACCCTGCTTGCTATTCCCTTCTTCATCCTGGCCGGCAACCTGATGAACACCGGGGGCATCACGAGCCGCATCTTTCGGTTCGCCAAGGCCGTGGTCGGCCACGTGCCCGGCGGCCTCGGCCAGGTGTGCGTCATCGCCAACGTGATCTTCTCGGGCATGTCCGGGTCGGCCATCGCCGATGCGGCCGGCCTCGGCCAGGTGCTGCACAAGGCCATGGTGGACAACGGCTTCAAACCGAAATTCTCGGCCGCCATCGTGGCCGCCGCCGCCACCATCGGCCCGGTCATCCCCCCCAGCATCCCGTTCGTCGTCTATGGGGCATTGACGGGGGTCTCGGTGGGCAGGCTGTTCCTGGCCGGTTTTGTCCCCGGAGTCCTGATGGCGGCCGCCATCATGATCGCGATTGCATTTCTGGCCAAGCGGGAGAATCTGCCGAAGGCGAAGCGGGCCCATTTCGAAGCGATCTGGAAGAGCACCCAGGAGGCCTTTCTGCCGCTGCTGACGCCGGTCATCATCATCGGCGGCATCCTGAGCGGGCTCTTCACGCCGACGGAAGCGGCCGTCGTTGCCACCCTGTACGCGCTGTTCCTGGGCTTTATTTACAAGGACCTGAAGCTCGGCGACCTGCTGCGTGTTCTCTGGACCTCCATCCGGCAGACGGTCAGCCTTCTGTTCATCATCGCCGCGGCCGGTTTTTTCGGCTGGCTGACCATCCACCAGAAAATCCCGGATCAGATCATCCAGAACCTGACCACCATGAGTGCCACCCCTTCGGGCATCATCGCCATGGTGATCGTCGTCGTCGTGCTGCTGGGATGTTTCCTCGAAGGCAACGCGATTTTCATCATCACCATCCCGATCTTCATGCCGATCGCCCAGAAATTCGGCATCGACCTGATCAATTTAGGCGTTGTCATGACGCTGCTGATCATGCTGGGCAACCTCTCCCCGCCGGTGGGCATGTGCCTGTTCGCGGTTTCCTCCTTCAGCAAGGTGAGCATCGGGACCCTGTCCCGGGAAGTGTGGCCTTACCTGGTCGGCATCATGATGGTAACGGTTTTGATTGCATACGTGCCCCAGATCGCGCTTTTTCTGCCGGATCTCATGCTGGGGAAGTGACAAGGCGGAATGATGGAAAAGATGCTCAACCTGCTGCGAAGGGTGGACCGGTTCGTGCTGGCGCTGTTGAAGGCCTTCACGATCCTGTGCCTCATCCTGCTGACTCTTTTGATCAGCGCCAACGTGTTAGTCCGCTTTTTCCCGGTGGTTTCACTGCACTGGTTCGATGAAATCATCGAACTGCTGTACGCATACCTGGTATTCTACGGCGCCGCCGCTCTGTGGATCACCCGGGAGCATTTCAGCGTCGGCGACTGGATCAGCGGCCGGCTCATCCGGAACCCGTTGGCCATCCGGGTCTACCGGCTGGTGCTGGAGTGCCTGGTCCTGTCCTTTGCGCTGATTTTCTTTTACTATTCCCAACGCCTGACGGGCCTGGCCATGGATGTGACGAACGTCTTCGCCATACCGAAAAAGATACTCTACTCCTGTATGCCCATATCCGCGTTGGTCATGGTGGTGTATTCCCTGCGCAACGTCATCATGGAAATCGCCGGTCTGGCCGGCATCAAGACCGGTGAAGCGGCACGCCCATGAAGAGATTTCGATTGCCGTCGTTTAGAAGTGGGTTCATAACCCCGTCTGACGCTCGATGGCGGCGTTGCAGGCCTCTCGAAATGCTCACAACCTACCATGGTTGCTGCGCTTTCGAATCGGCCTGCGCCTTGTCCTCGGGCGTGATCCGAGGTTATGAAACCACTTCTAATTAGTGTCCATCCAGAAATGGTGGATTGCGGTTCAGGCCAAGGCCGCAGCGATTTCGCAACCGCTGGCAAAGTGTGGCTACGCCGAGGATTGCGAAGAGCGATAACGCCGGCATGGGCCGAAAGACGCCGTTTATGGATGGACAATAGTTAAAGTCATCACTTTGGAGGAGGCTCCTATGGACATACGCAATGCCATGCATCCGGATCACTTGAAGCTTTTGGACACGGAGGGCATGCGGAAGCAACTGCTGGTCGAGCGCCTGTTTGAAAATGACAAGTTCACGATGATCTACAGCCACATCGACCGCATCATCGTCGGCGGCGCCTGCCCCGTGAGTCAGAAAGTGGCCCCGCAGGCGACCAAGCAGCTTGGGGTGGACTTTTTCCTGCAGCGGCGCGAGATGGGAATCATCAACGTCGGCGCCAAGGGCACGGTAACGGCCGACGGCAAGGACTTTGTGCTGAATCGCAAAGACTGCCTCTATATCGGGATGGGCGCCCGGGAGGTGTCGTTTGCCAGTGCCGACCAGAAAGACCCGGCAAAATTCTATTTTGCCAGCGCACCCGCGCATGCCGCCTATCCAACCGTCCCCGTGTCGCGCGCGGGCGCCCAGCAGGTCCAGCTCGGCGCCGCCGAAACCTCCAACCAGCGTACGATCTACCAGATGGTGCACCCGAGTGTGCTGAAGAGCTGTCAGCTCGTCATGGGGCTCACCGAACTTGCGCCGGGCTGCGTCTGGAACACCATGCCCTGCCACACGCACGACCGGCGCATGGAGGTGTACTTCTATCTCGACGTGCCCCAGGACGCGGTGGTCTTCCACCTGCTGGGCGAGCCCGGCGAGACGCGCCACATCATCGTGAGAAACGAGCAGGCCGTCATATCGCCCAGCTGGTCCATTCACTCGGGCGTCGGGACGGCGAGCTATTCCTTTATCTGGGCGATGGTCGGCGAGAACCAGACCTTTACCGACATGGACCACGTGGCCATGGCCGATCTGAAGTAGGAGGTACCTCGATGATTCTCGAGCAGTTCAACTTGAACGGAAACGTCGCCATCGTGACCGGCGCCCGGACGGGGCTTGGGCAGGGGATGGCCTGCGGGCTGGCGGAGGCCGGCGCCGATATCGTCGCTGTCGATCTCAACAACCTGGGGGACACGCAGCGCATGGTCGAAGGGCTGGGTCGGCGCTTCCTGGGTGTCGAGGCGGACCTGGCGAACGTCACCACCACGGCCGACATCGTGAGCCAGGCGGTCGCGAGCCTGGGGAAGGTCGACATCCTCGTCAACAATGCCGGCATCATCCGACGCTGCGATGCCATCGATTTCACCGAGAAGGACTGGGACGAGGTGATGGACGTCAACCTCAAGACGGTGTTCTTCTTTGCCCAAGCGGCGGCCCGGCAGTTCATCCGGCAGAAAACGGGCGGAAAGATCGTCAACATCGCCTCGATGCTCTCCTTCCAGGGCGGGATCCGTGTGCCTTCCTACACTGCCAGCAAGAGCGGTGTCATGGGCCTGACCCGGCTTCTGGCTTGCGAGTGGGCGCCGCACCGGATCAACGTCAACGCCATCGCCCCGGGCTACATGGCCACCGACAACACCGCCCCGCTGCGCGCCGACCCGAAGCGCAGCCGCGAGGTCTTGGACCGCATCCCGGCCGGCCGGTGGGGCACCCCCGCGGACCTGAAGGGGGTTGCGGTTTTCCTGGCCTCGGAGGCCTCCAGCTACATGAACGGCTTTACCATCGCGGTCGATGGCGGCTGGCTGGCGCGGTAGCTTTTTTTGGTGGTTTCTGCCACATGGCCGAACGAGAGGCACATGCAGCCGGACATCATTGCGATCGGCGAGCCCATGCTCGAATTCAACGCGGAGGAAGAGGGCACCCTCTCTGAAGTCCGGCGCTTCGTGGCAGGCTGGGGCGGCGACACCTCCAATTTCGCGATTGCCGCCAGCCGCGCGGGCGGCCGGGTGGGGTATCTGACGCGCCTGGGGCACGATGAGTTCGGCGAGAGCTTCCTCAAGCTCTGGCAGCGTGAGGGCATCGACACCACCCGTATTGTGAAAGATCCGGACGCCTTCACCGCGGTCTACTTCATCTCCCGCCAAGGCCAACAGCATTATTTTACCTATTTTCGGCAGGGTTCCGCCGCCAGCCGCATGACGCCCGGCTTCCTCCCCCAAGAGTACATCACGGATGCCAGGCTGTTGCACGTCTCGGGCATCAGCCAGGCCATCAGCGTGAGCGCCGGCGAAACGGTTTCTGCCGCCATCGCCATCGCCAAGTCGGCTGGGAGGCTTGTGTCCTACGACCCCAACTTTCGGCCCAAGCTCTGGGCTCTGGACCGGGCGCGGGCGGTCATCCACGAAACCTGCCGGCAGGCGGACCTGATCTTTCCCAGCTTGGACGATGCGCGCCAATTGACAGGCATGACGGTGCCGGAGGAGATCGCGAGGTATTATCGCGGCCTTGGGCCGAAGGTGGTGGTCGTCAAGCTGGGCACCGAGGGTGCACTGCTCGCCACCGCCGATGGCGTGCGCCGGTTCCCCCCGTACAATGTCGACTCCATCGACATGTCCGGGGCGGGTGACACCTTCGATGGCGCCTTCGTGGCGGGTTACCTCGCCGGACGTGCGGTGGATGAGTGCATGCGCTTTGCGAACGCCGCGGCGGCCATTACCACCACGGGCCTGGGCTGCGTCACCCCCGTGCCGCGGCTAAAGGAGATCGAGGCATTCATGGCCCGGCAGCCGCGATGATGCGAATAGGCGGCATAAAGGATGGTTTCAGCGAGTTCCTGAGGACGATCTCATGGACAAACAGAGCATATTGAAAAAAATGGAGCAGGTCGGCGTGGTGCCCGTGGTGCGGGCGGAATCGTCGGACAACGTGCTGCGCGCCGTGGAGGCGCTGGTGGAAGGCGGCATCCCCGTGGCCGAAATCACGATGACGGTCCCGGGGGCCGTTGCGGTCATCGAGCGCTGTGCCGCTCATTTCGGCGACCGGATCACGCTGGGGGCCGGCAGTGTCACCACGGCCGATATGTGCATCGAGGTCATCGACGCCGGCAGCGTTTTTGTGGTCACGCCCGTTTTCAAAGCGGCGGTGATCGGTGTCTGCAAACAGCGCGGCATCTGCGCCGTTGTCGGCGCCCTGACTCCCACCGAAATATTCACGGCCTGGGAAGCCGGCGCCGATGTGATCAAAGTCTTCCCGGCCAAGGCCATGGGGGGTGCGGCCTACTTGCGCATGGTGCACGAACCCCTGCCGCAGATTCCGCTTGCGCCCACCGGTGGGGTCACCCTTGAAACCCTTGCGGATTATTTCAAGGCCGGGGCGCCCTTCGTGGGCGCGGGGGGGGATCTGGTCAGCAAGCAGGCAATCGATGCCGGAGATACACGGGCGATCACCCAGCGGGTCCGGCAGTATGTGGCCGCCATCCGCGCCGCCCGCGGCCAAAACCCTGTCTGAGAACCGGTGTCTGCGTTGCCCCGCGGCTTGCAATGTCCGTGCACTATTGTGTAGATTATCCATTCAATGTTCCTGATCGGGGCTCTTATCTTCAAGGTGGCAATGTCGGAACCGGCGGCCGCCGAAATGATCCGGCTTTTTCCCGCTTGAACCCTTGACCCCTCGAACCCTGGGATTCTTTTTCTTATGCGCGACTTTCGGGAATTCCCCGCATCACTTAAAAAAAACATCGGCTACGTTCTTACAGACATCGACGACACCCTCACCCTGCACGGCCGGCTGCCGGCCGCGGCCCTGACGGCCATGGAGCAGCTGTGCGCGGCGGGGGTGCGCACCATCCCCATCACCGGCCGGCCGGCCGGCTGGTGCGACCACATCGCCCGCATGTGGCCGGTGGAGGCGGTGGTGGGCGAGAACGGTGCCTTTTATTACCGTTACGACCGCACGCTGCGGAAGATGCAGCGCCGCTATTTCAAGACGGCTGCAGCACGGGAGGCCGACCGCCGCCGGCTGGAAGAGCTGAAGGTAAAGATCCTGGCCGAGGTCCCGGGCTGCGCGGTTTCAGCCGACCAGGCCTACCGGGAAGCGGACCTTGCTATCGACTTCTGCGAGGATGTGCCGCGGCTGTCCCCCCAGGCGGTTGCGCGGATCGTGCAGATTTTCGAGGCCGCCGGTGCGCAGGCCAAGGTGAGCTCGATCCATGTCAACGGATGGTTCGGCGCCTACGACAAGCTGACTATGACCCGGCAGCTGTTTCGCGACACCTTCCAGAAGGATCTGGAGGCGATCAAGGCCCGCGTGCTCTTTGCCGGCGACTCCCCCAACGATCAGCCCATGTTCGCGTTTTTCCCCAACACCGTGGGTGTGGCCAACATCAAGGAATTTGCGGGCCGGATGAGTGCCTTGCCGGGCTGGGTGACGCAGCGTGAAGGCGGGGCCGGGTTCGCGGAGATGGTGGCAGGACTCTTGGCCTGAAAGCCAGTCGCCGCGTCGCGCCGGCCGTCAGATCCAAGCGAACCGATTTTATTGTAATGCTATGTAATCACTATGCATTCAAATCATCACGGCGCGGCCCTTTTTGATTGACTTGCGCGCCGGAGTCCGGTAGGTTTCGTAATGATCACATAGACGTCTGATCCACCATGATTCGGGTGCGCCGGGCGGAGTGCCGAAATACGGTCCCCAAAACGTCAACCAAAGGAGGGTCTACGATGAAAAGGGCTGTCGTGTTGTTCAGTCTGGTCGCATTTGCACTTTTAGGAGTCTCCCTGGTGTTTGCTCAAGCGGCTGCCATCGAAAACGAACTCTACCTGATCACCCCCGTGTCCAAAGACGTCCACGACCCGATGCTCAAGGCCTTTGCCGCCTGGGCGAAAAAGAAATACAACGTGGACGTGAAGACCAGTGCCATCCCCAAGGGTACGCCGGTCGCCTACGGCCAGATCCTGGAGTGGAAGGGCAAGCCCCAGGCGGACGTATTCTGGGGCGGCGAGGGCACCCTGTTCGACGCCCTGGCGGCCGAGGGGCTGCTCGAGCAGGTGCAGCTGCCCAAGGCCATGTGGGATGCCGTTCCGGCCTCCATCGGCACGCCCGTGCCCCTGCCGCTGAAGGACCCGAAGAAATTCTGGGTCGGCACGACACTCGAACCCTACGGCATCATCTACCAGCCCAAGCTCTTGAAGCGCCTGGGGGTCCAGATCAAGACCTGGGACGACCTGCTCAACCCGAAACTCAAGGACCAGATCGCCCAGTGCACCCCGGATCGCTCCAGCTCCAGCCACGCCACTTACGAGGTCATTCTTCAGACCTACGGATGGGAAAAGGGCTGGGAGTGGCTGACCAAGCTTGGGGCCAACACCGGCATTTTTACCGCCCGTTCGCGCGACGTGCCGAGCCTGGTGGCGAAGGGCGAATTTGCGGTCGGCTTCGCCGTGCCGAGCTACATGGCCTTTGCCGAGGTCCTGGGCGGTTATGACGTGAACTTCGTCTACCCCAAGAACGCCTATGTGACCCCCGAGCCCATGGCGGTCTTGAAGGGCGCCCCGCATGCCAAGGCCGGACACGCGTTCATCGAGTTCTGCCTCAGCGAGGAAGGCCAGCTGCTGCTCTCCGGGCTGGGCGTCTACCCCATCACCCCCAAACTTAAGGTGAAGGGGCCCGCGGGCTCCAACCAGGAGAAAGCCGTGGCGTTCACGGGCGGCATGCGCTCTTTCTTCGACACCAAGATCGGCAACGTTTACAACGACAAGGTCGCCGGCGAGAAGAAGCGCATCGAGGACGTGAACTCCTATTTCCGCAAGGAGATCGCCGAAAAACACAAGGAGATCGTAAAATAGCTTCAACCTGCGACCCCAGGGGAAACCCATCCGAGCGGCGGCTGCCGCCGCAGGGTTTCCCCTGGGTTATTAGAAGTGGTTTCGTTACGGGATTCCCTGAACCCGGAACTCCCGAACCCTGAGAACTCATCCGTTACGCCAGTTCGATCCATCCCTTTGTCCCCGGGCCGGGTGAACAGCCAGGAAAGCGTTGAGCGGAATGAAAATCGACCTTCAGGACATCGTCAAACAGTTCGGCGCCCTTGAAGCGGTCAGCCACGTGTCCCTCGACATCCAGGACGGCGAGCTGTTCACCCTCCTGGGGCCCTCGGGCTGCGGCAAGACCACCATTCTGCGCCTCATCGGGGGCTTCCACCGGGCGGATCAGGGACGCATTCTCTTTGGGGGCAGGGACATGGCGGGCAAGCCGCCTTACGAGCGCAACATCGGGATGGTGTTTCAGAACTATGCCCTGTGGCCGCACATGCGGATTTTCGAAAACATCGCCTACGGGCTGAAGCTGAAGAAATTTTCAGCTTCCGAGATCCGGGATAAAGTGGCGCATACGATGGGGCTGGTCAACATGAAGGGGCTCGAAAAGCGCTATCCGGGCGAGCTATCCGGCGGCCAGCAGCAGCGCGTGGCGCTCGCGCGGGCGCTGGTGCTCAACCCGGATGTGCTGCTCCTGGACGAGCCGCTCTCCAACCTGGACGCCAAGATCCGGATCCAGGTGCGGGCGGAGATCCGCAAGCTCCAGAAAGAGCTTGCCATCACCACCGTCTACGTCACCCACGACCAGGAGGAGGCGCTGACTCTCTCGGACCGCATCGCCGTGCTCAGTCGCGGCAAGCTGAAGCAGTTGGGGACACCCCACGAGCTCTATGAGAAGCCCTCCAACCCGTTCGTGGCCGATTTCATCGGCATCAACAACCTCATCCCGGGCCGGGTGAAAGAGGCCCTGGATTCCGGGTCCCGGCTGGTGGTGGAGACTGCGGCCGGTGCCATCGCCTGCGCCGGGGACGGCCGCCTCGCACCCGGTCATGACTGCATGGTGTGCATCCGGCCCGAAACCGCAGAGATCAGTCTATCTGAGACAACCCCGGAAGGCTTCAACTGCATCTCCGGTATCGTCAGCTTCCCTTCCTACATCGGCAACACCATCCGCTACGACGTGGATGCGGGCGGCATCACTTTCAAGGTGGACATTCAAAACCCCCGGGAGCACCAGCTGCTGTCGGTCGGCACGAAGGTCTTCGTCCGTTTTGCAGTGACCTCATGCCTTGGAATCCCGAAAGAATGAGATCGTAATGACAGCCCACCCAGCAACCATGGCAGCACCGGTCCGGAGCCAGGCGGAAAGCGGCATCCACATCGGCGGCCTCATCGGCTACGGGGCCATCTGGGCCTTCATGATCCTGTTCTTGATTTATCCCCTGCTGCACCTGTTTTACGACACCTTCACCTCGGATGCGGGTGAGTTCACGCTGCTGAACTTTCAGGACTTCTTCACGGACCACTATTATCTCAAGGCGTTGATGAACTCCCTGCTGCTGGGGGTGGGGACGGTCATCACCACCTCCATCATCGGCATCACGTTTGCCTTCCTGCTGCTGCGCTACGAGTTCCCGGGGCGGGGGATTTTCTCGTATCTCTCCATCCTGCCGATGATCATGCCGCCGATGGTCGGGGTCATGGGGTTTGTCTTCATCCTGGGGCGGGCCGGCACGGTCAACACCCTGCTGATGGACTACCTCGGGTTCACCAAGCCCGTCAACTTCATGTACGGCATCCAGGGCGTGCTGCTGGTGGAAACCCTGCATCTGTTTCCGCTCATGACGTTGAGCCTGGTGGACGCCATGGGCAAGATCTCCCCCTCGCTGGACGAAGCCGCCGAAAGTGTCGGCTCGCGGGGGTTGCGAAAATTCTGGGACATCACTTTCCCGCTCACCACCCCCGGCTATGTGTCCGGCGCCCTGCTCGTTTTCATCTGGACCTTTGCGGATTTCGCCACCCCGCTCGTGGTGGGCGTCGACGATTTGCTCGCCTCACAGGCCTATCTCAACATCGTGCAGTTCGTCGACCGGCGGCTCTTCAAGATGGGCATCGTGATTTCAGCCATCATGGTGATTTTTGCCATTCTTTTTCTGATCATTGCCAAGAAATACGTGGCGATCAAGGATTACAGCTCCCTGTCCTATTCCGTGATCGAGCGCAAGAAGCTCTCCCCGGCGGCCCGGGCGGGGGTGGTGCTTTTCCTGGGGCTGATCCTCATCCTGGCCTTCATCCCCTACCTCGGCATCGCGCTCGACTCCTTCGGCAAGGGCTGGGCCCTGACGCCCTTTCCCGTAAAATTTACCCTGCAGTATTTTCAACGGGTGGCGTTCGAGACGCCCAAGTTCATCATCAACAGCCTGCTCTATGCCGGGATCTCGGTCTTGATCTGCATTGCCGTGGGGGTGCCGGTGGCCTGGGTGGGGGCGCGAACCAAGCTGCCGGGCCGGGAGTTACTCGACTCCCTGACCACTCTGATTCTCGCGCTGCCCGGCACCGGGATCGGCATCGCTTACATGCGCGCTTTTCGGGATCCGCTGCCGTATTTCGACACGGCCTTTATCGGCATGTGGATCGTCATCCCGGTGGTTCTGGGGGTGCGCCGTCTGCCCTACACGGTGCGCGGGACCTTTGCCTCGTTGCAGATCGTGCACAAGTCCTTCGAAGAGGCGGGGGAGAGTGTGGGGGCGACCAAGATGACGACCTTCAAGGACATCACCCTGCCGCTGATCTGGAAGGGGGTGCTGGTGGGCTCGCTTTATTCCTTTATCCTGGCCCTCCAGGAAGCCTCGGCGACCCTCCTGCTCGTGGTGCCCGGGCACGAGATGATGACGGTGGGCATCTTCAACTTCTACATCGGCGGGTCGGTGAACGAAGCCGCAGCCCTGGGACTGATTCTCATCGCCCTGGGGGCGGTATGCCTTTTTGGCATCAACCGGGTGGCCGGGACCAAGATGGGCGGCGTGTTCGGATAAAGATCATGCCGGGGGCATGATCTTTATATGTGAGCATTTGCAAAGGCTACACAACGCCGGATCGTTGCGCGAGGAGCGGTTTTTCAACGTCCTGCTGAACCACGGTGACGTTTTCAGGCCGACAAAACTCTTGGCACTCGACGCCAGACAATGTTCGAAGCGGTATCATACATAGCCCCGTCTGACACCCGATGGCAGCGTTGCAGGCCTCTCGAAATGCTCACAACCTGCCATGGTCGCTGCGCGTTCGAATCGGCCTGCGGCTTGCCCTTGGACGTGATCCGGGGTTGTGAGACCACTTCTATTCACCTGCATCTTCTACCATTTGGGGACTGACCCACCATGCCAGACAAACTGCCGTTGGCTGAGGGCC
Source organism: uncultured delta proteobacterium (assembly GCA_963785045.1). GTDB lineage: Bacteria > Desulfobacterota > Desulfobacteria > Desulfobacterales > SpSt-501 > SpSt-501. The sequence goes on along the minus strand of CAWAUC010000011.1, from coordinate 151,999 downwards.
CCGGCCAGACGAAGACCCCGGTGTGGGACCTGCCCACACGCCTGTTTCACTGGCTGCTCGTGCTGTTCGTAATCGTCTCGTTCGTGACCGTGAACATTGGCGGAAACGCCATGCAGTACCACGAGTGGAGCGGCTTTACGATCCTGACGCTGGTCCTGTTTCGGCTGGTGTGGGGCGTGATCGGCAGTGAACCGTCACGCTTTAGAACCTTCTTGAAGGGGCCGGCGGCGGTGTGGCGCTATGCCGCGACGACGCTGCGGCGCGAGCCCGAGTGCCATCTGACCCACAACCCGCTGGGCGGATGGTCGGTCGCCGCTTTGCTGGTGGTGCTCCTCTTCCAGGCGGGCACCGGGCTTTTTGCCAACGACGACATCGCTACCGAAGGTCCGCTGTATGGATGGGTGAGCAAGGCCGCCAGCGACTGGATCACGCAGGTCCATAAATTCAACGCCGGGATCCTTGAGATGCTGATTGCCCTGCACCTGGCGGCGGTGCTGTTTCACCTGATCTACAAGGGGGACAACCTGCTCGTGCCGATGCTGACGGGCGATATGCCATGCGAGGCTGCGCAGGACCCACCGGGCATGCGCCCGCTCTGGCCGGCGGCGGTGACAGCGGCCTTCGCCGCAGCCGCGGTTTTTTTGCTGGTGCGATAAGAAAGCCGGACGGGGTCCGGCTTTCTTAGGTGGGAGGTTTTGAAACCGCTTCTTTCCGGCTTACTTGCTGCGGTACGCGTCGTGGCAGGCCTTGCAGCTGGCGCCGGCAGCGCCGAACTGGGTCTTGATCGCGCTCATGTCCCCGCCTTTTGCGACCGCGGCCAGCTTGGCGAGCTCGGCTGCGGTCGCCGAGTGCATCTGCGTGAATTTATCTTTTTGCTCCAGGGCTACGGCCTTCATGCTGCTGCCTTTGGCGCTTCCGGGGGTCAAGAACGCCTCCAGGGGCAACCCATAAAGTGTCTCGACAAGGACCGCATTCTTCTCGAAGACCTCCTTGTTGTAAGGCTGCGCGCCCTTCACCATTGCCGCCATGCGGCCGTAATGCTGGCCGATTAAAAACATGACCGACTGACGGTACTTGATGGCGTCCTCGGTCTTGGCAAACTGAGCATATGCCGCCCCGGCCAAGATCCCTACCAGTGCCAGAACAAGAATCCACCGCATCCGTTTTTGCATAGATCCTCCTTGGGTCGTGAGTGTCGGTTGGAAGCGCTTTGCCGATTATGAATGATTCCTCACTCTTTTAGCAAACTTCTCCATGCAACGCAAATGGCGAGCCGGCGGTTCAAACCCGGCGGGCGTTGCTTTCCGGGTAGGGGTACTCCATGTGCCGGGCTGTGGCCCGGGCAACGGGTTCGCCGCAGTAACGCGCAACCACCGTGAGCGCCATGTCGATGCCGGCGGAAATGCCGGCCGAGGTGACGAGCCGGCCGTCCTGGACCACATGCTGGCCATATTCCACCGCCACGGATGGAAACGAGTCCCGCATCCAGTCCAGTGATTTCCAGTGGGTCGTGGCGTGCCGGCCGTCGAGCAGACCGGCAAAGCCCAGCAGCATCGAGCCCGTGCACACTGCGGTCAGGGTCTCGACCTCGGCCGCCCGGGATTTCAGCCAGTCCAGCATCACCGGGTTCTTGAGTTCCCGGCGCGTGCCCCAGCCGCCCGGAACGAGCAGAATGTCCAACGGCGGGCAGGTGTGAAAGGTGTACTCCGGGATCACCTTCATGCCGCCGCTGGCGACGATCGGGCCGCTTTTTTCGGCGACCAGCACCACTTCAAACGGCGAGGGCTCCTCCCGCCGCTTTTCTTCGTTAAGCCGCGCAGCGGAAAAAACTTCGAAAGGTCCGCAGAAGTCCAGAACCTCCACATCGTCGAACACGACGATCCCGACGCGCTTCCTTTTCATGAGAGCCTCCCTTGCACTTGGTCATATTCGACGCACGAAATTCGAAAGGCGTCTAAAATTCAGCTCACACCATCTTCAAAACTGGCTTTGAATGCGGGTCGTTTGCTATTCGACGTTCGGATTGGCGCTGGTCATCCAGCTGACCTTCGGCGGCATGCGCGGGATCAGGCGCTGGTAGCGGAACTTGGGGTAGCCTACCATCACAGCTCCGAAGGCCTTGTGCTTCGCCGGCAGCTTCAATGCCTCGAACAGGGGCGGATGGGCGTTGACCGCCGAATAAAAATAGCCGGCCCAGCAGGTGCCCAGGCCGAGCACCGGGGCATAGAGCTCGAGGTAGCTCAGGGCGAGTGCGGTGTCCTCAGCGCCGAAGCCGTAGTTCTTATTGGCGTGGGCCACGATCACGTGCGGGGCGCCCCGGCAGACACGCTCAAGCCCCTTGTCCCAGGCGGCGACCACCCGGGTATAGGAGAGCACAGCGGCCAGCTTGGGCTTTTGCGTGATGAACCCGCGCATGTAGTCGATCACCAGCCCAGCCAGGCGCTTTACCTCGGCTGCGCTCTCCACAACGGTCCAGTGCCAGGGCTGGTTGTTCTTGGCCGACGGTGCACTGCAGGCGATCTCGAGCAGCTTCTCGAGCTTGGCCCGCTCCACGGGTTTTTCCCGGAAGGTGCGGATCGAGCGTCGGCTGCGCAGGAACTGCTCCGCCTGCTCACGGCCGGGCTGCAAGCCCTTGTCGACCGGTGGGCACTGGGCCGGGTCCAACCAGCTCAGGTGGAAGGCTTCCGTGGGGCACACGGCCACGCAATGACCGCAGGCGATGCAGTAGTCAGCGAAGTCGGCCTCCGGCACCGGGACCGCGTCCTCCGGGCGCAACCGGATGACCCGGGCCGGGCATTCCTCGACACATAGCCCGTCTCGGTTGCATTTTTCCTCATCCACTTTAAACGGTGTCATGCGTTCTCCTATCGTCTTTTCGTTAGGCCTGGCCTCCCAAACCATAGCGGTTTTGAGAATGCTTTACAACCCCGAAGCGGATGCCTGCGGACGCCACGAATTTCGGAATCCGGTGCTATTTTGTTGACTTGAAGACGCTCTTTCTCTAAAGGTGATTCAGTGCTTCGTCGCCGAAAAAGTTCAGGGCCCAACTTCAAATTAAGGAGAGCGCCATGACAGCGAAAGCTTACCCGCCGGCAGAACCTTACGCGTATCCTCTGATCCTAAAGCAGCTTCTAACGACTCCGCTCATATACTCCCCTGACCAGGAAATCGTCTATCGCGACAAGTTCCGCGGCACTTACCGCACGCTGCATGAGCGAATCCACCGGCTGGCGAACGGACTGACCCGCCTGGGAGTGACGCCCGGCGACGTGGTGGCGGTGTTCGACTTCGACAGCCATCGCTACCTCGAGTGTTTTTTCGGCATCCCCGGCATGGGCGCCACCCTGCAGACTGTGAACTGGCGGCTTTCACCCGAGCAGGTCGTTTACACCATCAACCACGCCGAGGCCAAGGCGATCATCGTCAACTCCACCTTCCTGTCGCTGCTGCAGGGTATCCGGGACAAACTGACGACCGTCAAGACCGTGATCCTCATCGCCGAGGACGGCGGAAAACCAGAGACCCCGCTGGCTCTGGACGCCGATTACGAAGAACTCCTGGGGGCGGCGGACGCCACCTACCCCTTCCCGGACCTGGACGAGAACACCCGGGCCACGACCTTTTACACGACCGGGACCACCGGCAACCCCAAGGGGGTCTATTTCACCCACCGCCAGCTCATGCTGCACACCCTGGCGTGCGCGGTGGCCCTGGGCTCCTACCACACGCTCTGCCGGTTCCGGTCAAACGACGTCTACATGCCGCTGACCCCCATGTTCCACGTCCACGCGTGGGGCCTGCCGTACATCGCGACCCTGCTGGGCGTGAAGCAGGTCTACCCCGGCATGTACGAGCCGGGCATGATCCTTAAGCTGATCCAGACCGAAAAGGTGACCTTCTCGCACTGTGTCCCCACGATCCTGCAGATGCTCCTTACCAGCCCCGCCGCCCAGAACGCCGATCTCTCCCACTGGAAGTGCATCATCGGCGGCTCGCAGCTGCCGCGGGGCCTGGCCAAAATGGCCCGGGACCGCGGGATCGACGTGATCGTGGGCTACGGCATGTCTGAGACCTGCCCGATCATCAGCCTGGCCACCCCGCAGGAAGAGATGCTTGCCTGGGAGGGGGACCGGCTGCTCGACGTCGTGACCAAGACCGGGCGGCCGATTCCGCTGGCCCAGGTGGACGTGTTCGACCCCATGGACCAACCCCTCCCCCACGACGGCAAGGCCGTCGGCGAGGTGGTCATGCGCACCCCCTGGCTGACGGCCGGCTATCACAAGGACCCGCAGCGGGCGGCCGAGCTCTGGCGTTCGGGCTGGCTGCACAGCGGGGACGTGGGTTACATCAACCCGCAGGGCTTTATCCAGATCACCGATCGCATCAAGGACGTGATCAAGAGCGGCGGGGAGTGGATCTCCTCGTTGGATCTGGAGAACCTGCTGAGCCGGCACGAGGCGGTCCTGGAATCCGCCGCCGTCGGCGTCAAAGACGAGAAGTGGGGCGAGCGGCCCCTCATGGTGGTCGCCCTGAAACCGGATTTTAAAGGCAAGGTCACGGCCGGGCAACTGCAGCAGTTCATGAAGGCGTTCGCTGACCAGGGCCGGCTGCCGAAATTTGCCGTGCCGGAACGCTTCGAATTCGTCGACGCCATCCCCAAGACGAGCGTCGGCAAACTGAACAAGCGCGTGATCCGGCAGCAGCACAACTGATGGAGGTGACATGCAAACCGCCGAGGACATCCTGAAAGATAAAAAGCGGGACATGATCACGGCAGGCCCCGATCAGACGGTGCGCGCGGTGCTCGAGGCCATGCGCGCCGACCGCATCGGCGCGATGCTGATCAAGCGGGCGGACAAGATCGTCGGCATCTGGACCGAGCGCGATCTTGCCCGCGACATCCTCATCCCCGGGTTTGACATCGATACGGCCCGGGTGGGCGACCACATGACCACCAAGCTCTACACAGCGCCGCACGACACGCCGATCCTGAAACTGGAGGAGATGTTTCTGGGCCTCTTCGTCCGCCACATCCTGATCGTCCAGAAGCGCAAGACCGTCGGACTGCTCTCCATCGGCGACGTGCTGCGCGCGAGCCTGCTCGAAAAAGACCAGCAGATCCGCAAGATCACCGCCGACGCCAGCTGGGAGTATTACGAAAACTGGGGCTGGGACCGGGGGCGCGGGCCGTCCGGGACGCGCGGGCCGGGTTAACAGGGTGCTGAAAAACCGCGCCTCACGCCGTGAGCCGGCGTTGTGCGGCTATTGTAAATGCGTTTTAGGCCCGAAGCTAGAAGGCTGGGAAGCTGGGAAGCTTGAAGCAAGACCTTTTCTGCCTTTTTTTGGCCTCCTGGCGTTCCAGCCTCCGAGCTTCCAGCCAATAGTCGCCTTGGCTGACGGCCTGATGCTTGTTTTTAAGCACCCTGTTAACTGGTGTCCATCCAGAAATGGTGGACTGCGGTTCAGGCCAAGGCCGCAGCGATTTCGCAACCGCAGGCGTAGTGAGACTACGCCGAGGATTGCGAAGAGCGAGAACGCCGGCATGGGCCGAAAGACGCCGTTTATGGATGGGCACTAGCTGACGCACGGTGGAGGTTGACAATTACAGACGCCTGATTCTATGGTGGGCAGGGCTGCCGGCAGCAACCGGCCGTCCCGATGTTTTTCAGCACGGCCGGAGTCTGATGGGCTCGTAAATAGTCATCATAATCGATGGCTTTGTAAAAAGCCCAAGTTCAAGGCGCGCGAATCCCGCGGAGTGAGGCGTACTTAAAGTACGCCGCAGCGACAGCGGGATGAAGCGCAACGCCGAAATTGGGTTTTTTACGAAGCCATCAAGCCTGGAGATGCCATGCATCCCTTGACCAGCACCCCCTGGTATTCGCCCTGGGAACCCGGGCTTTTCAGCCTGGCGGTCTTCACCGTCCTGGTGCTGGGGGTCGTCGCGCTGCTGCTGATCATCTCCTCGACCCTCGGCGAAAGGCGGCCCGGAACCGAGAAGCTGCGTGCCTACGAGTCCGGCGTCATCCCCACCGGCTCCGCGCGCCTGCGCTACCCGGTGCCCTTCTACCTCGTGGCCATCTTTTTCCTGCTGTTCGACATCGAGGGCGCCTTCATCTTCTCCTGGGCGGTCGCCTTCCGCGAGCTCGGTTGGAACGGCTGGCTTGCGATCGTGTTCTTCATCGTGATGCTGCTCCTGGGGCTGGTCTACATATGGAAAAAAGGAGGCCTTACGTGGGGGCCGACGCGCCGGCGGGGCTGAGCGGCCGGCTGTTCACCGGCGCCGACATCCTGATCAACTGGGCACGGCAGTACAGCCTGTGGCCCATGTTCTTCGGCTTGTCCTGCTGTTTCGTGGAGGAGGCCGCCGTCTTCACCGCACGCTACGACATGGCCCGCTTCGGCGCCGAGGTCCTGCGGCCCTCCCCGCGCCAGGCCGACCTGCTCATCACCTCGGGGACGATCTTCAAGAAGATCGCTCCGGTGGTGCTGCGGCTCTACGAGCAGATGGCCGAGCCCAAGTGGGTGATCTCGATGGGCTCCTGCTCCAATTGCGGCGGCATGTACGATGCCTACAGTGTCGTGCAGGGCATCGACCAGATCCTGCCGGTGGACGTCTACATCCCGGGCTGCCCGCCGCGACCGGAGGCGATTCTGCAGGGGCTGACGATCCTGCAGAAGAAGATCATGTCCCAGGAGCGGCCGACCCGTTCGGTCCTCAACCTGGAGGGCGGCACCCAGGGGACCCAGAGGCCGCTGCTCGTCGACGGCCGCAGCAAGTCCCGCGACCCGCGCGGCCCCGGCATGGAAGGGATCACGATCCGCGGGACCTCGGACGTGCCGCCGCGCTTCGCCGACAGCCGCTCGGACCTCATGTGGACCCCCCCGGCCCGGCGCATCGTTTTAAACGTCACCGAAAATGACCTGTCCCATTCCGTGGTGGAACGCTTCGGGAAAGCCGTGCGGCCGGAGCCGCACCCTGCGGACATGCCGACCTTCCAGGTCGAGGCCGGTCGCGTCAAGGAGGTCCTGCGCTACCTCAAGCACGAAGCCAGCCCGCGCTTCCGGCGGCTCGAGGACCTGACCGCCGTGGACGAGTCGGCCCGGCGCGACCGCGGCGGAACCCCGGATTTCACCCTGGTCTACCACCTGCTCGCCTTCGACCCGCCCACCCGGTTGCGCCTTAAAGTGCCGCTGCACGGAACGGATCCCACCGCGGCCAGCATCACCGACATCTGGCCCTCGGCCAACTGGTACGAGCGCGAAGCCTTCGACCTCATGGGCGTGCGCTTCGAGGGCCACCCGAACCTGCGGCGGCTGATCATGCCCGAGGACTGGCAGGGGCACCCCCTTCGCAAGAGCTCCCCCGGCCGCGCCACCGAGATGGCCCCCTACACCCTGGAGGATGCCCGCCGGCATCAGCCCACAGACGCCGGGATGTTCGTGCGCCAGGCGGGGGCACCCCACCGGTTGGTGCTCAACGTCGGGCCGCATCACGTGAGCACCCACGGACTGATCCGTTACATCCTCACCCTGGACGGGGAGGAGATCACGGGGATCGAGCTGGACATCGGCTACCATCACCGGGCCGTGGAAAAGATCGGCGAGCGCCAGACCTGGCACCAGTTCATCCCCTACACGGACCGCGTGGACTACCTGGCCGGGGCCGCCAACAACCTGCCTTATGTGAGGGCCGTCGAGACGCTGGCCGGCATCCGGGTGCCGGAGCGCGCCCAGGTGATCCGGGTGCTTTTAAGCGAGCTCTTCCGGCTGAGCAACCATCTGGTCTGGTTTTCCACCTACGCCCACGACGTCGGTGCCATGAGCCCCACGTTCTACGCCTTCCGCGAGCGCGAGATGATCCTGGACATCGTGGAGCTCATTACCGGCGGCCGGCTGCACCCGTCCTGGTTTCGCATCGGCGGTGTCGCGGCGGACCTGCCCGCGGGGTGGAAGGAGGCCGTGGACCAGCTGGTCAAGGTCTTCCCCAAACGCCTTAACGAGTATGAAACCCTCACCCGCAAGAACCCCATTTTCAAGGCCCGCACCCGGGGCATCGGCCGCATCTCCCAGGAGGAGGCCGTCGACTGGGGCGTCACCGGGCCGAACCTGCGCGCCTGCGGCCTGGAGTGGGACCTGCGCAAGAAATTCCCCTATTCGGGCTACGATCAGTTCGAGTTCGAGGTGCCGACCGCGGCCGCCGGCGACTGCTACGCGCGCTACCTCGTGCGCATGGAGGAGATGCGCCAGAGCATCCGGATCATCGCGCAGGCGGCCGAGAACATGCCGGCCGGCCGCTTTATTACCGACGATTACCGTTACGTGATCCCCCAGCGCGGGGACATGCTGAAGGACATCGAGAGCCTGATCCACCACTTCGTCAACGTAACGCCGTGGCATGAAGATCCCCCGCGGCGAGGCCTATGCCGCCTGCGAGATCCCCCGCGGCGAGCAGGGCTATTACGTGGTGAGCGACGGCCTCGGCCACCCCTACCGCCTGCGCGTGCGCGGGCCGGGGTTTGCCAACGTGCAGGTGATGCCGCTGTTGGCCCGGGGCGAGACCATCGCCGATCTCATTGCGATCATCGGCTCGGTGGACTACATTCTCCCGGACATCGACCGATGATTCCGCCGAAGGCGGAATCATTATTAAACAACAACGCGGTGTTGGATGCTGCCTAGAGAAATCAAAGAGCGGCTGGAAGCCGAAATAAAGAGCGTCGAGCACCCGCGGGAGCTGGCGGTGGACGTGATGTTCGCGGTCCAGGAGCACTACGGCTACCTGAGCGACGCCGCACTCGCCGAGGCAGCCGCCCTGCTGGGCATGACGCCGCTCGAGCTGGACGAGCTTGCCACCTTTTACACCTTCACCTTCCGGGAGCCGGTGGGAAAATACGTCATCCACGTGTGCGACAGCGTCGTGTGCTGGATGAACGGGTATGCATCGGTCAGGGACTACCTGTGCCACCGGCTTGGGATCGGGATGGGGGAGACCACGGCCGACGGGCTCTTCACGCTGCTGCCGGTCTGCTGCATCGGCTACTGCGACCGCTCGCCGGCCATGCTCGTCAACCGGCGGGTCCACGGCGAGCTGACGCCGGAGAAGATCGACGGGATTCTGGAGAAATTGAGAGAAGAAGCAAAATCAGGGGCCGCGCCTCCGGGGGTTCAAGGGGGCGAGGCAAAGACAGGCTGATCGGAATTTGACCTTGGCAACCTATCCACAAGTTCTATTCCAAAACCGCAGGCCGGACCGCATCGCGACACTGGAGGAGTACCGCGCCAGCGGCGGCTACCAGGCCTTGACGGAAGTCGTGACACGGCGCGACCGCCACGCGGTGCAGGAGATCATCCTGGATGCGGCGCTCCTGGGCCGCGGCGGTGCCGCTTTCCCGGCCGGCCGCAAGATAATGAGCATTGCCGAGGATGCGCCCTTTCCGCGCTATTTGGTGTGCAACGCCGACGAAATGGAACCCGGCACCTTCAAGGACCGGGTGCTGATCCACGCCGACCCCCATATGCTGATCGAGGGGATCGCGATCACCGCCTGGGCCGTCCGGGCCGAGAAAGCCATCATCTTCATCCGGCCCGAGTACGAGAACGCGGCGCGCATCCTGGAGCGCGAAATCCGCATCGCCGCGGCAGCCGGCTACCTGGGCCGCGGCATCCTGGGCAGCGATTACGGCCTGGAGATCGTCGTGCACCGCAGCGCCGGCCGCTACATCTGCGGCGAGGTGACCGCCCAACTGAACGCTCTGATGGGCCGGCGGCCCAACCCCAAGCAGCCGCCCCCCTATGCCACGGAAAAAGGGCTCTGGGGCCGGCCGACCCTGGCCCACAATGTCGAGACCCTGGCCTGGCTGCCCCATATCGTGCGCCACGGGGCCGAGTGGTTCAGGAAGCTCGCCCTGACCCCAAACCGGCGCGGGGACCAAGATCTTCTGTGTGAGCGGCAAGATCAAGCGGCCGGGCTGCTATGAGCTGCCGATCGGGGTGCCGCTCTCCGAAATCATCGAGGAGCACGCCGGCGGCATGTGCGCGGGCTCGGAGTACAAGGCCTGCCTGCCCGGCGGGGCCTCCACCGGCTTCCTGCCCCGGCAGCACTACGATGTCCCGATGGATTTCGACGCGCTGAAGAAGGTCGGCAACCGCCTGGGCACCGGCGCCATCATGGTCTTCGACCACCGCAGCTGTCTGGTGGCCGCGACCCTGAACCTGATCGAGTTCTTCGCGCGCGAATCCTGCGGGTGGTGCACGCCGTGCCGCGAGGGGCTGCCCTTTATCCGCGATCTGCTGGCGCGCATCGAGGCGGGTGCGGGGGAGCCGGAATTTGTTCCCATGCTGGAAGAGATGAAGGTCCAGCTCTTCCGTTCCTACTGCGCCTTCGCCCCGGGGGCGGCCGCTCCCCTGGAGAGCCTGCTGGCGCACTTCAAGGATGAGATCCAGGAGCACATCCGGGAGAAGAGATGCCCGTTCACGAAAGAAACGGGGCCTGCCGGTGCAGGGCTGGTCATGCCCCGGTACATCGCTTGAGTGCGCCCATGCCAGGTGCGGGCACAACACAGGATGCAAATGAGGTTCATAATAGTTACCATACAGGGCGGAATTCAGCCGCCACAACGTGCGTATGCCGAAACTGATTATTGACGAGCGCGAGATCGAAGTTGACGCCGGCACCAAGGTGATTGAGGCTGCCGCCCGGCTGGGGATCATGATCCCGCGCTTCTGCTACCATCCGGCGCTGGGATCCGTTGGCGCCTGCCGGATGTGCGCCGTCAAGGTTCTGGAGGGGCCGGTCAAGGGCATCCAGATGAGCTGCATGCTGGATGTCGCGGACGGCATGAAGGTCGCCACCACGGATCGGGAAGCCGTCGAGTTTCGCCGTTATGTCATCGAGTGGCTGATGATGAACCATCCGCACGACTGCCCGGTGTGTGATGAGGGCGGCCACTGCCTGCTGCAGGACATGACCGTGTCCGGCGGGCACGGCATCCGACGCTTCCCGGGCAAGAAACGGACCTACCTCGACCAGGATCTGGGGCCGCTCGTGCAGCACGAGATGAACCGCTGTATCCACTGCTATCGCTGCGCGCGCTTCTATCAGCAATTCTGCGGCTACCGCGACCTCGGGGCGTTGGGCATCGGCGACCGCACCTATTTCGGCCGGGTGGCAAACGGCCGTCTCGAAAGCCCCTTCAGCGGGAATTTGAGCGACATCTGCCCGACCGGCGTTTTCACCGACAAACCCTCGCGCTTCATCGGTCGCCGCTGGGACTACCAGCGCACCCCGACCGTCTGCATCAACTGCAGCCTCGGCTGCCACCAAGTAACGAGTGTTCGCTACCGGCAGGTGGTCCGCCAGGAAGCGCGTCCAAGCCCGACCGTCAACGGCTGGTTCCTCTGCGACCGGGGCCGGTTCGGATTTTTTTACGCCAGCCTTGCCGGCCGGCCGCGCCAGGCCACCGTCACGGGTGAGACCAGCGCCATGGACGAGGCACTGGCCCACGCCCGCAGCCGGCTGGAGGCCCTGCCGGCCGACGCGGTCGCCGTCATCGGTTCTCCGCGCAGCAGCCTGGAGACTTTGGCCGTGACCGAACGGGTGGCCCGCCTCAAGGGCTGGAGAGGCCCGGCTTTTTTTGCAGATGCCGGTCTGGCCCACACGGTGAAAACCGCAACCACCCGCCTGGAAGAAGGGCTTGCCGTTTCTCTGGGAGAGATCGAGCAGGCGGATTTCATTCTGCTCGCCGGTGCGGATCCGATCAACGAAGCGCCGATGCTGGCGCTCGCGCTGGGGCAGGCGGTGCAGAGGGGGGCTGCGGTCGTCGTTCTGGATCCGCGGCCGGTTTTCCTGCCGTTTGCGTTTATGCATGTCCCGGCGGCCCCGGCGGCGCTCGGCGCGGTGCTCGGCCGGGTCCTAAAAAAGAGCATCGGGCCTGAGGGTCTTGATGGCCCGTCCGCGGGGTTCTACGCATCCCTGCCGGATGAACCCGTGACGGCTCCGGAGGCGCTTGCCCGCGCGGCGGGTCTCTTGGCCGCAAGCCATCGGCCGATCATCGTCTGTGGGACCGGCATCGTTGCGCCGGAGCTGGTGGATCTTGCGGCCGACGCGGCCCTGCTGCTCACGTCCGCTCAAAAGAAGGCCGGACTCTTTTTTATTTTGCCGGCCGCAAACTCGTTTGCAGCGGGGTTGCTGGCGCAGATCGAATCCACGACGGACCGGATTCTGACGGCGGCCGTCGAGGGGGACGTCAAGGCGTTGGTCCTGGTGGAAAGCGACCCCTTTGCCGCTTTCCCGGACCTGGAGCTGCTGGAGCGGGCCCTCGCCAAGGTGGAATTGCTGGTCGTGCTCGATTATCTCGATACGCGTGTGTCACGCAGGGCCCACGTGTTCCTGCCCACCCAGACCCTTTACGAAGCGGGCGGGATTTTCATCAACCAGGAGGGTCGGGCGCAATACTCGGCGCCGGCATTCGCAGGGGGTGCGCCGATCCTGGAGACCGGTGGCGGCGACCACCCGCCGCGGGTCTATGGGGCCGGGCCGCCCGGCGCCGACCCGCAGCCGGCCGGCCGGATCATGGCCGGGCTGGCCGGCGATGCGGCCGCTTCCGCAGTGGGAACCCGCCAAGACTATTTTACCGAGGCCATCCCGGAACTGGCCACGCTGGCAGAGGTCGAAGCCTTTCCCGAGGAAGGGCTTCGGCTGGCTGCAAGAAGCCTGTCGGAAAATCGTTTCAAAACATTTCTGCCGCCGACCGCGGCGGCAGAAATGGATGAATTCGAGATCATCCTGACCGAGCGGACCTTCGGCACCGAGGAGCTCTCATCCTATTCGGCCTGTCTCAAGACCTTGAAGGATGAGCCGTTTGCAGGGTTGCAGCGCACGGATGCCGAAGCCCTCGGCATCCGCGACGGCGATCGCATCGCCATCCGCACCGGAAATACCCGGGTGGAGTTTGCCGCACGTGTTTTTGACAACATGGCCCCCGGCGTCATGGTGGTCCCGCGCTTGCAGCGCCGGCCAGGGCCGGCACTCGGAAAGCGAGTTCACCGCCGGGACGTTCTCAAGGTGTGATCGATGAGTCTGGAAACCTGGATCATCGGGTTCTGCGTTCTGATCCTCAAACTGGGGGCCGTGCTGGTCTTTCTGTTGCTGATGGCGGCTTACCTGGTGCTGGTGGAGCGCAAGCTTCTCGGACGGATCCAGATCCGCTACGGGCCCAACCGCGCCGGCAAATACGGCCTGCTGCAGCCAATCGCCGACAGCATTAAGATGATGGTCAAGGAGGACATTGTCCCCGCGGCGGCCGACCGCACGCTGTTTCTTTATGCCCCGGCCGTGGTGGCGACCACCGCGCTCATGATGTTCGCGGTCATCCCCTTCGGGCCGGACATCACCCTTTACGGCCGGACGATCCCCCTGGTCATCACCGACCTCAACGTGGGCCTGCTCTACATCTTCGCCCTGTCCTCCCTAGGCGTGTACGGGGCGGCGCTGGGCGGGTGGTCGTCCAATTCCAAATACAGCCTCCTGGGCGGGATCCGCGGGGCGGCCCAGATGATCAGCTACGAGCTGGCCCTCGGGCTATCCCTCATCCCCATCGTCATGCAGGCCGGCTCGTTCAGCCTGGTGGAGATCGTGCGGGCCCAGGCCGACCGGCCCTTCATCCTGGCCGAGCCCGTGTCGTTCGCCATTTTTTTCATCAGCGCACTGGCGGAAAGCAAGCGCATCCCCTTCGACCTGCCCGAGGCCGAAAACGAGCTCGGCGCGGGGTTTCACACCGAGTACAGCGGCATGCGCTTCGGCCTGTTTTTCCTGGGGGAATACGTGCACATGCAGGTGCTGGGGGCCCTGATCGCGGTCTTTTTCCTGGGCGGCTGGCATGGGCCGCTGTTGCCCGCGCCGCTGTGGCTGGCCCTGAAGATAGTCCTGGTGTGCCTGGTCATGATCTGGATCCGGGGGACTCTGCCGCGGCTGCGCTACGACCAGCTCATGGGTCTGGGGTGGAAGATCCTGGTGCCGCTGGCGCTCATCAACATCGTGGTGACGGGGGCGCGGTTGTTGTGGTAATGAAAGGGTCCAAGGGGCCGAGGGTTCAAGGAGTCAAGTGAAAAGAGCCATGGGTGCGAATGCGGAGTTGCAGCGGAGTGTTTTTCTTGATCGGTATAGGCAATTTGATTTTCATTCGGAGTATGTTTGATCCATGCGCGTCGACCTGATCGATAAAGAACCCTCCAACCGCGTCCAAGCCTTCTGGGAGGCAGCGAAAGCCGTTGCCGCGGGCTTTGCGACCACCCTCCGGCACGTTTTCCGCAAGCCGATCACGGAGGAATACCCCGAGGTCAAGCGAGTGCTGCCGGCGCGCACCCGCGCCCGCATCGTCCTCACGCGCGATCCGGACGGTGGCGAGCGCTGTGTTGCCTGCTACCTGTGCTCGGGCGTCTGCCCCGTGAGCTGCATCTCCATGCAGTCGGCCGAGCGCTCCGACGGGCGGCGCTTTGCGGAATGGTTCCGCATCAACTTTGCACGCTGCATTTACTGCGGGCTGTGCGAGGAGGCCTGCCCGACCTCGGCCATCCAGCTGACGCCGCTGTTCGAAACCTGCGAGCGGGACATCCTCACGCTGGTCTATGAAAAAGAGGACCTCTTGGTGGATCACGGCGGCAAAGACCCGGACTACAATTTCTACCGGCACGCCGGGATCGTGACGGAGATCGGCGGCAAGGGGGAGCACATCGACGAAGACGCGCCGGTGGACGTGAGAAGCAACATGCCATGAGCCTTTTCAACTTGCTCTTCTATAGCATCGCCGTGTTGATCGTGGTGTCCACGGGGCTCGCCGTCACCCGGCGCAACCTCGTGCACGCCGTGATCTACCTGATCATGTCCTTTTTCGGGAGCGCCTTCGTCTTTTACCTGTTCGGCGCCCCGTTCCTGGCCGCCCTCATGGTCATCGTCTACGCCGGGGCCATCATGATCCTGTTTCTCTTCATCATCATGATGCTGCGCGTGGAAACACCGGAGGAGCAGCTGTTTGCCGCGCGCCAGATGTGGCCGGCCGTAGGTGTCGCGGCCGGCTATCTGGTCGTCGGCGCACTCCTTGCGGCGCATGACCCGGCGGCCGGGGCGGTGTTGTCCCCGGCCCAGACCGAGCCGGCCGTGTTCGGCGCCTACGTGTTCCGCCGCACCTGGCTGGCGGTCGAGGTGGCCTCGCTGCTCCTGCTGGTGGCGCTGATCGGGGCGCTTTTCATCGGCAAACGGCCGACCCACGAGAGTGAGGAATGAGATGGCGGGAATCCCTTTCGGACATGTGCTGGCGCTCTCCGGCCTCCTGGTCGCGCTGGGGGTGGCCTGCGCGACGGCCCGACGCAACCTGATCATGATCCTGCTGGGGGTCGAGATCATGCTGAACGGTGCCGCCATCGCCTTTGCCGGCGCGGCCCTGCGCTGGCAGCAGCTCGAGGGGCAGGCCTTCGTGCTCTTCATCATCGCGATCGCGGCAGCCGAGGTCTCCGTGGGCCTGGCGCTGATCGTTCATCTCTACCATCGCACGGGGTCCCTGGACCCTGAAAAATTCAACACGCTGAAATGACCCTATGACCTATCCCGCTGCCGCAGACCTGACGTTGAGCGCCGCCATCGCCGCCACCGTGCTGCCCCTGGCGGCGTTTGCGGTCATCCTGCTGCTGACCCGCGGCTGGCCGCGGGTTTCCGCCGCACTGTCGATCGCCGCCATCAGCGCAGCACTCGTCTGCGCCGGGGCACTGCTCGTGGGCCACTGGCACCTCGCAACGCCGCTGGAATACTCCACCCTCTGGATGGCCGGTGGTGACATCGCCGTGCGCGTCGGGTTTTATATCGACCCGCTGAGTCTGCTCATGCTCATGATCGTGGCCGCTATCTGCTTTCTGGTGCAGGTGTACTCGCTCGGCTACATGGCGGGGGATCCGGGGTTTGCGCGGTACTACGCCTTTATGTCGCTCTTCGCCTGGGCCATGATGAACCTGACCCTCGCTGCGACCCTGCTGCAGCTTTACATCTTCTGGGAACTCGTCGGCCTGTGCTCCTATCTGCTGATCGGCTTCTGGTACGAGAAGTTCAGCGCCAGCCAGGCGGGCAAGAAAGCCTTCGTGATGACCCGGCTGGGGGACGTGGCTTTTTTCATCGGCATCCTGCTCGTGCTGCTCAACTTCGGCAACCTGAGCATCCCGGAGCTCAACAGCTCCCGGGCCGGGGTGCTGCCGCCGGCGCTGATCACGATCGCAGCGCTGCTGATCTTCGGCGGCATCGTCGGCAAGAGCGCCCAGTTCCCGCTGCTCACCTGGCTGCCGGATGCGATGGAAGGCCCGACTCCGGTGAGCGCGCTGCTGCACTCGGCCACCATGGTGGCGGCCGGCGTTTACCTGCTGGCGCGCCTGTTCCCCTTTTTCAGCCTCTCGCCCGCCGCACTGCAGGTCGTTCTATCGGTGGGGGCGGTGAGCATGCTGCTGTCGGCCACCATGGCCATGGTGAGCCGGGACATCAAACAGGTCTGGGCCTATTCCACCATCAGTCAGCTGGGGCTGATGATCATGGGGCTTGCGGCCGGCGACTACGTGGCAGGCATCTTCCACCTCACGACCCACGCGGGGTTCAAGGCGCTGCTCTTCCTCTGCGCGGGGGTTTTCATTCACGCCGGCGGCGTCAACGACATATTCGAAATCGGGCGCCAGGGCGGCCGACACCTGAAAATCCCGATGATCTGCATGATCATTGGCGCGGCGGCCCTGTCGGGGATCCCGCCGTTTTCGGGATTTTTCAGCAAGGAGCTGATCCTCGCGGGCCTGGCCGGGCGGCCCAACCCGATCTGGCTCGTGGCCGGCCTCCTGGGCGCCTTTATGACGGTTTATTACACCTTCCGGCTCATCTTCATCATCCTGTTCCCGCGGGGTGAGGCGCCGGCGCATGAAACCCATGCCTCCGGGCATCATTCCGCGGCGGGCTACGGGGTCATGGCCGCGCCGCTGATCATTCTGGCCGCTGTCACTGTGGCGCTCGGCTTCGGCGAGCATGCGCTGACCCGGTTTTTGCTGCAGGGATTCCCCGGGCCGGTGCTCGCGGCTGGCCATTATGCCTGGCTGCCCTTCGCCGCCTTCGGCGGGACCATCGCCACGCTCGGGCTGGCGTGGTTCGAATTCGGCCGGCGGGGCGCGGACCAGGTGGGGTTCGTCGAGCGGGTGGCGCCGCTGCGGGAGCTGTTCAGCCGGCGCTGGTACATCGACGACGCTTACCGCTGGCTGCTGGACAATGTGGTCTACCGGGTGTTCTCGGCCCTGTGCGCCAAGAACGACCAGAAAGTCATCGACGGCGCCGTGGACGGCCTGAGCGGCGCCATGGCCGCCGCCGGGCGGATCCTGGCGGTGCTTCACACCGGCTCCGTTCAGCTCCGCCTGCTGGCCATTTCCGTGGTGATGGTTCTTTTGGGGTTATACTATTTTGTCTGACAACTGAATTGGACGCATGGAATTCGCACGCTTCCCATACCTGACGGCTATCCTGCTGAGCTGCGTTATCGGTCTGCTGATCATCTTGTTTCTGCCCGATGAGAAGAAGCGGGCGGTCAAGCTGGTCAGCGCGGTGTTCTCGGGGCTGACGCTCGTGCTCTCGCTCATCGTCTTCTGCACGTACGACACGGGCCGGGCCGGGCTGCAGTTCGCCGAGCGGGTCGCCTGGGTGCCCTCGCTCGGCATCAGCTACTTCAATGCCGCCGACGGGTTCAGCCTGCCCATGCTCCTGCTGACCGGGATCGTCTTCTTCACCGGTGTCCTCACCATGCGCGAGCTCGAACACCGGGTGAAGGAGTTCTATGCGCTCTACTTCCTGCTCGTCACCGGGGTCTTTGGGCTCTTCATGAGCTTCGACCTGTTTTTCATCTTCATTTGGTACGACGTGTCCCTGTTCCCCATGTACCTGCTGATCGCCGTGTGGGGCAGCACGCGCAAGGAGTACGGCGCGATGAAGCTCACCCTGTACCTGCTCGCGGGCAGTGCGCTCATCCTGCCGGCGATCATCTACCTGCACGTGGCGGCGGGGGGTACAAGCTTCGACATCACGGCCCTCATGCAGCCGGGGACCTTCTCCGTGTTCCAGCAGAAGCTTGCCTTCCTGCTGCTGTTCCTCGGCTTCGGCATCCTGGCCGCCGTCTGGCCGTTCCACACCTGGTCGCCGGTCGGCCACGTGGCCGCCCCCACCGGGGTGAGCATGGTCCACGCCGGTGTGCTCATGAAGATCGGCGCCTTCGGGGTGCTGCGGGTGGCCATCTTCCTGTGCCCGGAGGGCTGGAAGTTCTGGGCGCCGCTGATGGCGACCCTGGCCGTGATCGGCATCGTCTACGGCGCCTTGGCCGCCCTGAGCCAGACCGACCTCAAGTTCGTGGTCGGCTACTCGAGCGTCTCCCACATGGGCATCGTCGGGCTGGGGCTCTCCACCGTGACCGTGGACGGACTGAACGGAGCGGTCTTCCAGATGTTCGCCCACGGCATCATGACGGCCCTCTTTTTCTCGGCGATCGGCTTTATCTACGATCGGACTCACACCAAGATGATCCCCGAACTGGGGGGCTTGAGCCGCGTCATGCCCAAGGCATCCAGCTATTTCATCCTGGCGGCGTTCACCGGGATCGGGGTGCCCTGTCTTGCGAGCTTCTGGGGCGAGCTGGTGGTGTTCATCGCGGCCTTCAAGACCTACCCGGTGGCGGGTGTTCTGGCCGTGGGGGCCCTTGTCATCGGAGCGCTGTTCATGCTGCGGGTGGTGCAGCGGACGTTCTACGGGCCGATGCAGGAGAAGTATGCCCACCTGGCCGACATCTCCTTCGGCCTGGGGATCCCGCGCATGATCCTGGCGGCGGTGATCGTCTTCTTCGGACTCTTTCCGTCGGTATTGTACGACGTGATCGACTCGGCCGCCGTGCCGTTCATGCGGGGGCTGCTATGAACGGCGCGGCGCTGTTCGGACCGGAGCTTTGCGCCTTTGGCGCGGTGCTCGTTTTCATTGCGCTCTCCTTGTTCAAGACGGCCAGCCCGCGGCGGGACTTCATTGCCGCGCTCACCTTGGCGGCACTGGTGGTGCTGGTCGGCCTGGCGGCGCTGAAGGTCCAGGGCACGCTGTTTGCGCAGGCCTACCGCGTCGACCTCTTCTCCCAGGTCTTCAAGGTGCTGCTCGCCCTGGGGCTTTTCCTGGTGATCTGCCTGTGCAGCGGGCTGAAGGGCGTCGAGGACCGCCACCACCCCGAGTTCTACCTGCTGCTCTTCATCTGCACCCTGGCCATGATGCTGCTGTCGAGCGCCGTGCACCTGCTGAGCATTTACATCGCCTTGGAGCTGTCGAGCTATTCGCTTTATGTGCTGGTGTCCCTGCGCCGAGCGCGGCAGATGGCGGTGGAGGCGGCGCTAAAATTCTTCCTGGTAGGGATCACGGCCTCGGCTGTGATGCTGCTCGGGCTGGCGCTGCTCTACGGGGGGACCGGTGCTGCCACCGTGCACGAACTCGCCCGCATCCTGCCGGCGGCCGCGGGCCGGCCCCTGGTCCAGGTCGGCCTCCTGCTTACCCTGTGCGGGTTTTTCTTCAAGCTTGCCGTCTTCCCGTTCCACGTCTGGGCCCCCGACGTCTACCAGGGCTCCGCCCATCAGGCGACGGCCTTCATCGCCACCGCCTCGAAAATCGGCGCGGTGGCCGTGCTGGTCCGCCTGGCCTCCGCGAGTGCGGAGAGCGGCACCTACATCGCCCACGTCCTCGTGGCGCTTTCGATCCTGTCCATGACCGTCGGGAATCTTGCGGCCATCGCCCAGAAGGACCTGAAGCGCATGCTCGCCTTCTCCAGCGTCGCCCAGGCCGGCTACGTCCTGATCGGCATCCTGAGCATGAGCCCCGACGGCTATGCCGCCGCCATTTTCTACTGCCTGGCGCTGCTGGTGATGAAGTTCACCTGCTTCCTGGTGCTGGTCGCGGTGGCCTTCGACGGCGCCAACATCGAGATCGCCGGTCTCGCCGGCCTGCACCGCCGATCGCCGCTGCTCGCGATGGCCCTCATGATGTCGCTCTTCTCGCTCGCCGGCATTCCGCCGACGATCGGTTTCACGGGCAAGTTCCTGATCTTCAACGCCGCCATCGCGCGCGGGCACCTGGCGCTGGTTTTGATCGCGATGGTCAACGTGGTCGTCTCCCTTTACTACTACCTGATGGTCGTGAAGGCCGTCTACCTGGTGGAACCCGCGGTCGAGCCGCCGCCGCTGCGGGTGCCGGCCGCGGTCAATGTGCTCGCCGTCGCGCTGGTCTCCTTCATGGTGGTCTTCGGGGTCTATCCCCAGGCCTTCATCGACATTGCGGGGTTCGCCGCCGCAGCTCTTTTAAGGTGACCTCTCCTCTTCGGAAAGGACGGATCCATGGGCAACCTGTTTGAATCGGCTCACATCAACACCATGTCCCTTGCGAATCGCTTCGTGCGCTCCGCCACCTGGGAAGGCTTGGCAACCGTCGAGGGGGCGGTGACCCCGGAGCTGGTGGAGGCGATCGGGGCGCTCGCCCGGGGCGGGGTGGGGCTGATCATCAGCAGCCACGCCTATGTGCGGCCGGATGGCCAGGCCGGGCCCCGGCAGCTCGGCGTTTACAAGGACGAGCTCGTTCCCGGCCTGCGGCAGATGGTGGCGGCCGCCCGCGAAAACGGTGCGAAAATGGTGCTCCAGCTGGCGCATGCCGGCTGTTTCGCCGCTGAACCGCTGACCGGCTTGACCCCGCTCGCCGTCTCCGCCGCCAAGGAACCCGACGATCCCCCCGGCCGGGAGGTGAGTGCCGCCGGCATCCGCGATCTGGTGCACGCCTTTGCCGATGCGGCCGGGCGGGCAATGGCGGCCGGCTTCGACGGGGTGCAGGTCCACGCCGCTCACGGCTACCTGCTGAGCCAGTTCCTCTCCCCGCGCTTCAACCGCAGAACCGATGCCTATGGCGGTGACATCCGCAAGCGCTCGGGCGCGCCGGTCGAAGTGATCGCGGCCGTGCGCGAGGTGCTGGGCCGGGAGGCCCCGCTCCTTGTCAAGATGAACTGCCGGGATTGGGCCGAGGGCGGGCTGGAGCTGGACGATGCGGTTCAGGCTGCGGTTCTGCTGCAGGAGGCCGGCGCCGACGCCATCGAGGTCAGCAGCGGGATGTCGCGCTTCTCGAAGGTCACCGCCTCCCGTTCCGGCATCGACTCCGAGGAGAAGGAAGCCTATCACCAAGAGGAGGCCCGGGCCTTCAAACAACGCTTGAAAATTCCGCTGATCCTCGTCGGCGGAATCCGATCGTTGGCGGTGGCCGAGCGCCTGGTGACCGGGGGGGTGTGCGACTTCATCTCCATGAGCCGGCCTTTCATCCGGGAGCCGGGCCTGGTGAACCGTTGGAAGTCCGGCGACCGCAGGCCGTCCGCCTGCACCTCCGACAACCTCTGCTTCGGGCCCATCCGCAAAGGGGACGGCTTCTACTGCGTCACCGCCGATCAGGGCAAATAGACATCCACGGGCCGCCGGGAACCTGATCCTGGGCATCAGCGCTTCGACCGCTGATCCTATCGCGCACGTTGATCAATGCGTGCAGGTCGTGGAGCGGGGCCTCGATTTTGAAAAAGCCAGGGATCTGGTCAGACGCAAGGTACGCGAGATCTGCGCCGAATTAATGCCGCTTTCCTGAAATAACGCCGAAGCCGGCGAACACTACCCGACATTTGACTGGGGCAGCAGCGGCCGGCCCGCATGGGTGGTGTACGCCAAGGACATCCGTCCCTGGAAACCGTTGCCATCCTAAACCCTGCGGCCGGCCATGGCAACGCCGCCCGTCGATGGGATTTTCTGCTGAAGTCATTGGGTCGCAGGGCGGCTGAGGTGGCCACATGGCGGGCCGAGGGCCCCCAGCATGCGCGAGCACTAGCCGCAAGAGCGCGAAAAGAAGGCTTTGAACGCGTGCTCGCGGTGGGAGGCGATGGCACTCTGCTCGAAGTGTTAAACGGGCTCTGGTGGGAAAGCGAAGGCGAGCTTCCCAGCCTGGGGATGGTGCCGTTGGGAAGCGGCTGCGATTACGCGCGCAACTTTTCACTTGGCCGCAGCCTTCATGAGCAGATGGCTACGGCGCTTGGGGACGGGATAGCCACGGTAGATGTCGGGCTGTGCCGCCTTTCGGGACTGGACGGAGCGCATTGCGATCGGGTTTTCCTCAACGTGCTGGGGTTTGGGTTTGATTCCGCCGTGATTGGGCGCCTGGGGCGTCGGAGGCTGAAACTGGGGGGAAGGCTGCCTTACCTGATCGCTACCCTCCAGGAAATAGCTCGCGCCAGATTCTTCCGGATGCAGGGTTCGGTCGACGATGAGCCGATTCGAACCGAAGCATTGGTCCTGGCGGCAGGATTGGGGCGCAGTTTCGGGGGCGGCATGCGGATTACCCCGGAGGCCCGGCCCGGGTCGGGCCGCTTCCAGTTGGTGTGGGGGGAGAGGCTCACCCGTTTGGAGCTTTTGTGCCTGCTTCCCAGAATTTACAGCGGCCGGCACCTGAACCACCCCAAGGTTCAAAGCCGATACGCTCGCAGAGTGGAGCTGCTGGCCGAGCCGGCCGCCCTGGTGGAGGCAGAAGGGGAGTTGATCGGAAAAACCCCCATTCAGCTTGAGATTTACCCTCACAGCCTGCGGGTCGCCTGCACCCGAATCCGATAGCGGCATGCGCCATCAGAGGCGGTTTGCCCGCTCTAGACCGCGTCCACGCGGGGTGCTGTGCCGGTCCACATTCGCTGGTCGATCTGATGGTATGCCGGGCAGAGGACTCGTGTTGAGTGCCGGTGTTCGGCAAATGATGTGTCTTCGCGTTCGCCTTGCCGTATGACATCCAAACTCGGTCGGGTTGAGACCGGATTGGCGGCCGACCCCTCCGAACCTTAAGATTTGTTGGGAGGGCACTCTTTATGAAAAAAACACTCTTATATTCGCTTGCTGCCATGGGAGTCGTTACCCTGCTGCTGGCCGCCACCTCTGTGCCGGCGCCGAAGGCCCCAGCGCAGTCTTCTGTGGCCGATGCCCACGGGCTGTGGTCGATCTACGATCAATCGCTCAAGAACGCCAAATACATTGATCTGACGCACGCGCTGACACCATCCATCCCCGTGTGGAAGGGCTTCGGTCCGTCCACATTCGGACCGGCGTTGAACCCGGAGACCGGCAAGCCGTACCGGTACGCTGAGGACGGCTTTGAGGCGACCCGGTACAACCTGAGCACCGATCAGTTCGGCACCCAGCTTGACCCGCCGGCCCACTGGGCGCCGGAATTTCCCGCCATCGACGAGTTGCCGGCCACGTATGCGATACGGCCGCTGGTGGTCCTCTCTATCGTCGAGCAGGTCGCCAAGAATCCGGGGTACAGCCTTCAGGTCTCCGACATAGAGCGATGGGAAGCCAAGCACGGCAAGATTCCCGCCGGATCGGTGGTCATGGTGCGTTCGGACTGGTCGAAGGAGTGGCCCGATCCCGCGCTTGCGACCCGGGAGGTATTTCCGGGCGTGTCCCTGGCCGCACTGAAGTTCCTGCACGAGCAGCGCCACATCCTCTTCCATGGTCACGAGCCGCTGGACACCGACACGACGCCAACGCTCGAGGGCGAGCATTGGCTGATGCACCATGGGTACACCCAAGCTGAAGGTGTAGCCAACCTGGATCACGTCCCAGAAACCGGCTGCTTGGATAAATAGGGTCATATCTTGATAATTGACTTTATATTGACCTTGACCTGAGCACCTGGTATTGGCTCATCATGGCACGCGCTTGGCGGATCGAGTATGAGGGGGCCCTGTACCACGTATTATCGCGGGGCAACGAGCGGCGGGACATCTTCCGGGACGATGATGACCGCCGGATGTTTTTGACCGGCTTAGCCGAGGCCGGGGAACGCTTTGCGCTGGATGTGTTTGCCTATGTGCTCATGGGCAACCATTACCATTTGCTTTTGCGCACACGGCGGGCGAATTTATCCAAAGCGATGCAGTGGCTGGGGGTGAGCTACACAACCCGGTTCAACTCTAAACAGTCCCGCAGCGGGCACCTGTTTCAGGGTCGGTTCAAGAGTATGCTGGTTCAAAACGATGCCTATCTTCTGCAGTTGTCGTATTACATCCATCGCAATCCGTTAAGGGCGGGCATGGTCGAGCGGTTGGCCGACTACCGCTGGAGCAGTTACCGGGCCTATGCCTATGAAAAGCGAGCCCCGGAATGGCTCAATACCGAGGTGATTCTTTCGCAATTGGTGAATGCCGGGGACAGGCACCACGTCTATCGGAAAAATGCTCAGAAATACGCAAAAGAAGAGAGCCGGCTCTGGGAGAATCTGCGCCATGGGTTCATTTTAGGCTCCGAGCGATTTGTTGAGAGCATTAAAGCCCGTTACCTGCCTGAGACACCCCACAAAGAAGTCCCCCATCAGAAAAGCCTGGCCAGAGATGTCGATGTGGAGAGGATATTATTGCAAGCGGCCAAGCAGTTAGGCTGCGATGTGGAGAAGTTCCGGAGCGGTGGCCGGGTTTTACCCCAGCGCTCGCTCGAGCGGGATCTGTTGCTCTACTTGATCCGGCAAATGGGGGTTCTAACGGATCAAAAGCTCGGTGGGATGTTCGGGTTGGGCTACTCGGCGGTGAGCCGCAGAGCCGAGATCTTCAAAGCCAAACTTCAGGAAAACAAGGCACTGCAGCGCAAATTCAACCAGTTAAAATCAAGAATCAAGATATGACTGCACCAACATAACCCCTAAAAACAGGGGCGTTCCCCATTTCCCTTCAATCTTGAATTTCGGCAAATTTGTGATAGGGTCGGGCGGTCAGATCGAATCCACGAAATATCGCAGGCAATCGTCTTCCTAATTCATGTTGAGCTTTTTGATTTCAGCTACCCACAGGTTTCTCTATCCACCGCAAAAGGACACTACTCATGGGCGCTATCCACAAACAGTCTTTAGGTGCTGACTCCCCCATCTGGTCATATCCGACCGTACCGCTAAGCGATTATAGCACCGAGGCGTCGGCGGGCATTACAAAACAGGTCTTGTTGGGGATAACCGAAGGAGCGGTGGACTTTATAGTCCGATACTTCACAATTCCTCCCGGCGGGAAATCTGCGTTCGATCGACACCGGCACCAACACGGAGTGGTCATTACCCACGGTACCGGCAGAGTTTTGCTCGGGGAGAAGTGGCACGGCCTCAGCGTCGGGGACGCCGTATTCATCGATGCCGATGAGATCCACCAACTTGAGGCCACCGACGCTGCTCCGCTTGGGTTCATCTGCGTTATTCCGCGGTGGGCGGAAAGCGATTCGTGCGCGGTGTCCAGGAAATAGCCTGCCCCTAACTGTTCATCCATAAACGGCGTCTTTCGGTTCATGCCGGCGTTCTCGCTCTTCGCAATCCTCGGCGTAGTCTCACTTTGCCTGCGGTTGCGAAATCGCTGCGGCCTTGGCCTGAACCGAAATCCACTATTTCTGGATGGACAATAACTAAAAAATCAGCACTGTCCGCCATTTTCATCCAGGGTCGGAGTTCGCAATTTGGTTCTCCGGGAAAAAAGTGTTGACATAAATCGTATACGATTATACAAAATTAACATGCCACGCACGCTTCCCATCCTAATCAAAAATCTCGGCAATACCCCGGAGCTGATTGCCGCTGCATTGCGTGAGGCAATTTTGAAGGGCCGGTTGAAATCCAATCAACCTTTGAGGCAGGATCAGATCGCCGAGCAGTTTGGTGTCAGCAAGATTCCGGTGCGTGAAGCCATGGTGCAACTCAGGGCCGAGGGTCTGATTGTGTTCATTCCCAATCGGGGGTTTGTTGTTTCCGAACTGTCACCGGCCGAGGTCCATGAGATTTATGTGATGCGTATGGCCTTGGAAACCCAGGCACTCGAAAGGGCCATACCCAGATTGCGGCCAGCAGACTTGATCCGAGCT
This sequence comes from uncultured delta proteobacterium, assembly GCA_963785045.1. GTDB lineage: Bacteria > Desulfobacterota > Desulfobacteria > Desulfobacterales > SpSt-501 > SpSt-501. Next base: position 126,019 of record CAWAUC010000011.1, on the reverse strand, counting down.
GCGAGTGTCCTGGAAATCAGCGAGACCGAAGACGATCGACCCCAATGGAGTGAGCTTAATTGGGAGTTCCACTCTACCCTGTATCAGGCAGCCGCATTGCCCCGGCTCCTGAGCACGATACAGGTCCTGCACAATAACGTTGCGCGGTATCTGTTGATCTACCTGGGGGGCTTATCTGCCAGGGATGCATCGCACGCCGAACACAAAAAGATTCTTCAGGCGTGTCAAAAGAAAGAGATAGATCGGGCGGTCAAGATTCTGCAACAGCATCTGAGTCGAGCCTCCGATTGTTTAGTGGCTTTCCTTTCCGATAATCGCGACGAATTCATAAGGAGGTGAAACCATGATCGCAAAATCCGATGCCGCCGCATTTGAGGTTCATGACTACAAGATCTTAAAAGCGGCCCAATCTATTCTGGATAGAGAATCATCTCCGCGAAAAATGGCGGATGCCGTTTTAAGGGCGGTTCAACGCAACGAGGATTGGCGCGGAAAGCGCTGCCTGAACCTTCTTGCCCCCGAAGCTCCCACGAGCCCAACGGTTCGAAAGCTGCTTTCGGCCGAAATCGGCACCCGGGCCGCGGAAGGGCACATCGGTCGGGTAAACCGTTGGTTCGCCGGCACTCAGTTTATCGATGAAGTCGAATCTTTGTGTGTGGAGCTTTTGAAGCGCGCCTTCCGGTGCCGCTACGCAGATCACCGCTTGATGGGCAGCATGCTCGGGAACATGGCCGTTTATCATGCGCTGACCCAACCGGGGGATACCATCATGGCTGCGCCTCAGCCCTTCGGCGGGCACTCCAGCAACCGCTTGGATGGCGCGGCCGGCATGCGCGGGCTGAGGATCGTGGATGTTCCTTTTGACCCGGCCGAGCTGGGTGTCGATCTCGCCGCGTTTGCCGAAATTGCGCGCCATGAGAAGCCCAAGCTGGTGGCGATGGGCATGTCGATGACCTTGTTTCCTCTGCCGGTGAGGGAGATGAGCGCGATTATTTCCGAATGGGGAGGGAGGTTTTTCTTCGACGGGGCGCATCAGGCGGGTTTGATCGCCGGCAGGCAATTCCAGGATCCACTTGAAGAAGGTGCTGCCGTCCTGACCGGCTCGGCCGGGAAAACATTCAGCGGCCCCCAAAGCGGCATGATGCTGTGGAACGACCCGCAGCTGACCAAGCCTCTGACTGATGCGATTTTCCCCGTCCTGGTCGCAACCCATCAGGTCAACCGGGTTGCCGCTTTAGCGGTATCGGCCGCTGAAATGCTCGAGTTCGGCGATGTTTATATGGCTCAGATCGTGAAAAATTCTCAGGCGCTCGCCAAGGCGTTGGACCAGAGGGGGATTCCAATTCTGGGCGCTAAACGCGGCTATACCCAAACCCACCAGGTGATCGCCGATGTCCGGAAATTCGGCGGAGGTTTAACCGTTGCCGAAAAGCTGGCGCAGGCCAGCATCATCACCAACAAGAACCTGATTCCAGGGGATGCGCCCGATAACTGGGATCACCCGAGCGGATTGCGGATCGGCACCATAGAGATCACACGATTGGGGCTGCTGGCAGCCGACATGGGCACGATCGCAGGTTTTTTGGAAAGGGTTTTAATCGACGGCGAGGCACCGGATTTAGTCCGAAAGGATGTTGAGGATTTCCGCCTGCCGCTCCAGAATTTCTATTATTGTTTCGACAATGGCTGGCCTCCCTCGATGGTGGGCAAAAGTTAAGCCTGGGCTGAGCGGTTCCAATTTTGGTTTTTGCGGAAGGGTCTGCTGGGGTCTGACGTGCCCAGGGGCCGCCGCAAAAAACACCCAGACTTCGTCAACGCCCCGGGGGCTTCGACAACCCCCTCACCGGCGGCGGCCGCAGTCTGTGTCGTGGAGCGCTGTCTTCCGAGGCTTTCTTAAGAGGCAAACGCACAGTTCTCCTTGCCGTTTGTGCGCTCGCACTGATCATGATTTTATACGAGCTGATAGTAAAATATCGCTAAGCAGCGCGTCCGGAACCTGCCCACCCTGGACTGTCACCCGTGCTATCTGAGTCATTGTCAATATGTATGCGTGAAATGCGTCCGCCAATTTTCAATGCGCTACTCAGGTCGGATCAAATTCCCTCTTGTCTCGCAGAGCCCGGCGGGGTGCTTCGGAGGCTTGCCTCCTGACATCATCTCCTGAATCGAACGCACGGCCATAGACGGAACGGTAATTGACGAATTCGGATGAGGTGCTAACTTACCGGTATGAACCGTGGAGCAAAGCATCCATTCTGGGGCGTCATTATCCACCAGGGCAGCATCAGGTTGGCTGCCGCAATGCTCGTTTTTATGATCGCCAACACGCTGAATGCCGGGCAATTGTGCCGCCGAGATACACATCTCGTCCGCCGCATATTCATATTCGGGTGACCGCTGAAAATTTCGAAACCCTGGTTACTCAGCACTATCCAAAAAACGGCACGTCTGAAGACACCTTCCCGCTGGTTTTGATACCCCGCTGAATCGCGGCAATAAAAGGGCAATTTGTTCTCGGCTCTTTCCCGGCTGATACAAACAGTTCTATCGCTGCGGCCCAAGCCCCCCGAACGCTGCTGCTGTTGTCATCACTGCACCGCTCGGGGGAATTTCTGCGCGGATAATTCTATTTTCAGGAAGTTTCGATGCCGATGGTGACCGAATATGGCCAGACCACTTGAACAACTGCGCGAACCGGCCACAATTTTTTTCAGCGGCGACTTGATGGCGGGCCGGGGCATCGACCAGCTCCTTCCACATCCGGGCAACCCGGGTCTTTACGAGCCATACATGAAGAGTGCGCTGGGGTACGTGGAACTCGCAGAGAAAGCAGCCGGCACGATCCCAAAGCCCGTCGATTTTACCTGCATCTGGGGTGAGGCGCTCGATGAACTCGGGCAGGCTTCACCCGATATACGGATCGTCAACATGGAGACTGCGATCACTAAAAGCGAGGATCATCTGGAAAAAGGAATTAACTACCGCATGAGTCCGGAGAACCTCCCCTGCCTTGCAGCCGGCGGAGTAGACTGCTGCTGCCTTGCGAACAACCATGTTCTCGACTGGGGCCTTTTGGGCCTTTCAGATACCATCGATAATCTTGAAAGGTTCGGGATCAAGCATGCAGGGGCGGGCCGCTGCCTGAAAGAAGCACAAGCTCCGGCGATTCTTGACCTTGGCGACAGGGGGAGAGTGGTCGTTTTAGCCTTTGGGGACAAGACGAGCGGGATCCCTCCATTGGGGGGCAAACTGGGATTTTTCGATACCCTGTGAACAATGGAATTTTGCCCACCGGCTCGTGGATGACGCAGGGGTCGACGTGATCTATGGCCATTCTTCGCATCACATCAAAGGCATCGAGGTGTACAAAAGGAAACTGGCCCTCCGGTGGGGCCCTGGTGACGCCGCCACCCGTTGATGCAAGTATGCTCAGAATCCTCAGCAGGCGAATGGCTCGGAGACCCTGCATCCATCGAATCTTTCCTGCGGAACCGGCGGTTAAAATGTGCGGCATGAACATGGCCGGTGCATCCTAATGGAGAAAAGAGGAAGATGACCTCAGGCCGTTCTAAAATTTGCGTTTATTATGACGGTGCGTGCCCGAAGTGCGTGAAGGACAGGCGCAATTATGAAAGGCTTTCGGGCACACCGCAGGAGGAGATCCAGTGGATTGATATCACCGGCAAGGAAGAACTATTACATTCGATTGGCATCGATCCCGCAAAGGCCCTGACGGAGCTTCATGTTACGGATGAAAACCAGAGGGTTCATACAGAAATCGACGCCTACGTTTTCCTTATGCGCAAGTCTTCGGTCCTGAAACCATTGGCCAAGATCATCGGGCTGCCTTTGGTCCGCCCGGCGCTCTCAAAGATTTACCACTGGCAGGTTCATCGCAGATTACGTCGTAGCGGGCGTTTGTGATACCAAAATTGATGGAAGGGGTGATGTCGCTCGCCACAAAGGAATGCGGATAGAGTGGAAAGGGGGCGGCGATATGTACAATAAAATTTTGGTGCCGTTGGACGGATCGGCGAGAGCCGAGAAGATTCTGCCGCACGTAGTTGGACTTGCGTCTAAATTCCAGTCAAGGGTTGTCCTGATGGAGGTGGTGGAGACCAAGATTGGCTTCAATGGAGGGGAGGCCATGTCGGTATCCGGAGGTGTTGAGCTGGCCATGATCCTTGAAAATGATAAGACGTCGGCGGAAACCTATCTAAAGCAGGTCATGGCAGGACTGCAGGCGCAAGGAATTGAAACCAGGGCCCGGGTTGATTTCGGGCCGGTAGTCAATGCGATCATTCTGGCTGCCGAGCAGGAGAGCGCGGATCTGATTGCAATCGCCAGCCATGGTCGCACCAACGCGGCGTGTGTGTTTTATGGGTGCGTGGCAGCCGGCGTGCTCCACCGCGTTGACCGCCCGCTGCTGATCATCCGCAGCCAGAGCGGGGATTGAGGCGGCTCGGCAGCATCCGGCCGGAATGGATGGGGCGCTTGTTCTATGTGGGCACGTGAGGACTTAGAGCTTTGGCGCCAATCATCTACCCAGGTTCCCTTGACAGGCGCGTCGGGGGGTAACAACTTTTATGCGACATGGCGGCATCGAGGCTTCCGTGGTGTCCGATGCGATAGTGTCGGCGCCGCCGGATTCGGAGAGGGCAGATGCCCTGCAGCATGGCCTTGGGTTAGATCAGGATGCAGTTTTCGAAGCCGGTAATCCGAAAATGAAAGCGCGGTGCCCGGGAGGTAAACATGCCCTTGATCACAATTACCCAAAGCATCGGCAGCGACGGCCTGGCTGTGGCCAGGCGTGTCGCGGATGACCTTCATGTGGGTCTTTATGACGATTCCAAGCTCAGGGAGGAAGCTGTCCGAATGGGGCTTGATGTCGGAAAGCTCGACGGATTTCAAGACAAAGCTCCCACGTGGTTCCATCGTCTGATGGGGGATAAGCCTGAAGTTTACGCAAATCTGATAGGGTCGGTCATTTATGAAGCGGCACGCACCGGGGAAGGCGTAATTATCGGCCACGGCAGCCAAGTGCTTCTGAAGGATTTCAGTTGCGCCATGCACGTTCTTGTAACGGCAACCACCGAAAAACGCATCAGCAATTTGATGGGGCAAAACCTATCGCGAGAAACCGCAGAAAAAGTGATCCGCAAGAGCGACAGCCAGAAAAAGGAGTTTTTCCGATTTGCATTCCACAGATACTGGGACGACCCATCGCTTTATGACTTGTGCATCAACCCCGGCAAAATAGGCATCGAGAGAGCATCGCAGACCATTGTAGAAACGGCGCGATATCCAGAGCTGAAGGCCTGCAATATATACGCTCTTGATGCCATTGATCGCCTTTCGCTGACGAAAAGGATTGAGGCTGCTCTATTGGAAGCTGGCCTTTTGCCGATGGGGACGATGGTGGAGATACCTGAAAAGGGGATCGTGCGTATTTCCGGTGTACTCGACTCACGGGAGGATGAAGAGCGGATATCGAAAGTGGTTGGAAGCATTCCCGGCGTGGAAAGGGTCGACGTGGATGTGATGGTTGTGCCGGCCGGATATGTCTAAAATCACAGCTGCAGGGGCGATCTTCGCTATTCGTTAACCGCAAGCGCTGGGCGGGAGGGGAGAAGTAGGCTTTATGAAGGGAGAAAGCAAAACTAGGTACGCCTGCACCAATGAGTGCGAAAATCTCTTGTATGAATGTGAGCTCGAAAGGGCTTATCAAGCCAAATGCCGAAAAAAATATAACAAATGCATGAGAAAGTGTCCATTCCCGCGATTGACACCCCGATAAAGGCTCTTTAACCCACATGCGTGATCGAATAATTGTCGAATAAGGATCTTTCCGGAAAATTAAAAAGCCTCAAAGGCCAAGTGCATAATCTTTACGCGGATTACAAGCAAGTGTATCGAATGATACATTAGATTTCGAAGCTACCCCTCTCTCGGCATTGCCTGGCCGGTGCGGTTACCTTCACGTTAGCACTCAGGACCATGAACAGCAGAGATAGAAGGGCGTGAGTTGAGTTCCGGTATATATGCACGCTGTAAAAGGTGATGCCATGCAAACGATTTCGCGTATCATGGCGGGAGCCGTTGCGCGGATGGTTCTTGCTGCCACTTTTTCGGTGGGCGCATTGTTGAGCGGTTGCGCCACCTCCACCGTTTACGGCCCGGCGCGGGACCAGGAAGTCGTTTTTTTTCCTTCCCCTGCCTCGGTTTTAGGCGACAACCGGTTCCTTCTGACCGTCCAGGGACGCGTCTTCGAGCCAACCGAAAACAGCCGCGGTCGTGAAGCCCTGATAGCCGCCCTCGCACCACTGGTCAAGGTTCGTCCCACAGACCCTATTTTCCAATCACGGGCGCGGTATCTTTTATCCGACAGCGAAAGAAACACACGGATCTCCGTGAAAGTTGGTGACCAGGAGTTTGTTTTACCGGCATCCGATCCAGCGGGTTACTTCACCGGCGACATCATCCTGGAGGGTGATGAGGTCATGAAACTCGCCCGGACCGGCATGCTCTCGTTTCAGTCCGTTCCCACAGCCGCCAATCCCAAGACGTTTTCCGGCAGCGTAATGCTCGTGCCGGAAGAGGGGGTGACTGTGATCACTGACATGGATGACACGATCAAGATCACCGATATACTCGACCATAAGGAGACGCTGGCGAACACGTTCTTGCGGCCCTTCAAAGCCGTGCCGGGAATGCCGGCCCTCTACTGTTCATGGATGGAGCAACTCGGGCCTTCAACCCACTTCCATGTCGTGTCTGCCGGACCCTGGCAGTTCCATGAGCCGCTGCGCCGATTTACCGAGGAATTCGGATTTCCCGTCTTCACCTGGGATATGCGCTCCATTGACATTGGCGACGTGTCGGTTCTTCTCAAAGCGATAAACCCGGATACGAATGGCACCTATGAATTCAAGCTTCAGAAGATTCGAGCGGTCATGGTTCGCTTTTCCAAGCGCCACGTCGTGCTCGTGGGTGATTCGGGCGAAAAGGACCCCGAAGTGTATGCGACGGTTCTCTCGGAGTTTCCGGATCGCGTGGATGCTGTCTTCATCCGAAACGTAAGCGGCGAGAGCCAGAAAGAGCGGTATAAGAAGCTCTTTCGGAGCGAAGAAGCGGCAGAGAAACTGCGAGTTTTCCAGGACCCAAGAGAGCTTCCGCCTCTTGTTCCTGCACCGGTGGCGCACAAGCGCTAACGTGATACTCAACCGGACCGCGCAGTAACGCGAAGATCAGCGATCATAAATTTTGACGTCCATTTTTTTCCTGCTCACTCCAGTACAAGCCCCGCCCGTAAAATACAGGATCAACCCCATTTATTTACATCACCCGCCTATAGTAGAATTTTAAACAATTAACAATGACAACACTCATGAGGTGTTACATGCGGGTGAAGGCCGAATTCAGGAGAAGCGAACGGTTTGACCATGAATCCATAATTAAGTTTGGAGACGACCAGATGCTCTCTCCTTACTATGCGTTATCGCAGAATTTGAGCGAAACGGGCATGCATTTCAAGTCGCTGTTTGAACTGCATCCAGGGGCTCACATCCTGATCAGAATCGATGACTATACCTTGAACCAGAGCCAATCTCCGGCTAAAGTCGTGTGGTGTAAAAAGTTAAAAAATACCGATAGGTTCCGCTATAGCGTAGGTGTGGAATTCCTTCGGTTGGAAAAGAATTTCCGCTCAAAGGAATCCTTCCCCATTCCCCTGCGAATAAAGACAGAAAACATGAATGGGCATGGGGTTGGGATTGTTATGGAGAAACTCTAACCAGAATGGGGAAAGATGGGTCATGGCATCAAATTTCGAAATCGCGATCGATAAAAACAGAGACGGCGTTGGTCTGAAATTGACGGGCGACTTCGACGGCAACATCGGCCTATGAACTGATATATGCCATAAAGAAATTGCCCGAAAAAAGCTTACCGCTTGACATTTACACGAATGGCCTGAAAACCATACACCCTTTTGGCTTGGATATTTTTCACAAGTTTATGAAATCCCTTAATGGTCAATCTGCCAGGATTGTGTTCACCGGCCCTAACGCCTCCCGGTTTTCCCCGGGAAATACCCCGGTGACTGTTTAGCCGTCTTTTCGGGATCGCGGCTATATAAAGGCAAATTTTCTCCGTATGGGAGAGAAGCCAACGTAACGGGTATGAACCAACCGTTTGAATACGTTGCGGATCAAAAAAAGGAAGCCATTTTTTCCAGAAAGAGTAACGCGAGGGAGGTGATCTATATGGCAAAACACTGTGAAGACATGAATGAAGAGACAAAGAGCGCCAGGTCTAAGGCTGATTTTATTCGATTGTCCGGTATCGGGCCGGACCTTGCCGAGTTCGTGACTGAGTTTATCGAAAAGCCCGAAAATTTCATTTCAATGACTCTTGAAAAACGCCGCGAAATTGAAAATGAGATGGACGCAATTCTGTCTTCGTTTGGCCACTGAGAACTCATTCTCCATGATCGCTACACCTATTCAGATCGTTATTGTCGATGACAGCCGACTTTATCGAAATGCCATTTGCAACATTCTTCAAAAAAAACCAAACCTTCAGGTCGTTGCCGAGGCAGAAGATGGTCTTGCTGCCATCCTGGCAGTCGAAAAGCACAGGCCGGGTGTAGTGCTGATGGACATCAACATGCCGTTCCTCAATGGGTTCGATGCAACCCGTATCATCACAACAATGTTCCCGGGGACCTATGTCATCGTTCTCACGGTGGACACAGACGAAACGTTTTCAGAGCGGGCGTACAAGGCCGGTGCCTGCCACTTCCTGGCCAAGGATTGCGGCAAGGAAACGCTCTTGAGCGCAATCATGAACTGCTCCCTTTGGGCTGCGAAGAGCTGCTGCCCAGATCCCATTTGAACTCCCCGAAGACCCCGATTTCACATCCTCGCCACCTTCTCTTTCTACAATCAATGTCAATCAAATTTGTATAATTGGACGCACCCGTGATATGTAAAAAAAGATCTTAATCGTCATGTCGTGTTATTAATCCAACAACATGAATTTAAATAAAAAAACAAAAAAATGAAACCCCAATCCAATGCGGCGATTTATCCGGGCGAACGGGTCGCAGTACCTGAACAATGGCAAAAAAGCTGGACGCTGAGCCATGGCCTTTTTGCAGCAGCCCTTGTTGTCGGTTTGTTTTTATTAGCCCGGCTCAATTACCTGGCGTTTCACGTCCTGGCGGAGATGTTCAGCATCGTAGTTGCGGCGGCCCTCTTCCTGCTGGTATGGCATGGCCGCCGTTTCATCGGCAACAACTCCCTGGTGGCCTTGGGGGTTGCCTTCTTTTTTGCCGGGCTCATCGATCTCATGCACACCCTGGCCTATAAAGGGATGGGTGTGTTTCAACTGGGGGATCAAGCAAATGTCGCCACACAGCTTTGGATCGCCGCCCGGTGGCTGGAGAGTCTGAGTTTTTTTGGGTTCGTGTGGCTCATGGATAGGCCGGTTCGGCCGGTGATTGTACTGTGGGGCTATGCCGTCGTGACCGGGTTTCTCCTATGGACCATATTGGTTGCGCGCGTATTTCCCGATTGTTTTATCGAAGGCTCCGGGCTGACGCCTTTTAAAATCGGAAGCGAGTATGCAATCTGTTTGATGCTTGCCTGCTCCCTGGTGCTGCTTTTCCGACGCAAGCAGGAGCTTGACCCGGCAGTCCTGAGGCTGCTGGCTGTGGCGATCCTGGCTGCGATCATCTCGGAGCTTGCCTTCACGTTTTATGTCAGCGTCTACGGCCTTTCCAACCTGATCGGGCATATATTCAAGATCCTATCATTTTACCTCGTCTACCTGGCCCTTGTCCGATCCAGCCTCACACGTCCTTATCAAACCCTTTTTCGTGAGTTGACAGGTGTGCGCCGGGCGCTCCAGCATAAAGTGACAGAACTCGACACGATCCTGGAGGCGACCGCCGACGGCATCCTCGCAGTGGCTGAAAACGGCGAGGTGCTTCACGCCAATGAACGGTTTCGACAGCTCTGGAGGATTCCGGACGAACTCATGAAATCAGGCAACGACGCTGACCTTATGGGATTCGTGCTTCATCAGCTCAAGGAGCCGCTGGCCTTTGAGACTTCCGTCAAGACCCTTTATGGGTCGAAGGAAGAGGAGTTGACGATCCTGGAATTCAAGGATGGGAGGATGTTCGAACGGTTTTCAAGCCCGCTCATTCAAGCTGGCCGAGTTTCAGGCCGCGTCTGGAGCTTTAGAGACGTGACGGCCCGAAAGAGACTGGAAATAAAGCTTGCAGCATCGGAGAGCCGCCTGCGGACGCTCATCGAGGAAGCTCCGATCTCAATCATGACCTTCAACGAGCAGGCGGTAGTCGATTTCGTCAACAAGTATCATATCACTGCCTTTGCCAAAAACCGGCTATACAAGGAATTCTTTATCGGCCGGAAGCTTAGCGAATTGCCCGGGCTTGTGAGTTCCGGTCGTCTGTTGGAGATCGAACCGGTCTTAAGGGGGCAATCCGTGGACCTTCAAGAGGTTTATATCCCTCACATAGAAGGAGGCTACAGCGGATACCAGCGCGTCAAGGCGATCCCGTTTATCAGGGACGGAAAACCTGCAGGCGGTCTTCTGCTGCGTGAGGATATCACCGAACGCAAGCGCACCGAACAAGCCCTGAGAGAAGGACGCAACGACCTGAACCGGGCCCAGGCCGTTGCTCATGTGGGCAGCTGGAGGATGGATGTTCTCCGAAATGAGCTGTTGTGGTCGGAGGAAAACCACCGGATCTTTGGAATTCCAAACGGGACTCCCCTGACCTATGAAACCTTCCTTGGCACCGTCCATCCGGATGACCGTGAGTACGTCGATGGAAAATGGAAGGCCGCGCTCCGGGGCGAGCCTTACAATATCGAGCATCGGATCATCGTCGGGGATGTGGTCAGGTGGGTGCGGGAGCAGGCGGAGCTTGAGTTCAATTCCAAAGGAGAGCTATTGGGCGGATTTGGGACCACCCAGGATATCACGGGGCTGAAACAGGCGGAGGAATCGTTGCGGGAAAGCGAGGAGCGGCTGCGACATGCACTGCACGGGGCTCAAGCCGGGGCATGGGAAAGGGATGTCCTCTCGGGCCGGTTCATATGGTCGCCTGAAAACTTTGAGCTTTACGGTCTTGATCATAATCCGGACGGGGTGATGACCTACGAGGACTGGGAGCGCTGCGTCTATCCGGAGGACGTTGCGGCCGTTAACAGGGCCATAAGAGATGCCATCGACCGGCGGGCGGCGGGGATTCATGTTGAATTCCGAATTCGGCATCCGCGCAAGGGGACCCGATGGCTGATGAGCATCGGCCGCGCTCACAGTGCTTCGGACGGGTCGGTCATCCGGCTGTCCGGCATCAATCTCGACATTACGGAGCTAAAAGAAATGGAGGCCGCGCTGCGCGACAGTGAGCGCGCTTTGCGGCGAGCCAACCAGGAACTGGAAGAGAGGGTCAAGGTACGTACGGAAACTCTTGCCGATACCGTCGATACACTGAAGGCGGAGATCGCACAGCGCCAGGAAACCGAGCGTGCGCTGACCCGTGCCAATGAAGAGCTGCAGATCCGCGCTAGCCAACTGCGGGCCTTGGCATCTCAACTTACACTGGCAGAGCACCGGGAACGCACGCGGCTTTCCAAGGTCCTGCACGATCACCTCCAGCAAGAGCTTGCTTCTGCAAAATTGCACCTCTCTTGTCTGCTGGAAATGGATAATGGAGCCAACGTTGACACGGCGGTTCGAGTCGATCAGTTACTATCCGAATCCATTAAAACCTCGCGCTCGCTTGCCGCCGAATTGAGTCCGCCTGTTCTGCATCAAAGAGGGCTTGCGGCGGGTTTTGAGTGGCTGGCCAACTGGCTGGGCGATCGGTACCGCTTGCGAGTCGATTTGGATATTGACCAAGACGGCCCTTTGCCCGGCGAGGATGTAAGAATTTTATTGTTTGAAAGCACCCGCGAGTTGCTCTTCAATGCGGTCAAGCACGCCAAGGTTGACTCTGCCAAGGTTGTGCTGCGGCAGGTCGATGGCGGATCGATCCAAATCACCGTCAGCGACAACGGCGTTGGTTTTGACTCCTCGAAGATGAATCGTCCTGGCGAAGCAGGGGCCGGTCTGGGGATTTTTAGCATTGCCGAACGGCTGAGCCTCATGGGCGGTAGCCTTGAAATTTACAGCACACCCGGTCAAGGAAGCCGGTTCGTTTTGACGGCCCCAATAAGGGAAACTGATGCCGGCCTATCATCAATGGCCACAACCGGCAGCCCGGCCTGAACTCAAGCTGGAGTGACTGACATGGAAGCCGACCTGAAGAAGATCATCATCGTAGATGACAGCGAAATTTATCGTGCCGGACTCCGGGAATTGATCAACAGGCACGATTTTCTAAAGGTGGTTGCCGAGGCTGAATGTGGTGACAAAGCCATTGAGGCCATAAAGAAGATTCCCGCCGATCTGGTGCTGCTGGACTTGAGCCTGCCCAGATATTCCGGTTTTGATGTTTTAAGAAAAATCAGAGAGATTTCCGACATTAACGTCCTTGTTCTCAGCATTTACGAATCCCAGGAGATGATAACAAAAGCCAAGGCGTTGGGCGCTCAGGGATATTGTGTCAAGGATGTCAGCCGCAAGGAGCTGATCAGTGCCATACTGGAGGCAACAGAGGGGAAATTTTTTGTGTGCCGCAAATCCGAAATGGTGCTGACCTATGCAGGCAGGTCCCAACCGCCGAAATCAGAATCCTAACCCTTAGGACTATAAAGGTAACAGAAATTGAGTACGATAGACAATCTGTTGGACGGCATACCCATTCCCCGCTTGATCAAGGTCCGCCAGGCTTTTGAACGGCCGCGGATTGCCGATGTCGAAGCCGAACTGGTGCAGAAACTGCGCGGCAGCAGCACCCTTGCGAAGGTTAAACCCGGCCAGCGGATCGCCGTGACCGCCGGCAGCCGGGGGATAACCTGCCTGCCGTTGATGCTGAAAGTGCTGGTGGCCGAAATCAAGCGGGTCGGAGGTAAGCCCTTTGTGTTCCCAGCCATGGGCAGCCACGGCGGCGCCACCGCCGAAGGGCAGCGCGAAATGCTCATCGGCATGGGCATCACGGAGGAATTCGTCGGCGCGCCCATTCGCGCAACCATGGAAACGGTGGAAATCGGCATCTCCGGCGACGGCTTACCGGTTCACCTGGACAAGTACGCTCACGAGGCCGACGGGATCGTGGTTGTCAACCGCATCAAGCCGCATGTGGCCTTCCGCGGCCGATGCGAAAGCGGGCTCATGAAGATGATGGTCATCGGCATGGGCAAGCAGAAGGGTGCCGATATCTGCCATGCGCTGGGCGCAGGGAAAATGGCCGAGAACATCCTTTCCATGGGCCGCGTGATGCTTGCCAGAGCGAACATCATCTGCGCGCTGGGCATTCTTGAAAACGCCTACCATGAAACCGCCCGGCTGGAGGTGCTGGCCCAGGAGGATATCCCGGCGCGTGAGCCCGGGTTGCTGGAAGAAGCCTGGCGCCTGTATCCCAAGATCTATTTCGACCGGCTGGATGTCTTGATTATCGATGAGATCGGAAAGAACATCAGCGGCACGGGCTTCGACACCAACGTGGTGGGCCGCTACCACACCCCCTACGCCTCCGGCGGGCCGTCGATCACGCGCATCGCCGTCCTCGATATCACAGAGAAATCGCACGGCAATGGCAACGGCCTGGGGATTCTGGATTTCACCACGCGGCGGGCGTTCGATAAATTCATCTTCGAGAACAGCTATCCCAACGCGCTCACGTCCACCATTCCCACCAGCGTGAAGATCCCGATGGTTCTGAAAAATGATTGCCAGGCGATCCAGGCGGCCATCAAGACATGCAATATTCTGGACAGGGCCAATGTTCGGCTGGCGAGGATCAAGAACACGGTCACCTTGGAGGAGATTGCCGTGTCGGAAAACCTGCTGCCGGAAGTGAAGGCGAACCGCAACCTCGAAGCGCTCGGCACACCCTACCGCCTGTCTTTCAACCAACAGGGGAACCTCTGTTAACAGGGTGTCACAGGGAATCCACCTGCGCCAGCTGCGGGAACAGCTTCATCCAGGCCAGAACGACGAGGAACGTGCCGATGCCGCCGATCAGAACGGCCGGAACGACGCCGAACCAGGCGGCGGTGGCCCCCGACTCGAACTCCCCCAGCTGGTTCGATGTTCCGATGAACATCGCATTCACGGCGCTGACGCGCCCCCGCATTTCATCGGGAGTCCTGATTTGTACCAGGGATTGACGGATGACGACGCTGACCATGTCCGCGGCACCGAGAACCGCCAGGGCGCCGAGGGACAGGACGAATGAGGTCGACAGCGCAAACACGATCGTGGCCACGCTGAAGATCGCCACGGCCAAGAACATGATCTTTCCCACACGGTGGTGAAGCGCAAAGCGGGCCAGGGCCACCGACATCACCAGCGCTCCGACGGCCGGGGCCGAGCGCAAAAGACCCAACCCCCATGGCCCCGTCAACAGGATGTCCTTGGCATAGATCGGCAGCAGGGCGGTGGCCCCGCCGAGGAGCACGGCGAAGAGGTCGAGCGAAATGGCGCCGAGAATCTCCGGGCGGCTGCGAATGTAGTCGATGCCGGCGAAAACCGACTTGAGGCTGACCGGTTCGCGCGCGGGTGTCGCCCGCTCGATGCGGATCAGGTAGATGAATACGCCCGCCGCGCAGAACAGAACCCCCGACGTCACGTACACCGTGCCGGTTCCGATCGCGTACAGCATCCCTCCCAATGCAGGCCCCACGATGGATGCGGTCTTATTGGCCGAAGCAGACCCGGTGACCGCCCGCGAAATGAGCGCCGTGGGCACCACCCGGGGCAGGAGCGCGTGCATCGTGGGCATCTCGAAAGCGCGCGCCGCTCCGGCGGCCAGCATGATGGCGAGGATGCTCTCCTTGCTCTGCCAGCCGCCGACACTGGCCACGGCCAGGGCGCATGCCGCAAGCCCCTGCACGATCTGGCAGAGGCTTGCAATTCTGCGGCGGTCGTAACGGTCTGCCACCTGGCCCACCAGGAGGGTCAAAAGGAACAGCGGCAGGAACTGCGCAAGCCCGACCAGACCCAGGTACCACGCACTGCCGGTGAGGGCGTATATCTGCCATCCCACGGCCACGCCCAGAATCTGGTAGGCGAGAGATGTCGCTATGCGCGCACACAAAAACAGGGCGAAAGGGGTATGCTTCAGCAAGGACGACGCTTGAACCGGATTAGAGGCTAACGGGCGCACCGGAGGCTTATAGCATGGAAAACACCCCGGGCAAAACCTGAACCGTCCTTGCGCGATTTCGCATGCGCCCATCAACGCAGCTTGTCTTCCTCGACTTGCATCTTTGAAGATTCTGACCTATTTCTTTACGTTAGACACTTCGCGAAGATTTTTCAGCTTCGACTTTGGGGACAGTAAAACCGCCGGATTGAACCCACAGGTTCGGCATTTCGAACCGTCGCAGTTTGTTACCGGTTATTGCGAGAATATCTCCAAAAGTTTTTTGAGCCGGAACCCGGACCTTCTAGAAGTGGTTTCAAAACCTCGGATCACGCCCGAGGGCAAGGCGCAGGCCGATTCGAAAGCGCAGCAACCATGGCAGGTGATGAGCATTTCGAGAGGCCTGCGACGCCGCCATTGGGCGTCAGACGGGGTTATGAAACCACTTCTTCTCACCTCCGCGGCAGAAGGCATACAGACGTTTGAAGCCGCGCTAAAGACAACAGGAGCATCCGTAACGCACGCAAGCAAGGAGGAGAGTGATGAAATTCGACCTCGTATTTGAAGGCGGTGGGGCCAAAGGGATGGTGTTTGTCGGCGCGTATGAAGAATTCTTGAACCGCAAGCACACGTTCGGCAGGTTGCTGGGCACATCGGCGGGCGCGATCACCGCAACCCTGCTTGCCGCAGGGTACACGGCCCAGGAAATGCGTGAAGCGCTGGCAGAACAAGAAAACGGGAAATCGGTGTTCGCCGGCTTCATGGGCGAGCCGCCTCCTTTTACGCGGGAGCAAATTAAGGCCAGCGCCATCCGCGACCTGTTACGCAACATCGATATCAAGCCCCTGCCCGGGTTTCTCGAAAATCACCTGGACGACACGATTTCAGAAGCGTTGGCCGATAATTCGCGCTCCCGCCACTTCTTTGCCTTCGTCGAGCGCGGCGGCTGGTTTTCCGCCGGGCGTTTCATCACCTGGCTGCAGGATAAGCTCGACACCGGCCCGTGGAAGGACGGCCAGCGCCACTTCAGCGGCATGAGCCTGTCGCAGTTTTATGCGGCGACCGGTATCGATCTTTCCGTGGTGGCTTCCGACACCACCGACAGCCGTCTGCTCGTGCTCAATCACCGCACCGCTCCGGACTGTCCCCTGGTCTGGGCCGTCCGGATGTCCATGAGCATTCCGCTCGTCTGGGACGAAGTGGTCTGGGAGAAAGGGTGGGGCACTTACACGGGGCGGGACATCGCCGGGCATGCCATCGTCGATGGCGGCATTCTCTCCAACTTTCCGATCGAGCTCTTCATTTCCGGCGAGCCCCAGGTGACGCGGCTGATGGGGTCGAAACAGGACAACGCCGTTTTGGGGCTGCTGATCGATGAGGCCCTGCCGGTGCCTCAACCTCCGGCAACGAGGGGGATCCTGCTGGATGTCAACGTGAAGCTCGGAGAGCTCAAAACCGTCAACCGCCTGCGCCGGTTGATCGACACCATGACGGGCGCGCACGACAAGATGGTGCTGGACGAGTTCGAAGACCTGGTGGTCCGGTTGCCGGCCGCAGGCTACGGCACTACCGAGTTCGACATGAGCGATGAGCGCCGCGCTGCCCTCGTGAAGGCCGGGGCGGACGCCATGGGAGCCTATTTCAAGCAGCCTGTCGCCAAACGGGCGGCGCCCAAAGGGGTAAAGGCTGCCGGCGCTGGAAACGCCCGGCACGTCGCCGACCGGATCGCCGGCCGGTTGCTGGGCTTGTGAATCATATTAACCATCGGGCAGTGGGGAGGTGCCGCATGGAGAAAAACCCGGAAAACGATCTCGAGCCCTTGAAAGAGCGCCACACGGAACTTTCGAACAACATCAACCGCATCCTGTTCACGCTGCTTACCTTCGGCTTCTTCTGCGCACTGACCCTCACCCAGCCCGATGAAATGGTGATCAAAAACGGAGGGAAAATCAAAATCCCATTCGTCTCGATGGAGGTGGACTTCCTGACCTTTCTCATCATCGGGCCGATAGCGCTGCTGGGCATAACCGCCTATTTGATCTTGTTCCTGGAAGAGATGCGAAAATACGATGGGTTGCCGCTCACGGAAAAACAGACCTACATCTTCACCCTGGACTCCACACCGGCGAAACTCTGCAGCAGCATTTTGTTTTTCGGGTTTACCCCTTTGATTTTGCTCATGTTTTACATCAAAACACGCGTGAACCCGAAGTATGCCGTTTATGCAGGAACGTTGATGGTTCTAACCACCCTCGCCATGGCGTCTTACTTTTCCTATCAGCACCTGCGAAAGAAGGAAACCGCCTCGGCTGTCGCAATCATCGCCGTCCTTGCGATGCTGCTCCTGCCGATCAGCCCGCTCTTCGATCTTAATTCCAAGATCCCCATATGCGTGTCCGGAGCCAACCTGGCCAATCTGAACCTGATGGGCTTCCGGTTGACCGGCGCTCAGGCTGAAAAGACAATTTTCAATGAATCGATCTTCTATCGGATGGAATTGACCAAGTTATATGCACCGCACGCAGAATTCAAAAATGCGAACTTCATCGGCGCCAACCTGAATGAATCCGATCTCGGCAGCGCCAATTTAGAGAAGGCAAAGCTTTCCTGGTCCAGCCTGAAAGGAAGCATGTTATCACATACCGTCATGAACGAAGCGGAAATGATCGAAACCGATCTAAGCCACGCGGTGCTTGAAAGCGCCAGCCTGGAAAAGGCTAATCTGCGCGGCGCCGTTTTCAAGGGGGCGTACCTGAACCGCGCCCGTTTCAGTGAGGCCGACCTCACCGGAGCGACGTTCGAGGGAGCCGTACTGAACGGTGCGGATTTGGGAAGCGCCCGGAATTTGACTCAGGAGCAGCTCAACATAACCTGCGGGGACAAGGACACCATCGTCGCCGCCGGACTCAGCATAAAAGAATGTCCCCAGCGTTGACCGCTGCAGCGAGCCACATCAGATGCGGACAGCCGGCCTGTTCAATCGACGACCCGGCCGCGCATGGCCTTGACCCGGCCGCGCTTGACTTTGCCCTCGAGCCGTTTTTCCTTGGACCCGCGGGTCGGCCGGGTGGGCCTGCGTTTGCGGCGTGACACGGCGATGCCGGCAATGAGCTCCTGCAGCCTTCTGAGCGCCTCGGCCTTGTTCTTCTCCTGGCTGCGGTACTGCTGAGCCTTTATGACGACCACCCCCTCTTGCGTGATGCGCTGGTCGTTCAGTTTTAACAGGCGCTCCTTGATGAGATCGGGCAGCGATGAGGCGTGGATGTCGAAGCGCAGGTGCACGGCCGTCGCAACCTTGTTGACGTTCTGGCCGCCGGACCCTTGGGCTCGGATGGCACTGATTTCGACCTCGCTCAAGGGGATGCTGATCCGGTCTGAAATTCGCAGCATGGTTTTCATTCCGTCGGGTTAGCGGCCTGCCGGCGTGCCGGCCGCGGTAGCGTATCGCTTCAAAGGATCTTGACGAAGAACACCTTGTCGTCGCCGGGGGCATAGAAGTCCTGCAGGTGGGTTTCCCGGAAGAAGCCCAAGCGCTCATAAAACACGCGGGTCGGCTCGTACTGGGGGCGGCCCGAGGTTTCGGCATAGATCCGGCGGCCTCCGGAATCCCGGATCAGCCGCTCGGTTTCCTGCATCAGCAGCCGGCCCAGCCCCCGGCCCTGGTGGCCGCGGTGGTTTGCGATCCAGTACAAATCGAAGCTTCCGTCCGTGCCGGCGATGGGCCCGTAGCAGGTGTAGCCCAGGACCTGGCCGGCCTGCTCGGCGAAGACGAAAAAATAGCCCGAGTCGTCTCCGAATTCCAGGCGCTCCTCGACCAGTTCGACCGCGATCTCCACTTCGGCGGGGTTGAAAAAGCCCGTCGAGGCGACGATTTCCGCGACCCGCTGGGTATCGGACGGAAAGACATCGTAGCGAAACGCGATGCGGGTGCCGGTGCTGGATGAGGATCGGGTCGGCATGGTCGGGCGGCCTTCCGGTTTCTGCGTTACAGGCGCTCGTCGTGAGCGGCCCGGGCGACGGCTTCGATGGCAATCGCAGCGACGGCCGCACCGTAGTCGAGGTCGATGTTGGCCATGGTGTCGTGCGTGTCGTGGTAGCCGACGCGGTTGATATCGTAATTCTCCATGAAAAGCACCACCGGGATGCCGGCGTCGGAAAAGATCTGGCCGTCGGTGTTGAAGAGCGAGCTGCGGGGGTCCTGCGGCAGACGCACCTCGCCGTGCACGGCCAGGTGCCGGGCGATGCCCGGCGTCTGGCGGCCGTGGGGGTCTATGCTGCGTACGCCGCGGCCGCAGTTTTGGCGCCGCGGCCGCCGGTTCCATTCCGCGACACTGCGGTTCCAGGCGAGGTTCGCGCGGTGGGCCTGAAAGGCCAGCCAGAGCGACTGCCGGCCGGTTCCCGGAGAGATCTGAAACACGTCGCGGTGGCGGTCGTTGTTGTGGGCGACCATGTCGAGGATAAAGGCCCCGCGGATGCGCGTGCGGGAAAGGTCTACGCGTCGCCGGTCCGGACCCCGCAGCCGGAGGGTGCGCTCGACCAGCTGCTGGGCCAGGTTGCGAGCGCCCAGGCAGTCGCTGGGGAACTCCTCGCCCGTCAAGTGGATCAGCCAAACGTCGCAGCCAAGCCGGCCAGCGCGGCTTAGCTCCAGGAATATCGGTGCGGCCAGCATCAGGGCGGCGGTGGCGGAGTGGTTGTCGTCGGCGCCGGCGGCCGCCAGCCGGGCTCCGCTGCCGCCGCGGGTCTTGTCATAGACATCCTCCATGTAGGCCGTGTCGTAGTGGTCCGCCATGATGACCGCTTCGCGGCGGTTCCGGCCGGGGATGACGGCGAGGATATTGCGCTCGGGATTCGCACGGCGGCGGTTTTCGGCCCAGCCGCCGGACCAGTCGTAGTCGAAATCGGTGCGCCAGGTGAACGGCACGTCGCCGACCAGGGTCGTGCGGGCTGCCCCCTGCGCGCGCATGACGCGGCGGTAGTAGTCGATCAGGTAATCGCCCAGCGCGTCCAAATCGCGGGTGGGCCGCTTCAGGTGCGACCGGGTGGCCGCATCCTGTACACAGTCGGCGGCGTCCTTGTTGACAAACCGGCCGTGGGCGAGGCGTCGGATCGTGCTCCAATAGGCGGTTTCGAACTGCCGGCGCGCGGTCCGGGAAAAGGTCAGGAAGGCCTCGGGTGCCGCACCTGCCCGATCCGCTTCGTCCGCGGGCGCAAGGCGTTGCGCCAGCTCATCGACGAGAAGCCTTCCGCCGATGGGCTTTCCGCCCAGTTCCTCCAGGCGGGTAAGCCAATCTGCGAGGGGTCCATCTTTGGCTGCCGTCAACAGGCTGCCGGCGAAATCCGGCGGCAGCCGCCGCTGCCCCATGGTTTCCCAGGCGTCCAGAAGTTTGCGGAGGTTCAGGGCGCTGCGGTGCCCGAAGGCCGTCGGGTCGGCCGACGCCAGCCGCAGCGCGGCGCGGTGCAGCGGGCGCGTGAGCAGCCGCGGCCAAAGCTCCACCGGGCGGGACAGGTCCGGCCGGTCCGTCCGATAGGCGGTGAGATACCCGGTGGGGGCGCCGCCCAGCACGACGGGGGCGCCGGATGCGGCGGCTGCGGACGGCCACCAGGGGCCTGTGCCAGTAGACTTCGTGCATGCCGACCTGCATGGCCGGAAACAGAAAGCGATACCCGAAATGTCCGCCCGCCCGCAGCGCCGCGGCGGCCCCTTCGAGGTCGGCGCGGCCGGCGTGCGGGCCATCCAGGAGCAGACGGTAGTCCGGGGTCCAGATCTGGCAGTTGCGGGCCATGGGCTTGCCGTAAAGCCCCACGTCCCCAGGCGCCGTGCTGAAGAGCACATGCGCCAGCCGGTCCTCCGCGCCGCTGACGGAGAATTCGCTCTCGCCCCGGTGGATACGGGCCCAGCGGTGCGTCCGCCGGTAGGTGTTGCGCACGGGGCCGTGCCGGTGGTCGGGCAGCGGCTCGCCCGCGTGCGGTTCGTGCATCCAGCCCGACTGGGGAATGCGGATGCCGCGCAGTTCCTCGGAGCGCTCGAAGAGCGTCAGGAGCGATATTTGAAATGCCCAGGCAAGCTCGCGCTGGAGCGTAAACAGCGGCGGCGCGCTCCAGAACAGGAGGCTGCCCGGGAAGGGCAGCAGGTGCAGCCGGCCTTCCAGGTAGGCTCGCCGGACAGGGGTGGGCAGCCGGCCGAAGGGCCGGAAGGTCAGCAGGTAGCGTGCACGGCGGACGGGATCGCCCTGCTTGATAATGAACGGCTCCGCCCAGGAGGGCAGGCGCTCCGGCCGCCAGTGCTTAATCGGCCCATCCTGCTCGCCGGGAAGGATGCGGAAGCCACTCCGAAACAGGTCACCGGGCGGCTCGCCAAAGGCCGCCTCCAGCAGGTGTTTTATAAATTCGAGACCCGACCCGGCCGGCAGTTCGGTTTCCGGGTCCGAGAAAAAACTCTTCCAGAAGGCCTTCTCCGGCCCCTGTTCGCTGCCGCCGAAAAGGGTCCAGCGGATCCGCCCCTTGTCGTCCTGGGTCCGCGAGAGCGCCAGCGGCAGAATCGTCACCAACCGCTCATGCGCAAGGCCGCCGGCGCGTTCGGCCAACTCCGGCGTCCAGCAGGGGTTTCTCTGCAGCTTGCTTGCGGGGATGCCGTGGGCGTGGTCGCCTGCTGCCTAGTTTGGTCATGACGGAAAGAAAGTGGTTGGCGATGTGGTTGAGGCCGGGCTGCAGCTCCCATTGCTCTTCGACCTCGTCCACTTTCCAGCCGTACGGGTCGTGCGGGTCAAAAACGCCCGGCTCCTCGCTGCCGTAGGGTTTGATGCCCAGCCGCGGAGGGGGCATGAACTCCGAGTAGGCAGGCATCGGGAAACAACCCGGTCCGTGAAACCGCCTCGTGTCTTGAACAAGATCGTGCCAGCCGCCCTGGTCCATGACGTGCCTCCTGGGGTTAAGGTGCCGCCCTGCATGCACTGCATAGCCGAGGCCGCCACCGGGTGTCAATTCGATGGTCGGCCGGTGTGCTCCGATCATGAAAATTTTTTACAAACTTGCATGATCGTGAAATATCCGGGTTAGAACCTGCAGGCCGGCTGCTTGGAACCATACGGGGTCAGCACGACCTGCCAGACCTGGTTGCTGCGGGCGCGAAATGCGCCGGCACAGGAGAGCAGGTAGTACTCCCACATGCGTTTGAACTTGTCCTTGTACCGGCCTTCGAGCCGGGCCCAGGCCGCCTGGAAGTTCGCATACCAGGCCATGAGCGTCTTGTCGTAATGAGGCCCCAGATTGTGCCAGTCCTCGACCACGAACAGGCCTTCGATCGATTTGCTGATCTGGGCGATGCTGGGCAGCATGCCGTTGGGGAAAATAAATTTGGTGATCCAGGGGTCGCAGGTGCGGGTGGACTCGTTGCCGCCGATGGTGTGCAGAAGGAAGATGCCGTCCTCTTTGAGGCACCGCTGGGCGACACGCATGAACGTTCGGTAGTTTTTCCAGCCGACATGTTCGAACATGCCCACGGAAACGATTTTATCGAACCGGCCCCGGATGTCGCGGTAGTCGCACTCCAGAAGGCGTACGGGCAAGCCCTTGCAGAATTCAGCGGCATAACGGATCTGCTCCTTGGAAATGTTGGCGGCGGTGACGGTGCAGCCGTACGTTTCGGCGGCATATTTCGCAAACCCGCCCCATCCGCAGCCGATGTCCAGAACGTGGTCCGAGCGCGCAATGGCCGTTTTGCGGCAGATCAGGTCGAGCTTTTTCTGCTGGGCGCAGTCCAGGTCGGTGGTGCCGTCGAAGTAGGCGCAGCTGTACTGGTTGTAGGGGTCGAGGAAGGAAAGGAACAGGTCGTTGTCGAGGTCGTAGTGGCGCCTGGCAACGTTGGGCGCGCGCGTTTTCGACTGGAGGTTGAAAAGAATGCCGGGCAGGAGGAGCGGCAGATAGTGCAACCCTCCTTTTATGCTTATGTCCAGCCTGACGTTCAACACGCGGCAGATGAACTCATCGATCTGGCGGCAGTCCCACCAGCCGTCCATGTAGGCTTCCCCGAGCCCCAGGTTTTTTTCACGCAAGACGCGTTGGAAAAAGCGTTCGTCGTTGACGGTGATGTCCCAGGGGTTCTGTCCGCCGATGGTCACCCCGGCCCTGGTAAGCAAGGTTTCGACAATCTGCTTTTGACTGGTCATGCGGCACCTCATGTATTTCCCGGCATCATATAGGGTGAGAGTTTCTATGGCTACAAGGAAGATATGCCGTTGTTTTCAGAGTCGCTGGATCGTCACGCAGAAAGCTTTTGGTCGCCACCTCCTTGAACTCATTTTCCAAAAAGTGTATGAAGGCCGTTATCCATCGGGGAACAAAGATCGGCCGCTATTATCTCGCTCAAACGCCGGAGGATCAAGTGGTTTTCGGCGTCAACCCGAAGATCGGCGGACCCGAGCATCATGCGTATCGCTGGCTCTCGTATCCCGAGCTCGAGAAACTGTCGCCGCCCCGGCTTTTGCCGGTGATCAGCTGGGCGCGCGATGTGGTGGGCGGATGATCGACGTCACGGCGGCCATATTGGTTGAAAACGGCAGGGTGCTGATCGCCCGCCGCAAGCCCGGAGCCAGCCGGGCGGGGATGTGGGAGTTTCCCGGCGGCAAAGTCCGTCCGGGCGAGACCCCGGAAGCATGCCTGCGGCGCGAGATCCGGGAAGAGCTTGGCCTCGACATCGCCGTCGGCAAGTTCCTGGGCGAGAGCATTCATGCCTATGCGGACCAGTGCATTCGGCTGCTGGCCTATCTGGCCCGCATCGAGGCCGGCGCGCCCGTCCTGAATGATCACGCCGCTGTGGAATGGGTCGGCTTCGATGAACTGGCCCGGTTCACCTTTTGTGAGGCTGATATGCCCTTCGTTCGAATGCTCCGGGAAGGCTTTGGGTGTTAAGCGCAATGAGTTTGAATAGACTGCTGATCCTCGGTGCCGGCCTGACCGTGGCGACCCTGCTGTGCCTTGTCGCAGCATCGGAGACGCCCTGCCAGGTGAGCCCGCTTCAGTCCCAGTCCCAAACGGAGGCCCGGCAGAGGGAACTCGAGCGCGACGCGGCCGTAAACCTTTCACTGGCTAAAAAATCCATCCAGGACGATGGCTTTTACAACGCACGGGTGGCGCTCAACGTCTGGAAGAGCAGCGCTATCGACGCCGACAGCTTCGACGAGAAGCTTTACGCGGATCTCCGAAAACAGCTCTACGACAAGTCCATAAAAGACAACCTGCGCTGCATCGACATCTCGATCTCCCAGCGCGCCACCACCGAGGCGAACCAGTGCCTGAAGATCTACCGTCTCCATGCCCAGGAGATCGGTGTGTTCGACCCCCGGCGCTACGAAGAGCTCAAAAAGCGGGTGGCCGCCATCCCTCCCCGGAAGAAACAATAAGGCTTGAAGCCAACACCTTGCGGCCGGCCTCGGGAAGCGTCCGGATCGGTTCAACCCGCGCTAAGCTGCAGGATCATGCGCTTCATCATGGCGGCGTCCCGGTAGGGTGCGGGCGACTCGCTGATTAGCGTGAGGTCGATTTTGCGACGGACAAGCTCTTGCGCCAGGGGTGCGAAAAAGGTCGGACGCGTGCGAACGTGGCGTCTTTCCCCCGCGGGGCCAAATTCGATGCCGGAGAAGTGGGCGTGGAATCTGGGCGGCAGCCGGTCCAGAACCTCGCCATAGTCGAGGCGACCGCCCGCGCGCGCCAGCAGGTGCGAAAAATCCACCGTGAAGGCGCAGCCGGTTTCCCGCGCGAGCAGCAGACATTCATCCAGCGATCCGAACTGCGACGGTTTGCCGGTGGTCTCGGGGCAGAGGGCAACGGGCCAGCGGTTTTTCTGCACGACCCTCTGGAGCTTGGCGATCGCCGTGGCGATCCGCGCGAAGGTTTTTTCGGCCGAGCGCCCCTGGTAGAAGCCGGCGTGAAACACCACGTTGCGGGCACCCATCAGCGCCGCCATGCGGCACGAGGCCTGAATGCGCTCCTTGCTGGCGGCAAGCTTCGCGGGGTCGTCCGCTGCGAGGTTGATGTAATATGGAGCGTGGATGGAGAGCGCAATGTCCTTTTGCCGGGCCAGCACTCCCAGCGCTTCGGCCGCCTCCGGTTTCATGCGCACGCCGTAGGTGAAGGCGACCTCCACGCAGCCGAGCCCCATTCGCGCCGCCTTGGCCAGAGCCTTCACGTATCCCAGCCCGTCAGCGCCTGCTGCGCCTATTTTTATGATCGCTTGATCCATCCCCTTTGCACTCTCAACACCCTGTTAGAGCTGCAGGTTCGGCTTACCCCATCGTCCGTTTCAACAACTTTAACAGGTCGTTGAGCGGGCGCGCGTTCAGCACATCTTTTTTCTCCAGCCACCCCCTGCGCGCCTGGCCGATGCCAAAGCGCAGTTGGCCGAACTCGTCCACACTGTGGGCATCCGTGTTGATGGCGACGAGCACCCCGGCCTCCTTGGCCATCTGGCAGTAGGTCTCCGTCAGGTCAAGCCGCTGAGGGTTGGCGTTCAGCTCCAGAAAACAACCCCGTTCTTTGGCCTTTTGGACCACGGCGGCCATGTCGACCTCATAGGGGTCGCGCGCGTTGATCAGCCGGCCGCTCGGGTGTCCCAGGATCGAAAAGAAATGGTGGTCCATGGCCCGCAGGATGCGCTCGGTCTGCTGCTGCGCCGGCAGCCGGAAGCGGCTGTGGACGGAGCCGATCACGAGGTCGAGCTGCTGCAGGATGCGGTCGGGCAAATCCAGCCGGCCGTCCTCGCGAATTTCCACCTCGATGCCCTTCAGCAGACGGATGCCCTTGAGAGTCGCGTTCAGCCGGTCAACCTCCTCGATCTGCGCTCGCAGGCGGTGCTCGTCGAGTCCGTTGACCATTCTGAGGAACTGGGAATGATCGGTCACGGCCAGATATTTCAGCCCGCAGCGCTTGGCCGCGCGGACCATCTCCTCCAAGCTGTTGCGGCCGTCGGTGGCCGTGGTGTGGGAGTGCAGCTCCCCCCGGATATCGGCCGGATCGACCAGTACCGGCAGCCGACCCGCACGGGCGGCTTCGATTTCGCCCCGGTCCTCTCGCAGCTCGGGCGGGACCCAGGGCAGGTCCAGTGCCCGATAGACCGATTCCTCCGTATCTCCGGCGACGTTGCCGTCCGCACCAAACACTCCGTACTCGTTGATCTTGAGCCCGCGTTGCCGGCCGATGCGCCGGATGGCGATGTTGTGGGCCTGGCTGCCGGTGAAATACTGCAAGGCCGCACCGAAGCTCTTTTGCGCCACCCGGCGCAGATCCACCTGCAGGCCGGAGCGCAAGCGGATGCTCGACTTGGTCGGCCCGCGCGCCAGCACCTGCCCCACATCCTCAAAGCCCGTGAAACGCTCCATGACCGGGCTGTCCTCCCCGGCCGTCACCAGGATGTCGATGTCGCCCACCGTTTCCCTGCAGCGCCGAAAGCTGCCGGCGACAGCCACCACCCGCACGCCGGGAACCTGCTGCAGATAGCCTGAAAGAGCTTCCACCGACGGCCCGGCAAGGGCGATGCTCACGCGCGCCGGACGCTGCGACAATGCCTCCAGCGCTTGCCGGATGTGCTGCTCGGTCTTGGCCCCGAAACCCGGCAGCGCCTGAACACGACCGGCCTCCGCCGCTTCTTTCAATGCGGCCGGGCTTTCGATCTTGAGCTTGTGGTAGAGCGCGCTCACCCGCTTGGGGCCGAGACCGGCAATCGTGAGCATCTCAATTACGCCCGCCGGCACTTTCTCCTGCAGTTTCTCCAGGGCCTGGGCCGTGCCGGTCTCAAGGATCTCAACGATCTTCGCGGCCAACTCCTTGCCGATGCCGGGCAGCCCGGTCAACTCTTCACCGGCCGCGACCATTTCCTTGAGCTCCGGCCCCAGGCCGCGGATGGTGCGGCCGGCGTTGCGATAGGCCCGGATCTTGAAAGGGTTTTCGCCCTCGATCTCGAGGTAATCGGCGATCCGCTCAAAAATGTCGGCAATGTCGGTGTTGCGGATAGGCATACGAGGCCCCCCGGGTCAAATTGGGAATCGGCCCCATGCAGCTGTTTCGATTACAGTCCCACACGAGAGCCCGCGATTGAAGAACCCTGCAGCGAGCTGAGGAGCTATCGCACGCTGTTACGGTTCGATCTTACTTTAGCATCCTAGCGTCAAACATAAATCATTTTTCGGACGGGCATAGCCCGTCGGAAAAATGATTTGACCCCCGATTTGATTTCAGCTTAGATGATAGTCCACATCAAGGAGGCAGCATGGAAACCAAAAACGCTTTTCAGGGCGAACCGCCCCTGGCGCAGCGGCTGCAGCAGGCGGCGGCTGGTACACCGGAGGGCGGGGGGCTCCAAAGCAACATCACTGACCTCGAATCCCTGAAGAACGAGGCGTTTCAGGCCGGCGGCGCCGCGCGGGTCGAAGACCAGCACCGCCGCGGCAAGCTCACGGCCCGCGAGCGCATCGAACTTCTGCTGGACGAGAGCTCCTTCGAAGAGTTCGACATCCTGAAGACCGGCCGGGGCGACTACACCGATAAGGAGCGCCGCTATCCCGGCGACGGGGTGATCACCGGCCACGGCACGATCGACGGCCGCGAGGTGTTCGTCTTCAGCCAGGATTTCACGGTCATCGGCGGCTCTCTGGGAGAGGCCCACTCCCAGAAGATCAGCAAGGTCATGGACCATGCCGTGCGCGTGGGCTCGCCGATCATCGGGCTCAACGATTCGGGCGGGGCGCGCATTCAGGAGGGGGTCGACGCGCTTGCCGCCTACGGCGAAATCTTCAACCGCAACGTCCAGGCGAGCGGAGTGGTGCCCCAGATCTCCTGCATCATGGGCCCCTGCGCCGGTGGTGCGGTCTACAGCCCGGCCATCACCGACTTCGTCTTCATGGTGGAGAACACCGCCTTCATGTTCGTCACCGGCCCCAACGTGGTGAAGACGGTCACCCACCAGGAGATCTCCGCCGCCGACCTCGGCGGCGCGCACGTGCACGGCGAGAAGAGCGGGGTGGCCCACTTCGTGCTGCCCAACGACATCCTGTGCCTGCGGGAGGTGCGGCGGCTGATCAACTACCTGCCCTCCAACAACCAACAGAAGCCGCCGATTCTCGACTTGAGGGACCCCCTGGAGCGCATCGACCCGGCGCTCGACTTCCTGGTGCCGGCCAACCCCAACCAGACCTACGACATGAAGGCCCTCATCCACAGTGTCATGGACGGAGCGGAGTTCATGGAGATCCAGGCGCATTTTGCCCGCAACATCCTGTGCGGGTTCGGCCGGCTGGGCGGACAGACCGTGGGGCTGATCGCGAACCAGCCGGCCGTGCTGGCCGGGGTGCTCGACATCAATGCGTCGGCCAAGGCCGCACGCTTCGTGCGCTTCTGCGACGCTTTCAACATCCCGCTCGTTTGTTTCGTGGACGTCCCCGGCTTCATGCCCGGGCCGGAGCAGGAGTCCGGGGGCATCATCCGCCACGGTGCGAAACTGCTCTATGCCTTCGTCGAGGCCACCGTGCCGCGCATCACCGTCATCCTGCGCAAGGCCTATGGCGGGGCCTACATCGTGATGAATTCCAAGCACATCGGTGGGGACATCAACTATGCCTGGCCGACGGCGGAAATCGCCGTGCTGGGACCCAAGGGGGCGGCGGAGGTCATCTACCGGCAGGAGATCGCCGCCGCAGTCGATGCGGAAGCCCTTCTCGCCCAGAAGGCCGATCAGTACCGCAAAACGTTCGCCAACCCCTTTTTGGCCGCCAAGCGAGGCTACATCGACGACGTGATCTTTCCGCGCCACACCCGCAAGCGGCTGATTCGCAGCCTGCAGTTCCTTGAAAGCAAGCGGGAGGTGCGGCCGAATCGCAAACACGGAAACGTTCCGTTGTGAGGGAGAAAGAGCCGTGTTCGAAAAAATCCTGATTGCCAACCGCGGTGAGATCGCCGTGCGCATCGCCCGGACCTGCAAGCGCCTGGGGATCCGCACCGTGGCGGTGTACTCCGAAATCGACGCCCGCTCCCCGCATGTGCGGGCGGCGGACGAGGCCGTTTCCATCGGCCCTTCGCGTTCGGACCAGTCCTACCTCGTCAAGGAAAAGATCCTGGAAGCTGCCCATGCCCGGGGGTGCAAGGCCATCCATCCCGGCTACGGCTTTCTTTCGGAGAACCCCGCTTTTGCGGAAATGGTCGCACGCGCGGGAATGGTCTTCATAGGGCCTGCGGCCGCTGCCATCGCCGCCCTCGGGGACAAGGTGGCATCGAAGGAGCTGGCGGTGAAGGCCGGTGTACCGGTGGTGCCGGGGGTTCTCAAATCGGTCGACGACCTGGACGAGGCCCTTGCGGCCGCCGAGGCGATCGGCTACCCGCTCCTCTTAAAGCCCGCCGCCGGCGGCGGCGGAAAAGGCATGCGCATCGTTGCTTCGCGGGATGAGCTGGCCGCCGCCATGCAGGCGGGTCGCGCGGAAACCCGCAAGGCCTTCGGCGACGAGCGGATCTTCTTGGAGAAATATATCCCGGTGGCGCGCCACGTGGAGATCCAGATCATGGCCGACCAGCACGGCGCGGTCATTCACCTGGGCGAGCGCGAATGCTCGGTGCAGCGGCGCTACCAGAAGATCATCGAGGAGAGCCCGTCGGTGGCGGTCGACGCGGAATTGCGGCGGCAGATGGGCGAGTGCGCCTGCCGGCTGGCGCGGCAGGCCGGCTACGCCAACGCCGGCACGGTGGAGTTCATACTGGACCCGGCGGGCGAGTTCTACTTCCTTGAGATGAACACCCGCCTGCAGGTGGAGCATCCCGTGACCGAGATGGTCACCGGCCTGGATCTGGTGGAGCTGCAGCTGCGGGTTGCCGCCGGCGAGCCCCTGCCGCTGCGCCAGGAGGAGGTTACCTGGAAAGGCTGGGCCATCGAGGCGCGGGTATGTGCCGAGGACCCGGCCCGCGGGTTTCTGCCCTCCACGGGCATGATCACCCGGTATTCTCCGGCCCTCGGGCCGAACATCCGTCTCGACAGCGGGGTCGAAGCCGGCAGCTTCGTCAGCGTTTTCTATGACTCGCTGCTCGCCAAGGTCATCGCCTGGGGTGAAACACGGCAAACCGCGATCGACTCTCTGGTGCGGTCGCTGAACGGCTACCACATCGAGGGGCTTGCCACCAACGTGGATTTTGCCAATGCCGTCCTGACCCACCCGGCTTTCAGCGAAGGCCGATTGTCCACGGGCTTCATCGACGCACATTTCGAAAAGGGCCTGCCGAAGCTGCCCCCGCCCGAAGAGCGGCTGCATTTCATGGCCATGGCAGCGACGATCGTCTACCACAACCGCCAGAACCTGACCCGCGAATCCCTCAAGCCCATGGCGGCCCAGGTGGGGTCCGCCCACGCGCTCAAGGAATGCCATCCTTACAAAGTCCGCTGCGGACAGGACCTCTTCGAGATCTGCCTGCGTAAAGACCTCCCGCCGCACGCGTGGACCGTCAGCGTCGACGGGCGTTCCTATGCGGTGACGACCCCCGAGTTCGAGTTTTACCGCCGCCGGCTGAGACTCAAGATCGACGGCCGCTCCCACATGTTCCGCTTGTATTACCAATACAGCTTCTTCGGGGTCGCTTTCTGCGGCACGGCCCGGGTTTTCGAGGTCTTCTCCCCCCGGGAATGGGAACTCGCCCGGCACATGCCCGCCCCGCACGATGAAGCTCCGCAAAATGTGCTGCTCTGCCCGATGCCCGGGCTCGTCGTCGACATCCGCGTGAAGCAAGGTGAGCGGGTGCACCGCGGTCAGGACCTGGTGTGCATCGAGTCCATGAAGATGGAAAGCTACGTCGCCTCCCCCTGCGACGGCGAAGTGGCGGAGGTGCGGGTGAGCCCGGGGCAGGCCGTGGAGACGGATGAGGTCTTGGTGAGATTTAAAACTTGAACTCGTAAATTACCTGATAGCTTTTCTTGTCATTCCGGCGCACCCCGGATCGTGTCCGGGGCAGATGTCGGAATCCTATGCCTTCGGTCGATTTGTTCGAACTCCGGTGCTTGCCTCCGGACATGAACGGTATCACCGTCCCTGCTCGCCGCCTTTAAGAACTCGACGGTTTTCACACGGTCATTTCGCTCGCGGATTGAGATTGACCCGCAAGGCTTTCTTGAATAAAATGGCAATGTCATCGCCGAACTGACCCTATCGATTGGGCCTCTTTTTTTACCGTCCACAGGAGAAACACCATGGTTTCTCCTTCCAACCTCAAACAGATACTAAACGAGTACCGCCAACGGCTTTCTGAGATTCTCGGAGGCGACCTGGATTCGGTCCTGCTTTACGGATCGCAGGCTCGCGGTGAGGCAACTGCGGGATCGGATGTTGACGTTCTTTGTATCATGAAAAAATCTTTTGATTACGGAGGCCTCATCAGCAGAACCTCGCTGGCGACAGTTGAGATCAGCCTCAAGCATGGTGTTGTCATCTCGCGTTTTTTTGTCACTCGCGATGCTTATGCAACCCAGGATAGCCAGTTTTTAATGAATGTTCGCAAAGAACAGGTGGCGGTATGAACTCCGCCATTGAGGCCCTGTTCACCAAAGCCCAAAATAAAGGCCTCTGATCTCCGCTCTTGTCAGGCAAAGAAAGAGATGCCTGCTTCTTCACTCACGCTCCATTCGTCATCTTGGGACTGCGTCGGAATTCGAGTACGGTGAGGCAAATACATGAATTTTTTACCATCGTCCCGCATGTACGGCTTCAAGTCGAGGGGTACAGCTTTGACGATGTCGTATCAAGAGTGTGTGAGATATATAAATTGAGCCGTTAGGAAATCTTATCCTGGAGCAAGCAGCGAAAACGAGCCATTGCACGCAGCGTGCTCGCCTACTGGTCGGTGAAGGAATTGGGGATAACCGCACGCGAGGTAGCTGAAAAGCTGAGGCTGAGTCCTTCGGCGGCGAGCAGGTGCGTGCAAAGAGGAGATTGAGTCATCGCCAGTGAGGGGCTGGTTTTTTTAAGGCTACTAAAATGCATGAATGCATGGGCGTCCCATTGATGCCCGTGGGCGTCCCATTGATGCCCGGGCGTCCCCTTGATGCCCCCGGCGTTGGAGCCGACTGCGCTTCTCGACGTCAGCGCAAACAAGTTTGCGCCGCCGCCTGCGATGCTCGCGGCTCAACAGCCCCCGTTATGTGTGAAATGAGCGGGAGAAAATGAAATGAATGCAGCAACTCTCAGTCGCCGCTGGAACGTAAGCGTGAGGCATGCTTTATTCAGCGACACCGGTAACTGGTACCATCACCTTAAGAAGTTTCCCGGTGCACTTTTTGACCCCAAAGGTTACCTACTTTTTGAAACCGAGGAAGATTATCTCGCCTGCACTTCACTCAACATCAAACAGGCCATCTGGGTACCGCACGGCATCTCGTCTGCTCCCGGGTATGTTCAAGTCGTTATAGATGGGTCCGAGTATGTCCCGCCCGCCTCTTCACCCGCTGGATCAAAAACAAATGCAGTCCACTATGAAGGGAACCCAGTCTCGGTCAATCTTACTATATACGAACGTGACAGAGGAGCCAGAGCTGAGTGTTTGCAGCATTACGGTTATCTGTGTTCTGCTTGCCAGTTCGATTTTGCAAGAACATATGGCGAAATAGCCGCCAATATGATTCATGTCCACCACTTGACACCAGTATCTCATGTTGCTGAGAAACACGTAGTTGATCCTATCCGGGATCTGCGCCCGATATGTCCGAATTGTCACGCTGTCATTCATAGACGACAGCCGCCTTCTTGATAGAAGAGGTTAAGAAAATGATCGATGGAACAAAAAGGCGCACATAACGAGTCGTTCCACCGGATTGCAGAAAATCCGGCTCCCGGTGAACTTTGTGTTCGATTGGAATGAAATGAAAGAACGTTGCTTGTACCCGCAACACTCGGATGAAGTAATAAAGGAGCTGACCAGCCCCAACGTCGATGAACTTGACAAGTTCACCAAGAGCTTCCCAAAGGCAACTGTCAATTTTGCGGAATTATTTTCGACTGCTTTCAAGAAATTTCTCGAATTGAAACATTGCGCGGAGCAAGGCGCGCCAGCGGATAGGCCCATTGGCCAGAGAGACTTCGTAGTATTTTTTACTTATCAAGTTCTCGACAATCTATTTACCTCCATGAAAACGCTACTAATGGGGTTCCAGACGGCTTCGGGAAACTTGATGAGACAGGTAGTAGAAGGCGTGGCGGTAGTTATTCTTTGTGCGACCAGCACCCAAATCAAACGGATTTACAAAAGAAACGGTAAGACAAAGACCAAATGCTTTCACTATTATGAGGCTTTTAAAAACGATAAGGCATATGCTAGAGCGCACATGGCCATAGGCCTGTTGGAGAGCAATCGCAACCTAGTGGGTATTTCGGACTACGGCATAGAAATTTTGGAACTACTGAAAGAACATAATAACAAATATAGTCACCCCACATTCTGGAGTACAAGCTCATTTATTTCAATGGGAAATCCAGGCAAGATGTATATTGGCGGGTGTTTTGATCAGGGGAAGCTTAGGTGGTACAAACAAGAGATTGCTGCGAGAGGACATTTCTGCAGAAAGCTACCCGAATTGATTGATGGCTTGACCCTTAGAATGGGAAATTTGAAGTGATAGCAGGCAATCGCCTTGGTGGTAAGGCGCTATTTACTACTATACAGGATGATCGAACATGTCGCTTCAGTGGATGCTTCGCACCACTGAGCTGGCCGTTGGGCACGGAATAAACCCATGGACATAGAATCAAACATCCTGAAGTATATCAATGGCGACCAAAAATCTGGAGGCGTGAAGCCATTAGAACGGTATGCTTCCTTCGATTACTGTTTCAACTACTTCCAAGCATTTAGGGAAAGTGGTACCGTGAAGGAGGTTGCCGACGCGACAAATATGCAGGAGAGTTGCTTACAACTAGGATTCTACCTCGCTAGTTGGGGTATGCTCCGCGGGTCCTCAATGCTCCTCAAGAAAAGCTTTAAAGTCTACGAACCAGTGATCCACGCTATTGCATCCGCCAATGATTCGGTGTGGGAAATTGATGCTGATCACTATACACCCAGTAGCATCAAGGAGATTATCGACTTCGAAAAAACACTTCAACAAGCATTGCCCGCCTCGAAGTCGTCCCCTCCTTCCCCAACACTGGTAACCAAGATTATGCTTGGGGTCTTTGGAAATGTGCCTGCTTTTGACACCTTTTTCAAGAATGGCTTTGGGGTCTCCACATTTGGCCCTAAATCATTGTCGAAAATCGCGCAGTTTTACCGGGATAATGAGGCCATCATCGAGAAGTACAGGATCAACACCCTTGATTTCTTGTCCGGCTCACCGACAAAACGTAGATATTCACGGGCTAAAGTCATCGACATGGTTTTCTTTATTGAAGGCGGTGGTAAATCGATAGGGTAGACGCTGTAACCGTCCAACAAAACGTTGGAGCCGATCGCTTACACCTCGTTTAAGTTCGCCAATTCCGGCGAGGACGCCATTGTGACTCTCATGAATATTCAAAATGCCTTAACAGACGTGGTTGAAAGGTTTGTGGAGCCGCTGTATGGAGCACCCAATGAGAGGGCAGAAACGGGTGCATAACAAGTCGCTCCAGTCGACACCCAAAAGGCTATCGCCTTTTGGATGCGCCTGAGCTTGTCGTTCGGCTAAAAAAAGCAGATGGATTCAGATCGATGGCGTTCCGTTATCGCAGCACCAGGGACAGTCCTTGGACTGCTCGCCAAGGAGTTCGCGATGATGAGCCGGAAGTATGCTAAAAGCCTTCCAGATCTTCGCGCTTCCAAGACGCTACTCCTTGGCGCTGACTTTAGCGGAGAGGATGGCAACGCTCCCTACGCCGTATACTCGCTTCTTATGACATCTATCGAGGCATGGGCCGCATGGGAGCCAAAGCGGCTCCAAGTCCGAAGAGAGCACTTCTCGGACTCACGTCGCATGTCGTTCAAGAAGCTAAGTGACAAACAGCGGGCCCGAAGCCCTTCTCCCCTTACTGACCGCAGCCGACTCATTGAACGGTTTGGTTTTCTCGCTCGCCATCAGCAAACAGTGCCCATCAGTGTTTGCTGCGTCACCTCCCCTGGATCTTGGCAATCCTCAGTTCGCAGCATATGGTAAATGGAAGCCAAGCGTTCTCGACAAAGCGTTTCTCGTTCTCCACCTGTCGGCTTTGCTTATAGCGGGGCTTGCTGAAGCTGGGCAAGACTTGCTGTGGTTCACCGACGAGGACTCGATCGTAGCGAACAACCAGCGCGTGATCGAACTTACACAGCTATTCGCTTGGATCTCCAGTCTTTACCTCACCTTCGACATGGGCCACTGCCGTTGTGGCACGAGCCGGTGCGACAATGGCACATTGCAGATAGAAGACTTCTTGGCGATACCTGACTTGGTCGCGGGGGCCTTATCGGAGCAACTGGCCGTTAACGATAATGGTCCAGCAATGCCATCAGGCGTCTTCTGGATGCACCGCGGGGATTTTTCGGAGAAAACGCGGCGTATCAATTGGTGGTTCTCAGAAGCTGGTCAGCCACTCAAGAGACTTGTGTGCGTTGTGGATCCCAACAAGGACGGTACCGCGCACAATGTGTCGTGGTACCATTTCCACAATCAGAAGCCATAGCCGAACAAACGGCTGCAGGCGACGCGGACAAGCCGCGCGCCTGAGCCGTAACGTTAGGGGCGAAAAAATGCAGAAGATTTCTCCATGGGTTGGTGACCTATATAGAAGCGAGGGTCTGTTTGGATGCCGCGTGCTTCTACTCGGAGAGTCGAATTACGACCCTGCCCGAAGTAGCTCAGACACAGATTACGCAAACATCGTAATCGAGAATGTCCAAAGCTGCGTGTTCAATGGACGCGTGACCTTCTTCACCAAAGCAGCAAGATTGCTCCTGATGGTGAATGAGGTAACAGACATGAGCGCCGAGAGAGTTCGCGATGTATGGAAGCGGGTTGCGTTTCACAATCTCATTCAGCATGTATTCTCCGGCCCACGCATCCGTCCCTTACCGAAGATGTGGGAAGCTGGACGCCAAGCTCTGGCAGCTGTGCTGAATGATCTCAAGCCAGACCTTGTCGTGGTTATGGGGACCGAATTGGCTTCAAATATCGATCCGCATTCTTCGTTTGTCCAAATAGCTCACCCCTCATCATTTGGCTTCCAGTACGCACCTTGGGTAACAAAGCTGCGCACGCGCTGGCCAAATGCACCCAACAAGGCCATGCAGGCGACTTGCGAGGACGCATGCGCCTGATGGCCAGCGTTCGACATAATGGAGGTTGATTATGGACCCATTATCAGTAGCGAGTTCCTTCGCAACCATTGTTGGCTTGAATAGGTTTGTTCAAACAAGAAAGGAAAGATAGCGATCCCGCTGGGAAGAATGATTTTATTGAGTGGTTAGAGTCTCACAACTTTGATCAATATGCGAAAATGATATCAAGTTCGTCAGATGCCTTGTCCGAAATAGAGAAGCTACTCAGTGAGAACCATGAAGCGGTCATCTCTAAATTGGGAAAAATTGATGAAGTCTTGTCAACGCTTGCGAGGAACATAGGATTACTGGGAGGATTGGCTGAAAGCATGCATCACTCAGCAAGCATATCTGACCAGGCCATTGATGTTCTGAGGCAACTTGTAAACTCTCCAAGCACTTCGTTCATGAAGCATAGGGTCGGATCAAATACGGATGCTCTTATGTTAATGCAAGGAGGGGGACAAATTGGATTTGGAGACCAGAGGTTTATAGACGATGATCTAAATACTCTTGTTAATTTCGGGCTCTTAAGGTTAAGTTTCGGTTCGAAAGGTTCAGAAATTTTCAACATTACCCCGAGATGCGTTAAAATTCATCAGTAGCATTGATAACTGATTCAATCGCCGAACAAAAGCTTCCAGCAGAGCGCAAACAGCCCCGCCCGCTGAAGCTTTTCGTTCGACAACATTAAGAAACATGAAGATGTTTGACCCAAAAGCTGATCTTTTCTTTGAAAGTCCCAAAATCAGTCGCACTCCTCCCGCTGACTATGGCCTCTCACTTACTCCGACGCGATATCTGCCTTTGTCTCGGCTGGACCCCGTGACTCAAACACAGACAAGCCATCCCACGTTGTGGCCTGGCGGCATGGCAATTCCTTGCGGGGGTCAGTTACCTTGTCGCGAAGTATCTCAAGGGGGACGACACAATTGGCCAAGTTGGCCAAAGATTTAGAGACTACGTTGTGAAGTACTTCCAGCCCATTTCTTCAGGTGACGAAGCCACGATTTATCAGTTAAGAAACGCCCTGCTTCACTCATTCGGTCTCTACTCTCAAACCAAAACAAACTCTTATCATTTTGTATTGTCGGCAAATGAATCACCGTTAGTTCAGTCGTATGGCTCAGACACTTACCAGATCGACCTCCGAACGCTTCACCAGAAGTTTGAGGGCTCGCTGGGGAAATACTCCGCTGACCTGAACACCAATACAGCACTCCAGAACAATTTCCTCAAAATGTTTGTAAACTACGGAGCAATTCATGTTGGATTAAAAAATGTCGAACAAGACGCTGAACCGGATCGCCCATAAAGCGGGCTCCCGAGTTAGCTCTCCGATAAGCGGACCGCTCGCTGACGCTCGCTCTCGCTTCGCTCGTCCGCTTATCGGGGGCTGTTGAGCTTCGCTCCAACACCGTTGACAGGCTCCGCTCACGCTCCGCCTACAACGGCGCTTCGGAGCCTACTGCGCTTCTCGACGTCAGCGCAAACAAGTTTGCGCCGCCGCC
The DNA here is from genome assembly GCA_963785045.1 of uncultured delta proteobacterium. Lineage (GTDB taxonomy): Bacteria > Desulfobacterota > Desulfobacteria > Desulfobacterales > SpSt-501 > SpSt-501. Next base: position 87,940 of record CAWAUC010000011.1, on the reverse strand, counting down.
TGCGATGCTCGCGGCTCAACAGCCCCAGTTAGGCGGTCAAAGAGAGAGAGCAGCCTTGACTTATTGGAAATGATACGATATTAGTTTTGATAATGTGGACGATACTGGAACATGGGTCTATTGCGAAAACGTGTGGCAAGTTGCCACCGCAGGTCCTGAAGAAGTACGAGATCTGGAAAAACATTGTGTTTCAGGCACGGGCCGGAGAAACTGAAGGAATTTCCAGGCTTCAACGATGAGAAGCTCAGGGGTGAACGCGAAGGCCAACGCGCATCAAGACTGAATATCCGATACCGTGTGATCTATTCCGTTGAAGAAGCAGTGGTGACCGTTCGCGTGCTGGAAATCACCCCGCATGAGTACTGAGAGGTGAAGAATGAAGACGAAAAACAATGAGTTCGTACCGGCAAAGAAACATGCTACTGTCACCACAGGCGAGGCGATCAGGATGCTGCGCGAATTGAAAGGCTGGACGCAGGAGGAATTGGCCAAGCAGTCCGGCATCAATGCGAAAAATATCAGCATGCTCGAGAACAACCGCATCGATATCGGCAAGAGGCGGGCAGAGCAACTCGCCAAGGCGTTCAAAGTGCATCCCGCCATCATCATGTTCCCGGAATACGAAGGCGAACAGATTCAGCATGCCGCCTAACCCTCACTTCAGCCGACGCGAAACCCGCGCGGCCGATATTTGAGATGATTATGACCGAGATCGTTTTGTGGAAAGGCTCGCCACCGTCTTAGAGCAGACCGCTACGCCCTGTTATGCCTGGGCACTTATCCCAAATCATTTCCATGTGCTGGTCCGAACCGGATCGATTCCGGTGGCGGATATGAAATCGTTGGATGGCTACCCTTATTGCGGCCACAGACGGCTGATCGGGAAGATTAAAAGCGGTTTTCAGGATACCGAGAAGGTGCTGTCGCTGTTAGGCAAAATCCGGCGGGAAGCCCGGAGACGTTACAAGGATTTTGTTACCAAAGGGCTGCCGGCGGAAAAGAAGCCGGAGTTGACCGGAGGCGGCTTGATCCGAAGCGTCGGCGGCTGGCAGGCCCTAAAAGAATTGCGCCGGGATGGGGTTCATTTCAAGAGCGATGAACGGCTGTTGGGCGACAGCGATTTTGTGGATACGGTGCTGAAGGCCGCGGGCGAAAGAATGGATCGCAAGTACCGGCTTCAAGCCGAGGGGTACGGTTTTGAGGATGTGGTATCGAGAGTGTGTGGGATCTATAACTTGAACCGCCGTGACTTGTTATCACCGGGCAAGCAGCGCAGACGCGCCACTGCGCGCGCTATGCTTGCCTACTGGTCTGTCAGGGAGTTGGGGATGAGTGTGCGCGATGCTGGTGAAAAGCTGGGTTTGAGTCCTTCGGCGGCGAGCCGATGTGCGCAACGAGGAGAACGAGTCGCCGCCAGTGATGGGTTGGTGTTTGAAGGCCCCTAAATTGCATAGATGCACGGGCGTGCCGCTGGGCTCACGCAGCTTCCGCCTGGGAGGACATTCATGACTGACGGCGACCGTCTCAAGTATCTTCAGCTCGCACTTCGTATCGTGGGTGTGATTGCCATTTTTGGCTTTTATCCGCTTACGGTGCTCTGGCCTTCCGGTTGGGCTTGGTCCACTGGGAGATCAGAATATCTCGAAATGATCATTGCCATTTACGCGACTTTGGGTGTCTTTCTGATCATTGCCGCGCGGAGCCCGAGGCAACACCTGGGCTTGGTGTCCTTCGCTATCTGGTCGAGCATCGTGCATGGTGCGGTAATGGCGATTCAGTCGGCACTCAACCCGATGCATGTCCATCACCTTTACGGCGACGTACCTGCGCTTTTCGTCATTGCCGCTGTACTTGCATTCCTTTCACCAGAAGCATTCCGTTTTCCCTTCACACGACATGCGGCCTAACAGGGTGTTGAAAAACGGCGTCTAAGGCCGTGATCCGGCGTTGTGCAGCTTTTGTAAATGGGTTTTATGTCCGAAGATAGAAGGCTGAGAAGTGGAAGCTTGAAGCAAAACCCTTTCTGCCTCCTGGCGTTCCAGCCTCCGAGCCTCCAGCCAAAAGTCGCCTTGGCTGACAGCCTGACCTCGTGTATCGAGGTTCAGCGGACAATCGAAAGCTCTCCCGAACCTATTGCCTGAGGGCCCCGATGAAACAGCCACCGCCGCCGATATTGCCTCCCAGCAACCCCCCATTTTCGACCGGTGTCATCGGTTCTGCCTCTGTCGGCTCTGAGCCCGCCAGGACCAGATCGCCTTCGCTTAAACAATAGGAGCCGGCATTCTCGGTTGCTCCCGTGAAAGCATGCCCCGTGCCGGATGTCGGCGAGGTGAGGGTAAAGACAAGCTGCTCGGTTACGATCTCGTCGTTGGTCCCGGCATAGGTTCTTGAGACCCGGTAATTTGCGCCATCGACAAACCCTGAATAGGAACCGCCATTGAGCACAAAGAAAATGGTGTTCCCCCGGCCCAATTGGCGCAGGTCTCCGATGGTGTCGCCCGCAGGAGCGCATGCGTATCCGTTTTCGGCGAGCACACGATTGTTCGACCAAGACAAACTCCAGTTGAAATCAGCCATGTGGTACATTGGCGCTGATGGAATGCCAAAAACCTGGATGCGGTTGTTGCGGGAGTCACTGACGTATATCCTGCCTGAGGTCGTAACGGTGACCCCGGAGGGCCGATCGAACTGGCCCTCCCCTCGGCCGAAACCGCCCCACTTTGTGATAAAACCGCCGTCCCAATAAAGTTCCTGAACCCGGATATTCCCCGCGTCACTGACAACAAGATGCGAGGATGGATTGATCCCAATGCCCATCGGCTCAGCGAACTGACCGTCATTTCGGCCCTCGGAGCCGAACTCCGCCACGAAAACGCCCTCAGCATCGAACCGCTGGATCCGGTTATTAGCATCGCTGACGTAGACGCTGTCCCGCAAGTCGCTCTCCGGGGCGTCTGAAATCGATGGCGATGGCCTGCGGGGAGTCGAATTGGCCTGCTCCGCTGCCGGTCGAGCCCCAGTTGGAAATGAAGGTCCCGTTGCGGTCGAATTTCTGGACCCGATCGTTGCCGGAATCGGCAACATAAATAGTGTCGGAAGAATCCACCGCAATCCCGACGGGCCGGTCGAAATAACCAACGGCGCTGCCGAGGGATCCCCAGGCCGTGATAAGATTCCCGCTGCGGTCGAATTTCTAGATCCGGTGGTTGAACATATCGGCGACATAGATGCAGTCGGATGAGTCCACCGCAATCCCCTGCGGGGAATCGAAATGACCGATTTCGCTTCTGACAGAGCCCCAGGTCGAGATGAACGTCCCTTGGCCGTCAAACTGCTGGATGCGGTTGTTCAAGGTGTCGGCAACATAGATGTTGCCGTGAGGAATCTGATGGCGATGCCGGAAGAGCTCGTAAAACTCGCCCGCTGAAGTACCGGGTTCCCCCCATTCGAAAAGAAAGACCTGGGCGTCGCAGTGCCAGAAGAAGCTGAGCATAGAAAGAGCAGTGTCAAAAGAAACGCCCGGACAGGCTTCGTGCATTTCTCTCGCATACTACCTCCTTTGAAGGTCTGGGCCATTGCTCAACATTTTAGGCCTTCATCGCCCGGCCGCTATCAGGTCTCTCTTCCGTACCGCGCCAAATGCTGCTCGGCCTGGTACATGAAGGTGCGGATGGCGGCCTCCCGGTTCGGCTGGCAGCTCCCGTCGTAGGCGGTGTCCAGGTAGGGGAAGCACCATTCCCGCATGAGCGGCCGCACCACCGCGGAGGTGGTGGTGCTGGGCATGCACGTGAACGGGTAGACATTTACGACCCCGTTGGTGCCGCCGCGGGCGCATTGGATGATGCTGGGAATGCTCAGGCAGGCCTCGGTGGGGATGTCGAAGGAGAACACGCCTGACTGTTTCAGGATTTTCTCCAGGTGCCCGATTTTGTGATCTGCGGCGATGTCGATGCGGCGTTGCGCGCGTTTGAAAACCTGCCTCTGAATTTGCTCCTGGTAGAGCAGGGTGAGCCCGAAGGAAAGCATCTCCTTGAGGGCGCTCTTGACCTGGGGCGGGCGGAGCAGCTTCAAACCCAGCCGCAGCTTTTTGCGCGCCAGCCGCAGGCCGTCGTAGCTCACGTAGTTCAGCCACTCGCCCATGGAGGCGTTGACCACCTCGGCGCCGTATCTTTCCAGCACCCGGATCAGGTCTTGATTGGAATCCTGGTGCATCCTCAAAAAGATTTCACCCACGATCCCGATGCGGGGTTTCGGCGCAACCCGGGGGTCGATGAGCGCCCGGCCTGCGGCCAGGATTTCGTCCAACTCCCGCAGCACGCGGTCCAGCGGGTTATCAGCGCCATGCTGTTCCAGGATCCCGGCCAACCGGCGCAAGGCTTGCCCGGCCAATGCATCTGTTTGCCCGGGCGCCTTCTCGTACGGCCGTACTCTCCAGATGAACCGCTCCATGACATCGCCCAGCACCATCGCAAGGTAGGAGGCTTTCCGGGAGTTGCGGGTGTGTTCGGCGTCAAAGATGCCTTCGGGCGAGTAGCCGTCGGTGGTGGTCGCGGCGGTGATCCTGAGCGCTTTCAGCTCCGGGAAGGAATCCAGCACGATCCTCTGGTACTTGTTGTACATGCCGAACCGGCAGGGCCCCTCGGTTTCCGGCATGAAGAAAACATAGCGGCCGGCATCAAACGCCTGGCCCAGTCGCCTCTTTTCCTCCTCGATGAAATAGAGCAGGTCCCCCAGGGTGACCAGGCACGGGAAACACTCCTTGCCGGAGGTGAATTTTTTCCCGAGATCAAGCCCTTTGTAGGTCGGCAGAACATGAGCGTCGATGTTAAAAGACCGCAGCGCCGCGGCGAGCAGATACGTGGTGGCGCGGTTCATGTCGGGGATCAGGAACTTGCTGTGGCCAAGGCGGATCCTGCCGACGGTCTCCGACGAAAATTGGTGGTCAGTCGCTTGGATGGCTTCCATGGTTCCCTCACGTGCGGATGGCGGTTTTTAGGGGGTGTTGAGAAACAGGCCGCAGGCCGTCAACCCCGACAGGCCGGCGCGCTTCGCTTTTCTGCAGGGTGTTGTGGATGACGTTCCGATAGGCCTCCAGCCGGGTCATCACGCCGGCCGCGGCGCTGTGCTCATCGAGTTCCAGGATCAGGCTGGGCTTGCCGCCCAGGATGTGCTTAAAAAAATGCTCGATGAAGGAATCCGCGCCGCATCCGAAATTGGTCAGGTGCAGGCCGAAGGTGTTGGACCGGGTCTCGATCCAGCGGGCCGTTCTTAGGATCTGGGCGCCGAGGCCCCAGTACATCGAGGGAAAATCCCCAAGATCCACCCCGGAGACATCGATGAAGTCCATGGGCAGGGCGGCCACCCCGATCTTGGCCAGGCTCTGCCCGAGCCTGAGGTTCAGGCGTTCATCGTAGAGGTTGTAGGGGCGGCCCGTCACGACCACGACGGGCGTTTGCGGATTAAGGCCGTCCAGGATTTCCTGCCCTTTCCGGAAAAGCGTCCTGGAAAACTCGGCCTGCTTTGCGAGCGCATGCCGAAGCGCCCGGCCGATGCAGGCTTTTCGCACCCCCAGGCGATTGCCGATCTGTTCATGGATGTCGAGTGCCAGCATGTCGGGGTCCGACTTGAGACAGAGGGTCGGGCTCAGTACGGCCTGCGCCGGCACTCCCAGCGCGGCCCGGATCATGTGGGCATTGCTCTGCACCATGGGGCAGTAGTAGCCCCGCTCCGCGGGCTGCGGGGTGGGCATGTCGATGGGGATGGGGAGAAACAGGAAGCGCGTTTTTCCCATCAACAGCCGGGCGTGGCCGTGGGCGACCTTCACCGGGTAGCACGTCTCGGCCGCCATGCTCTCGATGCCCCGCCTGGAAATCTCTGCGTTGGTGGGCGGGGTGAGCACCAGCCGGAAGCCGAGGTGGTCGAAAAAGTGCGCCCACAGCAGGCTGGCCTGAACCCCGTAGAGCGAGCGCTGCATCCCCACCGTGGGTCGTCCGTCCGCGTCCATCACCGGTGCCTCCGCGAGCGTTTCGTAGACGCCCGCCATGTGCTGCTCCCAGATCTCCCGGCGCAGGGCAAAAGCGTTTTCGCGCCGCTCGCCGGTGTGGCGTGCGGTATCGTAGCGGCCGCACTCCCCGCCCCAGATGCTTTTGCGGCCGTCGAAGCTGTAAATCTTGAGCTTGCACTGGTTATGGCAGCCCGGGTCGGCCCGGCAGATCTTTTCGACGCACGGCATCCGGTCCGCGATGGCGCGCTCGATCCCCCGGAAGGTGCTGGGCGGCGTTGCGGCCGAGCCCATTCGCTCCTGCAGGCACACCGCGGCACCGTACGCGCCCAGCACTTCCCGGTGCCGCGGCACGAGGAGCCCGCGGCCGAGCACATTTTCGAAGGCGGCGACGACCCCCCGGTTGAGCGAGGGCCCGCCCAGGAACATGACCCGCCGGCCGATCTTGCGTTTTCCGACCACCCGGTTCAGGTAGTTGTGGACGATGGCGTAGCAGAGCCCGGCGATGAGATTCTCCCGCGCAGCACCCCTCTGGTGGTAGGCCGTGAGGTCCGACTCCATGAACACGGTGCAGCGTTCGGCCAGTTTCACCGGCGCCCCGGCGGCCAAGGCGATTTCCTGGAATTCGCCCACGATGTCGATCCCGTGTTTGTTGGCCAGTTCATGCAGGAAGCTGCCCGTCCCGGCAGCGCAGACCTTGTTCATGTCGAAGTCGAGCGGGTGGGTGTTGGTGATGGAGACGTATTTCGAGTCCTGACCGCCGATCTCGATGATCGTGTCCACGGCCGGGTCGATTTCAACCGCACCGCGGGCGTGCGCTGTGATCTCGTCGATGATGAGATCGGCCCGCAGGAAGTCCCCCACCACGTTCCTCCCGGACCCGGTGGTGGCCACCCCGGCGATCTCGACCCTCCGGCCCACCTGCTCCCGCAGATGCTGCAGGAGCGCCTGGGTGACCTCGACGGGTTTTCCCTGGGTGGGGACATAGCGTTTGTGCAGAATTTTGCGCTCGGGGGTGATGAGCGCATACTTGGTGGTCGTGGAGCCGATGTCGATGCCTAAAAAGCAGCGGGTGCCCACCCCAAACACGCGGTGGGTGATCTCGTTGCTCTCCGGGAATGAGGTTTCCTTCAGCACCAGGCGGGCGCCGACGGGCACCGTCAGGTCCGGCCGCCGTTCGGGCGCCAGGAGTTTTGCCGGTTCGACCGGGCGCCTAATGCCGGATGCAAGCGCTTGAAGGGCAACCCCTAATGCGCCGATGGACGTGCTGAGCGGCGGCACGACCAGGCCCGGGAAATGTTCCCGCAGTGCCTTTACCTGCAGGGCATTGAGGGACAGGCCGCCCACCAGCAGGATGGGTTCGTGCAGGGTGCGGTTCATCACGATCGTGCTGAGGTAGTTGCGCGCATTGCCGACGTGGAGCCCAAAGATGATGTCCTCCAGCCGCTCGCCCTTGTTCTGAAGGTGGATCATGTCCGACTTGGTGAACACGGTGCAGCGGCAGGCGACATTGGCCGGCTGCCGACTCTGCAGGCCCAGGGCGATGAAATCTGCGAGAACACGGTCAATCGGCGACTCGGACCGGTCTTGCCGCCGCTCGTAGATGCGGGTGGCCAAGCGCTCCGCCTGCTGGTCGATGAAGGAGCCCGTGCCGGAGGCGCAGGGGCCGTTGGTGGTGAAATACTCCAGCTCCCAGCCGGAGGGGCGGTGGGCGATCTGCACCAGGGCCGTATCCTGGCCGCCCATGCAGATCAGGGTCCGCACGTCCGGCCGCACGTGGACCGCCCCCAGTGCCTGGCTGATGATCTCAAATTCGTAATGGGCCCCGAGCTGCTCACTGATCATTTTCCCGTGGCTGCCCGTGAACGCGATGGAAACGATCTGATCCCGCCCGAATGTCGCGTGGAGCTCGTCGATAAGTGCGGCCACCGTAGCTTCGACTTTGCCGAAGTGACGCCGGTAAGGGGACTCGCAGATGATTTGCTTGTGCGCGTTGATCACGACGCTGTTGAGGCTGACGGAGCCGACATCTATTCCGGCATGCAGCGCGCCCACGGATGGGTCTTGACCGGCTTGAGGTGGTTTCATGGCTGCTCTCCTTTGCAAGCGGAACTGGATTGTGCAAACCTCAAGAGCAAACGGCGTACCAGGCGGAAGCGGCGATCAAGGTGCGGGTAGCGGGGCCGGGTCGCAGCGGGCGTGCAACCACTCATGATGATTGGAAAAAGTGAGCTGCCGGAGTGGCAAATTGGAAATCGAGGCGGGGCGAATCGGTCTAATTCAGCCGGCGAATGCACTGCCGGAAGGCTGCAACCGCTATTGACGTGAAAGGGCGGTGGGAGGCGAACTCCTCAGATTGCTTCCATATTGATGGGGTTCAGTACGGTTGACGGGTCAACCGAAAAATGCACCCTTCTCAGTCGGCCGGCGCGGCTTTTTTCAGCCGTTTGTTCAGTGCCTGGCGCGTGATCCCCAGCATCATGGCGGCCACCGACTGGGTCCCGCCGGCGCGGCGCAGGGCCTCGTCGACCAGCAGCTGCTCGGCCTGTCTGAGGGTCGGCAGCGGGTCCGGGAAGGCCAGCCGGCCGGCCGCCACTTCCGGAGCGTCTGCGGGGCAATCGGCCAGCGCCGGCTGTTTTTTGAATATCTCCGATTTGAAGGCGTCCATCGACAGCTTGCCGGAGGCGTGCAGGCTGACCGCGTTAAACACCATGGATTCCAGCTCCCGGACGTTGCCGGGGAAATGATAGGAGGCGAGCAGATTGACGAGTTCATCGGGTGGTGTCGGCTTTTTCCTGCCTAAACTCACGGCGGCCTTTTCCAGGAAGTGGTCGAGCAGAGCCGGCAGATCCTCTCGGCGTTCCCGCAGCGGCGGGATGTGGATGTGGTGGCCGCAGAGCCGGTAGTAGAGATCCTTGCGGAAACGGCCGGAGTTGCGGGCGGCCTCGAGGTCCTGGTTGGTGGCCACCACGATGCGGGCATCCGAGCGCTTGGCAATGTCAGAGCCGAGCGGCAAATACTCCCCCTCCTGAAGCAGCCGCAGGAGTTTCACCTGGGAAATGGCGCTCAGATCACCGATCTCGTCCAGGAAAATGGTTCCACCGGCGGCCTGTTCCAGCAGTCCCGCCCGTACTTCCATGGCCCCGGTGAAGGCGCCCCGCTTGTGGCCGAAGAGGCTGTCCGCGAACACGTGGTCGTCCAGCCCGGCCACGTTGACGGGCACGAAGGCGCCCTTGCGGTTGCTCAGGGTGTGCACGGCCCGGGCGACCAGCTCCTTGCCAACGCCGGTATCGCCGGTGATCAGCAGCGGCCGCGGGCTCGGCGCGACGGCCTCGACATACTGGAAGATCGACCGCATCCCCGGGCTGCCGGTGACAATGGCCGCAAAGGCCTCGGGCCGGTTCAGCCGGTCCGAGAGCACGCGTGCCTTGAGCAGCTGGTTTTCACGGTGCAGCTCGCGCAACTCGACGGCCCGTCGGACGCTGCTGATCAGCCGACTCTTCTCGACGGGTTTGACGATGTAGTCGAAGGCCCCCTGCCGCATGCACCGCACGGCGGTCTCCACATCGTCCGCCCCCGTGATGATGATGACGGGGAGATCTGGGTAGTCGGCCGTGATCTTCTGCAGCAACTCCTCCCCCGAGACGTGGGGCATCCACAGGTCCAGCAGCATGACCTCGATCTCCTCACGCGCGAGTACGGGCAGCACATCGCGGCTGTCGTGGCAGGAGATGAAGTGGCTCATGCTGGCGGAGCGCAGGGTCATTTCGAAGCTGGTCAGGGCCTGGGCTTCGTCGTCGACCAGCAGGATGGGCCGTTGGGGGGGTGTGCTTGGCTGCATGGGCGTTTGCCTCTCAGGGTGTTGGGCCGTTATCGGCGGGAAGTGTGATCGTCACCGTGGTGCCGGCGCCCGGTGCTGAAGCAAAACGCAGGCTGCCCCGGTGCTCTTCGACGATTTTGGAAGAGATGGAAAGGCCCAACCCGATGCCGCCGGAGTCCTGCTTGGTGGTGAAGAACGGCTCCCGGATGCGGGGCAGGGCCTCGGGAAGAATGCCGGCACCCTCGTCCCGGATGACGATCAAAACGTTCGACCCCTCGCGGTCGAACGCGGTGGTGACGAAAATGCCTTTTTGCCTGTCCGGCAGGGCGTGGCAGGCATTCTGGAGCAGGTTGAGGATCACCTGTTCGAGGCGCTGAAAGCTGCCCCGGATCCGCGGAAGACCGGCCCCGTAATCCACCACAAAATGATCGGTGGCGTTCTGGATGACGTTGGAAACAAGCGAGATGGAGGCCTGGATGACAGCGTTCACGTCCACCAGCTGAGCCAGGTCGTCGGCGTTGCCGCGCACGTAGGTCTTAAGGTTGGCGACGATCTGTTTGATGCGCTCGGCCCCCTGCGCTACCCCGGCCAGGAGTTGGGGCATGTGCTGCCGCATCTCGGAATACTTCATGCCGGCCATCAGGAAGTCGCCGTTCTCCGTGTAATATTCCTCGAGGATCGGCAGGGCGCTCTGCCAGGCTTCGCGCAGGATAGGGGTGTTCAGCATGATGAAGTTGTTGGGGTTGTTGATCTCGTGGGCCACGCCTGAGACCAGCACCCCGAGGGCGGCCATCTTGCTGGCCTGCATCATCTGCTGCTGATGCAGCTTGGCTTGCTCCTCCGCGTGCTTGCGTTCGGTGATGTCGCGGACCACACCCCGGAACCCGGTCGGGGTGCCTTTTATATCGCGCATCAACGTCAGCGAGGCCTCCACGATTTTTCGGGTTCCGTCCTTGGTGATGACCTCCCAGTCAAACGCCTCGGTGGCCTTCCCGGTGTCGTACACGCGCAGGAACATTTCATAAGCCCGTTTACCGGCTTCCGCCGGCATGTACTGCCGGTTGTTCATCCCGATCAGCTCCTCCCGGGCATATCCGATGATCCGGCACAGGGAATCGTTGCAAAACAGCATGTTGCCGCGCAGGTCGATCTCGTAGTAGCCTTCCTGGATGCTGTTCAGGATGGTTCGGTATTTCTCCTCACCTTCGCGCAGGGCCTCCTCGACGCGGATCCGGTCGTGCATTTCCTGCTTAAGGGATTTAAATGCCTGCCGCAGTTCGAGGCCCCGGGTTTCAACGAGAGTAAACGCCTTGATCAGCCGGAAGGACAGCAGGAATGCCTGGGAGAAAATGAAGACCAGCAGGCCAAAGGGGGCCAGGAATGCGGTGTGGATGACGCGCTCGACGTACAGCATGTCGTTGAGCACTGTGAGGCCGAAGACCAGCATGCCCAAGAGCAGCAGGAAGGCTTCGAACTGCTGCCGGGCCGGTTTTGAGAGCAGCAGGCCGAACGTGTACACGAAGAGCAGCAAGGTGAAAACTTCGTAGTAGGGCAGGGTGTGGGTGAAGATAACGGGCGGTGTCACGAGTACCACGGCGGAAAACGTCAGGGCGATGGTCAGAACCGCCCGGAGCAGCCACCGGTTCACCCGGGGAAAGAGGGAGCGCAGGAAGAGAGCGAACGCCGGAACCGCCAGGTAGAACGACACGTACTCCAGTTTGATCAGCAGACTCCAGTCGAGATCCGGCACGAGCTGAAGGATACAGCGCTCGTCGGTCGTGAGCAGCCGCGAGGCCACCAGCAGGCAGCCGATGCCGAAGTAGAGGGTCGGCCGGAACTTTCTGCGGACGATGAAAAGGCTCAGGTGATAGACGGCCATGATGACGATGCCGCCGAGGATGAAGAAGTCAATCTGGCGTCTCAACGCAAGCTCTCGGCGGATCTGTGTTTCCGTTCCCAGGCGGATGCGCTCCCACAACCCGCCCCGGCGGTGATGGAAATTGGACACCTGCAGCAGAATGTGGACGCGATCGGACTGCGGCTGAAACGGCACCAGCACCGGGTGCTGGCTGGGGACCGTCGTGGCTTGCGTTGCGCCGGCAGCCCCGACCGACACGACAGGCGTCTGATCGAGAAAACACACATAGGCGGTGGAGATTTCCCGGATTTCCAGCGCCAGCGGCTCCCCGGGGTCGGCCAGCAGCACGGTCAGCCGATAGGTGGCGAAGCCCTGGCCGGGCAGTTTCAGGCCATCCATCCGAAAGCCGTTCCAGAATTCGGGGACCCGCATGTAACCGGACGGGGTCGGGGACGCTGCCAGTGAAAAATCCGTTGGAGACAAGTGGCGCTGCCAGTAAAACTCCCATTCGCCCGTCAGATCGGCCGGCCCGTTCGACTGGAAATCCCAACCCCTCAGATCAATCACCCCGCGGACGGCGCGGGGCGGGGCGGGCCCCGTCGATTTGCAGGCGGAAAGGCAGAAAACCGCGATGCTGAGGAGAAGCGGCAGGAAAGCCTTGCGGATGAGTTGAGTGCCCATTTTCAGCGGCCTCGGTCGGGCTGCGCATAGACCCGGCGTTGAAAACGACCATGCCGATTCCGAAAAATTTTCATGAAATGTTCGGGATAGGGCTCTTGCCGGTAGTAGTATGATAAGGCATGCACGCTGTCAACCAGCTTGTCAACGGAAACGGGCAGGGCCTATCGGGGCCCTGCCTCGAAGATGCGGGACGGGTGTGCTTGCCCTTATATGGATGACCCAGCCATCTACCGGGCCCTTAAGTGGCTGTCATCCCGCAGGCGGATGGCGGCGAAAACCCCCGCATGGTCCGACGGCCACAATCCGGATTCGGTTTTGGCCTCGTCAGGGTCATTGCCCGTAAGTTGCACGATGACCGGGTAGTGAAAATTCAGGGCGCCGCCGTGACGCTGCTGACGGGCGAAAATGTAATCGATGCGCTCGGTGAGGGCCGATTCCTCGTTCAGAAGGTCTTCGTCCTGGCAGCACGTGCTCCCCTTTTTGTACCACCCATTCGTGCGCAGCCTCCACAAATCGGCGAAACCGGCTCTTACGATGGCTTTGTAATCCGGATCGCTGGGGGGCAGGTTGAAGTCGCCCACCAGCAAGACCGGCAAAGCTTCTTTCGCAAGTTCCTGAAGCAGTTCTGCGACCTGCGCCTGCTGGGCCACGGTTCCGTCAGGTGCCTTAAAACCCTCTTGCTCGACATGGGTGTTCACGAAGCGATAGGTTTTTCCGCGAACGGTTGCGTCTACCGCCACAAATCCCCTCTGGAAGACAACCGAGTCGGTTTCCGAGAAGACCACGTTGAAGTTTGTGCTGAAAGCATGGGCTGTGGCATGTTTTACAGGGGTGCCCTTTTTAGCCAGAATGACATCCCGGTCGAGGTAGTTCACATAATCAAGAGGCACATCGCCCGAAGCGTCGATCTCCTGCAGCATGGGCAAGGTGACATTGGCATTCAAACCGACGGCCGCTATCTCGTAATCCAACCCCCAGGTTTGAAGCGCATCAAGCAGCAGGACCAGAAAATCGTATTGTTCGACCGTCTGCGGCTCTTGCGGGTCGTCGGTCGGTCGCAGCCGGGTTAACAGCACCACTTCCTGGCAGCCGATCAGATCGGGATTTTTCTCTGCGATTTCCCTGGCCAACGCTTCGACGCGCTCCGCAAAATCGTTGTGCACGATCATGGCGTATGTTTGAGCCACGGCAAGGGGGATGAGGTTCGGGCTCGGTACATTGGCCACCGTGAAAATGTCGGCTCCCACGTAGAGGTTGCGGGTCATCACCCGGACGGACGGGTCGAAGCGGGACCGCGTATCGGCCGAGGCCGGGTACGATGCGATCAATAGAAGCACTGAAACCAGTGTGACGGCAACCATCCGTCCGCTTTGCAAGCGCCTTTCTTTTTCTTTGGTTTTTTCCGGAGTCATTTTCTTCATTGTGAATACCTCCTCTCCTGTCGTTTGAGGGTTCAAGGGGGTTCCCGTAGGATCCGACCCGGAAGGGCCGTGACCGCCAAGAAGTGCAACCGATGTGCCAGTCCGGGCAGAAGACAGGAAGACGCAGGAGGACATTGATCCGGCACAGATGTCTGGCGCGATCGCTTCGCTTATAAAGGAAGACTTTAGGTCACCCGAAAACCCCGGGATGCTTCCGAATGGCTGCAGCCTGCGCTGAATCATAGCGGAGATTCGAAACGCTGCAACCGGGGTTGACACGGTTTACGGGAAGCTGCGGTGCTCCAGGTTCAAAACCGGTTGACACGGCAAGATAATTTGCATCCTTGCGCCGCTGTAGGCGAGATGGCGAAATAGGAATGGGAAGGCAATTGCCAATTGCCGGCTTTTGGATTATTTGATTATTCCAGGCAAAGCCCGGACGGGCTGATCCCGGGCTTCCCGGCAATTCTTTTTGAGGCGTCGGCGCTTCGAAAACCCAGTGAAAGGAATGATCGTCATGCAAAAGAACACCCAGTGCGTGCACAGCGGCTCCCGCGTGGACGAGGCTACCGGCGGTTTGAACACGCCGATCCACCCTTCGTCCGCGTTCAAGTACCTGGACGCGCCCGAAAACATCTACCCCCGGTACTACAATACCCCCAATCAAAGAGCCGTCGTCGAAAAGCTCTGCGCGCTTGAGGGGGCCGAAGACGGGATTTTGTTCAGCTCGGGGATGGCCGCCATCAGCTCTCTGATGCTGGCGTTCTTGAGTGGCGGCGATCACGCCGTCATCCAGAAAGACATCTACGGCGGCACCCACCACTTCGTCACCGCCGATTTCAAGCGCTTCGGGATCGAGTTCACCTTCGCGGGGAATACGGCCCAGGAGATCGAAGCGGCGATTCGCCCCACCACCCGGCTGATTTTTATTGAAACCCCGTCGAACCCGCTGCTGATAATCACCGACATTCAAGCGGTCGCCGGGATCGGCCGCGCGCGGGGGATCGTGACCGCCATCGACAACACCTTCGCCAGCCCGATCAACCAGAACCCGCTGGCCCTCGGCATCGACCTCGTGATGCACAGCGCCACCAAGTACTTGGGCGGCCACAGCGATCTGTGCTGCGGGGCGGTGCTCGGCAGTGCCGCGCGGATCCAACAGGTGAAGCAGGCCGCGGTCAATCTCGGCGGCAGCCTGAACGCGCTCACCTGCTATCTGTTGGAGCGCAGCCTCAAGACGCTGGCCGTGCGGGTGGAGCGCCAAAACACAAACGCCCGGCAGGTAGCCGACTTCCTCACGCAGCAGCCGGCCGTGCGACGGGTGAACTACCCCGGTCTCGAAACCCATCCCGGGCACGCCATCGCCCGGCGGCAGATGAAGGGTTTCGGCGGCATGCTCTCCTTCGAACTCGACGAGGGTCAATGCCCGGCGGACCGATTCCTGCACCGCCTGAAGCTGATCACGCCGGCGTTGAGCCTGGGCGGTGTGGAAACCATCATCTGCGCCTCCGCCAAAACATCCCATGCGAAGCTCACGCCGGCCGAACGCCAAGAGCTAGGAATTTCGGACGGCCTGCTGCGGTTGTCGGTCGGCATCGAGGACCCGCAGGACCTGATCGCCGACATCGCGCAGGCGCTGTCCCCGCGGTGAGGCTGCGGGACAGAAAGCAAGGCCCGGTGCCGATTGACGCTCAACCGGAATCGGCGTATATATGAAAGAATTCCGCAACCTGGATAGCCACTGCCGTGGGCCGGTGATTCGCACCGTGCCGGTCTTCATACATGCCAAACCCAACTGCGCATGAAAGGAAGGACAATGGCCACCTCGAGCAAGTCGATGACCACCAGTGAGTTTGCCAAAGCAACCGCAATCCCCGCTGCGACCATTTCTAAGCTCATCCGGGAGGGGAAGCTCAAAGCCAAAAAGCAGGGCAACAGCTGGATGATCCCCGAGAGCCAACTCCAGGCGAAGGTCGTCCGGGAGCTGGGCAAGCCGCCCAAGGCCCCCAAGGCCAAAAAGCCTTCCAAGCCGGCGGCCGCTCCCAGACCGGCAAAAGCCGCCCAACCGGTTCGCAGACCGGCCGCGCCCTTACCCGCTCCGCCGGTGAAAGCCGCACCGGTTCCAGCGCCTGAACCGCTGCCGAAACCGACGGTCGATACCAGGCGCGAAAATCCGCCGGCCGAGAAGACCTATTCGGTCTCCGAGTTCGCCGCCATGACTTACCTGACCGAGAAAGGCGTCAGCGAATGGCTCAGAATCGGCAGGCTCCAGGGGATCCAGCGGGAAAACGGCGAATTGCACGTCTCGGCCAGCAACCTGCAGGTCCCGGGCATAAGCCGCCTGGTGCGTAAATAGCCGCGAGAATCAAGTAGAAAGTCATGCGGGTAGGCTGGGACAAGATCAACGCTTCACGGCGGCCTGCGACTGGCGCCGGTCTCTCTCTCTCTCTCTCTCTTTTTTAAACTGACAAGGGCTGGATACCAGCGCCTCGTCAGTTTAGAGGCTGTGAACGTGCCGAGCTAAAATGGCAAGAACCCGCAGCTCGTGATGGCGCGTTATGCCGGCGAATATCTGCAACTTCTACCCGCCAAACATCGGTGGCTTTGCTGTCGCTGCTTCGCCCGCACAGGCAAATCAGTTTTCCTGTGATAGATGGAGGTTGCGTATCTGGAATTTTGGAGGGCCTGCGAATTTCGCATTAATGGCAGTAAACTGAAAAAGGCCGGACTTGGTTGATCCAGCCTTTTCTTTGGATTGTTATCAGTTAATTGTTGAATTTCTTTCTCCCGTAACTAGCGAGTCCGATTAAACCGATTCCCAGTAAAATCATCGTACCTGGTTCAGAAACCGGTGTTGTATTATGGGCTATATAACCTGATTCGCCGCTGCCGCCGTTGTTACTTTCGGAATCGAATCGAAATTTCGGACCAGCTTCCGCAAGGTTTGAGCCGAAATCAGGAAGATTTTTGAAATAGTCGATATGGGTGGGGATAGGGTCTCCATTTTTTGCGTCAACACCAAACTGATGAAAATCAAAATTAACCAAAGAGTCTACATCAAGACGTGGCCCAGCGGACGACTTTTTATGTCCTCCGCCTCCGCCGAAGAATTTGAACGCATGCCCCATGTCAGCAACTCCAACGACTACTAAACCGCAAAGCAAACCCAATATAATCTTGCTCCTGTGAGCGTACTTCCTTTGGTGGCTCAACGATTTCATTTTTTCACCTCGCACAAACAATTCTGCTCACAATGCTTTGAAATACCACGACAACCATGGGAATCGCCGCTCAGGTATAGCGCAGAGTCCCGATAAGAAGCAGAGATAGAGCCGGTCCCCTGTGCGTGACAAGCTAAGAGTATTGGTCTGGCTTTTAAATACAGTCAATCATGTATTTTTGAGTAAGGGGAGGGGCGTTAAGGCAATCTTGACGGAATGCCCAAGCGGTCTATTGGCCATTGGGCCATTCCATCTCGAATCGTTTCCAAAGCTGAATTACGATGGATAAACTCAACTGCAGACAATCGGTAGGTTTGGAATGGAAAGGAATCAATCATTCGAACGCTTCAGTCAGCTGCCCGCGCAGATAATCGCAGAGGGTGAGGAACCACGAGTCCTGAGTGCGCAGGCTAAAGTCGGCCAAACGCTCGCTGGCCGCTTGATCCTGGCCCTGGTGGTGCCAAGATCCCCGCTTCCAGAAGCCCCAGTCCCATGCGCATGGACGTCGGTCGTCCAGCGCGACGGTCAAATAGGCCAGCAGGTGATATAGGGCTTCCGGCAGGGGTTGTGAAAGCACCTCACGAAAGATGCCCGCGCATCCGAGAAGCCAACCGCAGCTGGCCGTCATTCGGCAGGCTCAGAGCCAGCCTTTGCGTTTGAAGAAAAGATAGGGCAGCACGGCGGAGCCGACCATCATGACGAGGGCCAGCGGATAGCCGACCTCCCAGGACAATTCCGGGATGAAGCGGAAATTCATCCCGTAGATGCTGGCGATGAGGGTGGGGGGCAGGAAGACGACAGCCGCAACGGAAAATATCTTGATGATGCTGTTCTGCTGGATGCTGATCATGCCGAGGGTGGCGTCCAGCAGGAAGTTCACTTTGTTGGTGATGAACGAGGCGTGGTCGGCGAGCGAGGCTACGTCGCGGCCGACCACCTTCAGCACGTCCCTGATCTCGACGGCCTTGGGATTGGCGTAGACCGCCTGGCTCAGAAATAGGGACATCCGCCCGAGGGACATCAAGCTTTCCCGGATGATGGAGATGTGATTGCCCTCCCGGCCGATGTCCTTGATGACGGCGTTCAGGTCGATGGGCCTGGTCCCCTTTTTGGCGTCCGCGAAGATCATGCGGGATATTCTCTCGATTTCGGCGCTGTGGATTTCCAGGATGTCGGCCATGCGGTCGATAATGGCTTCCAGGAGGCCGATGAACACATCCAGGCTGTTCGTGCAGTTGCCGCCGGGCTTCTGGAGCCTGGCGGCAAAAGTTTCGAAAGGCCGGGGCTCAAGGTAGCGCACGGTGACCAGGCAGGTCTCGGTGAGGATGAAGGTGATGGCCGAGGATTCCAGGTTATTGGTATCGGGGCTGGTGACCAGGTTCGCGGTCATGAAAAAAACGCCGTCCTCCTGGTAGAGGCGACTCGAAGCCTCGATCTCCTCCATCTCCGCCCGGCTGGGAATGTCTATCGCCAGGGCTTCCCCGACCTGTTTGAGTTCCTCCGGCTGAGGGAAGACGAGGTCGATCCAGCAGGGGGGCAACGTCTCCCGGAAGTCTTTCCAATCGCCGCTTTGCCACACGGAGTTCTGGCGGGTAAGAACCTTGATCATAGCACACACAACGTACACTAGTTTCGGGTCGAGTTCAAATTAGAAGTGGTTTTATTCTCCTGTCTGACCCCCGATAGCGGCGTTGCCGGTTTCTCGAAATTCTCACCACCTGGCGTGGTTGCAGCGCTTCCGAATCGGCCTGCGTTTTGCCCTTGGGCGTGATCCGGTATTTTGAAGCCTCTTCTAGTAAATTAATCCTTGCATTCATTTAAGCGCTATATTAACAGGGTGTTGAAAAACGGCGTCTAAGGCTGTCATCCGGCGTTGTGCGGCTATTGTAAATGCGTTTTATGTCCGAAGCGGGAAGGCTGGGAAGCTTGAAGCAAAACCTTTTCTGTCTTTTTTTAGCCTCCTGGCGTTCCAGCCTCCGAGCCTCCAGCCAATAGTCGCCTTGGCTGACAGCCTGATACTTGTTTTTCAACACCCTGTTAAGGCTCACGTTGTAAATTTTGATACCTTCTCCCAGGAGCCGTCATGACGCCCGGGGCTTGGCCAAGCGCTATTTCTCGCAGCACGCCAGCGACGGACTTCTCCGATAGTTCCCGATCGGGGAGCGCAGCCTCGCGGGGGGCTCCAGAATCTTTTCGATCCCCGGCCGGTTCACATTCCTCGCTCCAGCAGCCGATTCATCTTGCCACGGGTCGAAACTTATTTGAATGCCGCAGCGCACTCACATAATCGGAAAATTAGGAGGACGAAAAGATGCGAAAAGGGTTTGTCGGTTTAATGGTCTTGGTGGTGCTTGTGGGGTTGTCGCCGGCTCTTTACGCCGGCGCCATCATCAACAAATCAAACCTCAGCGCCGATTACCTGCGAACCCTCAACCGCAACGCAGCCGACGATTTGGCCGACGCCGCTGCCTATAATCCGGCCGGCACGGTACGGATGCAAGACGGCCTCTATGTGAAGGCCGATGCCATTTATTTTTGGAAAGATTACTCGAACCAGATGCCGTCCACTCCCGCTATCTTCAACCTGGGGACGCTGGACTCGAGTGAGCCGTCCCTCATCCCCGGCTTCTTCTCAGTCTACAAGCAGAACCGCTGGTCCGGGTTTTTCGCCGTCACCATCCCCGGCGGCGGCGGCGAGGTGCGGTATCAGGATGGCGATGCGCGCACGGTCATGCTATCTGCCCCCGGCGCCGTCGGAGGCCTGGGCACTTACCTGGGCGGTCCCGCCGGCAATCCCACCAACATAAACCAATATATAGAAGCCAATTCCTATTATGTGGGCTACAGCCTGGGCGCCGCCTACAAGGTCTTTGATTCGCTGTCGCTTTCCGGCGGGGTGCGCTATGTCGATGCCAACCAGAAATTCAAAGGCAGGGCGACCGGGACGACCGGGCCCCAAAACACCGTCAACGTCAAGATCGAACGGACGGCTGATGCCTACAATTATTTCCTGGGGCTCGATTACGCCCCGATCCAAGACCTCAATTTTGCCTTGACCTACATGTCCAACACGCCGCTCAATTTCAAAGCCGACACCAAGGACAACTCGCCTGGCCAGGCTGTCTCTAATGGTGTCGGCTGGACGGACGGCAGCCACGAGCGTGAAGATTTGCCCGGCTACCTCGCGGCGGGTGTATCCTACTTCATCCTCCCGGGCAAGCTCCGGATCGAGCCGAACTTCACCTACTACTTGGAGAAACAGGCCAAGTTTGAGGGGGCCCGCTTTCAAGATTCCAACCCCGGCAACAGCTACGAAATGGGGGTCGCGCTGGAGTACATTTTCAATCCGCAGTGGCGGGTCAGTGCGGGCTACCTGCACACCGAAATCCAAGGCATGAAATCGCAGGACCTGCTGCCCGAGTCGCCGGAGCTGGATGCCAACAGCGTGGCCGTGGGCCTGGTCTATAGCCCGATCGAGCGCCTGAGCCTGACCCTGGGCCTCGAGAGGTCGTGGTACGACTCGGTGAAGGTGGATCAGACTTCTTCCCGGGCGCCGGCCGGCACCCAGTACGACAAGGATGTCTATGGCATTTCCTTCGGTATGCAGTACCGTTTCTTTTAAGATTTTACCCGAGGGCGGCGCTGCCCGCCGCCCTCGGGCCCTTCCCGCTTTCGTCCCCGCTGAACGCGGCCGCCCGTCGCGCTGAGTAACTCCTTAGGTAGTGCCCATCCATAAACGGCGTCTTTCGGCCCATGCCGGCGTTCTCGCTCTTCGCAATCCTCGGCAAAGCCTCACTTTGCCTGCGGTTGCGAAATCGCTGCGGCCTTGGCCTGAACCGAAATCCACCATTTCTGGATGGGCACTTGGTAGATAGTCTGAGCAGTTGCGGCTCAGATAAAAAAATCGATTCCAAAGTGCCCTCGCCTTCTGCTACAATTCCAACAAGGCTGGTCGCGGTGGCCTCGCCCTGTCGTCACCCGGCGTGACGAGGCCAGCCTTTCACCCGGGCCTCGGAGGAGATGCCATGCTGCTCGTCATGAACGTCAACAACACCAACACCATGTTCGGACTGCACCGCGAAGGCAAGTGGACTGCCAACTGGCGCATCGCGACCGACCGGGCCAAACAGCCGGATGAGTACGCCATGCTTCTGCACAACCTGTTCGACTACAGCCACCTGAGCTGGTCCGAGGTCTCGGGGGTGGCGCTGGCGAGCGTAGTGCCGCCGCTGACCTCCTGTTTCGTCGACATGAGCCGCCGCTACCTTGGGCATGACCCGCTGATCGTGTCGACTGAAATCAAGACCGGTGTGCGCATTCTCATCGACTACCCGGCCGAGATCGGGGCCGACCGCATTCTCAACGCGCTGGGGGCCAAAGCGCGTCATGGCGGCCCGGCCATCGTCGTCGACATCGGTACCGCCACGACCTTCGACGCCATCTCCAAAGAGGGTGACTACCTCGGGGGGGCCATTGCCCCCGGTCTGGGTATCGCCGCGGAGGCGCTCTTCAGCCGCACGGCCAAGCTGCCGCGTATCGAGCTTGTACCGCCGCCGGCGGCCATCGGGAAAAACACGGTGCACGCCATGCAGTCCGGGCTCGTCCTGGGGTACGTGGGGCTGGTCGAGGGCTTGGTGGGGCGCATCCGCGCCGAGTTGGGCGGGCAGGCCAAGGTGATCGCCACCGGTGGCATGGCGCACATCCTGGCGCAGATGACCGCGGCGATCGAGGTGGTCGACCCGATGCTGACGCTGGAGGGTCTGCGCTTGATCTATTACCTGAACCGTCAGGAGTAGCCGATGGAAAGAGCGATTCCGATTCTGAAAGGCAGACACATCGTCATCGGGGTGAGCGGGGGCATCGCAGCTTACAAGGCAGCCGACCTGACGAGCCGGCTGGTCAAGGCCGGCGCGCAGGTGGAGGTGGTCATGACGCCTGCGGCCGCCGAGTTCGTCAGGCCCCTCACCTTCCAGGCGCTCACCCACCGGCCGGTGGCGATGGACATGTTCGCGCTCCTGCAGGAGACCGAGATCGGCCATGTGAGCCTAGGCAAGCGCGCGGAATTGATGATCATCGCGCCGGCGACCGCCAACACCCTGGCCAAGCTCGCGCACGGCCTGGCCGACAACATGCTCACCACCACGGTGCTGGCCTGCCGGGGGCCCATCCTGCTGGCCCCGGCCATGGAATCCGGCATGTGGGACCACCCGGCCACCTGCGCCAACATGGACATCCTGCGGCAGCGGGGCTATCATACGGTGGGGCCGGATTCCGGGCGGCTGGCCTCGGGCGCCACCGGGGCCGGGCGGATGGCGGAGCCCGAAATTATCCAGGACGCGGCCTGCTGGGTGCTCGGCCGCGGCGGGCCTCTTGCGGGTATGGCGGTGGTGGTCACGGCGGGCGGGACGCGTGAGGCCATAGACCCGGTGCGCTTCGTGGGCAACCACAGCAGCGGCAAAATGGGCTTTGCCCTGGCATCTGCCGCGCGCGACCGCGGGGCCGTCGTGACACTGATCCACGGCCCCACATCCCTGACCGGCCCCTATGGCGTGAAGACCGTCGCGGTGGAGTCCGCCGAGCAGATGCAGGCGGCCGTCCTGGCGGCGATCCCCGGCGCGGCGGGCCTCGTCATGGCTGCCGCCGTGGCGGACTACCGCCCGACGTCGACGGCCGAGCACAAGATCAAAAAACAGGCCGAGGACATGCGCCTCGACCTGACCCGCAC
This sequence comes from uncultured delta proteobacterium, assembly GCA_963785045.1. Classification (GTDB taxonomy): domain Bacteria; phylum Desulfobacterota; class Desulfobacteria; order Desulfobacterales; family SpSt-501; genus SpSt-501. The sequence goes on along the minus strand of CAWAUC010000011.1, from coordinate 65,213 downwards.
GCCGGACATCCTGGCGTCGGTGGCCGGCCAGCGCGCCCTAAGCGGCCACCCCCAGGTGGTGATCGGTTTTGCCGCCGAAACCCAGAACGTGCTCGAAAACGCCCGCGCCAAGCTTGCGCGCAAGGGGCTCGATCTGATCGTCGCCAACGACGTGTCCGCGGCCGACAGCGGATTTGCCGTGGACACCAACCGCGTGACGATCATCGATGCCGCCGGCCGTGCGCAATCGCTGCCCCTGATGTCCAAACCGGCGGTGGCCGAAACGATCATCGATCGCATGGCGGAAATGCTCCGCCGATCGTGAACCGGCCCGCGACGCAGGCTTCGGCAGGGCCTGCACCCGTCCTGAACCCGCCTTTCCGCCGGCATCCGGATCGTCCCTTTTTTGGCTTCCGCAATTAGGCGGGACGCCTCGTGCAGGGCCGGCTTCCCAAGGTGAAGGAGGGGGCATTCTGATAGCGCCATGAAAACCATCGATGAAAACTCGAACTTCAGAGTTGCCTGGGACTTTTTCATCCTGCTGTTGATCATCGCAAGCTGCGTGCTGATTCCGTTCCAGCTTGCCTTCCGCCATGCCGCACCGACGCTCGGCTCCAGGGTCGTCTATCTCATCGACGTCGTTTTCTGGCTCGACATCGGCTTGAACTTTCTCACCTCGTTCCGGAGCCACGGGCTGAAAGTCACCGGTCCGCGCGAAACGGCGCTGCATTACCTGAAATCCGTCTTCGTGCTGGACATGGCCGCCAATCTCCCTCTGGATGCCCTTTTTCTGTCCCGCCCGGAGCTTCGCGTGGCCGGCCTGTCGCTGCTGCTGGTGCTGCGGCAGTTTCGTCTGCTTCGGACCGTGCGGCTCTTTGTCATTTTTCGCCGTTGGCAGGTCTTGAGCTGGACGAACTCGGGCGGCCTGCGCATCGCCAAGTTTTTAACGATTTTCATGCTGCTCGTTCACTGCATCGCCTGCGCGTGGTTTCTGGTGCCTTATCTCGAAGGATTCCCCGAGAATTGCTGGGTGGTTCAGCAGGGGATCGAGCATGCGAGCCCGGCCACCCAGTACATCCGGGCGCTTTATTGGGTGATCCAGACCATGGCTACCGTGGGTTACGGCGACATCACCCCGCATCGTGACTTCGAGTACGTGTTCAGCATCTTGGTCATGCTGATGGGGGCATCAACCTATGCCTTCATCATCGGCAACATCGCCTCGCTTGCCAGCAATCTCGACGCAGCCCGAGTCACTTTTTTCAACCGGATCGAGGCGGTCAGCCAGTACCTGCACTCGCGGCATGTGCCGCTGAAACTAAACGATCAAGTCCGCGATTATTATGAATACCTGTGGGACCAGCACCGCGGAGTGAAGGAGGAGGTTCTTTTTGACGACCTGCCGCCATCCTTTCGGCTGGAACTTCTGCTGCATTTGGCCCGGGAACTCCTCGAAAAGGTCCCCCTTTTCAAATATTGCTCGCCGGTCCTCCGGAATATGCTCCTGATGGCGCTGAAACCCCTAACGTACGCACCCGGCGTCATGATTGCCCGGGCCGGGGAGATCGGAAAGGAGATTTTCTTTTTAAGCCACGGGAAGGTGGAAATCTTATCGGAAGACGGGGGCGAAAATTACGGCACCCTGGAGGACGGCGACTATTTCGGGGACCTTTCCCTGATTCTCAGGGAGAGGCGCACGGCCTCGGTAAAAGCACTCACCTACTGCGAGGTCTTCATTCTGACGAAAGCGGAGTTCAATGGCATCAGGGAGGAATACCCCGAGTTCCGGGAGGTCCTGAAGAAAGTCTCCTCGGAGAAAACGGAAAAAGTGTTCAACCTGCTGCTAAAGGGGGTGACGCTGTGAATTTTGATGGCTCCGTAAAAAGCCATCGATTGTGATGACTTTTTTCGAGTCCATCAATTTTGCCCGCAAAAAAAATCATTTTAGGGGTGCCGGCGCGCCGCCGCCGGCTTATTTCCAGCCGGCCAGTTTCTTTCCGATGAACTCCGCGATGAAGCTGTGTTCTTCCTTCCCGCTGCCCCGGACCGTCATGGGTTCACTGAAATGGATGTGGACGGTCTTTTCGGGTCGAATCGGGCCGAAGTCCTTCAAGCGCCGCCCCAGGCCCCAGGCGTCGGTCTTCAGGGCAAAAGGCACCACCGGCACGTTGCAGCGTTTGGCAAGCTTCACCCCGAGCGAGTTGAACTTCTGGGGATCGAACGCGACGCTGCGCGTGGTTTGCGGGAAGATGACCACGGAGATGTTCGCCGCCAGCCGCTTCGCACCTTCTTCCAAGACGGTCCGCAGGTCTTCGCGCGGTTGCGTGCGGCCCACCACGACCGGGTCGCGGCTTTTCATCACGTGCCCGAACAGGGGGTAGTTGAGGAGGCTCTCCTTGACCACGAAGGTGACGGGGCGATGCGGCTGGATCAGGCAGGGCAGCACGAAGGTCTCCAGGATGCTCATGTGGTTGCCGATGAAGACGCACGGGGAGTCGAGCTTTCGCGGAACATCCAGGTTCTGCAGATCGAAGCTGCCCCCGACGGACTCGAGCGTCCGCACGGTGGTGATGCTGCTCTCCATCCAGCGCTCATCGTCGTAAAGCCCCTTCTGGGCCAGCCGGGCGGCATGGAACACAATCATGAGGGCCTTGGCGTAGAAGACCGTGTTGGGGCTGGCCCGCCCGATCCAGGAACCCGCCCGGTCCGGCGTCCGGTAAGCGTCTTGGGTGGTCAAACACGTCACTGTCGGTTTCATCCTGTTCGCGTGAAGGGCCTATCCGGTCATTTTTCGCGGGCGGCCGTCACCATCGCGCGTACGCTGGCGGGGTTCACCCAGGTGTCGATGCTGCACCCGTTGGCCAGGAAGAAGCGCCGGTCGCCGCCCAAGGCCAGCCCTTCGCGCACATGGGTTTTGAGAAACGCCGGAGAGCGCCGGGTGAGCAGGGTCTGGTCGATGCCGCCCATGACGCAGGCGCCGCTGCGCGCTTTGACGTTTTCCAGGGAGGGCCCCTGAGGCCCGCGGTCCCACCAACTGAAGACGTCCACGGGGAAATCCTGCACGTCGTCAAAGTACAGGTCCTTACCATGGATGTGGGCGGTGTTCATGGGGCCCAGGCCGGAGACGGCTTCGAACACTTTCCGGGCATAGGGTTTGACGAAGGTGAGGAAGACCTCCCGGCTGACGATCTCCTGCGCGGCGGGGACCGACATGAAGATCCCGGAGGCCCCGATGCTCAAAGCTTTTTTGGAGTAGGTGATCAGGTTGTCGGCCACCCGGTCCAGGGCCTCGTGCAGGGCCTGCGGCTCATGTTGAACGAGGTGTTCCATGTTTTCGCCGGCGATGCTGCGCCGGATGCTCTGCCAGGGGTCGAACACCGTGTCTAGGAAATGCGCCCGGCCCTTGATCTCCCGGGTGATGATCGAAAGCGCCTTGAACTGTTCGCGCCACTCGGAGCGTTCCACGTCGAAGGTCGTGAACCGCTCGAGGTCCTGCTTCGTGCGCACTGTGTCGAGGCCGGCCGGCGTCGGGTAGTAGTAGTCGTTCATGAGCTTGAGGAAATCGAAGTCGTAGTGGCGGAAGAACTGCAGGCTGATGCGTGCGAACTGCTCGCCGTCCGCGTGCTGCACGCCGAAGTGGTACCACATCGATATGGGCGGGTAGTCCACCTCCTCGCCGTTAAGAACTCGATCGACCCGTTCGATTTTATTCATTGCCACCTCCATCCTATGGTCTCTTCTTCCTATCAGGGGGTTGGATGTTGCTGATGCAAGCCCATACAAGTCGCCGGCGCGCTGTCGCTTTGACGGCCTCCCAGGTGTCCTCCGGATGGGAAATATGCGTTCAGCCGAGCAGATCCAGCACCACGCGGCAGTGGGTCTCGACTCCCAGCAGCATGAGGTCTTCCTTGAAATCGAACTTCGAGTTGTGCAGGGGGGCTGCGCCGTCCCGCCCGACGCCGATGAAGTAGTAACACCCCGGACAGCGCTTCAGAAAAAACGACATGTCCTCGCTGCCCATGCTAAGCTCGGGTTCGACCACCCGCTCTTCACCGACCACCTGGAGCGCGCAGCGCCGCACGACGTCGGCCATGCGGGCGTCGTTGACCGTTGCCGGGTAGCCGGGAGTGTATGTCAGCTCATAGCCGGCCCCCATGGACGAGCAGACGCCGTGCACCACCTTGTCGATGCGCCCCTCCCAGGACTTCCAGGTCTGCTCGTCGAAGGTGCGGGTGGTGCCGCTCAGCACCGCTTCGCCGGGGGTGATATTGAAAGCGGTCCCGGAGTGGAAGGTGCCCACCGTAACCACCGCCGGCTCGATGGGGTTCGTGTGCCGGCTGACGATGCGCTGGAGTGCTCCCACCACCTGGGCGCCGACGTCCAACGCATCCACGCACAGGTGCGGTTGGGCGCCGTGCCCTCCCTTGCCGATGATCTTGAGGTCAAATCGGTCCATGGCGGCCATGCACGCCCCGGTTCTGACTCCGATGTAGCCCTCCGGTCGCTCAGCCCACAAGTGGCAGCCGATGGCATAGTCTACCGTGGGATTTTCCATGACGCCCGCTGCGATCATGTGCAGCGCCCCGCCCGGTCCTTCCTCGGCCGGCTGAAAGATGAATTTGACGTTGCCTTTGAACTGGCCCTTCAGCTGCGTCAATACGGCGGCCGCGCCCAGCGCCATGGCCATGTTGGCGTCGTGGCCGCAGGCGTGCATGACGCCGGCATGAGTGGACGCGAAGGCGAGCCCGGTTTCCTCAGCGATGGGAAGTGCATCCATGTCGGCCCGGATCATCAGGGTAGGGCCGGGCTGGCCGGTCCGCAGCAGCCCGACCACCCCATGCGTGGCGATGCCGGTTTGCACCTCGAGACCGAGGCGTTTCAGGCAGTCGGCCACGTATCTGGAAGTCTTGGCCTCATGGAAGCCTGTTTCGGGGATCCGGTGCAGGTCCCGGCGGGTGACAAGCACCTGCTCTCTTAACTTTTTCACCAGCCCGCCGACAGCACCCATGGCATCCTCTTCAGTTGGGCTCATCGTCGAAAGAGATTGAAGTGTCCACGACATGGGTCCTTTCTGGGCTGCCCTTCGGCAGACTATGGCACATTTGCCCGGCCGCGATCAACTTTAAAGTTTCAATCGGCTCCTATCAAATTTATCCTTGATCAAGATGTGAAAAACAATCATAGTGCTCCGGATTAGTTAATGGCAACTCTTGACCACTTCCACCATGGGTCATCCTGGGAGGATTTATGGCGATCGTTTTTGCGGACGGCAGGGTAGTCGTGGGCGACGGCCGGGTACTGGAGCGGGCCTGTGTGCTCGTGGAAGGCGCGCGCATCGTAAAGGTGGCCCCCAAAAACATGCAGATGCCCAAGGGCTGCCAGCGTATTTCGCTGAAAGGGCGAACCCTGCTGCCCGGTTTCATCGATGCGCATGTGCACCTGTGCATGGACGGCAGCGCCGACCCGATGACCAGCTGCCTGCGGGAAACCCATACGGCGACGACGCTCAAAGCGGCCAACTTTGCCCGACAGACGCTGATGGCCGGGGTCACCACGGTACGCGACATGGGCGGCCGGGACGGGATCGACCTCGCGCTGAAGCAGGCGATTCAGGCCGGGCTGATCCCGGGGCCGCGGATGCTCGTGAGCGGAAAGCTGATCTGCATGACAGGCGGGCACGGATGGCAGCTCGGCCGGGAGGCCAACGGCCCCGATGCGGTGCGCCAGGCCGCCCGCGAGCAAATCAAGGCCGGCGCCGACATCGTCAAGCTGATGGCCACCGGCGGTGTGCTCACCCCGGCCGTCGAACCCGGGAGCGAGCAGTTCACCGAGGAGGAGCTCTGCGCCGGCATCGCGGAAGCCCACAAGGCCGGCCGGCGCACCGCCACCCATGCCATGGGCACCCGGGGCATCCTGAACGCCCTGCGGGCGGGGATCGACAGCATCGAGCACGGAGTCTATCTCGACGCGGAGGCTGCGTCCTTGATGGTACAGCACGGCGTGCCGCTCGTTCCGACCATTTCCGCGCTCCACCACATTGAAACCAATGGCCTCGCGGCGGGAATCCCCGCCTTCGCCGTGGAAAAGACCCTGGCGGTCAAGCCGCACCATCTGGCAAGCTTAAGATTGGCCCGCGAGGTCGGTGTGCCCATCGCCATGGGCACGGATGCCGGAACCCCCTTCAATCTTCACGGGGGAAACCTCGGCGAGTTGGAACTCCTGGTGAGGTACGGCAGTTTCACCCCCCTGGAGGCGATCGAAGCCGCCACCCGCCTCAACGCTCAGGTCCTCGGTTTGGCAAAGGATTTCGGGACCGTCGAGGAAGGCAAACAGGCCGATCTGGTGCTGGTGCAGGGCAACCCGCTGGATGACATCGGGCGATTGCTCAACCCGGACAACGTCCGTCTGGTCGTCCAGGGCGGGAAAATCGTCAAGGATACCCTGTGTTAACTTCCAAACGAAAGGAGCGTCGGAAAATGAGACAACGCAAGATGAGAGTTGCTGAGGTGTTGGTTCTGGCCGTTCTGGCTGTCGGCATCGGGTTGTGGGCAACACCCCAGGCCGTGCACGCCCAAGGCAAAGACATCAAGGAGTTGATCATCGCCATCGGTGTGGACGCGGACACCCTCAACCCCCAGGAGCAGACCACCACCCTGATCCAGAACATGTGTGATCTCATTTACGATAACTTCTTCTATCAGGATCCCCAGGGCAAGCTGCACCCGCGGCTCGCCACCAAGTATGATGTGTCCGCCGACGGGCTCACCTACACCCTGCACCTGCGCCAGGGCGTCAAGTTCTCCGATGGGACCGAGTTCAACGCCGATGCCGTCAAGCTCACCTTCGACCGCGCCCTCGACCCCAAGATGCGGGTGCCGCTGCGCTTTGCCATCGGCATGGTAAAAGAATGCGTGAAGATCGACGATCACACCGTCGCCCTGAAGCTGAAATACCCCTTCGCCCCGCTGGCGCCGACCCTCTCCATCACCCTGCCGTCTCCCATCAGTCCGGCGGCCATCCAGAAATACGGCGAGGATATCCGTCAGCATCCCGTGGGCGCCGGGCCATACATCCTCAAGGAGTGGGTCAAGGGCGACCGTCTGGTTTTCGTCCGCAACGAGACCTACTATGGCGAGAAGCCGACCGTGGCCCAGATCACCTGGAAGATTGTGCCCGAGGCGGCCACCCGCGAGGCCATGCTGCGCTCCGGTCAGGTCCACATGTGCTACAAGCCCCTGCCGTCCAACCTGGCCAGCCTCAAGGCGGACCCCAACATCACCGTGGACATGCCCCTGGACACCCGTACCATTTTCATGGGCCTGAATTGCCAAAAAGGCGTCACCGTCGACAAGAAGGTCCGCCAGGCCTTCAACTATGCCGTCGACAAGAAGGCCATCTGCAAGAAGATTCTGTTCGACGCGGCCGACCCCATGGAAGGACCCGTTTCACCGGTGGTTTTCGGCTACTTCAAAATGGATCAGCAGTACGACTACAATCCGGAGAAAGCCAAGCAGCTTTTGAAGGAGGCCAACTTCGACTTTTCCAAGACCGTGGCCATGCGCACACCTCAAGGCCGGTATCTCTTCGACCAGCAGGTTTCGGAAGCCGTCCAGGCCTATCTCCAGGCCATCGGTGTGAAGACCGAACTCAGGACCTACGATTGGCCGACCTACGTCGCGGGCCTGCTCAAGCCGCTGAATGAAACCGAGTTGGAAGTCTTTCTGCTGGGCTGGGGCCCCGTCGTCCTGGATGCGGACAACGGCTTGTACGGGCAGTTCACCTGCGAGGTCAATCCGCCCAAGGGCCTGGGCTCGGCGTTTTACTGCAACCCGGAGTTCGACCGCATCATGAAAGCCTCGCGCGAGGAGCAGGATCCCCAGAAGCGTCTGGCGCTCCTGAAAAAGGCCTCGATAAAGGTCTGGGACGACTGTCCATGGCTCTGGCTGCATGTCGAAAAGTTTGTCCTTGCCTATTCGAGCAAAATCAAGGGCATGGTGGTTACCCCCACGGAAAAGTTCTTTCCGCAATACATCAGCATGAATTGATGGAATCCTTCGGGCCGGGGCCACTGCCCCGGCCCGGCCTTGCGCCAGCCTTCTACGGTTGCAGATCGGAGTCTGATGTTCAACTTCATCGTCAAACGCCTGCTCGCGATGATACCGGTGCTCATCGGGATTTCGCTGCTGTTGTTCTTCATGCTGCGGATGCTGCCCGGAGACCCCGCCCAAGTGCTGGCCGGCCAGATGGCAACTCCGGAGGAAATCGAGACCATCCGGCGGCAGCTCGGATTGGACCGGCCGGTTTACGAGCAGTATCTGTCTTATGTAACCCGCTTGGCGCACCTGGATCTCGGTCGCTCTGCCCGGACGCAGAACCCGGTGATCGAGGAGGTCTGGGCCCGGCTGCCGAACACCATGCTGCTGGCGGTGGCGGCCATCGGCATGGCCTGCCTGTTCGGTATCCCCGCCGGCGTGATTTCGGCCATGCGCCCGTACACCTGGGTGGACTATCTCGTGACCACGGCCTCGCTCTGCGGGATATCCATGCCCGTGTTCTGGCTCGGCATCATGCTGGTGGTGGTCTTCTCGGTCATCCTGAAATGGCTCCCCGCCGGCGGAACCGGAAGCTGGCAGCATGTGATCCTGCCCTCTGTGACGCTGGCCGCGTTCGTGGTGGCCTTCATCGCCCGCATGACGCGCTCCACCATGCTGGAAACCCTCAACCAGGATTACACGACCACCGCCAGGTCCAAGGGGCTGACGGAAAACGTGGTGGTCATCAAGCATGCCCTGAAAAACGCCCTCATCCCCATCGTCACGGTGGTCGGGCTGCAGTTCGGGCTGTTGCTGGGCGGAGCGGTTCTCACCGAGACGGTCTTCGCCTGGCCCGGCCTGGGCCGGTTGATCGTGGACTCCATCCTCGCGCGGGACTACCCCGTGATTCAGGGAACCATCCTCATCTTCGGCCTGCTTTACATTCTGGTCAATCTGGCCGTTGACATCCTGTACGCCCTGATCGATCCGAGAATCCGTTATGACTGAAGCAACCGAGAAGGGGGCATGCCGGGCGCCGCAGGATTTTTCAACCGATACCGGCTGGCGGCGTTTCTGCTTTAAACTGTGGCGTAACAAGGCAGCGGTCGCCGGCGGGGTCCTGCTGCTGGTCTACCTCGCTATGGCCCTGCTGGCGCCGCTTCTCGTCCACGGGGATGCGTCCGCCCCCAACCTGATCATGGCCCTGGAGTCCCCTTCGCTGAAAGAACCCCTGGGGACGGACGAACTGGGCCGATCGATTCTAGGCCGCATCATCTATGGGGCCAGGGTATCGCTGCTCATCGCCGTTGGGGTGGTGGCTGTGGGCCTGTTCATCGGGGTGCCGCTCGGGCTGGTGTCGGGGTATTTCGGCGGGAAAATCGATTTTGGAATCCAGCGCGCCACCGATGCCATGCTTTCGTTCCCCGGCTTTCTGCTGGCCCTCGCGCTGGTTTCCGTGCTGGGGGTGGGCATCAATAACACCATGATCTCCATCGGGATCAGCATGGTTCCGCAGTATATTCGACTGGTGCGGGCCTGCGTGCTGACGGTGCGAGCGGAGGTCTACGTGGAGGCCGCACGGGCGGCCGGGACCCGCGACGGGATGATCCTCTGGCGGCACATCCTGCCGAACGTGATGGTCCCTATCACCGTGCAAACCAGCCTGAGCATGGGGACGGCCATCCTGTTTGCCGCCGGTCTCGGGTTTCTGGGGATTGGCGTGCAGCCGCCCACTCCCGAGTGGGGGACGATGCTCGGTTCCGCCCGAAATTACATTTTCCATGCGCCGCATGTCGCGACCTTCCCAGGCCTCGCCATCTTCCTGGCCGTCCTGAGCTTCAATCTTCTCGGCGATGGGCTGCGAGATGCCCTGGATCCGCGGTTCAAGCTATGACGGCCTCGCCGAAAGCTCAATTTCTGCGTTGCGCTTCATCCCGCCGTCACTGCGGCGTACCGGGGGTACGCCTCGCGCCGCGGGATTCGCGCGCCTTGAACTTGGGCTTTGGGCGAAGGCGTCTACACAATGCGCTCCAAGGTTCGCCAAAAACATGATGACTGACACCCCGCCACTGCTGCGCATCGAAAACCTCTGCACCCGGTTCGAGACCATGGACGGGGTGGTGACGGCGGTGGATGGTATCGATTTCGAGGTGTATCCAGGGGAAACACTGGGGCTTGTGGGGGAGAGCGGCTGCGGCAAGAGTGTCACGGCCCTGTCGATTCTACGGCTGCTGCGGTGCCCGCCGGCCGCCATCGAAGGCCGTGTGCTCTTCGAAGGCCGCGACCTTCTGCAGATGGACCCGGACGCCATTCGCGCCGTCCGCGGGAGCGAGATCTCCATGATTTTTCAGGAACCCATGACGTCCCTGAACCCGGTGCTCAGAATCGGCGAGCAGATCGCGGAAGGCATCCGTCTGCACCAGCATCTGACCCGCCCGGAATCCTGGCGGCGGGCGGTGGCAATGCTCCAAAAGGTCCAGATCCCGAGCGCGGAAAGCCGGGCGGCCCAGTACCCGCACAAATTCTCAGGCGGCATGCGGCAGCGGGCCATGATCGCCATGGCGCTCTGCTGCAGTCCCAAGCTCATCCTGGCGGACGAGCCCACCACCGCGCTCGATGTGACCATTCAGGCCCAGATCATGACGCTCATGATGCAGCTGAAGCAGGAACTGCAGACGGCGATCGTCCTCATCACCCATGATCTGGGGGTCATCGCCGAAACGGCCAGCCGCGTGATCGTCATGTACGCCGGGAAAATCGTCGAAGAAGCTCCGGTGCGAGAATTGTTCAAGGATCCCCGGCACCCATACACCCAGGGGCTCTTGGGCTCGGTTCCGGTCATCGGCCGCAGGCAGCGGCCCACCCGGCGCCTGCAGGAAATTCCGGGGATGGTTCCCAACCCGCTTCACATGCCGTCCGGCTGCCGGTTTAACCCGCGCTGCCCGAAGGCCATGCCGGTGTGCTGCAGCGAGCCTCCGCCCATGATCCGGCTGGCCGAACATCGGCGCGTGAGTTGTTGGCTGGAAGCCAAGGGCGGGAAAAGGGAATCCTCCGGAAGGTAAAAACTAACCCATGGCACTGCTCGAAGTCGATAACCTGAAAAAATACTTTCCGATCCAAAAAGGGATTCTGTCTCGAACCGTCGGTTACGTGAAGGCTGTGGACGGCGTGAGTTTCAGCCTGAGGCGGGGGGAAACCCTGGGGCTCGTCGGCGAAAGCGGCTGCGGGAAAACCACCGTCGGCCGCTCGCTGCTGCGACTGATCGAGCCCACGGAAGGCCGGATCCATTTCAACGGGCAGAACCTTCTCGCGCTCGACCACGGGGAGATGCGCAAGGTCCGGGCGTCACTGCAGATCATTTTCCAGGACCCGTTCTCCTCCTTGAACCCGCGCATGAGCGTGGGCGACATCATCGCCGAGCCGATCCGCAACCATCTGAACCTGCCCCGGGATGAGATTCAAAACCGGGTGGCCCTTCTCATGGAACGCGTGGGGCTCCATACGGCCTACATGCGCCGGTACCCCCATGAATTTTCCGGAGGCCAGCGCCAGCGCATCGGCATCGCCCGGGCCCTGGCCTTGAATCCCCTGGCCATCATCTGCGACGAACCGGTTTCGGCCCTGGATGTGTCCATCCAGGCCCAGGTCATCAACCTGCTGGCTCAACTCCAGGAGCAGATGGATCTTTCCTATCTCTTCATCGCCCACGACCTGAGTGTCGTGGAGCACATCAGCGATCGCGTGGCGGTGATGTATCTCGGCCGCATCGTGGAGATGGCGAGTTCGGAGGAATTGTACGCGAACCCCCGCCATCCATACAGCCAGGCGCTGCTTTCGGCGGTTCCCCTTCCTGATCCGGACGCCCGCCGCGAGAAAATCCTGCTTCCGGGGGACGTGCCGAGCCCCATCGACCCGCCTTCCGGCTGCAGCTTTCACCCCCGTTGCTTCGCACGCCAGGGCATCTGCACTCAGGAACAGCCTCCCCTGCTGGATATCGGCGGCGGCCACCAGGTGGCGTGTCATCTGGGAGCTTGAAGCAGGAGAAAAATCTTCAAACTTTCAGTGCCACTCGCTGCGTCCACGGCCGGTCGACGCACCCCGGCCTCAGTAGCAGCCGAGAATCTTGAGGTATTCACTCTTTCCCACCAGGGTTGCCCGCACCGCGGCGAGCGCTTCGGACTCCAGGTCCGTTTCGATGTCGATGTAGAACATGTAGCGCCAGGGCTCGCCGGGGATGGGCCGGGACTCGAGTTTGATCATGTTGATCTTCTGCTCGGCAAACACCTGCAGGATCGAGAACAGGGCACCCGGCTCGTTTTTGGCCGACAGGATGAGCGCGGTTTTGGAAACCGCGCGGCTTTCGATGGGCTCCCGGCCGACGACGACAAACCGGGTGTAGTTGCGCGGGTTGGTCTCGATACCCTCGGCGATGATCGCCAGGCCGTAGATCTCGGCCGTGATGAGGCCGGCGATGGCGGCCTCACCGGCGTCCTGCGACGTGCTGACACGCTCGGCCGCGGCGGCCGTGTCGCTCACGGCCACAAGCTCCCATTGGTGCTGGGAGAGAAACTGGCGGCACTGCTCGATGCCCTGGGGGTGTGAGAGCACCCGCCGGATGTCGGATAGCTCCGTGCCGGGCTTTGCCAGCAGGTTTTGCATGATGCGGATTTTCACCTCCCCGATGATGCGCAGGTCGTAATCGCGCAGCAGGTCGTAGTTCTCGTGAATGCTCCCGGAAAGCGAGTTCTCCAGGGGCACGATCCCGTAGTCGATCCCGCCCTCCTTGATGGCCTCGAAGATGGACTGGAAGGTCGGCAGCGGCACCGCCTCCGCCGCGTCTCCGAAATACTGCAGGCAGGCCTTGTGGCTGAAGGTGCCGATCCGCCCCATGAAGCCTGCGCGCTGCCGCGCGCTGCCTTTTTGGCGCTTGCGCTCGATCAGCCGGACGCGCTCCAGGTGGGAGAAGTCGAGCTGCTTGCCGACGACCGGCGCGATCACGTAGATGTCCCGCATGAGCTGGCGGAACTGCTGGGGGTAGAGGCTCTGGGCCCCGTCGGAGAGGGCGTGCTCCGGGTCGTGATGCACCTCGATCATCAGGCCGTCTGCGCCCGCAGCCACGGCGGAGCGCGCCATGGGGCTCACCTTCTCGCGCATGCCGGTGGCGTGGCTGGGGTCGACGATGATGGGCAGGTGCGTGAGCTTCTTGAGGACCGGGATGGCGGATAGATCCAGCGTGTTGCGGGTGTAGGGCTCGAAGGTCCGTATGCCGCGCTCGCACAGAATCACCTGCTGGTTGCCCTCGGCCAGGATGTACTCGGCGGACATGAGCCATTCCTCGATGGTGCCCGAAAGGCCGCGTTTGAGGAGCACGGGCTTCCCCATGCGTCCCACGCACTTGAGCAGCTCGAAGTTTTGCATGTTGCGGGCACCGACCTGCACCACGTCGATGTACTTCATCATCAGGTCGGCCTGGGAGGGTGAGGTCATCTCGGTCACGACCCCGATGCCGAGGGTCTCGCGCACTTCGGCCAGGATCTTCAAGCCCTGCTCCTCCAGCCCTTGGAAGGAATAGGGCGAGGTGCGCGGCTTGAACGCCCCGCCGCGGAAGAGCGCCGCACCGGCTCGCTTGACTTCGCGGGCGATCGTCAGGGCCTGCTCCAGGCTTTCGACGGCGCAGGGTCCGGCGATGACGGAGATGTTCTCGCCGCCGACGACTACCTCCCCCACCCGCACGCGGGTGTCCTGCGGGTGCATCTCACGGCCGACCAGCTTGAAAGGGGTCTTGACCCGCAGGACGCGGGCGACCCCGGGCAGGCGGCGGATCTCCTCCTCGCCGCAGCCGGGCTTGCCCAGGATGCCGATGCGTTCGCCTTCCATCGGCGGCAGCTCGCGGCAGTCGCAGCGGTTCGCCTTGAGTTTCAGGATCAGGTCGGTCTTGGCCTCGGGGGGCAGATCTTTTTCGAGTTCGACGATCATGGCGCGTTTTCTCCTTTGCGGGCAGGCCGACTGCCAAAACGAAAAGCCCCGGACAATTGCCCCGGGGCTTCTCGAATCCAAACCCCGGACGGACCTCGGCGGATCCATCCGGGGGTATGTTGCGCTTCTGTGTGTTTACCCGACCGGATGGACGCTTCTAAACCACCAAAAGAAAAAGAAGCGTCCACGCATGTTCTGAACCTATGGTCTTTCTACTTGTTCGTTGTTCACAGCATTAGGGGAATTTCCAAAAGCTGTCAAGCAAAAGTTGAAGGCTTCGGAAATGAAGGCGTTACGGAGCCCTCAAGGTGCAGGGGCGGAGGGCGAGATAGGCGCGATCAGGTCTTTAAACCGCTCCCCGGTGCCGCTGAGCGTGCCGGCCAGGATATGCTCGGTTGCCGCCGCCTGGACGGCCTGCGCGAGCTCAGCCGGCGTAAGCCGGCTGGTCTTGGGGGTAAAGTCCACGTAGGCAAAGAGAAGGTTTGTCCCCGAAAACGTGCAGAATTCCGCCTGAACCGAGTGGGCGAGGTTTACCACCGTTGCGACGAAGCGCTCGTCGAGCGGCTGCCAGAACGAATACGCATCGCGGGCAAAGGCCTCTGCCGGGTCGATCCGCCCGAGCTCGCGGCCGGAGATCTTGTAGAGCCAGGCTTTGCCGATGGAGATCACCTTGCCGCGGGCCCTGGCAGCTTCCTCTGCCTTGAGGACCCGCGCGGAGGCGAGGCCATGCTGGATCGGAAAAATGTGCAAGTCCAGGTAGTTTAATTCCGGGACATCCGCGAGGGCCTGGAAGTAGCTCAAGGCAAGCCATGTGCCGGCGCCGGCTCCCAGCCAGGTGTTGCCCGGATCCAGTCCCCTCACCGCGGATTTGACGGTGGCGGCAAACTGCGAAGCGGAAAAGGCCAGGCCGGTGTTGCGCGTCTGGGTGTCCGGCTCCGAGAGCACGGTCAGATAGTCCGGGTGAATGTCCGCGATGATCGCCTCGGCCATCTCGTGCAGCCCTGCGTTAAAATGCTCCCGGGTCAGCCCGCTGTAGTCCGCCGGCATCTGGCTCGCCTCCGGCGCGCGGGGCATCGTCCCCATTTCGACCACCAGCAGCAGTCCACGCTGCCGGACCTCCGCGGCCACCTGGCGGTAGAATTCCTTGTAGGCGGGAGTCTCAGGGAAGCTGCGCGTGAGGATCGGGTAGTGAATGCTCAGGGACACGCTCTTGACGCCGATCTGCTGCAGCCGATCCAGCGTGAGGGCCGTGACCCGGCGCAACTGCTCATCCAAAAGGTCTGCGCCCCGGTTGCGGTCGGCAACGGGCAGCTCGACCCCGAAGGCCGTGGGGCCGGTCTTCCGGCCCCACGGGGCTTTCAGGATCGGGTTCAGCCGGGACAGCGCCGACTCCAGCTCCCGGTAGACGGCGCGATAGGCGTCGGGGACGTTGGCGGGAACCGGGTCGGTTGCGATCCCCGGCACGGACCTCCCGCAGCCGGAGGCGGTGATCACCAGCGCTACGCCGATCAGCCTGAAAAAAAACCATTGCATGACCGTATCTCCTTTTATTTTTATACCCTTACCGTCCCGGCTTTACAATCCCTGGCCAGGCATTACCTTTTTCATGAAAGATAAACAAATAATGAAATTTTCGCAGATTCCATGCGATGGAGCGGATACCATGACTACGACGACTAAGATCATCTTTCCGGCCGATCCCGGAGCCGACGCCAAGGGGGCGGAGAAAATCCAGTTTCCGGCAGAGCTGCCGATATTGCCGCTGCGCAACACGGTGGCTTTCCCGTACACGATTCTGCCGCTGGCGGTCGGCGTCGAGCGGTCGATCAAGCTGGTCGAAGACGCTCAGAACGGGGACCACCTGATCGGACTGGTGGCCATGAAGTTTCCGGAGATCGAAGATCCCCTGCCGGGCCAGGTCTACGAGGTGGGGACGGTGGCCCGGATCGAACGCGTGGCCAAAACCGCCGAGGGCCACCTGAACATCATCGTGCATTGCATCGAGCGGTTCAAGGTCGACTATTGGACCGCCGACAAGCCCTACCTGCGGGCCGCCATCCACGCGGCGCCGGATCTGATCGAGGCCGACCTCGAAACCGACGCCCTGCAGCGCAGCCTGCTCGAGGTGGCGCGGGAGGTCGTAGCACTTTCTCCGAACTACCCCAAGGAGGCCGGGGACTTCCTGACCCAGATCAAGAGTCCGCACTACCTGGCCTACCTGGTCGCCAACTATGCCAACCTTGACATGGCCAAGGCCCAGCAGATCCTGGAGGAGGAAAACCTCAAAGGCAAGCTGCGTGCACTGATCACCCATCTCGCCCGTGAAAAAGAGGTCCTGTCCCTGGGCCAGAAGATCCAGAGCGAGGCGCGGGAGGGCATGGAAAAGGCCCAGCGCGATTACTACCTGCGCCAGCAGGTCAAGGCCATCCAGAAGGAACTCGGCGAACCCGAGGAGGGCGCCTCCGAAACAGACGGCTACGCCGAGAAGGTCGAAAAGGCCGAGCTGCCCGGGGAAGCCCTCAAGGAAGCCCAACGTGAACTGAAACGGTTGGCCGGAATGTCACCGCATGCCCCGGAGGCCTCCATGATCAAGACCTACCTGGACTGGCTGGTCGACCTGCCTTGGGCCAAAACGAGCGTGGATCAGACCGATATCGAGCACGCGCGCGCGGTGTTGGATGAGGACCATTACGGCCTGTCGGACGTGAAGGAGCGCATCATCGAGTTTCTCGCCGTGCGCAAACTTGTCGCCGAGCGCGGTGTTAAAACCACCGCCGACACGGTTGAAACCGAAAGGGTTTCCGAGGCCATGGGGGCGATCCTGTGCTTCGCCGGGCCTCCCGGTGTCGGCAAGACCAGCCTGGGCAGGAGCATCGCGCGGGCGCTCGGCCGCAGCTTCACGCGCATGAGCCTCGGCGGCGTGCGGGACGAGGCCGAGATCCGCGGCCACCGCCGGACCTACATCGGCGCCATGCCGGGCCGCGTCATTCAGGCCATCAAACGCGCCGGGACCAAAAACCCGGTGTTCATCCTGGACGAGGTCGACAAGATCGGCATGGACTGGCGCGGAGACCCGAGCAGCGCGCTGCTCGAGGTGCTCGACCCGGCCCAGAACCACGCCTTCCGGGACCACTATCTCGACGTGGACTTCGACCTGAGCGATGTGATCTTCATCACCACCGCAAACCAGCTCGAGACCATCCCGGCCGCCCTCCGGGACCGCATGGAGGTCATCGCGCTTGACGGCTACACGGAATACGAGAAGCTCCAGATCGCCAAGCGACACCTGATCCCACGCCAGCTCAAGGCCCATGGCTTGAAAGACGAGGAGATCACGTTCACCGACGACGCCGTAAGCAAGATCATTCAGGATTACACCCGCGAGGCCGGCGTGCGCAGCCTTGAGCGGCAGCTCGGGGCGATCTGTCGCAAGAGTGTGGTCAAGATCGTCGCCCAGCAGTGGGTCCACGTGGTGGTCACCGAGGAGCTCGTGCGGGAGCAGCTGAAGAAGGAAAAATTCGAATCCGAGCGCTCCGAGCAGATCGAGATCCCGGGCATTGCCACGGGGCTGGCGGTGACGGCGGTCGGCGGCGATATTCTTTTCATCGAAGCCACCCGCATGAAGGGCAAGGGCAACCTTACGCTCACCGGGCAACTCGGCGATGTCATGCGGGAGAGCGCCCAGATCGCTCACAGCTACGTCCGGTCCAAGGCCGAGCAGCTGGGGATTTCTCCGGATGTGTTCGAGGCGACCGACGTCCACCTGCATGTCCCGGCCGGCGCCATCCCCAAGGACGGTCCCTCCGCAGGGATTGCCCTGTCGATGGCCATGGCCAGCCTCTTCAGCGGCCGGACCGTGCGGGGCGATGTGGGCATGACGGGCGAGGTGACCTTGCGCGGTCGGGTGCTGCCGGTGGGCGGGATAAAGATGAAGGTGCTGGCCGCCCATCGCGCGGGGCTGACCACGGTGATCCTGCCCAAGCGCAACGAAAAGGACCTCGACGATCTTCCCGACGAGGTTCGCAGCGGCATGCGCCTTGTTCTCGTGGAGCGGATCGACGAGGCCATGAGCGTGGCCTTCGGCGCGGAGGTCCGGCAGGAAATCAGCATCCCCAGTTAGCGCTGCCCGCTTCGCATGCAGCGCTAACTGAAGCCTATGGGACCGGAGGATGAGAATCGGAACCCGTGTATGGAAGCTGGGTCTTTTCTCTCTCAGGAATTTTGGCGCGAGCGCATCGTCATGGGTGAGGGGGCGGCCGGAGGACGGACGCAGGTTTTGAAGGGTGATAAGGAAAGGGCCATTCGGATGGGAGCCGAAATAATCCCCTTGTTTCCGCTGGGGCTGGTGCTGCTGCCCGGGATGCGGCTGCAGCTGCACATCTTCGAGGAGCGTTACAGGCTGATGATTTCAGAGTGCCTGTCCGGGGACCAGCCGTTCGGGATCGTTCAGTTCGACGGGAAGGCGGTGCACTCCGTGGGGTGCATGGCCTGCATCACAGGGGTGCTGCGCCGTTACGAGGACGGCCGCCTGGACATCATGACCCGGGGCGGGCAGCGGTTCTTCATCAAGGAACTGATCGAGGAAAAACCCTACACGCAAGCGCGGGTGGTTTTCTTCGACGATGAGGATACCGTGGCGCCCGCCGATGCGGCGGATGCCGTGGACGCCGTGCGCGCCATGCTGAAAGAACTCGAAGCGAGCGGGTTTCTGCCCGAGCCGATCGACGCCGCGGCCCTCTCCGAGCCCAAGGCGCTCTCCTTTGCGATCGCCGCCGTTGAAGGCTTCACCCACGAGGAGCGGCAGCGTTTCGTCGAAATGACATCCAGTTTAAAGCGGTTGAGAAAAAGCGTCGAGGCGCTGGCCCGAATCGTGGAGCGCACCCAGCTGACACAGAGGATCGAAAAGATCATCGGTGGCAACGGCCATCCTCCCAATGCCTCGATCCTGCAGCTTTTCACACCGCAAGATAGCAACCCCAAGGATTAATCGTCGCGATCTAACTTGTAGCTTTAACAAGGGTGTTGAAAAACACGTATCACAGGCTGTCAGCCGAGGCGGCTATTGGCTGGAGGCTCGGAGGCTGGAACGCCAGGAGGCTAAGAAAAACCAGAAAAGTTTTGCTTCAAGCCTCCCAGCTTCCCAGGCTTCTATCTTCGGACATAAAACGGATTTACAAAAGCCGCAATCGGTCTTGAACAACCCGATCGGTCATGCATGGGCTAATTCATGGTTCCAGGGTACCAAAGGTAGTAGAAACCCGCCTGGTTGATCGGGAGTAGTTGCTGCAAGCCGGTCGGCAGCAGCGTGAGGGGCTTGCCGCCGTCCAGATGGGTCGCCGGGTTGTAGATGTTGTCGTTCGGATACTCCACACGGCGGTAGACGACGACCCGGGCATCCTCCGGCAGGTTGGAGAGCTTCCGGGCTTCCTTCAGGCCGTCCGACATGTAGCCGATGCTGTCCACCAGTTTCAGCTTCAGGGCATGGTCCGCCAGAAAGACCCGCGCCGTGGCCACCTCTTTCAAGGCGGCCGGATCGAGGTGGCGATGCTGGGCCACCAGTTCGATGAAGCGTTTCCCCAGTTGGTCGGTCATGGCCTGGAAAATCTGCGTCTCCTCCTCGGTGGCGGCTCGGAAAGGGGATCCGATGTCCTTGTTTATGCCGGATTTGCTCACTTCCACCCCGACCCCGATCTTTTCCATCAGCCCGGCCACCTGCGGCCGGATGAAGATGACGCCGACCGAGCCTGTGACGGTGGTGGGGTGCGCGATGATCCGGTCGGCGGGCAGCGCAATGTAATACGCCCCCGAGGCAGCCACGTCCATCAGAGTGGCGACCACCGGCCGGCCGGTGGTTTCCTTGAAGCGGACGAGCTCGTTATAGAGGATGTCGCTTGCGGTCGCCGAGCCGCCGGGGGAGTCCAACTGCAGGACGACCGCCTTGATCATTTTGTCCTGGGCGGCCTTTTGCAGTTGGGAGACCACCTCCTGAACGGTACTCGGTTTGGTTCGCAGGAACCCCTCCTCGGGGCTGTCCGAGATGATCCCCCGGATGGGAATCACGAGGATTTTTTCCTCCGCTTTGCCCTCGAGGGTGGACTCCAGGAGCGGGTCCGTCTGGTCCGAAAAGAGCTTGATCCGCGGCGCAGCGCAGCCGCACGTCAGCATGAGAACGGACGCCAGAACGATCAACGTAGGTTTACGCATGGGTTTCGCCTTTCGATAGCAGGATATGATTTTCGGCTCCGGTGAACATCGCGGCCGATTGCCTCTCTGCCAGTATGAATTTTCAGTCATGAAATCAGGTCGGCCGTTTTTAGAATGTTTCGGATTTCGGAGCGTTCCTTATCCGTGGCCGGCAACAGCGGCGGCCGGGGGTCGCCGCCGAAATAGCCCAGCATGTCCAGGGCCACTTTCAACCCGGGCACGCCGTAGGTGGCCGTGAGAGCGGTGTTCACGGGCAGCATCTTGATCTGCAGTTTGCTGGCGGCCTCGATTTCCCCTTTTTTCACCAGGTTGAGAATCCGCACACAGGCCTTCGGCGCCACGTTGGCCAAGGCGAGCACCCCGCCCACGCATCCCAGGGTGAGGGCTCCGAACAGCGCGCCGGCGGTGCCGACCAGAACGCTGAAATCCTCGGCCGCGGCGTTGACGACCTCCCCCAGGAAACTCACATTGCCGGAGCTGTCCTTGATTCCGATGATGTTGGGGTGCTGCGAAAGCTTCGCCACCAGGCCGACGCTGACGCTGATATGAGTGAACTTGGTCACATTGTAGATCAGGATGGGGATGTCGCTCTGGTCGGCGACGGCCGTAAAGTGCTGCAGGAGGGCGGCTTCGTTCATGCGGCCGCCGTAATAGAATGGCGTCACCACCAGGGCGGCATGGGCCCCGAGCCTGGCGCACGCGTTGGTGAGTTTGATGGTCTGCCAGGTCGACTCGCAGCCTGTCCCGGCGATGATCTTTTTGCCGGCAGCCGCGGACTGGACCACGGTCTTGACGACGTCGAGTTTTTCCTCGTCGTCCAGGTAGACGTACTCGCCGTTCGAACCGAAGGCCACGAAGCCCGACAGTCCGGTTTTGTTCCACTTTGCGATGTTCGCGGCAAGCTGGTCGTAAGCCACTTTGCCATCCGCGAACGGGGTCGGGATCGGCGGGAAGATCCCCTGAAGATCGGTGGCTTTCATTCCATCGGCTCCTGTGTTGTTTTCATTGAAGAACTTCGGTCAAATGTTTGACCTCGACCTTGAGGCCATGCCGGCGCACGCCGTAGGACAACTGAATAATACAGGCCGGGCAGGTTGTCACCAGTACGTCCGCCCCGGTCTTCCTGACGTTCTCCATCTTCCGGTCCAGGACCTGCATGGCCAGATCGAAGTGGGACGTGGCGTAGGAGCCTGCCCCCCCGCAGCACCAGGCCGCCTCGGGAAGCTCCACGAACTCGGCCCCGGGGATGCGGCTTAGCAGCTCCCGGGGCTCCTTGATCAGCCCCTGGCCGCGAGCGGCGTGGCAGGGGTCGTGAAAGGTCACCCGCTTGCCGGCGAGCGCCGTGGCGGTGGGTGCCGCTTGCTCCCGCAGCCATTCCGAAACATCCCGCACCCGTGCTGCCGCTTTCGCTGCCGAGTGGCGGGGATCGCCCGCGGGGAAAATTTCAGGGTATTTTTTCAGAAACGCAGCACAGCTCGAGCAGTCGGTGACAACGACATCGAAATGCTCTGAGGCGAGCAGCGGCAGGTTCTTGGCTGCGAGTTTGCGCGCCGCGCCGAGGTCTCCGTAGGACCAGGCGGGCAGGCCGCAGCAGTTGTTTGCGAGGATAAAAACGCGCTGGGCGAAGCGCTTCAGGAGCGCCAGGGTGGCTTCCCCCGCCGTCTGGGTGACGATGTCGACCCCGCAGCCGACGAAATAGGCGATGCTGCCGCTGCGGGCCTCTCCAGGGTATTCCCCCGGCGTGAACCTGGCCCGGAACGGCTGAGTCGGAAGGCGGGTCACGATGTCCTCGGCCCGGGCAAGATCGCGGCCGAAGATGCGCAGCAACCCCAGGGCGCGGGCGAGCTCGCCGACGCCGCTGTTCTTGCCCAGGGCCACTGCCCGCGCGGCAAGGTGCAGCCGGCGGGGGTAGGGCAGCAGCCGGTCGAAGAGCAGCCGGTGGATGGATTTGCGGCCCACTTTCTCAAGGTACTCCGCACGCGCCTGGATGACCAGCTTGGATGTGGGGATGGCCGGAAAGCAGTTGCTCGTGCAGGCCCCGCAGAGCAGGCAGTCGTAAAGCGGCTCCTCGATCTCCCGGCTCCAGCCGAGCCGGCCTTCGATCACGGCCCGCAGCAGGGCAAGGCGCCCCCGCGCCACCCCCGACTCATTGCCGGTAGAGCGGAAAATGGGACAGGCCACCTGGCAGAAGCCGCAGCGGTTGCAGTGGGCGATTTCGTCGTAATGCTCGGAGATGTTCATGGAATATCGAGAACTCGTTAAACTCCGCCGGGCAATCGACCCGGCGCGAAGAGGTGTTTCGGATCGAGGACATCCTTGATCCGGTGCATAAGCTTCCATTCCGGGCGGGGAAGGCCGAAGACCTCGTGGCCTTTCTTGAACTCCTCCGGGGCCTGCTCGAGCAGCACGTGCCCGCCCTGTTCGGCCGCATGCCGGCCCAAGCGGGTCCAGGTCTCATCACTCAGGCGCGGCAAGCCGGCCAGAATGCGTCCGGATCCGAAATCAAGCAGAATGTCTTCCGCCGGCGCGTGCTGCACCAGAACACGGGCCGCTGCGGCCGTGCGATCCGGGGCGACGGCCGCCCGCAGGACGTAGGGTGCCGCGGCAACACGGGCGTACACCGCGGTAAAAGGCCCGAGGATCACGTCATGGTCCTCAACCTGGACGGATCGGAAACCGGCCTTGCCAAACAGGGCTTCGGTGCGGGCGAGCTGGTACACGACGGTTTCGGCGAACCCTTCGAACCCGAATCGCAGCCGCCAGGAAGCGTTTTCAGCCTCTGGGGATGCGGTCGCGAACACGGCACCCAGGCTGGATCCGAGCACGTCAGCCGCCAGGCGCGAGCAGCGCTCAAGGGAGCCTGAAGCCGAAATGGCCGCGCAACGCTCGGGTCGTGTCGCCGTGCGCATCGTCACCCGCGTGATGACCCCGAGGGTCCCGGCCGAGCCTGCCACCAGGCGTGTCAGGTCGTAGCCGGCCACATTTTTCACGACTTTGCCGCCGGCGTTGATCAACCGGCCGCGGCCGTCCACGAAGCGCAGACCCAGCAGCAGCTTTCGCGGTGCGCCGTAGAGCAGCCGCTCCGGGCCGCAGGCCCCCGTCGCCGTGATGCCCCCGATGCTGCGCGCCAGTAGGGCCAACGGCGGGCGCAGCGGGAACCACTGGTTGTGGGGGGCGAGGGCCTCCTGGATGGCGCCGAGCCTCATCCCGGCGCCGGCGGTGAAAAACTGGTTGGACGGGTCGAGGTCCACCAGCCCGTCCAGCCGCTCCGTCGCAAGGGGGGTGAGGGGCGTGGCTGCCAGATTCCCGAAGCCGCACAGGCTGCCGCTGCCGAGCGGCAGCAGGGCCTGCCCCGCGTCAGCGGCCTGTTGGACCGTCGCGGCGATGGCCTGCTCGGCTTCGGTCAGGCGGTCCGGGGCGGCCCGGTCCGGCCGGCCGTTGCGGGCAAAGGGTTTGCTCGTGTCCGGGAACATTTTACCCGGGTTCAGGACATGGGTCGGGTCGAAGGCATCCTGGAGCGTGCGCTGGGCGTCGATGTCGTCGTCCGAAAACACCAGGCGCATGGCCTCCAGTTTCTCGACACCGATGCCGTGTTCGCCCGAGATGGTGCCGCCCAGATCGACGCAGGCCTGCATGATCTCCCAGCCCGCGGCGTGGACCCGCTTGAGCTGTTCCGGGTCGCGCGAGTCGAAGAGGATCAGAGGATGCAAATTGCCGTCGCCGGCGTGGAAGACGTTGCCGTGCTCGAAGCCGTTTTTTTGGACGATGGCCGCCACTTGCGCCAGGGCCTCGGGCAGTCGGGTGCGCGGGACCGTGCTGTCGTTGACGAGGTAGTTCGGGGCCAGCCGCGCCACCGCGCCGAAGGCCCCGCGACGGCCCTCCCAGAGCCGGCCGCGCTCCTCGGCGGTGGCGGCGTCGCGGACCTCCCGGCAATGGTTGTCCATGCAGATCGCGCGGATGCACCGCGCCTGTTCGGCCAGCCCCGCCACCGGTCCCTCGACCTCGATGATCAGGACCGCCGCGGCATCCCGGGGGTAGCCGCAGGCGATGCTGTCCTCGACCGCCCGGATGATCGGGGCGTCCATCATTTCGAGGGTCGCCGGGACGATGCCGGCGGCGATGATGTCGGACACCGACCGCGCCGCGGCCGCCACGTCGTTGTACACCACAAGCTGCGTCATCACCTTTTCCGGATTCGGCATGAGGCGCACGGTAACTTCGGTCACGACCGCCAAGGTGCCCTCGCTGCCGATCACCAGCGCTCGCAGGTCGTAGCCCGGTGCGTCATACGCCTGCCCGCCGAGGCGCAGGACCTCGCCGCTGGGCAGCACGACTTCCAGGCCGAGCACGTGGTTGGTGGTGACCCCGTACTTCAGACAGCGCGGGCCGCCCGAGTTTTCGCCCACGTTGCCGCCCAGGGTCGCGACTCTCTGGCTGGCGGGGTCCGGTGCATAGAAGAATCCCAGGGGCGCGAGCGCGTTCTGCAGCTCCAGGTTGGTCACCCCGGGTTGAACGACCGCACAGCGGCTTTCGGGGAAAATCCCGAGGATGCGGTTCAGCCGGGTGAGGCAGATCGTGAGGCCGCCGCCGGCTAATACCGTTCCGCCAGACAGGTTGGTCCCGAAGCCGCGGGGCACGAAGGCAACCCCGGCCCGGCCGGCGGCCTGCACCACCCGTGCGGTCTCGCGGGCATCGGCGGGAAACACCACGGCGCCGGGCGAGCCCTTGGCGAGCGACCCGTCGTAGGAATAAAGCTCCGCGGCGGTGCGGGACTCGGACACATGCCGGTCGCCGACGATCCGCCGCAGTTCTTTGATCAGTCCCTCCGGCACCCTAGGCGTGCCCTGCTGGTGCATACGCTCACCGCTCGCTGCGTTCAACATGCAAAGGTCGCTAAGAGCGTCTTTCGGCGCCCTCAGCCTCTCTGGGGTGAATCCCGATCGATGGTTGCCGCAAGCAAAGAACGGCGGCCGGTGCCTTATCAGGCCGATGCGTAAACCGCCGTGGCCGCCTCCATGGCGCCCGGCCGTGCCTTGAACCCCTCGACCCTCAGCACGGTTTCGAGGGCGGTCAGGAACAGAGCCACGTTTTTGCGCCGGCAGGAATGACCCATCAGGCCGACGCGCCAGACCTTGCCGGCGAACTGCCCCAGGCCGCCGCCGATTTCGATGGCGAAGTCGTTGAGCAGCGCCTTGCGCACCTTGGCGTCGTTGACGCCCTCCGGGATGCGAACGGCGTTGAGCATCGGCAGCCGCTCCTTCTCGGGCACGAGCATGGAAAGCCCCATGGCCTCCAGCCCTGCGACGAGAGCGCGGTGGTTCAACCGATGCCGCGCGAAGCGCGCCGCGAGCCCTTCCTCGGCGATGATGCGCAGCGCCTCACGGATGGCATAGATCATGTTGATCGGCGCGGTGTGATGGTACTTGCGCTCGTTGCCCCAGTAGTCGCCCACCATGCCCAGATCCAGGTACCAGCTCACGACCGGCTGCTTGCGCTGCTCCAGGGCCTGGATGGCCGCGGCGCTGAAGGTGAGCGGCGAGAGCCCCGGCGGGCAGGAGATGCATTTCTGGGTGCCGCTATAGGCCGCGTCGATCTTCAGCTGATCGATGGGGACGTCCAACCCGCCCAAAGACGTAACACAGTCCACCAGGAAAAGCGCCCCGGCCGCGTGGGCGATCTGCGAGATCTCTTCGAGGGGACTGCAGGCCCCGGTCGAGGTTTCGGCGTGCACCACGGCCACCACCTTCGGCTGGCAGCCCTTCACGGCTTTGGCGACAGCATCCGGGTCGACGGCGCGGCCCCACTCGCAATCCACCTTGATCAGCTTGCCGCCGATGCGGTTGACGATGTCGCACATGCGCGTTCCGAACACCCCGTTGACGGCCACCACCACCTCGTCGCCGCGCTCCACGAGGTTGACGAAGCAGGCCTCCATGCCGGCGCTGCCCGTGGCCGAGACGGGCATCGTCAAGGCGTTGCCCGTCTGGAAGAGGTGGCGCAGCAACTGTTGGGTCTCGTTCATGGTGGTCAGAAAATAGGGGTCGAGGTGGCCGATGCAGGGTGCGGCCATGGCCTGCAGGACCCGGGCCGGCACGTCGCTCGGGCCGGGCCCCATCAGCAGGCGCTCGCCGGGGTTTATGTCTCTGAAATCTTTGGGGTCAATAGTCGGCATGCTGGGATCTCCCTCCTCTTTCTTCCTCGCGCTGGTGGTGTTCGCACCTAGCAGGGTGTTGAAAAACAAGCATCGGGCCGTCAGCCCAGGCGACTATTGGCTGGAGGCTGGAGGCTGGAAAGCCAGGAGGCTAAAAAAAGGCAGAAACGGTTTTGCTTCAAGCTTCCCAGCCTTCAAGCTTCGGGCATATAACGCATTTACAAAAGCCGCACAACGCCGGATCACGGCGCGCGCCGCCGTTTTTCAACAGCCTGCCAGATCGATTGTGAGCCGGCAACCTTCTCAGAGTATAAAAGAGATCGCGGAGTGTCAACAGGAGGATGCCGTGAGCGGGCCGGCGATCAACGCATTTCTTTTGACATCCCTGGAACGCGGGGATAGACAGGGACAGATACGCGATTCCGGATACGGGATGCTTGGCTGACCACGTCAACGTCGAGCATCGAGCTAACTTATGGTACGCGCCTGGCTCATCTTTGCGCTTTGCTCGCTGCATCTTTTCATCTCCCAACTCTACCGGACCACGAACGCCGTCCTCGCCCCATGGCTGATCAAGGACCTCTGTCTTGACACCGAAGGCCTGGGGCTTTTGTCCGCGGGGTTTTTCTATGCCTTTTCATTGACTCAGATCCCGATCAGCCTTTTCCTCGACAAGCTCGGGGCGAAGCGGCTTATGATCGCTTTTTCGTTTGTGGGGATGGCCGGCGCCGGCATGTTCTCCCTGGCGCATGGCTTGGGAATGGGCCTGGCCGGCCGCCTGCTGCTCGGGGTGGGGATGGCCTGCAATCTGATGGGGCCCCTGAAGCTGCTCACGGAATGGTTCCCGCCGCGCGCCTTCGCGACGGCCTCCGGCCTGCTCTACGCGATCGGAACCCTGGGCAACGTCGTGGCCGCCACCCCGCTGGTTTTGATGGCCGAGCAGATCGGCTGGCGCCTGAGCGTCCAGGCCATTATCGTCGTCCACCTCCTGCTGACCCTCGCGCTGTTCTGGGTGGTTCAGGACCGGCCGGCCGGCCGGGCGCCGACCTCGCCGCAGCCGACCGGAGGTTTCAGGCCGGCCGCTCTGTTCGGCAACCTGGCAATCTTGATGCGCAGCAAGGACTACTGGATCATCTCGGCCGGCACCTTCGTGCGCTACGGGACCCACGCGGCGCTGCAGGCCCTGTGGGCGGGCCCCCTGCTGATGGAAGTCATGCGGTTTTCGCCCGTGCAGGCGGGGAACATCCTGCTGATGATGAACCTCGGGTTGATGTTGGGCGGGCCGCTGTGGGGTGCGGTCTCCGACCGTGTTTTCGAGACACCGAAGTGGGTCGTCGCCGGCGGCCTGCTGATGCTGGCGCTGGTGACGTTTGGATTGAGAACGCTGCCGCCGGGCACAAGCGTGCTCGTCGTCGGGAGCATGTTTCTCGCCTTCGGGCTCGCCTCGGCCAGCGGCATGCACGTCTATGCCCACATCAAGGCACTCGTCCCGAAGGACATGGCCGGTGCCGCCATGAGCGGGACCAACTTCTTCACCATGATGGGCCCGGCGGTCTTCCTGCAGGGCCTCGGCATCGCCATGCAGGGTCTTTACCCGGAAGCCTCCCGCGGCCCGCAGGCGTTCGGCGCCGCGCTGCTGATCTGCGTTGCCTGCCAGGCGACGATCGGGGTGCTGTACCTGTTTACGCGCAGCAAATAGCGCTTTTCCCGTTCGCCTTCCAGAGGCTTTTCACCTAAATTGAGCGATTCTGTCGATTCACATCGAGGCCCGCTGGGGTCAGCCGTGCGCAGGGGCCAAAATAAGTATCGCTCAACTCAGGTTTCAGAAACGGTGGTGGCGCCTGTTATATGCCGGGGGCGACCAGCACCAATAAGAGCAACTGCCGTCAGGATAGTTGCCGCCGCCAGATTTCGATTGACTATGCCCCCCTTCATGAAATAGTTTTCTACCTGGTATCAATATCTAGCACGCGCCTATCCGTTTTCTCACACGTTTTTGGTTTTCATCACGATAAATGCTCCAACGGCGATGTGAACTGCGGTCAAACCGAATTCAGCGAAAAGGAGGAACCCATGAAGCACTTGGGTAATTTGAGGATGGCCCTTGCGGCGTTAGCGATCATGCTGCTGCCGGGGTTGGCATTGGCAGCCCCCATCACCATCAACTGGTGGCACGCCCACGGAGGCGTTCTTGGGGAGAAGGTAAACGAAATCTGCGAGAGCTTCAACAAATCCCAGACCCAATACAAAGTGGTGCCGACGTACAAGGGCAGCTATTCGGATACCATGACGGCCGGCATTGCGGCTTTCCGCGCCAAGAACCCGCCCCACATCCTGCAGGTGTTCGAAGTGGGTACGGCCACCATGATGGCGGCCAAGGGTGCCATCAAGCCGGTGTACGAAGTCATGAAGCAATCCGGTCTGCCGTTCGACCCCAACGCCTACCTGCCTACCGTCGCCGGGTATTACACCACCCAAGACGGCAAGATGCTGTCCATGCCCTTCAATAGTTCCACCCCGATCCTGTATTACAATATCGATGCCTTTAAAAAGGCCGGCCTGGATCCCGCCAAGCCCCCCAAGACCTGGCCCGAAGTCGGTGAAGCCGCCAAAAAGCTGATTGCAGCCGGTGCGAGCCCCTACGGGTTGTCATCCTCCTGGAACGGCTGGATCCAGCTCGAAAATCTGGGCCCCTGGCACAACGTGCCCTTCGGGACCAAGGCCAACGGTTTCGGCGGCCTGGATGCGCGCTACACCTTCAACACCCCGCTCTATGTGAGACATATCCAGCAGCTCGCCGACTGGCAGAAGGACAAGATATTCATTTACGGCGGCCGGACCGATCTCGGCAATGCCAAGTTCAACACGGGGGAGGTGGCGTTGTTCACAGCCTCCTCCGCCAGTTACGCCGGATTCAAGAAGACCTGCCCATTCGAGTTCGGGACTGCCATGCTCCCCTACTGGCCGGATCAGAAGGGCGCCCCGCAGAACACCATCATCGGCGGCGCTAGCCTGTGGGTGCTGAACGGATTCAAGCCGGCGGAATACAAAGGGGTTGCCGCTTTTTTCAACTACATTTCCTCGCCTGAGGTAATGGCCGACTGGCACCAGTTCACCGGATATCTGCCCATCACCAAGGCCGCCTACGAATTGACCAAGAAGCAGGGTTTCTATGCAAAGAATCCCGGCACGGAAACGGCGATCCTGCAGATGACGCTGCACAAGCCGACCGAAAACTCCAAGGGCATTCGCTTCGGCGATCATGCCAAGACGCGCGACATCATGGACAACGAGTTCGAGGCGATCTTTGCAGGCCAAAAGACGGCCAAGCAGGGCTTGGACGACGCCGTCAAGGCCGGCAACGAATTGCTGGTTAAATTCGAAAAGACCCATAAATAGCACGCCTTGATTTTTGGAGTTGTGGGAGCGGCACTCTGCCGCTCCCACAACTTGTCCGACCCGCGGGCTGCATGACCGCAGGGGGAGCTTGAGCTGCGGATCGAGCATGGAAAAGCGCGTCGTTTTCAAGAGCAGGGTTTTGCCCTACATTCTGGTCGCGCCCCAGATCATCGTTACCATGGTGTTTTTCATCTGGCCGGCCTCCCAGGCGATCCGCCAGTCGCTGCTGCAGGAAGACCCCTTCGGGACCTCATCCGCTTTCGTCTGGTTCGACAATTTCAAGGACCTCTTCACCAGTGCGGAGTACCTGCACTCCTTTCACGTGACGCTCGTTTTCAGCTTTTCGGTCGCCGGCCTGGCCCTGTCCGCTGGCGCTGCTGCTCGCCGTCATGGCCGACCGGGCCGTGCGCAGCGCAACCGTTTACAAAACGCTGATCATCTGGCCATACGCGGTGGCCCCCGTCGTGGCCGGCGTTCTCTGGTACTTCCTGTTCAACCCCACGGTTGGCATGATGGCCTTTTTCCTGAGAAAGTGGGCGTGAATTGGAACCACACGCTCAATGGGACGCAGGCCATGACTCTCGTCATCATCGCGTCGGCCTGGCGCGAAGTTTCCTATAACTTTCTGTTTTTCCTGGCGGGCCTTCAGTCCATACCCCAATTCCTTCATCGAAGCGGCCGCGATCGACGGCGCCGGACCTTGGAGGCGCTTCTGGACCATCGTGTTCCCGCTGCTGTCGCCGACCGCATTCTTTCTGATCGTGGTCAACATCGTCTACGCGTTTTTCGACACCTTCGGCGTGATCCATGCCCTCACCCGCGGCGGGCCCAACTACGCCACGAACATCTTGGTGTACAAGGTGTTCAACGACGGTTTCATTAACCTGGACCTCGGCGGCTCGGCGGCCCAGTCGGTGATTCTGATGATCGTGGTGATCATGCTCACCGTGGTCCAGTTCCGTTTCATCGAACGAAAGGTGCATTACTGATGCAGGGCCGGAATATGGTTGAGCACCGTCCGTTTCTCACATTGGTCACCCATGCCGTGCTCATCCTGGGCGCGTTGGTCCTGGCCTTTCCGATCTATGTCACCTTTGTCGCCTCGACGCACACGTTGGCGGAGATCACCAAATCCTTTCCGCTGCTGCCCGGCCGCCACCTCGTGGAAAACTACCTGCAGGCCCTTACCGTGGGGCCCCAGAATGTCGGCGCCACCGTCGGCACCATGATGCTGAACAGCCTGATCATGGCCTTGGGGATTACCTTCGGAAAAATCAGCATCTCGCTGCTGGCCGCGTTTGCGATCGTCTATTTCCGCTTCCGGCTGAGGATGGTCTTCTTCTGGATGATCTTCATCACCCTGATGCTGCCGGTGGAAGTCCGCATCCTGCCGACGTACAAGGTGGCTGCGGACCTACAACTACTTGATTCCTATTCCGGATTGATTTTCCCTCTGATTGCCTCGGCCACCGCCACCTTCCTGTTCCGCCAGTTTTTCATGACGGTGCCCGACGAGCTGTGCGAAGCTCATCGCATCGACGGCGGAGGGCCCATGCGCTTCTTTTTCGACATCCTGATGCCGATGTCGCGCACCTCCATCGCGGCGCTTTTCGTGATCCTGTTCATCTACGGCTGGAACCAATATCTCTGGCCGCTGTTGATCACGAGCGACGAGAAGTACTACACGCTGCTGATCGGCATCAAGCGCATGCTGGATGTGGGCGAGGGCCAGGCCGAATGGCACATCATCATGGCCTCCACCATTCTGGCCATGCTGCCGCCGGTGCTGGTGGTGATTTTCATGCAGAAGCAGTTTGTGCGCGGAATGACGGAAACCGAGAAGTGAAGATGGGGTGTTTAGGTGGATAGGTATTTAGGTGTTTAGGGAAAAGCACAATAACTGAGGCATCCCGATACCAGGACACCCAAACACCCAAACACCTAAACACCTAAACACCTAAAGACCCAAACACCCAAAGACCAAGGCTCCCATGGCAGACGTCGGCATCCGGAATGTGACCAAGCGCTTCGGCAAATCCGAAGTCCTTCACGGCATCAGCTGCGACATCAAGGACGGCGAGTTCATCGTCATCCTGGGTCCCTCGGGCTGCGGCAAATCAACTTTGCTGCGGATGATTGCGGGGCTGGAGGAAATCACCTCCGGCGAGGTCGCCATTGACGGGCGGGTGGTGAACCGGCTGGAGCCGGCCGAGCGCGACATCGCCATGGTCTTTCAAAACTACGCCCTCTATCCCCACATGACCGTTTACCGCAACATGGCCTACGGGTTGAAGATGCGCCGCATGGCGAAGGATGAGATCGACCAGCGGGTGCGCAATGCCGCAAAGATCCTCGAGCTGAGCGCACTGCTGGACCGCAAGCCCCGGCAGCTCTCGGGCGGCCAGCGCCAGCGGGTGGCCATGGGGCGCTGCATCGTGCGCGAGCCCAAGGTGTTCCTGTTCGACGAGCCCCTCAGCAACCTGGATGCCAAGCTGCGGGTGCAGATGCGCCTTGAGATCCGCAAGCTGCACGAGGATCTCAAAATCACCAGCGTCTACGTAACCCACGACCAGGTGGAGGCCATGACGCTGGGCGACCGCCTGGTAGTGATGGACAACGGCTACGCCGCCCAGATCGGCTCCCCGCTCGAGGTCTACGAGCGGCCGGCCACCATGTTCGTGGCCGGTTTCATCGGCTCGCCGGCCATGAATTTCATCGAGGCGGAGGTGGGCGAGAATGGCCGAGAATTGGTTTTGCCGGGGTCCGTCCGGATTCCACTGAACGGTGCTGGGCTTCCCGCCTCCCGCAAAAAAGTGATCCTGGGGGTGCGGCCGGAGCATCTGGAGTTGGACGACAATCGTGAGGGGGGCCTTCGCTTGACGGTCGATCACGTGGAACTGCTCGGCGCCGACACCCTGGTGCACGGGCATTTCAGCGAGAGCAACGTTTCGCTCATCGTGCGGCTGCCCGACGTGCACCGCATCGAAAAGCATGCCACCGTCAGGCTTTTCATCCCGACGGAGAAGCTGCACCTTTTCGATCCGGAAACACCTTTTAGCAGATTGGATTGAGAAACATGAGCCCATCTCTCGACCTGACCCGATTCGGTCGCCCCCTGCTCATCGGTCATCGCGGCTACCCGGCGCGGTACCCGGAAAACACACTGGCCGCCTTCGAAGGGGCCATGCAGGCCGGCTGCGACATGATCGAGCTGGATGTCACGCTCACCCGGGATCGCAAAGTGGTCGTCATCCACGACGACACGCTGGACCGCACCACGACGGGGAAGGGCCCGGTGAAGGGTCATACGCTCGAGGCGATCCAGGCACTCGACGCCGGGAGCTGGTTCGATGCGCGCTTTGCCGCAGAGCGGGTGCCGGAGTTGGCGGAGGTGCTGCGGTTGACCGCGGGCCGGTGCATGCTGAACATCGAAATCAAGGAGAGCGCCTTTGAGGCGGGCTACCCTGCCGACGCCGTCGAACACCAGGTAGTCAAGCTCGTCAAAACAAGCGGAGCCATGGACCGTGTGATCATCTCGAGCTTCGACCGGCGCATTCTCGAGCGCATTGCCGCCATGGACGACCCGCCGGCAATCGCTTACCTCTCGGATCATAAGGCGGACCAAAGCGTCCTGGACATGCTTCGTGCAATAAAAGCCTTTTCCTGGCACCCCCGCTTCAGCATCCTCACGCACGACCAGGTGGACATGCTGCATGCCGCCGGCCTCAAGGTTTTCCCCTGGACCATCAACACCGCCGCCGAGGCGAAAAAAGTCCTTGCCTTGGGGGTTGACGGCATCATCTGTAACGAGTTGCAAGTCATGCGGACGGTTTAACAGTCTGTAAAGGAGGAAACAATGAAATTGCCCGAGTATGTCACTGTTGAGGAAGTGAAACGAGTCTGCGACGAAATTGGATTGCGTAACTGGTCCAAGATCACGGAGCCAACGGTTTCAGGAGAAGAAGCATCCACGATCCTCACTATCGTGAACACCCAAGGGATGAAGATCCCCCTTGAGGCTTTCCGAAAAGGTTTAGAAGTTGAGCTTGAACATGGCACGCGATTCGGGGATGCCAATGTAACGAACAACCACCCGATCCTGACCGGCAAGATCGTTATCGCCCATCTCAAAGAAACAATGGACTATTATGAAAGAATCGAGGTTGCTGAAATGGAGGGCGATTTGCTGAAAGCGATTCTGTCTCGAAACATCGAGAAAATAGAATCAAAGTTCAAAAAACTCATCGAAGCCCAGAAGTTGCTGAATCAATCGATTGCCGACCAATTGAAGAAACGCATCTGACATTGTGCTCGAGGGGTTGTCCGAACCTCAGGAGGAAATCAACATGATTACCGCGCTGGTTCAGTTCAAGCTTCCGCAACCGGTCACGCGTGAGAAGGCGCAGGAGATCTTTCTTAGCACTGCGGCCAGGTACCGCGAAACACCCGGCCTGCTGCGCAAGTACTACCTTCTTTCCCAGGATGGCGGAACCGCGGGCGGAGTCTACCTGTGGAAATCCCGGAAGCACGCTGAGGGCCTCTACACGACGGAGTGGAAAAATTTCGTGCGTGGAAAATACGGAGCAGCACCGTCAGTGACCTACTTCGAGTGCCCCGTCGTAGTCGATAATGTGACGAACGAGATCGTCTCCGATCATGAAGGGCGGTAGCCCATGCATATCGTGTGGTTTCTTTTAGTCGGCTTGATCGCGGGCTGGTTGGCGGGAAAACTTACCAAGGGAGCCGGTTTCGGCGTGCTGGGTGACATCGTGATGGGCGTGATCGGCGCGTTCATCGGAGGATTTCTCTTCCGCCTCGTCGGCCTCTCAGCCGCCGGAACGATAGGAAGCATCATCGTTGCGACCATCGGGGCCGTCGTCCTCGTGCTTGTCGTGAAAACACTCAAGAAGGCATAGGCGGCCAGCGACAAGCCTCCGGTCAATACAGTGTCGACCAGGCGCTTCGACCGACGAACTCAACGACGGTACCCTTGAGTTCTCCCCGCGCTTTGCGTGCCGGTGCCCGGTTACGCCCGGCGTTCATACACCACCTGCCGTTGCCAGCTCGCGCAGCTGGGCGATAATGGACAGCCCCACCTCGGGCGGAAACCCGTCCTCCGAGCATTCCGCGAACCCGGTCTTGCCGTCCACGGCCCCCCGGCCGACCAGATGCCGGGCGATCTGCACCGGGTCGAAAAGACTGAAGAGGTCCTGGTGCAGTTCGCGGCTCATCGCCGCGATGATCCCGTAGACGCCCCAGTTGCTCACGGTGGCGATGACCAGCACATCGCAGCGGGTCACCGAGGGGATGATGGGCAGGTGGGCCAACTCCGCGATGACGTTGCCCATCCCGATTTCATTGCCGCCGTCCCCGACCCCGATGGTCGGGCATTCGCAGAGGTCGAAAAACAGGTCGAACTTGGCCAGGTGGTCGCTGATGTCCTTGCCGCGCATGTTGTAGTAGCGCCCGTCTTTGGCGACACCGGGCCGTTCGATGGAGACGATCACCGACGGCTGGATGTCGGCCAGCGCCGATTCGACAATCGGCCGTGTGGCGTCCCCGCTCAGGATCGGGACTTCCAGGGTCCGAAAATCATCGGCCAAGACCTTCGATATCGGCGGCGCGCAGACGAAAATGGCTTCATGGCCCAGCCGCTCAAGGACGCGGTACAGCGCAATCGCGCCGATGGGCCCATCCGTCTCGAAGCTGCCGCCGACCGGAAAGCCGGTGCCGATGAGCACGCGGCCCTTGCTTTCGAGGAGCAGCCGCGCGGCGCGGGCGCAGTAGCCCGCCGGGACGGCGCCGCGAATCCGGTCCATGCCCCGCGTGCCGCGGGACAGGATGATGTCCTCGATGAGGGGTTCCGAGTGCTTGTTTTTCAACACCCTTGTCAACCTACAGGATCTTTCTGGGGTCGAAGGCGTCGCGCAGCCCGTCGCCGATGTAGTTGATGCTCAGCACCGTCAGGAAGATCATGAAGCCCGGAACGATGGCCGTCCAGGGGGCGGCAAAAATCTGGTCCAAGGCATTCTTGAGCATGTTGCCCCAGGTGGCCGTCGGGGGCTGGATGCCAAGCCCCAGAAAACTCAAGCCCGACTCGGAGATGATGGCATCCGCCACTCCCAGGCTGGCGGCGACGATGATCGGCCCGAGGGCGTTCGGAAGGATGTGGCGGACCATGATCCGGGGCGTTCCGGCACCCAGGGCCCGCGCGGATTCAACATATTCCAAGTTCTTGATTTCCAGAAAGGAGCCGCGCACCAGGCGGGCGACGTCCATCCAGCCCAGGATGCCGATCACGAACACGACGCGCGCGACGGGCATCTTGTAAAGGATGTTGAAAACGAGAACGATGAGAGGGTTGTCGCTGAATGGCGGTCGCATGAAGACGATGGCGAACAGGATCAACACGAAAATCCGCGGAAAGGCCAGGGCAAAGTCGGTGAAGCGCATGAGCAGGTTGTCCACGGCCCCCCCGAAATAGCCGGCCACAGCCCCGACGAGGCTCCCCAGCGTGACGGCGACCAGCATGGCGAAAATGCCGACGATCAGCGAGACCCGGCCGCCGAAGAGCGTGCGGGTCAGCATGTCGCGGCCGAGCTCGTCGGTGCCGAGGGGGTGGGCGAAGCTCGGCGGCGAGAGCATGTTGGACAGATCCGGCGCCTCCGGGTCGTAGGGCGAGATCCGGTCCACGAACACCACGGAAAAAACGACCACGGCCATTATGCACACGCCGAAGACCGCCATCGTGTGGCGCACAAACTGCCGCAGCGTCAGATACCACAGCTGGTTTTTGTGTTTTTCGTGGAAAGCGCCCCTGGCCATTGCTTCTCCGCTACGAGTAGGTGATCCGGGGGTCCAGCATCGCATAGACGACGTCCGCCAGAAGGTTCGACACCACCACCAGAAACGCAATCGCGGCCACGATCCCCATGACGACGGAGTAATCGAAGCGGGTGGCCGCGTCCACGAACAGCCGACCCATGCCGGGCCAGGAGTAGATGGTTTCCGTAAACAGGGCGCCGGCAAAGAGAACCGGCAGATCGATGGCTACGACGGTCACCAGCGGGATGGCGGCGTTGCGGAAGGCGTGCTTGTAAATGATCACGCGCTCGTCCAGCCCTTTGGCCGCTGCCGTTCGAATGTAGTCCAGGTGGATGACTTCGAGCATGCTCGTACGCAGAAATCGGACGTACTTGGCCGCGATCAGCGTCGACAGGCTCAGCACCGGCAGAAACAAGTGCCGCAGGCTGTCGATCAGCGAGAACTCCTTGCCGAGGGTCTGCATGCCCCCGCTGGGAAGCCACCTGAGCCAGATGCTGAAGATGATGATCAGAAGCAGCCCGGAATAAAACACCGGCATGGATCGGCCGATGTAGGCGATGGTCGTGGTGATGTGGTCGAAAACGGAGTACTGCCGGGTGGCCGAGAGAATCCCCGCCGGAATGGCGATGATCAGTGCCACGATCAGGGATATGCCTGTCAGGTAAAGGGTGTTGGGAAGCCGATCGCAGATCTCGGTGAGCACCGGCCGTTTCGTGGTAAAGGAGTAGCCCCAGTCTCCCCGTGCAAAATTTTTGAGCCACGACCAGTATTGCACGTGGATCGGCCGGTCCAGGCCCATTTCGTGGCGCAGGCGCTCGATGTCTTTCTGCGAGATTTCCGGGTTGTTCTCGTAGGCCGCGAGCGGGCCGCCCGGCAGCAGCTGCATGAGGAAGAAGGTGGCGAACGTGATGATGAGCAACACCGGGACGACCGACAGCAGCCGGCGCAGAACGAAGGCGTATTTCATGAATCACCCATGAGGCGGCGGGCGGCGCTCCCTGCCGGGAGCGCCGCCCGGTTCATCCGCGCAGAAACGGCTACTTCTTGTCGATATACCAGTCGGCGACGTTCCAGGTCTCCACGGCGTCGATGATGCCGTTGCCATTGGGGACCCAGCCTTTCACATAGCTGCGGAAGCCGTGGACGGTCAGCCGCTGGTACAGATAGATGTGCGGCACGATTTCGGAGACCCGCTGCTGAGCCATTCGGTAGGCATGGGCCCGGTCGGCCATGCGGGTGGACGTGCCGGCTATATCCAGCCATTTGTCCAGCTCGGCGTCGCGATGGCGGGTGTAGTTGTAGCCGCTGCCGCCGTTGGCCTCGGTCGGGATGTTTTTGGAATGGAAATAGCCTTCGAACTGCTGATGCGGATCGATGCCCGGGCCCGTGGTGTACATCATGATGTCATAGCGGCCCTTCTTGCGGTCCGCATCGTTGGCCCAGGAGCCGAACAACACCGATGAGGGGACGTTTTCGATAAAAAACTCGATGCCGACCTGTTTCATCTGGTCGACCAGCACCTGCTCCACCATCTCCCGCAGCTTGTTGCCCGTGGTCGTGGTGATCTTCAACCGCAGCCGTTTGTCGCCCTTCTGGCGGATGCCGTCGGGTCCGCTTTTCCAGCCGGCGTCATCCAGAAGTTTTTTGGCCTTCTCCGAGTTGTAGGCGACCGGTTTGATGTCGGGGTCGGAGGCCCAGCCATGCGGGATCTCGCTGGTGCCCGGTTTCGCTTTTCCAAAGAGCAGCTTGTCGACGATGGCCTTCCGGTCTATGGCACAGTCGATGGCCTGGCGCACCTTCAGATCACCTAAAATCGGGTGGGGAAAATCCGGATTGCCGTTGTTCGGGGGGGACGGCGTGCTGAGGTTGAGAATCAGCCGCTCGGAGGTGAGCGCGTTGGACAGGCAAAGGGCCAGTTCGGGGTTATTTTCCATCATCGGAATCTGGGCCTCGATCAGGTCCCAGACCCCGTCGATGTCGCCGGCCTGAAGCTGGGCAATGCCGACTTCGCGGCTGGGGATGATCTTGAAGAAGAGCTTGTCGATTTTCACCTTCTCGGCATCGCGGTAGTAAGGGTTTTTGACCATGGCGATGTAGTTGCCGGAAGCCCACTCGGTCACCATGAAGGGTCCGGTGCCTACCGGCATCCGGTTGTACGGCGCGTCGTTCATGTTGTCGAGCTTGCCCAGAATGTGCTTGGGCAGCACGGGCGCAAAGCGGGTCAGGTACGGCGCATAGAATTCCTTGTACTTGACGACGGCCGTATACTTGTCGGGGGTTTCCACGGCCTGGATCAGGTCGTAGCCCGACTTGCTCTTGACCAGGTTCTTCGGGTTCATGACCGCCTCCCAGGTGAACTTGACGTCGGCGGAGGTGAACGGCGCGCCGTCGCTCCACTTCACTCCCTTGCGCAGCTTGTAGGTGATGGTCAGTCCGTCTTTGGACACCCCTCCGTTTTCCACGGTGGGGACTTCCGCGGCCAACACCGGAAAATACTCGCCTTTTTCATTGACGTCGATCAGGTATTCGGCAAAGGGCTTGTGCACGTATGTGATGACGGTTTGAACGCCGACGTAGGTGTTGAGGTTTTCAGGCTCCTGGTAGATCCCCATGGTCAAGGTCTTCTGGGCATGCGCGAGGCCGCAAAGGCTCAAAACGGCAGCAACGAGCATGAAAAACAGGACTCCCTTTCTTGCCATAATCCCCTCCTTGATCGTTTTGGATGTTAACTGCGGCGGCCCCTGCGCACGGTTGAGCCCGGCGGGCCACGATGTGAACCGCACCAGCGAGCGCATTCCCCGCAGCTTGCTGCGGGGGTCTTCAATCGACAGAATCGCTCAATTTTGGCTTTACGGATCGGCGGATCTTGGAGCATAAAGACCAGAAATACCCATCGGAGTCAAGCATCGAATGCAGGCGCCCGGTGGCCGGCCGCACGACTGAACAGGGTATTGAATAACGGCGCCTAAGTCTGTGATCCGGCGTTGTGCGGCTTTTGTAAATGCGTTTTATGTCCGGTAGCTAGAAGGATAGAAGGCTGGGAAGCTAGGAAGCTTGGAGAAAAACCATTTCTGCCCTTTTTTAGCCTCCTGGCGTTCCAGCCTCCGAGCCTCCAGGCAATCGTCGCCTTGACAGCCCAACCAAATCAGGATAGTCGGCCAATCAATCCGGATGAAAGGATATTGAACATGCATGCGTTTATCGCGTCGCACTACGACCCGTTTCTGCAGGACCTCGCGACCCTCGTCAACGTGGACAGCGGCAGCGGCCACACGCCGGGGCTTGCGGCGGTCGCCCGGTTTTTCAAGGAGCGCTTTGATCGGCTCGGATGGCATACCCGGGCGTTGGAATTCGATGGCGGGGCGGTTCCCTGCCTGGAGATCGTCAACCGCAAGGACCATCCGGCGAACGGCCGTTTTGATTTTCTTTTTCTGGGCCACATGGATACCGTTTTCCCGGTGGGGACGGCCCGACAGCGCCCCTTCAGCATCCGCGACGGCCGGGCGTGGGGGCCCGGCGTGTGCGACATGAAGGCGGGGTTGCTCAGCGTTCTGTATGCGGCGGAGGCGGTTCAGCATGCCGGCATCGCCGCCGACCTCTCGATTTGCATCGCCTTCAACAGCGACGAGGAGATCGGCTCGCGGGCATCGCGCCCGTGGTTCGAGGCTCTCGCCGCCAAAAGCCGCCGGGTGCTGGTGTTCGAGGCCTGTCGTTCCACCGGCCAACGGGTGCTGCAGCGCAAGGGGGTGGCCGGCTTCGAAATCCTTTGCCACGGCCGGGCGGCCCATGCCGGGGTGGAACCCGAGAAGGGCGCCAACGCCGTGCTGGAACTCGCCCACCAGGTGCTGGCGGCGGCCGTTTTTGCCCGGCCGGAAGCGGGCACCACGGTCAGCGTGACCACCATCGCGGGGGGTACGGCGGGCAATGTGATTCCGGATTTCGCGCAGGCGGGCTTCGATGTCCGGATTGCCAGCCTCGAAGAGGCCCGGCGCATCGAGGCCAGTTTTCAGGCCATTTCCGCCAGCGGGAAAGCCGACGGTGTGCGGGTGGAGGTGCGGGGGGAGATCAACCGGATGCCCATGGTGCCCTCGGAGGCGACCTGGCGGCTGTGGGAGCAGATTGCCCGCATCGGCGAAGGCCTGGGCATGGAAATGAAGCTCATCAGCACCGGCGGCGGCTCGGACGGTAATTTTACGGCTGCCATGGGGATCCCCACCGTTGATGCCATGGGGCCTCGCGGCGGCCGCGCCCACAGCGCGGACGAATACCTAGAACTCGACAGCGTAGTTCCCAACACGCACTTGGTCTGCGAGATTCTCAGGGCGGCGGCCGAAAAGCGCCTGCCGTGAGCGGAGCGCCAGGATGCTCCGCCGGCCGCTTATGCTGCTGCTTCGCGCGTGATCCGCGGTTTTGAAACCACTTCCAAGCCCACCCGCCGGACCGGCGTTCACATTTTTGGATGGATCACATCCGATAAGCGGAGCCGCTGGCGCCCTTGGGAGTCAAAGTTGCCCGGTTCAAGCCAGCGTTCAAAGGACTTTTTCAAGGCGGGCCACTGCGCGTCGATGATCGAGTACCAAGCCGTATCGCGGTTGCGGCCCTTGTAGATCGTCGCCTGGCGAAAGACGCCCTCAAACACAAACCCCAGCCGCTCGGCCGCTCTGCGCGAAGCGGCATTCAAGCCATCGCATTTCCACTCGTAGCGCCGATATCCCAATTCATCGAACGCCCGGCGCATCATGAGAAACATCGCTTCGGTCGCCGCGGGGGTTCGCTGCAGCGGCGGGGCGTAATTTAGGTGCCCGACTTCAATGACGCCCACATCCGGCTTTATATTGAGATAACTGGCGACACCCGCGGCTCGCGATGTTTTCAGATCGATGACGGCGTGAAACAGGGGGTCATTGCCCGTGCCGTATGACTCCAGCCATTCCCGATAGCCCTCACGGGTCTGAAATGGCCCATAGGGCAGGTAGGTCCAGACCCGGTGCGTTTTGTCCTCGAGGTAGGCCTCATAGAGGTCGACGGCGTGAACCTCGGGCTGAAGCGGTTCTACCGCACAGTAGCGCCCCGTCAGTGCCGTTCGCGGCGGCCGCGGCCGTTCACGCCAGCCCGCCACCGGGAACCCAACGGGTTGTCCGAGCTCGTTGGTGTAGTCCATGATGAATTCCGGCTCCTTCCGTAAAAACCAAAATACGTATCGCTCACTCAGATTTTAATAAAAACAGTCGTTTTTAGCAATGCCCGCCGGCGCCCGGTTGACATGGTTCGGAGTCGGGTGTTATGGATGCTGACTGGACTGCACCTCAACAGGCTGTTGAAAAACCGCGCCTCAGGCCGTGATCCTGCGTTGTGCGGCTTTTGTAAATGCGTTTTATGTCCGAAGCTAGAAGGCTGGGAAGCTGGGAAGCTTGAAGCAAAACCTTTTCTGCCATTTTTTAAGCCTCCTGGCGTTCCAGCCTCCGAGCCTCCAGCCGATACTCGCTTTGGCTGACGGCCCGATGCTTGTTTTTCAACACCCTGTTATAATGCGCGCCCCCCGGCCAAGGACACGCCACGCACCGAACACTAAACGGGTAAACACCCAAATACCAAATACCAAATACCAAACACCCAAACACCCAAATACCCCTATCCCCCAACCACAGGACACCCCATGGCCATCAAGACCATCATCGAGCCCTTCCGGATCAAGTCGGTTGAACCCCTGCGCGTTACAACCCGCCAGGAACGCGAGGCCATCCTCAAGAAGGCGGGCTGCAATCTTTTCAGCGTGCGTGCGGACGACGTGCTGATCGACCTTCTGACGGACAGCGGCACCTCGGCCATGAGCGCCCGGCAGTGGGCCGGACTGCTCGACGGGGACGAATCCTACGCCGGCGCCCGCAGCTTCTACCGCTTTGAAAAAACGGTCAAGGATCTGACCGGCTTCAAGCACATCATCCCCACTCACCAGGGCCGGGCCGCCGAGAAAATCATTTTTACGATCATGGGGGGGAAGGGGAAGGTCATCCCCAACAACACCCATTTCGACACGACGCGTGCCAACATCGAGATGAGCGGGGCGGAAGCTGCGGACCTGCCGGTGAAAGAGGCTCTGATCCCCTCGCTGGTGAGAGACTTCAAGGGCAACATGAACATCACCGCCCTGGAGCGCCTGATCAAGGAAAAAGGCCGGGAGCACATTCCGCTCGTGATGATGACGGTGACCAACAACTCCTGC
The DNA here is from genome assembly GCA_963785045.1 of uncultured delta proteobacterium. GTDB lineage: Bacteria > Desulfobacterota > Desulfobacteria > Desulfobacterales > SpSt-501 > SpSt-501. The sequence goes on along the minus strand of CAWAUC010000011.1, from coordinate 22,423 downwards.
GCCGGGCAGCCGGTGTCCATGGGCTGCATCCGGCGGGTTTCGGAGTTGTGCCGTTCCTGCAAGATCCCGTTTTTCATTGACGCCTGCCGGTTTGCGGAAAACGCCTGGTTCATCAAGACGCGCGAGCCGGGGTGCAAGGGCCGCTCCGTCAAGCAGCTCGCCCAGGAGATGTTCTCTTACGCCGACGGCTGCACCATGAGCGGCAAGAAGGATGGGTTGGTCAACATCGGCGGGTTCCTGGCCATGAACGACGATGAGCTCGCTCAAAAGGCGCGCAACATCCTGATTGTCACCGAGGGGTTCCCGACCTACGGGGGGCTTGCCGGCCGCGATCTCGAGGCCTTCGCCCAAGGCCTGGAAGAGGTGGTGGACGAGGACTACCTGAAGTACCGCATCCGCTCGACGGAGTACGTGGTGGAGAAGCTCGATGCGCTCGGGGTGCCGGTGTTCAAGCCCGCGGGAGGGCACGCCGTTTACCTGGACGCGAGCGCCTTCCTGCCGCACATCCCGCCGCAGCAATACCCCGGTCAGGCGCTCGCCTGCGCCCTGTACCTTGAGGGCGGGATCCGCTCCTGCGAGATCGGCAGCGTCATGTTCGGCAAAACCAACCCCACGACCGGCGAGTTCCAGCCGGCCATGCTCGAGATGGTGCGCCTCGCCATCCCGCGGCGGGTCTACACTCAGAGCCACATGGACTATGTGGTGGAATGCATCGCCGAGGTCTTCGCCAAACGCGCCTCGATCCGCGGGATGCGCATCGCCTGGGAGCCGCCGGTCCTGCGGCATTTCACCGCCCGGTTTGAACCGTTAGAATGAATGCCAATCGGTAGAATTGGTTTCGTAACCTCCGCTGCCGCTGCTACGCGACGACATAGGCCCCTGTGCCCACGGCGATGAGTTGCCCCGCGTCGTTGTGCAGCTCCATACGGGTCACGGCGACCTTGTTCCCGGTGCGCAGGACGTACCCTGTGGCGATAAAGTGATCGCCGATCCCCGGCCGCAGGTAGTCGATACGCATGTCGATGGTGCCGATCTTGGCGAAGCGTTCGGCCATCGCCTGCAATGAGCTCATGGATGATCTCCAGTAACTCATCGATTTGACGCCGACTGTGCATGCTGAGCCTCTCAGTGATTCTTTCCGAATCAAAAGCTCAGCACGGTGCTGCTGCAGGCCAGATCGATCATCTCGTCCCCCTTGGCCATGCGTGCTCCCTTGACGAGGTCGGCCTCGGTGATCTGGCGCGTGACGGCGCACGGCGTGCACACGAGCAGGGGCACTTCGTACTCCTGCAGAAACGTCAGGTGGTCGTCGGCCGAGTCTCCGGTGGCGGCCCGCAGGTGCTGAATGATGCCGCGCTTGGCGAGGTAGACGGCCTCGTCCAGCAGGAAGACGACTACATTTTTGCCTTTTTTCTTGGCCACCATGGCGAAGAACAAGGCGCGGGTGGTTCGGTTGGGGTTGTCGGTGCCGCAGGAAAGCGTGACCAGGACATTGTCGCTCATGGGCTGTTTCTCCTTTTGTATGGGATCTTCAAGGCAATTCGATTTTTCAGCGCGCTATCTGAGCAGAAAACGAATGGCGGCGCAAGGACAAAATAGGGCGCGGGGATCGACCCCTGGTTGATCGTGGCCGGTTGCGGCTCCCGCGGAGCTTGAGTCGCAACGCAGCCTATATCGCCGATACCCTGTCAGTGGAGGATCTGGTTCAGGAAAAGCCGGGTGCGCTCATGGCGGGGGTTTTTGAAAAACTCATCGGGCGTGTTGGCTTCCACGATCAGCCCGAAGTCCATGAAGAGGACGCGATGGGCCACGCTGCGCGCAAAACCCATTTCGTGGGTCACGACGATCATCGTCATGCCTTCCTGCGCCAGGTCGATCATCACGTCCAGGACCTCCTTTATCATCTCCGGATCGAGGGCGGAGGTGGGCTCGTCAAAAAGCATCACCTTGGGGGCCATGCACAAGCTGCGGGCGATCGCCACCCGCTGCTGCTGGCCTCCGGAAAGCTGCCCGGGGTACTTCCGGGCCTGCTCGGCGATGTGGACCTTCTCCAGGGAATGCATGGCGCTTTCCTCAGCCTCCTTCTTGGGGGATTTTCGCACCCAGATGGGTCCCAGCGTCAGGTTTTCCAGAATGGTCAGGTGGGGAAAGAGGTTAAAATGCTGGAACACCATTCCCACCTCGGCCCGTATTTTTTCAATGTGTTTGATGTTGTCGCCCAGCTCGATGCCGTCCACCACGATCCGGCCGCGCTGGTGTTCCTCCAGCCGGTTGATGCAGCGGATCAAGGTCGACTTGCCCGACCCGGAGGGCCCGCAGATGACAATCCGCTCCTGTTTCTGAACGCTCAGATGGATTCCCTTGAGAACATGGAAATCTCCAAACCACTTGTGCACGTCGATCATTTCGATCATCGACTTTTCAGCTTGGGAATCGTCCTCGATGGTCGATGGGGCTGCATTCATGATCACCTCTTGCGTGTCCGCCCGGTTTTGGTCAACGTCCGGTGGACAGTTCCTTCTCCAGCTTGCGGCTAAAACTCGCCATGGAAAAACACCCCAGGAAATACAAAAGGGCGATAAATAAGAAGGCCTCGCGGCTGAAACCCATCCAGACCGGATTGGAGATCACCGTTTGAGTGGTTTTGAGCAGGTCGAACAACGCGATGATCACCACCAGGGAGGTGTCCTTGAAGGCTGAAATCAGGATGCTCACCGTCGGCGGGATCACGATCTTCAGTGCCTGCGGCAGGATGACCAGACGCATGCTCAGATAGTAGCTCAGCCCGATGGACTGTGCGGCTTCGTACTGCCCGCGGGACATGGCCTGGAGCCCTCCACGGACGACCTCCGCAATGTAAGCGGCGGTGAATAGAATCATGGCCGCCAGCGCCCGGAGGATCTTGTTGATAGTCACCCCCTCGGGCAGGAACAGGGGCAGGATGATCGATCCCATGAAGAGCAGGCTGATGAGGGGAACGCCGCGGATCATCTCGATGTAAACCACCGAGATCAGCTTGATGACCGGCATGCGCGACCGCCGGCCGAGCGCCAGCAGAACCCCGAGCGGGTAGGCGGCCGTAAGCGCGAAGATGGCCAGCAGCAAGGTCAGCGGCAACCCGCCCCATTTGTCGGTTTCCACGTGGGGCAACCCCCACACGCCGCCGCTCATCAGGATCGCCATGGCTATCAGCGCCATGATTCCCGCGTATCCGAGCCCTTTGCTCCACCGGCGCCGGTCATGGCTGTAGATCAAAAAACCAAACAGGATCAGCAAGGTGGCCAGTGGCCGCCACTGCTGCTCATAGGGATAGAACCCGAAGATGATGAACCGGAAGTTCTGCGTCACGACCGACCAGCAGGCGCCCTCAGCCTGCCGACAGGCCTCCGCGGACGAAAACCAGTCGCTGTCTATAAAAGCCCATTTTACCAGCCCGGGAACGATGAGCCCCAGGCAGACCACGGCCAGCAACGTCAGGATCGAGTTGAACCACCCGTTGAAGAGATTGCTTCGAATCCAGCCCAGGATCCCCACCTGGGTTACCGGCGGTTTCACGTCAGCAGCGGATAAGGAGCGATCCGATTCTGTAATGGGCGTTTTCACCGTTCGACCAGAGCTACCTTTTTATTGTACCAGTTCATGAAGGTGGACGTGCTCAGACTGAAGAAGAGATACACCGCCATGATCAGCGCCACCCCCTCGATCGACTGCCCGGTCTGGTTGATGGTGGTGTTGGCCACCGATACGAAATCCGGATAGCCGATCGCCACCGCCAGCGAGCTGTTCTTGGTCAGATTCAACATCTGGCTGGTAAGCGGCGGAATGATGACCCTCATGGCCTGGGGAAGGATCACGAGTTGAATCACTTGAGCCGGCTTGAGCCCGATCGCTATCGCCGCCTCGCGCTGCCCCTTGCCGACGGACTGAATGCCTGCCCGGACCACTTCCGCCACAAAGGCCGCGGTGTAAAGTACCAGCCCGAGCAGGAGTGCCATGAACTCGGGGCTCAGGGTCATGCCCCCCTGGAAATTAAAGCCGACGAGTTTGGGATAGCTGATCGTCAGGGGGGCTCCGCCGGCCAGCCAGATCGCCAGAGGCATTCCGATCAACAGTGCCACGGAAACCCGCACAACCGGGAAGCCTTGGCCAGTGCGCGCCTGGCGTTTGCGGGCCCAGCGGCGCATAACGTAGATGATGCAGGCCGCCGCGGCTGCGCTGATCAGCATATAGCCGTAAACCGGGTCAGGCTTGGGCACGGCGAAAACCAGACCGCGGTTGCAGAGAAACAGGCCTTTCACGGGCGCCAGCGCCTGACGAGTCGACGGCAAGGATTCGTAAAAGATAGCGTACCAGAAAAAAAGCTGCAGCAGCACCGGCACGTCCTGCATGACCTCGATATACGCGGCCGCCATGCGCGAAACCAGCCAGTTGGTGGATAGGCGGGCGATCCCGATGAGCGCCCCCAGGATGAGGGTGAACACGATCCCGATGAGCGACACCTTGACGGTGTTCAAGGCTCCCACGAGAAGGGCGCGCGCGTAAGTGTCGGCGGCCGAATAGGGAATGACAGACTCGCCGATTTCGAATGAGGCTTCCTTTTTAAGAAACCCGAAACCGGTGGCGATCGACTGCTTTTCGAGATTATGCAGGGTGTTGGAAACCAGATACCAGGCCAGCAGGCCAACCAGAACCACCGAGCCGGCCTGGTAGAGGATGGATCGTTTTTTCGGGTCAAGCCAGAATGGAGTCTTTTCGACCGGGTGAAGGCCCATGATCCTTTACGAAGTATCAGTTCTCCGGATGGCGTCGGTCTAACCCCGGAGGGATGGTCCGAATGGCGGTGGCCATCGGGATGGATCGAGGCGCCCCCGGCAGGGGCGCCTCATCGTTTTTCAGCGGAAGGGCCAAGCGTACATCAACCCACCGTTGGTCCAGAGGGCGTTCAATCCGCGCTCAAGCCCCAGGGCCGTGTTCTTGCCGACGTTGCGTTCGAAGATCTCGCCGTAGTTGCCCACTTGCTTGATGATGTTGTAGGCCCATTTCTCGTCGAGACCCAAGCCCTTGCCCAAACCGGGGGTGACACCCAGGAAGCGCAGAATCTCGGGATCTTTGCTCTTCAACATCTCATCCACGTTCTTGGAGGTAATACCGAACTCTTCAGCCTGGATCAGGGCCATCACCGACCAGTCGACGATGTCGAACCACTGGTCGTCACCGTGCCGGACCACGGGGGCCAGCGGCTCCTTGGAGATGACCTCCGGAAGCAGCACATAGTCTGCCGGTGTGGGGGCCACGGACCGCTGGGCGGCCAGCTGCGACATGTCCGAGGTCAGGCAGTCGCACCGTCCGGAGAAGAAGGCCTTGTTCAACTCGGCGTTCTGCTCGATGACCACGGGTTTCCACTGCAAGCCGTTTTTGCGGAAAAAATCCGCCGCATTCAGTTCGGTGGTGGTGCCGGGCAGTACGCAGACGGTCGCGCCGCCGAGTTGCTTGGCGCTCTTGATATTGAGCTTCTTGGGAACCAGGAAGCCCTGGCCGTCGTAGTAATTGACATGCGCGAAGCTCAGCCCATTCACGGTAACGCGGGTCAGCGTCGCGGTGGTGTTGCGGCACAGGACATCGATCTCCTTGGACTGAAGCGCCGGAAGCCGCTGAACGGCGGTCAAGGCGGTGTACTTGATCTTGCTGGCATCGCCGAACACGGCGATCGCTATCGCTTTGGCCGTGTCGACATCGATGCCTTTCCACACGCCTTTGTCATCCGGCATGCTGAACCCGAACACCCCCCCGTTGACCCCGGCGATCAGGTACCCCCTGGCGCGAACGTCATCGAGAGTGCCGGCAGCAGCAATCCCCGCCGTTAACGAAAGGACCATGACTAAAACAATCGCTTTGAATCTCATCTGTCGCATCTGGCCTTCCTCCTTTCTGCGGATTTAAAGAGTTAAAATAAATTAAATCCCCCTCATCATATAAATGTGACGCATTGACTATGTAACCATAGAACGGGACGGTTGCAAGTGGAAATATGTGGGGAAAGGCCGTTGCGGTCGATTTGTCAATGGCAGGACACTATTTAAGCAGAAGTTCGGACAGCTTCTGAGTGAGGGCGGCGATGGTGAAGGGTTTCTGGATGAAGCCGCAGCCGCCGGAGGCGACCAGTTTCTGGGTCTGGCCGTCGGGGCCGTAGCCGCTGGACACAAGGATCTTGACGTCCGGTTTCAGCTTTCGCAGTTCCTCGAAGACGACTGCACCGGACATGCCGGGCATGTTCATGTCCAGGATCACCAGGCCGATCTGGTCCAAGTGGCGGGCAAAAAGCGCGACGGCCTCCCGGCCGTTTTCGGCTTTCAGGACTGCGTAGTGCAGTTTTTCGAGCACTCTTGTGCCCACTTCCAGGACCATTTCCTCGTCATCCACCAGCAGGATGGTGCCGCCGTCGGCTGACTGGGTCTCATCGTGCTGCATCTTCGTTTCCTCTTGCTGGCCTTAGCCCGAACCTTTTATGAAAATTTTCACCCTTCGGGCGCACCGATCTGGCCGCATCCGCAACGAAAAGTCGGGCGGGTGCGCGCTGAAACTTATCGAAAAAGCGCGCCATTGTCAAAAAAATAGTGGCGACAAACCGCCTGTCCGCTGGGCAAGCGGTTCAATGGGCCGACTCATTCCACGCCGATCTTGAAAACCGCTTTCGTGACCGGGTTCGGGGCCCCGATGGCGATCCCGGGCATGTGCCCGTCCTCGGGGAAGAGCAGCATGAAGTCTCCGGCGGAAAGGGTCAGAAAATCACCGTCTCCGGCAAGCGGCATGAAATCCTTGTCCGCCGCGTACGGCCCGGGTTTCAGGCGGCTAACGTGGCTGTAGCCGATCTGTTCAGTGCCTTGGACCACCACTTGCAGGTCGATGTAGCGGCGGTGGGCTTCCCATGCTCCCTGGGGCCTCGGCTTGGTTTCATATTGGCTCAGCATCACGTAAAGCGAGTCACCGTCGATGTCGTGCCGGCCGGGGGCGAGTGGTGCCAGATCGGTCCGGCGCAGGTAGTCGAACGCGCGCTTGATCCGTGGGCTGAGAGGCTCATAGAGATGCGCATTGGAGATTCGGTCGATGATCATTTAAAGCGCTCCTTTCCTTTCCGCAAAAACCAAAATTAGAACCGCTCAACTCAGCTAATAGCTGTTCTGTCATGGCACCGCAACCGGGGGCGGAACCTTTTTTTTCGGCAGCAGCTTGCACAAAATGAGACAAAGGACCGAGGCGGCGAGCACCATCCAGAATACCGACATCACGCTGCGGGCAACGGCCTCGTGCAGCTTCTGGAGCATGTCGGCGGAGAGCAGGGCCTGCACCTCGGGCCGGAACAGGTTTTCCGGGTGATGCTGCACCTGGGATGACATCGCAGGCGTCCAATCCGACGATGATACGCTCCTTAGAACGGCGTGAAGTTCGTTGCCGAAGCGCAGGTTGAACAATCCGCCGCCGACCCCCACCCCGATGGTTCCGCCGAGCGTGCGGGAGAACTGGTTGGAGGCCGTCGCCACCCCCAGGTCTATGTCGGACAAGCTGTTCTGCACGACCAGGATCGTACCGAGCGCCACAAAGCCCATCCCGATCCCCACGACCAGGAACACCCAAAAGCAGGTGGCGAGCGACGTCGCCGTGGAGAAGGTCAGGGTCATGCCGCAGCCGGCCGTGAGGCAGAGCGCGCCGGCGGTGGATGCGTTCCGGGTGCCGATGCGGCCTACGATCTGCCCCAGCAGGAGCGAGCCGATCGACCAACCCAGGCTCAAGGCCAGCACGGATGAGCCCACTTCCATGGCGCTTTTCCCCAGGGCGGACTGCACGAAGAGCGGCGCATAGGCAAAGAGCGCGAACATCGTGAAACTGGCGAGGAAGGCCGCACCGTTGCCGGTGCTGAAGCCGCGTACCATGAAAAAGTCCAGGCGCAGGATGGGGTCGGCCGCCCGCTTCTCGGTGCGATAGAACCAGCAGCCCGCGATAAGGGTGACCAGCCCCAGCGCTGCGACGGGGGTCGACGTCCCGTTCTGAGTCTGCCCGCCCACCAGGAACACCATGAGCAGGCCGAGGACGGTGATCGACAGACTCAGGGCTCCGGAATAGTCGATGGCCGCAGCCTTCTTTTTCTTGCGGGTTTCGACCAGGCAGAACGCCACCCCCGCCAGGGAAAGCACACCCACCGGCACGTTGATGAAAAAGATCCAGCGCCAGGAAAAATGGGCGACGATGAACGCGCCCAGGCTGGGCCCCAGCACGCTTGCCAGCCCCCAGATGAAGCTTCCCAGGGAGAGCGTTTTCGCCCGGGTTTCCGGCGAGGAGATGTCGGTCAGGACGATGTACACCAGCGCAAAGCTGCCGCCGGCGCCGATGCCTTGAAGCGCCCGGCAGGCGATCAGAAACTCCATGCTGTGCGCAAAGCCTGCGGCAAGGGAGCCTGCGACGAACAGCCCGATTGCGACGGTGTAGAGGGTTTTGGACCGAAAGATGTCGGCGGATTTGCCGAAAAGCGGCAGCGACACGGCCCGTGAGAGCAGATAGATGGAGTAGACCCAGCTGTAGAGGTTCAGTCCGCCCAGTTCCGCGACCACCGTGGGCATGGCGGCCGCCATCACCAGCGAGTCCAGAGCCCCCAGGAACAGGGCGAGCAGCGACGCGGCGATGATGAGTGACCGCCGCCGCGGCGTGATCGGAGCCGCTTGGGCGGATGGGGGTGTTGCATCTGGGCTCATACCGCACTCAATTGACGGCCTGAATTAAATTGGGTAGATTCGATCTGCATTCCATAGCCGCCCAACGCCGGATCACGGCGCCAGGCGCCATTTTGCGACACCCTGTTAAGGAGGGCACCATGCACACCTACCCGATTCCCATGGTCCCGGGTCCTGTAAAGGCCCACCCGGACGTGCTGGAGGCCTACCGTGTCGACTACGGTTCGGCCGATCTCGAAAGAGAGTATCTCGAGCTTTACACCCGAACCGAAGCAAACCTCAAGCGCATCCTGCAAACGAAAAATTCGGTGGTCATATTCCTGGGCGAGGGCATGATGGCGCTCTGGGGCGCTCTCAAGAGCTGCCTTGTGCCCGGCGACCGGGTGCTGGCGATCGGCACCGGTGTCTACGGCTACGGGATCGGGGAGATGGCGGCGGCCGTGGGCGCCGAGGTGCGCACGGTGGGCCTGGCGTACAACGAGACGCTCTCGGATCTCTCCGAAGTTAAAAAGGCCATCGCCGAGTTTGCGCCCAAGATGATCACCGTCGTGCACTGCGAAACGCCCTCCGGCACCCTCAACCCCATCGACGGCCTCGGACGGCTGAAGCAGGAGATGAGTGTCCCCCTTCTCTACGTGGACGCGGTGTCGAGCATCGGCGGCGCACCCGTGCTGACGGACGAGTGGCACATCGACCTTTGCCTGGGAGGCGCTCAGAAGTGCCTCGCCGCACTGCCGGATACCTGTCTTTTGGCCGTGAGCGCCAAGGCCTGGGAGGTCATCGAGAAGGTGAATTATGTGGGCTACGACGCCATCAAGCCCTTCAAGACGGCGGTGGAGAAGCACTACTTCCCCTACACGCCGGGCTGGCAGGCCACCGCCGGCCTCAACGCCGGCGCCGAGGCCGTTTTGAAGGAGGGGCTTGAGACCTGTTTCAAACGCCATGCGGAGGTGGCGGCCTACTGCCGCAAGCGGCTCGTTGAAATCGGCTACACGCTTTTTCCCGCAGCCACTGCGGTGCCCGCGCCCACGGTCACGGCCGCCAGGGTCCCCAAGGCGATTTCCTGGCCCGAATTCGACCGGCGCCTGCGCGCGCACGGCCTGGTGGTGGGAGGCAGCTACGGGCCCATCGCGGGCCAGGTGTTCCGGCTCGGGCACATGGGCACCCAGGCGGATATGGAACTGGTGACGCAGGCGCTGGAAGTGCTTGAGAAGGAATTGTCGAACCCTGCAAAATAGATGGACTCGTAAAAAGTCATCATAGTCGATGGCTTTGTAAAGAGCCCAAGTTCAAGGCGCGCGATTCCCGCGGAGTGAGGCGTACTTAAAGTACGCCGCAGCGACAGCGGGGTGAAGCGCAACGCCGAAATTGGGTTTTTTACGAAGCCATCAAAATTGCCTTTACACGCCGGGTGACTTTATGTAGGAAAATAAGGCTGATCGCTTCTCCGAGCCCCATTTCCGCCGTTCTCTCGTTCGAACCACTTGCGGCGCAAGCGCAAGACCACCAAAGGATGCCCTTATGGAACACCGTTACGATGTCGTCATTATCGGAGCCGGTTTGGCCGGCCTGCGGGCCGCCATCGAACTCGGCCAGGATGCCCGGGTCGCTGTTCTGACCAAGGTCTTCGCCACCCGCTCGCACTCGGGCGCCGCCCAGGGCGGGATCGGCGCGGCACTCGGCAACGAGGAGCCGGACAGCTGGGAGTGGCACATGTTCGACACGGTCAAGGGCAGCGATTACCTCGGCGACCAGGACGCGATCGAGATCATGGCCAAGGACGCCCCCCGCACCCTGATTGAGCTCGAGCACATGGGGGTGCCCTTCAACCGCACCCCGGAGGGCAAGATCGCGCAGCGCGCCTTCGGCGGCCACACGCGCAATTTCGGTCAGGCGGCCATCAAGCGTGCCTGCTATGCGGCCGACCGCACCGGCCGGGTCATCCTCGACACGCTCTGGGAAAAATCCCTGCAGGCGGGCATCCGCTTTTTTCATGAATTCAACGTGATCGAGCTGATCGTGGTCGATGGGCGCTGCTGCGGGGCGATCGCCTGCGAGCTTGCCACCGGCGACATCCACGTCTTCCACAGCAAGGCGGTCCTGCTGGCCACGGGCGGGGCCGGCAAGATCTACAAGACGACCTCCAACGCCATGGCCTCCACCGGAGATGGCATGGCCATCGCCTACCGGGCGGGCGCTCCGCTGGAGGACATGGAATTCGTCCAGTTCCACCCGACCGGCATCTACAAGCTGGGGATCCTCATCAGCGAGGCCGCCCGCGGCGAAGGCGGCATCCTGCGCAACAAGGACGGGGAGCGCTTCATGGAGCGCTACGCCCCCACGATCAAGGACCTGGCGCCCCGGGACATGGTCTCGCGCTGCATTCTGCGGGAAATCCGCGCCGGCCGCGGCATCGACGGCAAGGATTACGTCCACCTCGATCTCACCCACCTGGGGGCGGAGGTCATCGGCCAGAAGCTGGTGGAGATCATCGAATTCGCGAAGACCTATGTCGGGGTGGACGCCCGCACCGAGCCGATTCCGGTCCAGCCGACCTGCCACTACATGATGGGCGGCATCGCCTCCGGTGTGGACGGGCACGTGATCACCGACGACAAGGGCGCCGTCTTCCCCGGGCTCTTTGCCGCCGGCGAGTGCGCCTGCGTGTCCGTGCATGGGGCGAACCGCCTGGGCTGCAACTCGCTGCTCGACATCCTGGTGTTCGGCCGGCGCGCCGGCAAGGAGATCCGCCGTTTTCTCGCCACCGCCCCGGCGCCCGCGCAGCCGGCCGGCCTCGAGGCTAAGACCGCCGCCACGCTCCAGGGACTGCTCGACCGCTCCGGGGACGTCTCCTACGGGCCGCTGCAGACCGAGATGGCCGCCCTCATGATGAATGACGTCTCCGTCTTCCGCACCGAAGAGGGCCTGCAGGAGGCGCTCGCCGGTCTGCGCGGCCTGAAGGAGCGCTACCGGCGCATCCACCTTACCGACAAGGGCCGACGCTTCAACCGCGAACTCTTCGACGTGCTGGAGCTGGGCTATATGCTGGACCTGGCCGAGGCCATCACCGTGGGCGCCCTCTTCCGCAAGGAAAGCCGCGGGGCTCACAGCCGCGAGGACTTCCCGCAGCGCGACGATGCCAACTTCCTGGTGCACACCCTGCTGCGCTTCGACGCCGCCCAGGGGCCGCGGGTCTTGACCAAACCGGTGGCCATCACCCGCTTCCAACCCAAAGAGAGGAAGTATTGAGATGAAATGCACCTTCACCGTCTTCCGCTTCGACCCGAGCCTCGACAGCCGGCCGCATTACCAGGAATACACGCTTGTGGCCGAACCGACCGACAAGATCCTCGATTGCCTGAACCGCATCCGCGCCGAGCAGGACCCCACTCTCGCCTTTCGGGCCTCCTGCGCCCACGGCATCTGCGGCTCGGACGCCCTGATGATCAACGGCAAGGTGGCTCTCGCCTGCCAGAAGCTGGTCAAGGATTTCAAGACGGCCAACAACTTCGTGATCGAGCCGCTGCCGCTGTTCCAGGTGCTGAAAGATCTGATCGTGGACCTGGACCCCTTCTTTGAAAAGCACCGCCAGGTAAAACCGTTTCTGATCAACACGGGCGAAGCACCCGAGAGCGAACGGCTGCAGGCGCCCGAGCAGCAGCAGGTCTTCGACCCGGCCTTGCGGTGCATTCTGTGCGCCTGCTGCACGGCCTCCTGCCCCATCAGCCGGGCCAACCCGGAGTATCTGGGTCCGGCGGCGCTGCTGCGGGCGTTCCGCTATATTTTTGACAGCCGCGATTCCGATACCGCCGCCCGCCTGGCGCAGGTCGACTCGCCGGATGGCGCCTGGGGCTGCAAGACCATGTGGTGGTGCACGGATGTCTGCCCCAAGGGGATTCCGGTCACCAAGTGCCTAGGCCAGATCAAGCGGGCGTTGAAAGAGAGCCAGGCGGGGAAGTGACGCGAGGAGTCGCGATGATTATGTTGCACCCCAACGGGGATGGATTCGTAAAAAGCAGTTTATGGCGCACAGTGCCATCCTATCGGTTATGAAGTGTCGCACTTGTGGGAGTGGATTCCAGCCACGATACCATCGCGGCAAGATGCCGCTCCCACAGTAAAACATACAACTTCATTGGAAGCCATCAACAGGAGCTTCTCAATCCTGGCGGAAAGGAGCACGCCATGTTCACGCTGAAAACCCTCTCCCGGGAGGCGATACCGGCCGCTCTCGAAAAAGCCGAACGCTACCGTCTGCTGAATGAGCCGGTCGATGCCCAGAGCATCTGCCGCGATATCCTCGCGGTCGACCCCGGAAACCAGAAGGCGCTTATTACCCTGCTGCTGGCCCTGACGGATGAATTCAAATACGAGCTGAGCCCCGCCTTCCAGCAGGCCGAGGAGATCCTGTCGCATCTCGGAGACCGATATTGCAAGGCCTATTACGGGGGGGTCATCTGTGAACGCAGGGCCAAGGTTCATCTCAGCCGCCACGACCCAGGCTCGGGCAACCAGGCCTATGAGTGGCTGCAGAAGGCCATGGACCTTTACGAGCAGGCCCTGCAAATCTGCTCCCCGGGAAATCAGGGGGCGCTGCTGCGTTGGAATACGTGCGCCCGCATCATCATGCAAAACCCGCACTTGGCATCGGCCGAAGAGCGCTCCACCGAGCAGGTGGGGGAATAAGGGGGCCGGCGGATGAATCCCGATTATCAAAAAACGATCGAGCGCGTTTATCAACTGTTCCGGGCATGCCCGGACCCGGCCGCAACTGAGAAGGGCGAGGGCTGGTCGGCGAAGGAAATCCTGGGGCACCTGCTGGACTCGGCCAGCAACAACCACCAGCGCATCGGGAGGTACATTCCCAAGGGCAATCTTACCTACCCGGCCTACGACCAGGAGCAGTGCGTGAAAAGAGCCGGCTACGGGGCGTTCGACTTTGACCGGCTGCTGGCGCTCTGGTACGCCTATAACCAGCTGCTGCTGCACATGTTCGCCGGCATCCCCGCCGCGGACCTGGATTCCACCATCACCATGGGCGACAAGCCGCCGGTTGCGATCCGCCAGCTGATCCCTGATTACTTTGCGCACATGGAAAACCACGAGCGTCAGGCGCGCAGGATCATCTCAGGCTGAAAGCGGCTGTAAATTAAAGATGCCCTGCAAGGGAACCTTCTTCGCAAAAAAGGCTTTGACAAGGTCGCAGACCAGAGCCGCGCGCGAATCCTGTGCAATTCATGCAGCGAACACCATCTTCGTCCCCGACATGTTCAGCAGGAACTGGTCGGGCATCTCGCGCTCGATGTGCATGCAGGCCTTGCGGCCGGTGCAGTGAGTGGGCACGATAAAGCGCGGGTTGAGCGCTTTGAGGGCCTCGGTCGTCCGGCCGATGATGGGTTCGAAGTCAGCACCCGTCAGGTGAAAGCCGCCCATCACCGCGAAGAGCTCATCGACCCCCGTGACCTGCCTGGCATAGGTGACCGTGTTGACGATCCCGGAGTGGGAGCAGCCGGAGAGCACCACCAGCCCCTTGCCTTTGACATGGGCGACGACGGCGGAGTCGTCCTCCATGGGGTCGAATTTTTCCGTGCCCCCCTCCTCGTAGCGTGCCTTCAGCATTCCCTTCTCGAATTCGGTTCGTCTGGGGACTTCCCCTAAGAAAAGCAACGTATCCCCCAGCATGGGGCGAGGGGTTGGCGACGGCACTACCCGAACCCCCGTCGTTTCAAGCCGGCCGCGGTCGGGAGAGGGCAGCCGCATCCGGCGCTCCTCGGAGAGCTTGAGGTAGCGTGCGCTGCGGAAGGCGGCCGGGTGCAGCACCAGTTCGATGCCCTTGCCGCCGATACGCTCCACGAAGGCCGGCAGCCCGCCGTGGTGATCCATGTGCCCGTGGGAGAGAATCATGGCCTCGATCTCCGCCAGGTGCACCCCGAGGGTGCTGGCGTTTTGAAGGGCCCCCGTAGCGGAAAATCCGAAATCAAAGAGCGCCTTCCGGGTTTTGCCCGCTGCCGTCAGGCTGACCACGGCTGAAAACCCGTGCTCGGCCAGGATGCTCACCCGGTTGCCGGAGGCATCTTCCGACGTCGCCCGCTGCACGATGGCCGTGCCGTCGTGGGCCGCGATGTCGATGTAGTTGTCCTGCAGGGTCAGAATCTCCACTTTGTCGACTTCTTTCAGGTGTACGCCCATCATTTGTCTCCCTTACTAAGTTTTCTCCTGCCCTCCTTGAAAAAAGAGGGGGGAAAAATCAAATCTGTTGTGTGAGCCAGCTTGCCGTCCTTTGCAGGATTTTTTCATAGACCGTCTCATCGGAGCTCTTGAATGATTTTGGCAGAACAAACGAATGGTCGCCGCCTTCGATCACCTCGAGCTGGGTGGATGGGTTGAGGCGTTTGATCACCGGTTTCAGGAGCTCGAGGTCGCACAGCGCATCGCGGGTGCCGGCGAAAAAGAGCATGGGGATCTTGATGCCGTAGAGGTGTGCGTCGCGCAGCTGCTCCTTCTTGCCGGGCGGGTGCAGGGGATAGCCGAGAAAGACGAGCGCCTTGGGTGCGATCAGGCCCTCGGCCGTCATCTGGGAGGCGATGCGTCCTCCCATGGATTTGCCGGCGGCAACGATGTGCGGGGTGCCGTACTGCGGGTGGTTTTTTACGAAATCGAAAGCGGCCTGCCAGGTCCGGACCAACTTTGCCTGAGGATCAGGCGCCTTATTACCCTTTTCCTTGTAGAGGAAATTGAAGCGCAGGCTCAGCAGGCCCGCCCGGCACAGGCCCTCGCAGAAATGGACCAGAAGCGGGCTGTGCATGTCGTTGCCCGCGCCGTGGGCCACGATCACTGCATGGGTGCGGCCGGCCGCAAACCCCTGCGGCACGCCCATCACCTCGGAAACTCTTTCACCTTCCGACACGGGGATTGTGACCGCAACGGATTGCATCCATCGACTCCTTATTTTGAAAACCATGGAAAGTGGTTTTAAAACTTCGGATCACACCCGCGGGCAAGGCGCGGGCCGATTCGTAAGCGCAGCATACACGCCAGTATGTGAGCATTTCGAATCGGCCGGCAACGCCGCCCCCGGGGGTCAGACGAGGTTTTAAAACCACTTCTATGCATCCTGGCGTTCCCTTACCTCATAATGCTGCGAACGCTGGTCGAACCTCGCCAGCAGCTTGCGCGCTTTGGGCGGCACCACGGCCGCCTCGTAGTCCTCGCCGGCGAACTGTTTCACCGCCTGCAGGGAATCGAACCACATGATCGTGACGAACTCGACTTCGCCGCCGTCGAGGGTTCTGCGCAGAAGCCGGATGCCCCGGTAGCCGGGGATTTTCCTGCCGGCAATTCCCATGAAGATCTCCTCTTTTAGAAGCTTCTCGTACGCGTCGGCATTCTCGGGTTGGGTCCACCCGTGCCATATTCTTGCGATCATGGGTCAGCCCCCCTTCCTGTGCAAAAAAGATAGTCGATTGAGCGGCCGAGTTCAATAGATTATAATCACGGATAGGGATAACGTTTAACAGGGAGTTGAAAAACGGGGACTCGCGCTGTGATCCGGCGCTGTGCGGCTTTTGTAAATGCGTTTTATTTCCGAAGCTAGAAGGCTGGGAAGCTGGGAAGCAAAACCTTTTCTGCCTTTTTTAGCCTCCTGGCCTTCCAGCCTCCAAGCCTCCAGCCAATAGTCGCCTTGACTGACAGCCTGATACTTGTTTTTCGCCAGCCTGTAAAAGGCCCGCCAAACCTAAGGAGCACTATGCTAACTATTGAACGCCTGATTTCAGGGGGTGTAATCACCAACTATTTCTGCACATCCGCCTGCTGGCACTGCCTGTACAACTGCGGCCCACACCGGGAAAAAAACTACCTCAGCCCCGAGGCCGCTGGGGAGATTTTCCGCACGGTAAAATCCCTCGGCTGCTCGACCGTCCACATCGGCGGCGGCGAGCCGTTTTTGAGGCCGCAGGAGCTGGGAGCGGTGCTCGTGGCCGCCCGGCGGGAAGGGGTTGGGATCGACTACGTAGAGACCAACTGCTCCTGGTTCAAGGATGCGGAATCAGCCGAAGCGCTTCTCGCCCAACTGCGCCTGAACGGCCTTCACACGCTGCTCGTCTCCATCAGCCCCTTTCACAACGAGCACATCCCGTTTGCCAGGACCCAGGGCGTGATGCAGGCCGCGGCCAGGGCCGGGATGCACGTCTTCCCCTGGGTGGCGGAGTTCGCCGCCGACTTGAGCGCCTTCGAAAACACCCGGCCGCATGCGCTCTCCGAGTACGAAGCCCGGTACGGGAAAGACTACCTGCACGGGATTCTCGGCCGCTACTGGATCCACCTGGGAGGCCGCGCACTTGAAACCTTCCGCCCGGTTTTGCCCACCAAGACCCTGGAGCGCATCCTGAGGGAAGCGGAAGCCGACTGCCACCGCGAGCTCGCCGACACCAGCCACTTCCACATAGACCTTTTCGGAAACTTCATCCCCGGCCTCTGCGCCGGCCTGGCGATTGTCCGCGAAGACTTGGGTAGACCGCTCTCCGCGGAGAAATACCCCATTCTAACCGTTCTGAATGCAAAAGGAATCAGAGGCTTTTTGGATTTCGCCCACCAGGAATTCGGCTTTCAGCCACTCCAGCCCGGCTACATCAACAAGTGCGATCTGTGCACCGAGATCCGCTTTTTCATGGTGCAAAAAGGCTACAACCGCTCGCAGGGGCTTGCCCCAAGCGGTTTCTACCTTTGATTGTCCGACCGGGAGTCCAACACCCCAAGCGACAGCAGACCTCAGATCCCCATCTTTTTGCTCAAGCCCTTAAGGTCCGGCCAAAATTTTAGCTTGATTTCCAAATTTTCTTTTCATAAAATATAACAAACTGAAATCTTGCGATAATTTCCCCATTTATCAGATCATCATGCCATTCGGCGGACTCTCCACCGCCTATAGTGGCCATATCAAGCTAATATTTCCAATCTTAGAAAACCGATAAGCGGACCGCTCGCTGGTGTTACCATCCATCAGATCGGTGCGATGCTTTGGCTGGGCAACTCAGCGGTGAGCCGAAGAGCCGGGATCTTTAAAACCAAACTTCAGGAAAACAGTTCACTGCAGAGCAAATTCAGCCAATTAAAATCAATAATCGAGACGTGACCCCACAGTCTCAGAGTCTTCCAGGTAACAGTTTAGCTCTTTCGGTATTTTTTTAATCATTTTTATGAGCCCGTTCATTTTTTTTCTGGACAAGCGGGCTTTTTTTGTTGTAATAAGTAGAAGTATAAATACTCATCTTAGGGGGCCGACATGAGCCGATTCGATATCCTTAAAAAACGTCAGAATAGACTCAAGGAAGATATTTCCGCGAGGCTCGACAGCTTCCTTATCGGAACGGTTGCGAAGTCTCCATCTATGAAGGGCCATAACCTCACAACCAAGCTTGAGGGCAAAACCGTAACGCTTTATGTTCGCAAAGGCGTTGCCCCAATGGCGTTGGAGATGAGCAAACGCTACAAAACTCTCTGGAAGCTTCTCCAGGCTCTTTCCAAGGTCAACTGGGAACTGGTCAACCTGGAAAACAAGTAGCATGCCCTATCCGCATGATTTTCGATGTTCGCAAAAGCACGCCTGCCCTCACCTGGATTGGCTTTCCACCACGTGGGTCTTGGGACAGTATAGACGGGCAGAAGACGCATACGATGAGCATCTGCGGATCATCGACAGATTTTATGACGATTTAAAGGACCGGGATCAACGAATACGCATACTGGAACGGGAAAATGCCGAGCTGAAAGCGAAGTTGAAGTTGCTTCACCAGCGGCAGTTTAAGGCGAACAAGAAAAAAGATACAGCCGATAGCCCAAAGCAAGACCTGCCGGCATTAAAAAGAAAGAAGCGCGGCGCGCCGGTGGGCCATCCCGCATGGGTCAGGCCCACACCCAAACGCATTGATCGGACTGTTTTTGTACCTGCTCCCGCGGTATGCCCCTATTGCCGGAAAACGCAGCTGGCCCCTTCAAAAGAACTGCGCGAACACATTCAGGAAGATATCGTCCTTGCACCCCAAACCGTGGTGACCTGTTATCAGCATGGGCAGGCTTTCTGCACAAGGTGTAATCGGCTGGTCGTTGAGGCTGGCGAAGCCGAGATTCTCAACGCTCCGATCGGGCCGGTTGCAAAATCCGTGGCGCTTTATTTGCGCTATCGGATAGGTATCCCCTATCGAAAAACAGTCGAGTTGTTTCACGATCTATTCGGGTTAACATTCGTTGCCGCCGCTGCCGTTGGATTTGATCGGAAAGCGGCCGTTTGCGGGGCTCCACTCCATGAGGATGTGCGTGAAAAACTCAGGGTCTGCGAGGTGGTGCATGCCGATGAAACCTCTTGGCGCAACAACGGTGTAGGACATTACGCGTGGTTTGGCGGCAATGAAAAACTGGCCTACTTTCATATAGACCGGCACCGCTCGGCCGAAGTCGCGACACGCATCTTTGGTGAAAAATTTGAAGGCATCCTGGTAAGAGACCGCTACGCGGCCTACAACGGTATCGGCAGTCAGTGGCAGTCCTGCCTGGCCCATATCATTACAAAAGCCAAGGAGGTCAAACGGGAGCACGGACTGCTACCGCGGGAGGAGAAAAACGCTGGGACAGACTGGTTCTGTGATCGAGTGGTAGCCTTTTTCAAGAAAGCCTGCGACACGGGCAGGAAACTAAAAACCGGCAGTATCCCCTGGGAATCAGCCGAAGGTATTGAGCAGCAGTTGGTCCATCGGCTCGCGGGCATCTGTAAAAAGCCGCTGGCGTTCAAGCCCGCCGAGACTCTAAGGGCCTACCTGGCGGGGCCCGAGCAAAAATATCTTTTCACTTTCCTGCGTCATCCGGGGGTACCGCCCACAAACAATCTCGCAGAGCAGTCTATCAGGCATCTGGTGATTTTTCGGAAGATATGCTTTGGAACCAGATCCGAAAGCGGCCTTAAAGCCCACAGCATTCTGCCAAGCCTGGTACAAACCGCCAGAAGGCAGGGCGTCCACCCTAGACAATTCCTGCAAACGCTGCTGACCGCAGACACGCCGACAGCTCAGGCCGCACTTTATAATAATTCAAACTGATGCCTTCATAATCGAGACTTCCATGGGGACTAAACTGTTACTTAAAAAAGGCAGGACCATGACTGGCCCTGCCTTACGTTGGAAAAACCCTTTTTGCGGACCGAAGTGTAAGCAGCTAAAATAGGGTCTGCGTATTAGCAATCGAAATGAGCGTCACGACAAAGGCGTTGATTAGACCCCCTATATAAGGATTGTTCGTCGCCCGGTATATCTTTCGCGAAATTACAGCCGAAACGAAGAGGATCACAACAACGGGAAACAAATAAATACCCTCCATGGCTTGAATCTTCGGGTGCATCTCGCCAGTCTCGAAAAACGTCACATACTGCAATAGAAGGATGACAATGCCACCAAGCGAGTTAAAGAACGCAACTAGGGCGGTATTCAGCCACTCTTTACCATACAGAGTAAAGCGGTCGAAGGAATTGATCGCTACCGAGTTGATTACGAAATAGGTTATGAAGAGCGGCAACATCAGTAAGGCCGCACGAAGGTGATCGGCATTGAAGCTTTTGATCGCCAGTGCCCACAGCCTGAAATCGATCTTAAAGAAATAGTCTCCGGCAAATACAATCAAGTAAGCGGCTAAGACCACAACGATCGCAAGCAATAGGGTCTGCCACAACTTCCGGGCACCGATGGTGACGCCGATGGAGCGAAGATTCACCCCTTGCTGCTTTCCGCTAAAACGATAGTAAGCCCACATAAACAACAAGATGAAAATTCCGTTCACTGCAGCCCAGATGCCGATGAACAACGGCGGATACTGCGTTCGAAAGCCCGGCTGCAATTCCTGAACAGGCTGAAACAACATCATATACGAAATCCCCGAAAATGCGGCTGATACAACCAGACCGCTCCACAGCCACCATCGCCCCTCTCTCGTTGGGATCGCGGTCGCTTGTATCTCGTCCGTCAACCTGAGATTCGAGAATGCGTGCGTACTCAATAACATTTGAGTAAATGCCACGAGAAAGATCGCAAAGGCAACGAGTCCCAGTGCGTTGAAGGCTTCCTTGTACTGCCAGATTTGCGAGTCTTTAGGAATCGGATTAGGTGCACCAAAGGTCCGGTCGAAGAATTCGATGACGTTCGCCGTTGCCCTTTCGGAAAAGGGAACCCATGGGTGAATCATCGACACGCTGTAGATCTCCCGAGTAGCCCGCCGGCCGTCAATTTCTTCAGTATAAACCGTGTTCGCAGTGCGCACATCCTTGAAATCCTCCGGAGAAGCGCCGAAGTGAAGGAAAGACTGAGCATTTTTGGTCGAGATGAAGTTTACCGGTTTCGTCATTGTACCATCCGGCCGTTTCTCGCGAAAGAAAAATTCGTCGTATTGTGAAGCGATGATGCCTACATCACGGGCTCGGTAGACATTGAAGAATTTTTTCGTTTTAGGGTCGATATATGTTCCGTCAGCAGCCTGAAGCAGGACCGCCGAAACTAGGGGATTCGGGATAGTATTGTCGATATCGATTGACCAGTTTGATGAACGCCCTCCAAACGAATGGCCGGTGATGCCAATCTTACTCTTGTCGATGTAGGGAAACTTTGCGGCGAGCTCGACGGCGTCATATAGGCCTGTTCCTCTTGAAGCGTCGCGCTGGGGTCCTGACACGATCTGTGAGAAGCCATGACCATACATATCGATTGCCACAACGACATAGCCGCGGCGGGCAAGTTCAATATAGACGGAATCTTGCATTTCACGGCTATTTAACATCCCGTGGCTTGCTATGATCACCGGCGCTGGATTCTTGATAGTCGCCGTCTCTGGCTTGAACAACAGTGCAGCAAGCATGTACCCGGATGGCGTTTCCCAACGCATATCCTTGATCTGCACCTTGCCACTCGAAGTCTGAACAATGGATGCACCGAATACAGAAATGAGGAAAAGTATTATCGCAACTACCAACCAAGCAATGGGTCGTACATGATATGTGGATCTGGAGTTCGTATTGGGGGTCGTCATCAGTCTTTCCTCCCTATAATTTGGAGTTCGTATTGAGGGTCGCCATCAGTCTTTCCCCGCAATAATATTGAAACACTCATTTTGATAGGGCACTATACTGGTTACTTCATGTCTAAATTTAAACGAACAAAAGCCCCTTTAGTAGGTATCTCAGAGCAATTTTCACCCCCTTTGAAGTTGCTTGGCTTCAGCCTGATTCGAACCTGCCACCAAAAAAAGCATACAGGCCAGAGATAAAACCGTTGCACCGTTAAGTTGAACAAACGCTTTCATGCCCGCTCACCCAAGACCGTACTTTAAATCCCTTAACCCTTTTGCGCTATCTATTATGACGTCGCACAGGTGAACTTCCCGCCCCACAATCTTATCAACACTTTGGATCACCACCGCCATGCTGTCTTCTCCGCTGCGAGCAGTGGGGGGTATCGGTCGCGGTAGGAATGCGGGTTTCCCCGCACCCCCCGCACAGATCCCGGCGTGCGGAACTACCGCACCGGGCTCTTGCCTCAGGTGATGACGCCGAAGCGGACCACTGGATAAGGGTGACAAACTCGGGCGGGCGGAAGCCATTTGACAATCAGACGCCGCATCCGTTCCCATTTCAGGTTATGCTTCTGGCTACGGCGCCTCAGAACCTT
>CAWAUC010000010.1:0-103070 GCA_963785045.1 uncultured delta proteobacterium | reverse complement strand
TGGTTCAGGGAATTCCAGGCATATTTCAGAGGCGTTACGGACTCATGTCCGGATTTATACACTAAAAGCTCTAAGTTCTCGGGTCAAAGGAACCTGCTCACAGCGGCAGTTTCCCTTCCAGCATCGCCTTCATGATCGCGTCGTAGGGCATGGTCTTGCCCGGGGGCTTCTCGTTGGCCAGTTTCGGCTTGGGCGCTCCGGGCTGGTCGTACCAGTACTGCGGATCCTTCTCCGGATTCAGCTTTGGACCACACTCGCCTTGCAGACCCGACCGGCCGATACGCTCCATAATGCTGTCCTGGGCCTTGGCCAGATTGTTCAGTGCGGTCTCGGGCGTCACTTCGCCGGCCACGGCTTCTCCGATGTTCTGCCACCAGAGTTGGGCCAGCTTGGCGTAATCGGGAACGTTGAGGCCCGTGGGGGTCCAATACTTGATCCCCGGCCCGCGGAAGAACTGGATCAGGCCGCCGTACTTGTCGCCGTTGGGATCGTCGAAGGACTTGTCCATGACCGTGCTTTTGCGGATGAATGTCCAACCGACATGGGATTTCTTCAGGTCCAAGGTTTTCGATGTCACGAACTGGGCATAGAGCCAGGCAGCCTTGGTCCGCTCCACCGGCACGCTCTTCAACAGCGTCCAAGACCCTTCGTCGCGGTAGCCGGCCTTCATCCCCGGCTCCCAATACGGCCCATGGGGGGTCGGAGCCATGCGCCACAGCGGTTTGCCGTTTTCATCGACCGTGTTGTTGCCTTTGCTCTTGGGCTCGAGCATATTGGCGGCGAAAGCCGAGTACCAGAAAACCTGCTGGGCGACATTGCCCTTGGCGAGGCTGGGCAGGGACTGGTAGAAGTCCATGCCCAACGCCCCCGGAGGTGCATATTCGCGCAGCCACTCCATGTATTTGCGCAGTGCATACTGGGCGGCCGGCCCGTTCACGGCGCCGCCGCGGCTGACGCTGGAACCCACCGGACGACAGCCATCCATGCGGATGCCCCACTCATCGACCGGGTAGCCGTTGGGTATCCCCTTGTCGCCTGCGCCGGCCATTCCGAGCCAATCATCGGTGAACCGCCAGCCAAGGTCGGGGGCCTTCTTGCCGTAGTCCATGTGGCCGAATACGGCTTTGCCGTCGATCTCCTTCACATCCTCCTTGAAGAAGCGGGCAATGTCCTCGTAGGCCGACCAGTTGAGCGGCACCCCCAGGTCGTAGCCGAATTTCGCCTTGAAGGCCTTCTGCAGCTCGGGCCGATCGAACCAGTCCTTGCGGAACCAGTACACATTGATGAAAGACTGATCGGGCAGTTGCATCAGCTTACCGTTGAACCCGCGCGATTTCAACGCGGTGGCATCGGCCAGGCCCAGGAAGTCCTCCAGATCGAAATAGGGATCCGTGACATCCTTGCCTTCGCCGGACATCCAGTCGGTCAGGTTCCTCGTATAGGGGTAGCGTGCGTGGAAGCCAATGAAATCATCGTCGTTGATATAGGCATCGTAGATGGGTTTTCCCGTTTGCACCTGGGTCTGCAGCTTCTCGACCACATCGCCTTCCTGAATCGTGTCGTGATCCACATGGATCCCGGTGATCTCCTCGAAGGCCTTGGTCAAGGTCTTCGATTCGTAGGCATGCGTCGGAATGGTCTCGGAGACCACCTTGATATTCATGCCCTTGTACGGCTTGGCGGCCTTGATGAACCATTCCATTTCCTTGAGTTGCTGTTCCTTCGTCATGACCGAAGGCTGGAACTCGCTGCTGATCCACTTCTGCGCGGCTGCCACCTGATCCGCCGGAAGGTCTGCAGCCCACATGGTCGGGACGGCGAAGACCATCAGCGAGGCCGTGACGGCGCAGCTCAAAAGGACGTTTCGGAACTTGCTCTTTGCTTTAGCGTTCATGGGTGCCCCTCCTCTCTTATTCCGGCCTTCTTTGCCACGCCGGATGTCCGGCCCGCGGTGTCCGTGGAAGGCCTGTACACGGACCGCGCGTTTTGACTCGTCTTCGTGGGCTCAGCCCCAGCGCATGACCGCCGCCATCCAGACCAACGAAATCGCGAAGACGATCCAGAGGCTGGCGTCGATCAACCCGATCCAGGCCAGATGCATATAGCCACTCACCACCAGCCCGATGAACAAGCGGTCGCCGGGGGTGGTCGGAATCGGCAGAAATCCCCGCCGTTCGGGGCTCGGCGCCACGGTCTGCCAGACCGACATTATCGCGATGATCACCGCAATCACTGCGAAGAAGATCGCTGTCGGAACCGTCCAGACCATCCAGTTCAGACTCATGACGTTCTTCTCCTTTTAGACGCGGCCGAGCGCGAAGCCCTTGGCAATGTAATTGCGCACGAAATAAATCACCAGCCCGCCCGGGACGATGGTCAGCATGCCGGCCGCAGCCAGCAGCCCCCAATCGAGGCCGGAGGCACTGACCGTGCGCGTCATGACGACGGCGATGGGCTTGGCTTGCGTCACCGTGAGGGTGCGGGCGAAGAGCAGTTCGACCCAGGAAAACATGAAGCAGAAAAAGGCGGTCACGCCCACGCCGGCACGCACCAGAGGGATAAAGACGGTGATGAAGAATCGAGGCAGCGAGTAACCGTCAATAAA
Organism: uncultured delta proteobacterium; assembly: GCA_963785045.1. GTDB lineage: Bacteria > Desulfobacterota > Desulfobacteria > Desulfobacterales > SpSt-501 > SpSt-501. Next base: position 100,465 of record CAWAUC010000010.1, on the reverse strand, counting down.
GGCGGTTTCATCGATTTCCCTCGGCACGCCGGACATGAAACCTTCCAGGATCCACACGGCCAGCGGCACATTGAACAAGGTATGGGCCAGAGCCACGGCGATATGGGTATCGATCAGCCCCAAGGCCGAGTAAAGCTGAAATACCGGCAGCAGGAAGACCGCCGCCGGAGCCATGCGATTGGTCAGCAGCCAGAAGAACAGCTGTTTGTCGCCCATGAACCGGTAGCGCGAGAAGGCGTAGGCGGCCGGTAGCGCCACCACCAGGCAGATGATCGTGTTCATGCTCACATAGGCGAACGAATTGACATACCCCATGTACCACGACGGGTCTGTGAGAATCTGAATATAGTTGTGGAAGGTCGGGTGGGTTGGAACTAATGCCACGCGGGACATGATGTCGGTGTTGTCGCGCAACGACATGTTGAGCATCCAGTAGATCGGCGCCATCAACAGGGTCAGGTAGCCGATGAGCAAGAGGATACGCGCACGGATCTTCATCGTTTTTCTCCTGCGCCGACCCTTAGGAGCACCTGGTAAAAGACGTAGCTGAACGCCAGTACGATCAGGAAGTAGATCATTGAAAACGCTCCCGCCCTGCCGACGTCAAACTCCCCCACCGCCATCTTTACCAGGTAGATGGAGAGGAACGTCGTCGAGTCGCCGGGGCCGCCGCCCGTCAGCACGAACGGTTCGGTATAGATCAGGAAGCTGTCCATGAATCGCAGCAGTATGGCGATGGTCAGCACACCGCGCATCTTCGGCAGCTGGATAAAGCGAAATACGGCCCATCGGGATGCCCCATCGATGCTCGCCGCCTGGTAGTAGACATCCGGAATCGAACGCAGGCCCGCGTAAGCGAGCAGCGCCACCAGCGGAGTCCAATGCCAGATCTCCATGGCCAGCACCGAAATCCAGGCCTCGATGGGAACCGTGGGGTAGTCGAAGTGAATGCCCAGGGTATGATCGATGAAATGTCCGAGCAAGCCGATGTCCGGTCTCAGGAAAATGACCCAGATGGTGCCGATCACATTCCAGGGGATGAGCAAGGGCAGCGCCATGAGTACCAGCGTGGTGGAAGTGCCCCAACCGCTCTTCTTGGGCATGGTCAGTGCGATGGCCACACCCAGTGGCACCTCGATCAATAGCACCAGCCCGGAGAATATGAATTGGCGCCAGAGCGCGTCGTGCAGCCGTGTGTTGTGGAGCATCTCGTAGTACCATTCCGTGCCCACGAACATCCGATGGGTGGAATCGAAAACGTCCTGGACCGAATAGTTCACCACGGTCATCAGCGGGATGATGGCGTTGAAGGCGACTAACGCAACAACAGGAAGGACCAGATACCAGGCCTTGTTTTCGGTCCATTTTTCCACAGGCTCCTCCCTTTAGCTGACCAGGCGCTGGTCGGCGAACAATTTGGTGCGTTGCGGGGGAAACATCAACCACACCTTGTCAGCGGGTATCGGGCGTCCTTCGGGGATGCGGGCCCGCAGGGTGTGACCATTGAGCGCCGCCGTCAGAATTTTATAGCTGCCCTGGTCTTCCACGGTTTTCACGGTTACCGGGACACCACCGTCAACGGGCGAGTCGTGCACTTCCAGGTGGATGGGGCGGATGCCCAGCTCCAGCACTCCCCTGGCCTCGGCGCCAAGGGCGGCGGTTTGCGGCGCCAGGGGGATAATCTGCCCGTCGACCCTGGCTTTTTGGCCCTCGAGGCGGCAGGGCAGAAAATTCATCCCCGGGCTGCCGATGAAATAGCCGACGAATTTATGTTTGGGTTGTTCGTATAACTCTTCCGGCGTGCCGACCTGCACCACTTCGCCTTCGTACATCACCACGATCTGGTCTGCGAAGGTCATAGCTTCGACCTGGTCGTGGGTCACATAGATCATGGTCATTTTATAGCGTTCGTGAATCTCTTTGAGCTTGCGCCGCAACTGCCATTTCAGGTGCGGGTCGATCACGGTCAGCGGTTCGTCGAACAGGATGGCGGCCACGTCGCTGCGAACCAGGCCGCGCCCCAGGGATATCTTCTGCTTGGCATCGGCGCCCAGCCCGGCCGCCTTATTGTCCAGCACGGCGGATAAATCCAGCATATCGGCCACTTCGTCAACGCGCCGGCGGATCTGCTCCATGGGGACCCCGCGGTTGCGCAAGGGAAAGGCCAGATTGCCCCTTACCGTCATGGTGTCGTAGAGCACCGGGAATTGGAACACCTGGGCGATGTTGCGCTGTTCCGGCGTCATGGCAGTCACATTGCGGCCGTCGTACAAGACCTGACCCTGGCTCGGTCTGAGCAGGCCTGAAATGATATTCAGCAGGGTGGTCTTGCCGCATCCGGAAGGTCCAAGCAGCGCGTAGGCCCCGCCGTCTTCCCAGGACATATGAATGCGCTTGAGTGCGTACTCTTCGAGCTTTTGGCTCCTGGGATAGTAGCTGTGGACGACTTCCTGCATATCAATGCGTGCCATGCAATTGTACTCCTAAACCGGCCTTAACAGATCACCCTCATAGAGAGGAAATCCCTGAAAGAGTCCACGTCCTCAATGGTCACAAGATCTTATCCGTTGAACAGCACCTCGGGATAAACCTAAATTTCCGCATGGCGCTGACGCTCATGCGAAACAAGCCTGTTCCGGTGCGGCCGCCAATCTACCCTCGGCATCGTAAACGAAAAAGTGACAGGGATTGGCATGGACCACAATCTCACGGCCGATTTTGACCGAGTGTACACCATTATCCTGAACCACCATCCGTGTGTTCTCGAACTCGACATGCACAAAGGTTTCGGAGCCGTTGATCTCGCAAAGCTCGACCGTGGCCTTGATTTGCAGATCCGCAGCGGAGGAGGATTTCAGGAGGAGATGGTTGCAGCGCACCGCAAATTTATATTCGCCCGGAGCAAGGTGGGCCATATGGCCATCGAGCGGCCAGCGGATGGAGCCCCCCAGGTGGACCTGCTGCTCAAGTACGCGGCCCTCGATAAAATTGATAGGCGGGTCGGAAAAAATTTCGGCCACGCGCAGGTTGACCGGGCGCCGATAGACCTCCGCAGTCGGTCCGATCTGCAGAATGCGGCCTTCGTCCATCACGATGACGTTACCACCCAACATCAATGCTTCCGCTGGCTCGGTGGTGGTGTACACCACGATGGCCTCGCGTCGCTGGAAGATCTCCTGCAGCTCGATGCGCATCTCTTCACGCAGTTTGTAATCCAGATTGACAAGCGGCTCGTCCAACAGCAGCAATTCGGTGTCCTTGACCAGCGCGCGCGCGATGGCGGTGCGTTGCTGCTGCCCGCCGGAAAGTTCTGCCGGCAGCCGATCGAGCAGACCTTCCAAGTGCAGCATGGCGGCTGTGCGTCTCACCCTGGGATCGATTTCCGCCTTGTCCATGCCGGCCAGTTTGAGGGGGGAAGCGATATTGTCGTAGACCTTGAGCGAGGGGTAGTTGATGAATTGCTGGTAAACCATGGCAACATTGCGTTTGCGAACGTTGACACCGGTCACATCCCGGCCGTCGATGAGGATGCGGCCCCGGGTGGGACGATCCAGCCCGGCCATGATGCGCAGCAGCGAAGTTTTCCCGGCCAGGGTGTGGCCGAGTATGACATTGCGGGATCCGGGCTCGAACTCCAGGTTGACGCCCTTCAAGTGGGTTTCGCGGCCGACGACCTTGTCGATCATCTCAAGCGACAGACCCATGAGCAATTCCCCCTCTGGCAACGTGAGCCAGCACCCGGAAGGCAGGGTACAGCGGTCAAGGTTCAATCAGTTCATCGTCGATCAATTTCTCCAGTAGCATGGCATCCGCATCGTCGCAAGTGAAAATATGTCCTCTTATTAGCCCCAGCGTATCGGCCTGGTTTTCAGCAGGTAAGCCCTCGGAGGCGACCGGAGCGCCGCCGCAACCATGGTGCCCGCCGATGGGGATCACCCGCCGGGTCTCAACGTGAGGGCACGTAAACTTCAACCTCAGCGGCTTGGAGGATATCGACCATCACCGGCGGTTGCGGCCTGTCGGTAAACAGGCCATCGCTCTCACCAATCCTCATTGTCGATTTCGACGGCATGATAAGGATTCAGCGCCGGGCAGATCCAATCGGTTTTGGGGAAGCTCCGGCCGGCCTTATACACGGCGCGCATCGCATTTCCGGACCAACCCGGAAAGCTATATCCGGAACGGCTGGCCCAGGCACTGGAACTGCCGGAGGCCCGCGGCCGGATGGCCGCCGCCGTGTGCTCCCCCTGCTGGACGATGCAAATGCGTTGGGATTTCCTGCGATTTTTGGTATTGACCACCCAACGGCGGTTCTGGAAGATCTGCGGAGGAAAATCGGAATTCCCGTGTTTGAAATACCCACGCTGCCACCGGCCATAACCGGGTTGCGCCTGAAGAACGCTTTTGAGAATGCACTGCGAACCCTATGAAATGCGGCTCGGGGCTTGCCATCGCCACCGCGCATGCCGCGGTCAGCGCATACCTGCGAAACCGTTGACCGGATCGGACCGGTTGAACGGTTCATGAATTAAACCGGAGGGAAAGGAGACATGCCATGGTCAAATACATCGGCGCCCTGGATTTGGGCACGACCAGCAACCGGTTCATCCTTTTCGACCATGCCGGCCGGATCGTCGGCCTGGACCAGATGGAACACGAACAGATCTTCCCCCGGCCGGGCTGGGTGGAGCACGATCCCATGGAAATCTGGCGCAATACCCAGGCCGTTATCCGGGGGGCACTGGGTAAAACCGGCATTTCCGGCGACGAGCTGGCCGCCATCGGCATCACCAACCAGCGCGAGACAACCGTTTTCTGGGACAAGACTGACCGGCCGCCCTTTTTGCAATGCCGTCGTCTGGCAGTGTACCCGGACCGACGAGCTCTGCCGGCGGCTGTCCTCCGAAGGAGGCCAGGACCGCTTTCGGGACAAAACCGGGCTTCCGATCGCCACTTACTTTTCGGCTCCGAAGCTGCGCTGGATCCTGGATAACGTCCCCGCGGCCGAATCAGCGGCCCAAAAAGGCCAAGCCCTATTCGGGACCATCGAATCCTGGATCATCTGGTGGTTGACCGGCGGACCGGCCGGCGGGGCCCACGTGACCGATGTCACCAACGCCAGCCGAACCCTGATGATGAATCTGCAGACGCTCCAATGGGATGAGGAGATCCTGCGTATCCTCGGCATTCCACGGCAGGTCCTGCCGCGTATCGTTGCCTCCAGTGACCGCGACACCTGGGGGCATACCCTGAAAGACGGTGCATTCAATTCGACGATTCCGGTCTGCGGAGCACTGGGGGACCAGCAGGCCGCTCTTGTCGGCCAGGCCTGTTTCGACATCGGCGAGGCCAAAAATACGTATGGCACCGGCTGCTTTCTATTGCTCAATACTGGCAACACGCCGATACCCTCACGGCACGGTCTGGTGACGACCGTCGGGTATCAACTCAAGGGTGAAAAGCCCGTCTACTGCCTGGAAGGGTCGATCGCCATTGCCGGTGCCCTGGTTCAATGGCTGCGGGACAATCTCGGCCTGATCGCCGCCGCTCCCCAAATCGAGGAGTTGGCCCGAACGGTCGAGAACAACGGGGGAGCCTACATCGTGCCGGCATTTTCCGGGTTGTTCGCCCCCTACTGGCGCTCGGATGCGCGCGGGGTCATCGCCGGCCTGACCCGTTTCGTCAACAAGGGCCATATCGCCCGCGCGGTGCTCGAGGCCTGCGCCTACCAGACGTTTGAAATCGTCGAAGCCATGAACAGCGATTCGGGCGTTGCCCTGAAAAAACTAAAAGTCGACGGCGGCATGGTGGCCAATGAGCTTCTGATGCAGTTCCAGGCGGATATATTGAACGTGCCGGTGATTCGACCCGCCGTCACCGAGACGACCGCCCTGGGCGCCGCCTATGCCGCCGGTCTGGCCGTCGGTTACTGGTCGGATGCCGAAGAGCTCAGGCAGAACTGGCGCGTCGATAAGACCTGGGCGCCGGCCATGGAAGCCGCCGCACGTGAGGCCGCACTCGGCCAATGGAAAAAAGCGGTTGCAAGAACCTTTGATTGGGTGGATTGACGGTTTTCGAATTCTGCTTTCCAAAAGAGGCGATTGCGAACCTTCATTGAATCACTTCGTCTGCGCGGACTATCAGGCTCGGCGGAAGGGCGATACCAATCGTGTCAGCCGCGTCGAACACGGCGGGGAGCCGGTGCTTGAGGCATAGTTCGGCAATTAGCTTAAGGTAGGTCACGACCGTGGGATTCCGGAAGGTCATGATTCCGCCCGCATGGTTCGCCACAGCCTGCTTGAATGCTACGTTGAGATCACCTGCCGAGCGGGCATTCAGGGCGAGAAGTTCGAGATCGGACTGCCGAGCTGCCGCCGCCAAAACCTGCCAATCATGTTCCGCGTTCGACCAATCGTGCCGCAACGGCACACCGACACGACGTGCCGATGGCGCAACTTCTTTGAGCAAGGCCAATCGCTTCGGGTTCAGTTCCTCGGTCATCGCATAGATGCCGGTGATATTGCCGCCCGGCCGGGCCAGCGAGCGGGCCATGCCGTTGGCGACGGGGTCATCATTCATCCGCCCGATCACGGGTGCTGTTTTCGTCACGCGCGCGGCGGCCGCGATCGAAGGTTGGCTGGTTGCCAAAATGATGCTGACGCCGGCGCCTAACAGCTCTGCCGCGAGACCCGGCAACCGAGCCTGGTCGCCATTGGCGTAGCGCTCTTCAAGCACGTAGTCGCGCCCCTCGACCAGGCCCAGCGCACGCATACCCTCCCGGAATGCTCGCAGCTGACCAGGCGTATGCAGTGGTCCCTGAATTTTGAGCCAGCCGATCCGGACTGGAGGTCCATCGGCGGCACCCCGGGAGGTGCTTGCCGCCATCAAGAAGGCCAGCAACGCGGTCAAGAAGCTGCGCCTTCCAAGGGATGAGGACCGCACCGACTCACCACCCAGGCGGGAATGATGATCGATGGAACCGGAACGCCCAATGAGGATGCTGAATCGCCTCATTCAATCTCCTGTAGGATTCGGCCATATATTTTTTATTCCCCAACCATTCGCCCGCACCACCACAGCTGTAATATCGTCGTGCTGCAGAGAGCCTGCTTGATGCTCGCTTACGGCCTTGATCAACTCATCACATACCACCTGAGCCGACGCCTGAGGGATACGGCCAATCGTGCGGACAATCCCATCACGTCCAAAGCTAATGTTTTGTCGATTGGGGGCCTCAGGAATCCCATCTGAATACAGCAACAGGATGCTGCCCTTGGAGAGTTCAACCGTCTGTTCGTCCAAGGCAATCTCATCAAATACACCTAGCGCCTGGCCCTTGGCTTTTGGCAGAGGTTTAAAAGAACCCTGCGCGTCGAAGAAAATTGGGGCCTCATGACCGGCACGCACATATTGAAATTGGTTCGTGGTGCTATTCAGCACTCCAAATAAAACGGTGACAAACATCTCCTTATCATTCATGTCCATAAGATGGCGATTAACATTACGAAGCACCATTTGAAGGGAGCGACCCGGATGGGTTTCGGCACGCAACAAGCTGCGGACCATGGCCATGAAAAGAGCGGCGGGTATGCCCTTATCCGATACGTCGCCGACCGCAATACCAAGCAAATCGCCACCCAGAGGGATAAAATCGAAAAAATCACCACCCACAGACTTTGCCGGAATCATGCGCGCACTGAATTCGTACCCTCGAATTCGCGGGATGGACCGCGGCAGCATGCTTTTTTGAATTTCGCTCGCCAGCGAAAGCTCATGTTCCAGCTTGGAAAGCTGCTCAAGTTGGGCCACCTGCGCGGCCACGCGAGTTTCAAGTTCTGCGTTCCATTCGGCAAGCTCCTTCGCCTGTTCCTCCACCTTGTTGCTTTTTTCCTTGACCTCGCGAAAGAGCCGGGCGTTCTCGATGGCCAGAACCGACTGGTTGGCAAAGGTCTGAATCAAGTTCACGATCTCTGGCGAAAGCTTGCCCGGCTCCCGACGCCAGACGACCAAACCGCCTAAGATTCGCTCCTCATGCAGGAGGGGTACGGCCAAGAGGGAGCGATATCCCAGCCGAACCAAGATGGGCCGCAGGTGGGTGGCGCCGTAATCGTGTTCATCCAGGATGTCGGGCACTTGAAGCGCTACCCGCCTCACCGCCGCCTGCCCGATCGCAGCCTCTCCCAAGTGGATCGGTGTTGTTTGGATGGCTTCAACCAGCTCTTCCCCCATCTGGTGGGTGACCCGTGGGTGAAACTCTTGCGTGGCCTCCTTATACTCGTAAATAACGCCGCCGATCGTTCCCGAAAGTTGAACCGCCCGGGTGACAATGGTGGTGAGCACCGTCTCTAAATTGAGGGTGGAACTGACGGCCTGGCTCACCTCTCCCAGGGCTTTTAGTTGCAGCAGGGCATCGGTCAACTCCCGTGTCCGCGCCTGCACTTTCTGCTCGAGGTTCGTGTAGGACTCGTGGAGCTGGGCAGCCATGCTGTTGAATTGGCGGGCCAGCATCCCCAGCTCATCCCCTGTCTGCACTTCAATTTGGTGATCCAAGGCACCGGCCCCGATCTGGGCCGCGCCGGCCTGCAGCGCTTGGATGGGTCGAACTATGCTTCGCGCCAGGATCAGGCTGGCCACCACGGCCAAGCCGAGCCCAAAGATCAAAAGGGCAAGAGTGCGCAGGATGGAACCGTAAAGGGGGGAAAAGGCTTCATGGACAGGCTGTTCCACGAACACCAACCATCCCAGGGGAACGATGGGTGCAGAGGCCGTGAGGACAGCCCCTCCGCTCTGATTCCGACCGATTTCGACTTCGGACGCCTCTGATCCGGCAACTCGCATGGCCGCCAGGGCCGCCTGGACTTGAGGCAATCTTGAAAGATCGGTCTTCTGCAGGACCAAGCTGATGTCGGGGTGAGCGATGAGAGTGCCGTGGGGGTCCACCACATAGGCATAGCCTTGCTTCCCGACCTTGATTTGAGAGACGACGTCCCAGACGAGCTTCAGGTTCAGCTCCGCCACCGTAACGCCGGCACCCTGGCCCCGCCCCTTCATCGCCAGGGTCATGTACGGCTCGGATTCCTTGCGGAAATACACGGGGCCAAAATAAATATTTCCCGCCAGGGCTTCGCGGAACTTTGGCTCCGCCGAATAGTCTTTTTGACTTCCCACCTCGTCCATGGCCAGGCGCGAAACCCGGAGCTGCTCCTTGCCGGTCGCATCCAGGTAGCTCACCTCGGTAATGGAGGTGACTTGGTGCAGGAGCCAGAGGAAGTCGAATCGCCGCAGCTCCGCCGCCTGTCCCTGCGCCAGGAAGGAGGGACGTGATGCCCACTCGATCTGCCCCTCGATTTCGTGAATGAAATTTTCGATGCGAAGGGCTGCGGCTGCCGCCTTCTCCTTTTGGAGCCGCACCAGGGTGGCTTTGTTGTCCCGATAGGAGCTGTACAGTTCGATCAGGCCCTGCGCGATCAGCATGCCGCCAATCACGACGACGAAGACGATAAAGTATTTCCGGAACAGCGGGCCCTGAATCCTCATTCGATCACCTGATCGGCGTGCATCAGCCCCTTCAGCAATCTACATCCCGCATACCGAAATGGTCTCACTCGATAACTTGGTCCGCCAGCAGCAGCGACGGCGGCAGCGTCAGTCCCAGCGCTGTCGCCGTTTTGAGATTGACGGTGAGGTAGTACCGTGTCGGCTGTTCCGCCGGAAGGTCGGCCGGTTTCGCGCCCTTCAATATTCGATCGACGTAGAACGCCGCGAGACGGAAACTGTCCGCAAAGCTGGGCCCGTACGCCATCAACCCACCGTCCCGGACGAAAAAGTCAAACTCATACATGGCCGGAATGCGGCGGGTCGCCGCGAACTCGATGACTCGCTTACGGTTTATAACCGTCATCGGATCCGCCACCAGGAACAGCGCGTCGGGCGGACGGCGTGTCATCGCGGAAAACGCGACGGCAAAATCATCAGGCTCGCGCACGCCGAAGGCCTGCACCTCCACGTGGAGGAATCGCGCCGCCTTCTCGATCTCGCGGTAGCGGAGCGTCATGCCCTGATCGTCCTCGTTCCAGAGGACGGCGATCAACGCCGCCTTCGGCACCGCTTCCTTCAGGAGCTGCATCCGCTTGGCGCTGAGCTGAACCGATTCGTCGGTTAATCCGGTGACATTTCCGCCCGGGTGCGGGAGGCTTGCGATCCACCCGAGGGCCACCGCGTCCCCCGCGGCGGGCGCGATAACAATGGGAATGGTCGATGTCGCCTGTTTCGCCGCTGCCGCCGCGAGTCCCCCCATCGCCACGATAACGTCGACCTTGAGGCGGACCAGCTCCGCCGCCAGGCCGGACAGCCGCTCCTTCGCGCCCTGGGCGAAGCGCACCTCGTATGCGACGTTCCGGCCCTCGACATAACCGAGCTCGCCCAAAGCTTGGCGGAGCGCGCCGGGCGGCCCCCCGTCGGGCGTCCGCGCGCCCTCCCCCAGGAGGCCGACGCGAAATACCTGCTGAGATGTCTGCGCCGCTCCTGGGAAGGAAGCCGCGACCAAGCCTATTGTCACGGAAACGATGAAGGCATAGCGTACGATAAGCGAGAACGGTCTACCGAGGCCCAACGGTTCTCCCAAATAACCTCGGCGAGGCATAGAAACTGCACTGCGGCGATCCTGCTCCGCCCTGTTACGCATCATGGAGCGCATCTCACACTCTCCTCTCATCCGCTTCTTATTCTGCGAATACGGAATATGTTGTTCTCGTTATGATCCCAACGGCCGGCACAAGATCCCCCAACATGATTGTCAAAAAAGAGATAATGTCGGATTTTTAATTAATTGAGCAAAACCCCAGCATGAAGTGGGTAGAAACCCCAGCACGCCGGCGTGATCGGCATCGGGCATGACGTGACGAGAATCGCTGGGCCGTGAACTACTTTGTTGGCTACCGCGATGGTTTTGGCGAGGGAGTCGGGTTCGAAGTCGAAATCATAATTGCCACGCATGGTTGCGTCATATCCTGCCAATGACAGGTATTGCAGTTCGGCTCTGGTTTCACCAACAGCGTCTCCGAAGTGTGCGCAGATGCCTAAATCGCCACTATCGAGAGCCAGATCCGTCTTCTCTGCTTCGCGCGACTTTCTGCTTGGCGATCAGCTTGGGGATGCACTCAATGCCGCCGATGGTACCATCGTTGTTGAGCGCCGGGAGCGAGTATTAGCCTCTATTAGTGGTGCCTGGTGTCGCTGAGGTATGACGGGCCGACAATAAACCCCTCTTTATTGAGTTGCATCATGTACCTTGGTGATCTCATTTCACTCCTGTTTCAATGGGTGATTTTGTTGCCTGATTGCCTGCCGAATTCTTGACTGGTCGTTTAGGCCTCCGTAACTCACCAACCGAAAGTCAACCGCGGCCTCGGCAAAGCTTGGTTGAGGATTTAGTATGGATTGATGGCATGCCAGTCAAGGGGGATAAATTGTATTTTCTTCATTGGGCACAGAATATCCGGCAAGACGGAGGTGAAGTCTCTCAAGGGGCAGGGCTATAAAATGATTCTGCTTAGACAAAGCCCGAATCGATCATCGGAAATCCAGCCATTTTTAAACCACTATGGAGTTGTCTCCGTACCAGCATCGAATCGCCGCAGCTCCGCCGCCTCCTCCTGCGCCAGGAAGGAGGGACGTGTTGCCCGATTTTTCAGTATTCCGAAATGGTATCACTGGATCACCTCGTCCGCCAGCATGAGCAGACTCTGGGGGATGGTCAGCCCGAGGGCCTCTGCGGCCTTGAGGTTAATCACCAGCTCGAACTTGGTTGGCCGCTCCACGGGGAGATCGGCTGGCTTCGTTCCCTTGAGGATTTTATCAACGTAGGTGGCAGCGCGCCGCATCATGGCAGGGGCATCCGCCGCATAGGCCATGAGTCCCCCGACTTCGACAGCCTCTCGATAGGGGTACACCGCTGGCAGCCGGCTCTTTGCAGCGAGTTCGGTGATCCGCTTTGCATGGAAAAACAGAAAAGGGTGCGGCAGCACGAGGAGTGCCTCTGCACGCGCCTCGGTCATCGCCGAGAAGGCACCCTCGATCTCCTCGGGTGCTCGGACTTCATAAGGCAGCAGCGTCAGGCCAAGCGCCTGCGCCGCTGCCTGTGTCCGGCGCAGAATAGCCGGATAAGGACTGGCCGGGTCCAAGAGGACGGCCACGCGGTAGAGCTTGGGGATGGCCTCTTGGAGCAGTTGCAAGTGTTTCCCCACGAGCTCCGGACCGAAAGTGAACGTCAGCCCCGTGACGTTGCCGCCGGGCCTTGCAAGGCTGGCGACCAACCCAATCGCAACGGGATCGGCGACGTACACCATGACGATGGGGATCGTGCTGGTGGCCTCCCTGGCCGCACGGGCGCGCGGCGTAGAGGCGGCCACGATGAGATCAACTTTGAGACCTACAAGCTCAGCCGCTAGGGATGGGGCTGTCTCAAGCTGCTCCCCTGTCCACCGGTACTCTATGACGAGGTTCTGGCCCTCGATATACCCACACTCGCGCAATCCCTCCCGGAAGGCTCCCCAGTTGCCGTAGGACGGAAGTGGAGCGCCTCCGAGCACTCCTATCCGGTAGACCTTCGCCGGTTTCTGCGCGTGGGAGGGGAAGGGTGCCGCGAGGAGACCGATCGTCAGGATGATCATGAGTGCGAGCCGGGGAACCGACATGCTCTTCCCTCCGACCTAAGATCGTGTCGCTTCAGCATACTTGAGTTCCCCCCGCCCGTCAGAGGCGATTTCGCTGGAGATCGACGATCCTTGTGCGGATAAGAGTGGATTTTCGAATGAGGCCACTTACTGGATTACCTCGTCCGCTCGAAACAGCACGCTCGGCGGGATCGTCAGCCCCAGGGCCTGCGCGGCCTTGAGGTTAATCACCAACTCGAACTTGGTTGGCCGCTCGACGGGCAGATCTCCCGGTTTCGCGCCTTTGAAGATTTTGTCGACGAATCGTGCGAACCGGAAATAAAGGTCGGGATAGCTTACCGAATAGGCCATCAATCCCCCGGCCTCGACGAACTCGCGGGCCGGATAGGCGGCGGGCAGCCCCTGGCGGGCCGCCCAGTCAATGATCGTATTTTGATGCAGTTGGGTGAGACCGTCCGCCCCGACGAGTAGCCCGTCGACATGCTGTCGGACCGCCCGATCGAAGGCGCGGCCGAGGTCCTCCTCGCTCCGCACGTCAAGAAGCTCAGTCTGGATCCCCAGGGAGCGCGCTGCCGTCTTTGCCTCCTCCCATTCGGGCGGGACCGCCGGATTGCCCATGTTGTGAAGCAAGGCCACGCGCGAAAGGCCCGGGACCAGTTCCTTAAGGAGCTCGATTCGTTTCCCTGTCAGCTCGGTGCTGAAGGTCGTCACCCCGGTAATATTGCTACCGGGGTGGGCGAAACTCGCCACGAGGAGATGCGGATCGCCCATCGTCGCCATCACGACGGGAATGGTTTCGGTCGCGTTCTTGACCGCCTGGGTGGCTGGCGTCCCCCGGGTCACGATCAGGTCGACCTTGATACGTATCAATTCGGCTGCGAGATCCGGAAATCGCTCGGCGCGACCATCCGCCGACCGATATTCGATGACCAGGTTTCGTCCTTCGACATAGCCGAGGCCTCGCAATCCCTGGCGCAGCGCGTCCAGATTGGCTGTGTTCTGGGCCGCGGGTACCGACTCTAGAATCCCGATGCGATAGACCCTCCCCGTCGGCTGCGCGTCGGCGGCAAGGGGGGCTGCGGCAACGCCGAGAGCCAGACCGAGGACGAACATCGCCGTCAGCCAGGTTCGAATTCCGAGCATCGAATTTCGAAGTGGTCTCACTGAATCACCTCGTCTTCCGTATCGGGAGCATAAGGCCGGCGGTCACGGTTGGCAAGTTTTGAGGCTCCATGACGCTTGACTTCTTCAACTTCATCAAGAATTCGGTTGATCCTGGCATTCAAAACCCCTGCGATACGGCCATGCTGCGCAAAATGCTTCGAGATCGTCAGCAAGGTGATTATGCGTAATCTCCATATCCGATTCAGATATCAGGATAGTTTTGCGGATGGTTTACCTGATCAACACCATCAGAAAGCCATTCGAGGGTTTAATCGCCGATATATGTATCCCTCCAAAACGGATCCTGCTCCTACCTCTTCTCGAATGGGAAAATAGTTTTCCAGTCGCTCTTCATGTCGACGATTGTCCAACCCTTGGTTTTGGCTTCATCGGGTGCCTTGTCCAATCGACCGACTGAAGAGTAGCGATCATAGGCCCACTCACGGTCGGCATCTGTGTGGTGCACTATGAGCGCCAACCGGGCACCTTTTCCTGCGGTTGTCCATTGAAGCATCTGCAGGTCGCCGTCCGAGTTGCCGAAGGCCGCGATGGGTCTCCGGCCGATATACTGATTGATGCCGACCGGTTTGCCGGCCTTGTCGTCGATGAAGTTCAGCTCCGGTAGCCGAACCAACACCGGTATGCCATCGCGCAGTTCAAACTTGGTCTTGATGCTGCTGCCGACGACTTGCTCGGGAGGAATGCCATAGACTTTCTCGGCCCAGGGCCGCATGAACTCGATACCTCCGCCCGACACAATGAAGGTCTTGAAGCCGTTCGCCCGAAGATAGGCAAGCAGTTCGAGCATCGGCTGATACACCATCTCCGTGTAAAGCCTCCCGGTCTTTGGGTGCTTTGCGGAGACAACCCAATCCTCAACGATTTGTTCGAACTCCTCGGTCGTCATTCCCGCGTGCGTCGCCATGAGGATCTCGAACATCGCCTTCTCGCCGCCTGCGAGTGCACCATTCACATCGCCCTTGATCAAGGAGGCAAAGGGCTCTTTGTCCTTCCACTCCGGGTGCTTGGGCGCAAGCGCCTTCACGCGATCAATTGCAAATGATAGCTGAAAATACATCGGTTGCTCCGCCCAGAGCGTTCCGTCATTATCGAAAGTCGCAATGCGCTCAGGCACTGGCACGAAGTCAGGTGAGCCTTCCTTCGTGACTTTCATGACGAACTCGACGAGAGCCTTCTTTGATCGACCGTCGTTCCAAGACGGCAGAGGGTCCTGGGCGTGGGCGATTGTCACCATAAAAACGAGCGCCGCCGCCACAAAGCTAAGAAGGGTGAACTTGCCGGGTGGTTTCATTAGTTCCTCTCCTATCCCCGCGAAGTCGAGGGCCGCCCCGTATAGGCAGCAGCCCGCATGGTTCAAAATCGAACCGAACCGGGTTACTTAGAGCCAACGCCCTCCTGCAGCTTTTGCATGACCTGATCAATGCTGAAGCTGGCTGGCTTTTGGCTCGGCGGGAACTCCTTGAACGTCTCCAGGAACTTCCCAACATAGGCCTGTGCCGGCACACACATGAAAGAATGGTCGAGCAACCAATCGTAATAGGTGTTAGAGGTGATTTGCGCGCGTTCGTAGGGGTCGGTGCGGAGGTTGAATATTAGGGGAACGCGCAGCGCCGTGAACGGTTCGGCCCATACTCGCAGGGTGCCAGGTGCCCGCTGTTCGGCAAAGATGAGTTTCCAGTTATCATAGCGCAGAGCCACCAGTCCGCCTTCGTCGTTGAAGTAGAAAAACTCGGTTCGCGGACCCTTTTTTTCCTGCCCGGTCAGGTAAGGCACAAAATTGTAGCCGTCCAGATGCACCTTGTAGGTCGTTTGGCCGATCTTGTAGCCCTTGAGGAGCTGTTCTTTGATGTCCGGTACGCCCGCCGCCGCGAGCAATGTCGGGGCCCAGTCCAGGTGCGACATGATGTCGGTGGAGACCGTGCCCGGTTTGATCTTGCCGGGCCAGCGAACCATGGCGGGCACGCGGTAAGCGCCTTCCCAGTTCGAGTTCTTCTCGTTGCGGAAAGGCGTCATCGCCGCATCCGGCCATGAGTTCATGTGCGGACCGTTATCTGTGCTGTAAAATACGATTGTGTTGTCAGAAATCTTCAATTCGTCCAGTTTACTGAGTACTGTACCGACGTTTTTGTCATGGTCGATCATCGTGTCGTGATAAGGACTCTGCCAGCGGCCGGATTGGCCGACGCTTTCCGGCTTGGGATGGGTGCGGAAGTGCATGTGCGTGAAATTCACCCACACAAACATCGGCTTGCCGGCCTTGGCCTGTTTCTCGATGAACTCGGCCGCACGAGCCGCGATGTCGTCATCGATGGTCTCCATGCGCTTCTTGGTCAGCGGTCCGGTATCCTCGATTTTCTGTGTTCCGTCAGGCAGGGCCCAGGAGTGGATTACACCCCGTGGGCCGAACTTCTTGCGGAAATCGGGGAAGTCAGAATCCTTCGGATAGTCCGGGAGTTCCGGCTCTTCCTCCGCGTTCAGGTGGTAAAGGTTGCCGTAGAATTCGTCAAAGCCGTGATTTGTCGGCAGCATTTCATCCCTGTCACCGAGATGGTTCTTGCCGAATTGGCCGGTGGCATAGCCTTGCGCCTTGAGCAATTCTGCAATTGTCACATCCCGCTTCTGCAAGCCCAGAGGTGCGCCCGGCATGCCCACTTTGGTATTGCCCGTTCGCAGTCCAACCTGGCCCGTGATGAACGAGGAGCGGCCCGCCGTACAGCTCTGCTCGCCGTAATAGTCGGTGAACATCACTCCCTCTTTGGCGACCCGGTCGATGTTGGCGGTCTCGTACCCCATCAGCCCCTTTGAATAGGCGCTGATGTTGCTCTGGCCGATGTCGTCACCCCAGATGATGACGATGTTGGGTTTCTTCTCCGCTGCCTGTGCTATCCCTGGCACAAAAATGGCTAAGGCACAGACAAGAACTGCAAATTTCAACCCCGTGCTTTTCATCTCTCTCTCCTTTTCTGTTCGTGTTTTGAATTTCGTGCTTCAGGTTTTCCGGGTTGTTGCTTCCGAATGAATCTTACCGTGATTTCCATCCTTATCTCTTTGCTTTCATACTACGCTGTAACCAGGCAGGTACCGAATACAGCCAGAAATTATCTATGGAACGATATACCTGCCCCTATTGGCAGTCTATCTCGTTTCGCCGATCAACAGGCGATACAACTATGGGCTCGGTCAGGGATGAAGAGGCGCCATAGTTCTTGATTGCACTTCGAGTTTGCTGGAAGCCGTAGATAAAAAAACCGGCGCTCAGAAGGTAATAGAGTACGTATTTCACATGGTCCATTCCAGTCAGCCCGGCAAACGCGTCCGGGATCGTCCAGCAGTAGAAAACGACGAGCACGGTTATCGCCGAGGCGATTGCCGGAATCATCAACGCCGCCAATTTGAACTTTCGCTGAATCGGCGGAGCCAGCGGATCTGCCCAAAGCGGCATGGCCAAAGCGATTTCAGCGTCGGTGATGGCGACCTTCTCGGGGTCGCTGGCTTGAAACAGCCGGTGGAAAGATTTTCGCAGCTGAATGTTTTGAACCAGCTGCAGAGCGGCAACAAAGAAAAGAGCGGCAAGTGCAAGGGGCGCCAGCAGAATCGCGTCATCTACCTCCAACCCGAGTTTGCCGAACCGTGTCTTGATGTTCTTCAGGGCATTGTTCAGCCCTTCTTTGCTTTTCCGGATCTGATCTTTCTTCTGATTCAGTTGCTCGACCTCTGCCCGACGTGCCGCCGCGGCGCCCTCCATCCGGCGACCGATTTCCTCAAAATGGTGATCGGCCCAAAACCGGTGGGCCCCCTCGATCATACTCTGGTAGATCGGAGTATTCTGATTGAAATTCCGCCAGAAACCCGGAGTGGCTGTCATCTCGGTTCTGAATCGTTCCGCATACCTCTTCATTCCTGCTTGCAGGTCCGTCTTCCACTGATCGAACCCCTTGATGTTTAAACTTTCGAGCGGAGCGGTAATTTCATTGGCCAGGATGTCTTGGTATTGAGCAGCCCGCGCCGCCATGTACTGTCGGATGCGGCATTCCATCCATCGGTCTTTGTCGCCGGGCGAACCGCAGGATTCGGATGAGGGCTTGAGACCGCCCGGCATGGGAGCCGCCGGACCCCCGGCAGCCTCTTCTTCGAGGGCCTGAATGTAGCCCTTTAAGGGCTTGGGTGTGTTCTCCACCGCCGCAAAAACGTTCTTGAGGCCCGTCATGGCCCGGTGGTAGACGGCGACCCGCTCTTCCTGTTGCGCAATGCTCTGAGACAGCCGCTCCAGCTCGGAGTTGGTCTGGCGCGCGTCGATCTGCAGATAGAGAAAGGGAAAAAGGATCGATATGACGAAAACGCTCGACAGCGAGATGTGGCCGACGATCGCCGCGGTGAAGACTTTGGTATTGCTCTTGTACCGCTCGTAAAGGCGCTTGAGATGGTCGTCTATGGCTTTTTGAAGATTCTTGTCGATTTCTGCCATGGGGGTCTGTCTCTCCCACTCAAATCGTTTTTCCCAAAGTTCCTGCGGGACCGGCAATTCGAGGCACTTTTTTAACGAGCGGTCATATAGATTCCGTGAAACAAAAATACCTTCGGCCGATTGCCTTTCATGCTCGCGATGATATACCCGCGCTGCGACAGCGGATAGACTCCAGCGGGGGGTGTCTTCGAATAGCGATCGGCCGTGCTCAGTTCCACGCGAGCAGCGGCAACAGGAACGCGGAAATAACCGCCAAGGATATCAGGTAAATTTGAACGCGACGCATGGCAATATCCTTTCGATGTTCAGCAGACTTCTTTGATGCGGTCACCTTAAGCCTGCAAACTCAAACTCAGACGTTCGGTGACTTGTGCGCCAACCTTATCTGTTCTGAGAAGAAAACCGAAATTTCTACTCCCCATTCCTGCCCAGCCAGCGGTAAAGGGCCCCGCCGAGCACGGCGCCGATGATCGGAGCGATCCAGAACAGCCACAGCTGTTGGATGGCCCAACCACCAACGAATAAGGCGACCGCGGTGCTGCGGGCCGGGTTGACGGACGTGTTGGTGACCGGGATGCTGATCAGGTGGATAAGCGTGAGGCACAAGCCGATCGCGACGGGTGCCAACCCCTGGGGCGCACGCTTGTCGGTCGACCCGTGAATGACCAGAAGAAACATGAAGGTCATAACGACTTCGCACAGCAGCGCTGCACCGAGCGAATAGCCGCCTGGGGAATGAGCTCCGTAGCCGTTGGAAGCGAAACCGGCCGACACGTCGAAGCCCGCCTTGCCGGAGGCAATGAAATACAAGACCGCCGCACCGGCAACACCGCCGAGCACCTGGGATACAATGTACGGCACCAGGTCCCTGGCGGGAAAGCGCCCCCCCGCCCACAGCCCGATAGAAACCGCCGGGTTTATGTGGCAGCCTGAGATATGCCCGATGGCAAAGGCCATGGTAAGAAGGGTCAGGCCGAAGGCCAGCGCTACGCCTAGCAGGCCGATGCCTACATTCGGAAATGCGGCGGCCAGCACGGCGCTGCCGCATCCGCCCAGGACCAGCCAGAATGTCCCGAAGAATTCCGCTGCCAATTGTCTTGCTTTCATTTCGATTTCCTCCTTCGGATTCATCACATATCCGGGTGCAGTTCCACGCGGCGGTTACGGGCGCGGCCTTCCGGCGTATCGTTGGAGGCCACGGGATTGGTTTCGCCAAAGCCCTTGGCTCTAATCCGCTCAGGCGCAATGCCCTGCCTGATGAAATAGTCGCGCGTGGAATCGTCAAATAAGTTTATCCACCGCTCTACAGCACTCGGAGCGACCTGATGCCCCCCTGCAGAGTGCCCCTTGCCCGTCCGGTTTGACCCAATCGTCTCCTGGCACGGCTATGCTTAAGGGTTTTAAATTCTGCCTGAATATAAAAAAGAGACGAATAAATACAATTGGACTTTGGTATAATATCGGAAATTACGTGAGGGGCGACAAAACAGAGGAGGAACAGGGGGGAAGCCTCAGCGTTTCGGCCATGCTGACCAGCTCGGCCAGGGACTGAGCCTGCATTTTTTGCATCAGCCGCGCCCGATGCACTTTTACGGTCTGTTCTACGATCCGGAGCTCGAAGGCGATCTGCTTGTTCAGCAGTCCTTTGACGACGAGCCGGAAAACATCGCGCTCACGGGGAGAAAGCGACGCGAAGCGTTGCTCCAGGTTCAGGCACTCATGCTCCTCCGTGGCTTGTTGACGACACCGTGCAATCGCTTTCCGAATGGTCGCAATCAGGGTTTGGCTGTCAAAGGGCTTCTGCAGGAAGTCCACTGCCCCTTGCTGCATGGCCTGCACGCTCATCGGAATCGTGCCATGGCCGGTGATGAAAACGATCGGCAGACGCAGGCCCCGCTCTTGGAGCTCGGCCTGCAGCTCCAAACCGCTCAGCCCCGGCATCTGGACATCGAGGAGCAGACAGCCGACAGCGGGCATCGGTGCTCCTTGGTCGAGGAACTCCTTCGCGTTGCAAAATACCCGTGCCGAAAAACCGTTGGTCGTCAGAAGTCTCCTGAGTGCACGCTGCACGGAAGGGTCATCGTCAACGATGAAAACTTCGGCAACGCTGTCATGCGACATGGCTCAGATCTCCGATGGCCGGCTGCGGCGCCCCGACCGCGGCGGCCGGAAAACGGCAGCAGAAAGTCGCCCCCTTGTCGGGGTTGGATGTGGCTCTCAGGGAGCCGCCGTGAGCCTCGACAATCGTGCGGCTGATGGAAAGTCCCAGCCCCAGGCCCTGCGGTTTGGTGGTGAAAAACGGAGCGAAGAGCCGCTCTGCAGTTTGCCGGTCGATCCCCGCACCGCTGTCCGACACCCGCAGACTGACGCCACCCTCGCCATCCCGGCCGGTCTTGACTGTTACGTGCCGCGGCGGAAATTGGTTCTGACTCACCGCCTCCATGGCGTTGACAATCAGGTTGAGGGCCACTTGCTGGAGCTGCACATGGTCCCCTTGCACCGGTGGGAGATCGGATGCAAGATCCAGGTGGATAGCCACTCCCTTTGCAGCCGCATCCGCCTGAACCACTTGCATGGCCTCTGCCGCCACGCGATTGAGGTCAACCTGGGTGTGCACCGGGGGGGTATTTTTGACCAGGTTGCGTATGCGCCGGATCACCGCCTGCGCCCGCTTGTTGTCCGCCACAATATCGTCGAGCGCAGCGCTTGCCTCTTTCAGATCGGGACGTTCGCCTGCCAGCAGCTGGCGCGCCGACTCGGCGTTGGCCATGATCGCAGCCAGCGGCTGGTTGATTTCATGGGCGAGGTTCTGGCCGAGCTCCCCCACCGTGGACACCCGCGACACGTGAGCCAGTTGCTGACGGAACCTGGATGTCTCTTCCTCCGACCTCTTGCGTCTGTCGAGGTTGTTCATCAATAGCGCGATGAGCAGGGTTTGGAGACAAATGAACGAGAACGTACCGATAATCCACCATCGATAGACTTCCCATAAAGAGGTTTCCTTGAAGCGAACGATACTCCCCGGTGGAAGGGCGTTTTCGTCTATTTTCCAGCGTTCCAGCTCGCGCCAGTCGAACATGGCCGGGTGGTCGCTCATGACGACAGGCTCGATCGAGGCGGCTTTTTCACCCGCGAGCACCCTCAGAACGATCTTAGCCGTCTCACGGCCATAGGCCTCGATCGTGGTCAGGCGCCCCCCCACACTTCCATAGCCCAAAGCAGTATCGATCAAGTTGTAGAGAGGGGCATTGGCCGATTTCGACACCAGTTGCATCGCCTCTGCAGGGACATAAGATCTCCCTGAGCCATCCTTTTGGAGGTTCAAGTAGAGAATAGCCGTTGATTCAGGCAAGCGTGACACCCGCCCCAGCAGTTCTTGCATGTGCAGCCCTGTCAGATCGATCCATTCCAATTGCCCCTGGAAGTCCTTTTTGAAGATTTCCCTGGCGAGCAATGTCAAGTAAAGATCCAACGGGCCGGTCCCGGCGACAACGACAAGCCGCCTCAGACCGGGCTGGAGATACCGTGCCAGGTCGATTGTGCCACCAATGTCCACCGTGACGGCAACACCGGTGATATCACTTGCGCGGTCCAGGCGATGAAGTTCATCAACAGGGTAAGCGCAAAACACAATGGGCTTTCCAGGGAACATGATGTCACGATACCTCAAAACGAAATACAAAGAGGCGGGGGTCACGGGAACGACAACATCGATGTTCTCTTTGGCATACTTGCTACGGTAAAAATCGGCAAGACTTCGCTGCCCGGTTTCTTCAATAGCGAAAGACAGATCCAAAATGTCCCCCAACATAATGATATCTTGTCGGGGGGATTTATCGAATACTGCTTTCATCCCGTTGTACACCGCTCGATGAGACGGGGCGGACCAGCCTTCCGAGGGAAACAGGACCAAAACTTTTTTGATATCCGCCAGTTGATGGGCGTGGGCTTGAGGTATGAAGCCGCAGACCGCCAATAGGCAGGAAAAGGCGACTCGGGCGAGTATGCCTGCCGTTGGATGCGAACGCATTCGGTAAGACCTTTGCTCTAAACTTTAGGAGGATAGGGGTTTTATATCCCTTACCATTTTACTTTTCAATGGGTAATCCAACCCTTTCGGCACCTACTGGAGTTTTGTATATCGTGCCTGTGTCGAATCGTCAGAGGGCTGCCAAACTCGATAGTTTAGCTTAGGGAAGGTGCAATTTTGCGAAGGGTTACCTCGATCGCCGATTTACGTACTGCAGGCCGAGACGTTATTTCATGTGGATATTACTATCCGCAGGATGGAAAACAACAAATAGTTTAATCGGTAAAAAGCATAGGGCACACTCTCGCCTTCGGGCGTCACCTCGGCTGAGAGTTTCGCTTCCAACGCCATGCTGTCGGAACGTCAAGACGTTGGGACCGATGGGAACCGTTCGATATCCGTGTGCGGCAGGAACTTGGCGGCGTTGAAGCGGTTCATGAAGTCCTGGTTGACGTTGAGCTCGAGGTAGGTGATGCGGTCGCGGATGCAGTCGATCTCGTCGAGGGCCGCCTCGGAAGTCAGCGCCAGGGCCGCCCCCTGCAGGGAGCTGTTTC
Source organism: uncultured delta proteobacterium (assembly GCA_963785045.1). Taxonomy (GTDB): domain Bacteria; phylum Desulfobacterota; class Desulfobacteria; order Desulfobacterales; family SpSt-501; genus SpSt-501. The sequence goes on along the minus strand of CAWAUC010000010.1, from coordinate 77,557 downwards.
CGATGGGCACGTAGCGCTCAAGCGGCAGATCCGGCAGCATGCCGATGGCGATGGCCGAGCGCGGGTTGATGAAGCAGCCGAAGGTGCCGGCCACATAGAAGGCGCCCAGTTCGTCGAGATTCAGGCCCACGGTCAGGGCGAGCGTTTCGAGGATGGTGTACATCGCGGCCTTGGAGCGGATCAGGCTGTCGAGATCCGCCTGGCTGATCGTGAGGTCCGCGCCGGTAGCGGACTGCTCGGCCGGGGCGACGACGAGATGCGGGGCGCCGTCGATTTGCTTAAGGCGATCCCCGCATTTTGCGGCCACGAGCTTGCCGCGGATGTCGATCATGCCCGCCAGGAAAAGCTGGGCCGCCAGGTCGATCACTCCCGAGCCGCAGATCCCCCGGGGGGTCTTCCCCGCGATCGTGTGCAGCTCGAATGCGCGGCGGCCCGGATCGATCGCCACCCGGTCAATGACACCGGGGCCGGCCAGCATGCCCATCCGGGTCAGCCCGCCTTCGAGCGCCGGGCCGGCCGCACCGGCGCAGCCGATGAGCCAGTCCTGGTTGCCCAGCACCACCTCGGCATTGGTGCCCACGTCCACCAGGAGCGCCGGCTCCTTGCGCCGGTGCAGGCCCGAAAAAAGGATCCCGGCAATGAGGTCGCCCCCGAAGTAGCTCCCGATGTTGGGAAAGACCAGCACCCGCGCAAAGGGGCTGACCTGGATTCCGATGTCGGCTGCCTTGAGCACGCCCGGCCGGTTGACCACGGGAATGTAAGGCTCCCGGATGATCCAACGAGGCTCCAAGCCCAGCAAGAGGTGGGTCATGGACGTGTTGCCGGCGACCGACGCGGCGCAGATGTCGCGCGGCTCGATTCCAGCTGTGCGGCAGATCTCGCCGATGCCGGCGTTGAGGCCGCCGATGATGAGGTCGTTCAGCTCCTTGAGGCCGCCGGGCGAGTCGGCATGGTGGATGCGGGCGAGCACATCCGGGCCGATGACGATCTGGGGGTTGTCGAAGGCGTGTTCGCCGAGCACGCGGCTGGAGGTCAAATCGATCAGCTGGAGCACCACGCGGGTCGTCCCCAGGTCCACGGCGATCCCCGCCGCGGGCCGGGTTGCTTTGTAAGCGTCGATGCCGGTCAGGACCCAGCGGCGGCGGTCGCGGAACACGGTGCAGCGGATGCGGTAGCCGGTCCGGCGCAGCACCGGCGGCAGCTGCCTGAGGAGATCGAGATCGACGTCGACCGTCTCGGCCGCCAGCTCTTTTTTCAGGGCCGCCAGCAGGCGGTCCGTGTCGGCGGTGTTGTCTTTGAGGCTCGGCGGCGCCAGTACGACGCACCGGATCCAGGGGCAGGGGGAGGGGCTCACCGTCGCGCTTCCAGCCCGGAGATGATCCGGTTCATGATCTCGCCGGCCTCGCCGAGGATCAGAAAATCGCTGATCACCCCGGTCAAGGGCGTGGGCTCGGGGTTGATCTCGATCACCACGGCGCCGGCCTGCTTGGCGATGATCGGCATCGAGGCGGCCGGCTGTACCAGGGCCGAGGTGCCGACCACGAGCATGACATCGCAGCGTGCCGTGACCTCCTGAGACCGCCACAGAGCCTCCGGTGGAATCATCTCCCCGAAAAAAACCGCATCGGGCCGCAAAATGCCGCTGCAGACGCAACGAGGAGGAAGCACGCTGGCGTCGACTTTGCTCGTCTCAATGCGCCGGTCGCACGTCATGCAGCGCTGCCAGGCAAACGAGCCATGAAATTCGATCACATCCGTGTTGCCGGCCATCTGGTGCAGCCCGTCGACGTTCTGGGTGATCACCGTTTTGAGGATGCCCATTTTCTCCAGCCGGGCCAGACCCTTGTGGCCGGCGTTGGGAACGGCCCGGTCGATGATGTCTTTCAGGTCCTTGACGAGGACCTTCCAGACCCGGGCCGGGTCGCGGATCAAGGCATCGATATGCGCGATCTCCATGGGGTCGAACTTTTCCCAGAGACCGCCTTTGCCCCGGAAGGGCGGGATCCCGCTCTCGATCGAGATGCCGGCCCCGGTCAGGGCAACGGCATTCCGGGCGGCCGCCAGGTGATTCACCGCGCGTGGAATAAGATGGTCCATTGTGAGCCGTGGCGTTCTGAGTTCTAGTGAGGCAGCTGCGTCCGGGGACTCACCGGAGGCATTCGATCGGCCCTATACCCGCATGCCGTAAAACGTATGCCAGATGCCGTCCCGCACCCATTCCTCGACGATGCGGATGTCCGGCTGCGAAAGCCGGCGCCGCATCTCCTTGGCTTCCCCGCGCAGCAGGCCGGAGAGGATGAAACGCTGTTTCTGACGAAAGCCGCTGGTGTCAGCCAGGCGCAGCAGCACCTCGCCGTGGAGATTAGCCACCACTAAGTCCGCCGGGCAGTCGATGGCCTCCTCGGCCCGGCCCTGAACCACGAGGATGCGGTCGGCAAGCTGGTTCAGGCGGACATTGCGTGCGGCGGTCCGGGCGGCGAGAAGGGTGAGGTCGACCGCCAGCACCCGGGGGCTGCCGAGCCTGGCCGCGGCCAGCGCCAGGATGCCTGTGCCGGTTCCGAGGTCCAACACCGTGCCGGCCGGACCCTGCCTTGCCAAGAGGTCCAGGGCCTGCAAACAGTCGCGGGTCGTGGGGTGATTGCCCGCCCCGAAGACGACCCCGGGATCCAGCACGATGCGCATACGGGGGTCGTCGGCAGAGTCGGTCGCCTCCGGATTTTCCCAGGCGGGCACGAGGCAGAAACGACCGATGGACTGGGCGGTGAAGACTGCCCCCTGCCATTGATCATAGGGCATCTGGCAGCTGTCGAGGAGGCTGAGCTGAGGCTGGCGGCTGAGGATCATCCGCACCTCGGCGTCGGCCGGGGCCGCGAAAAAGAGGAAGCTAGACTCCTCTTCCTGCCAGTGGCCGAGAAAAGACGGTCCGCCGATGGCAGCGCGGGAATCCCACCGACCTTCGATGCGGTAGATAAACAGGTCGGCGTAGGGGCAGCGCATCGCGGCGGTCAGGACTTCGGTTTTTCCGGGGGCCGTTCCTCTTCCGGCAGCTGGTCGATATACCATTGCATCGGATCCAGCAGCTCATAGCCCATGGCCTCGAGTTTCTTTTTGACCTGGGCCACGTTCTGCGTAAGCAGGTACGGGAACACGGCGCGCTTGTTTTCGTCCCAGTAGCGTGCCACCAGGACACTGCCGAAGGAAACCCCCATTTCGGTAATGGCGTCGACGATCCGCTTGAGCTGCCCGACCTTTTCCTCGACCAGGATGCAGAGCAGTGTTCCGGGCTGGCCGATGCCGAGCACGTTGATGAAGGCCCGCAGCAGGTCCCGCACGGAAAGAATCCCCTGCAGCCGCCCGGCGTCGTCCACCACGGGCAGGGCGCCCACCCTGGAATTCTGGATCACCATGAGCGCATCCTGGATCGTGTAGGCCGGCAGAATGGTGATGACCTTTTGGGTCATGATGTCCTTGACCCGAAGGTTTTTCACGCCTTCCTTTTCCGCCGCGGTAAAGCCTTCCTTGAAGAAGCGGTAGGGCAAGGCGCTGCGGAGATCCCGGTCGGTGACGATGCCCACGAGCTTGTTGTTCGCGAGGACCACCGGCAGATGGCGGATCCGGTTTGTGGCCATCAACTCCTGGGCTTCAAAGATCGTTGTGTCCGGGTTAACGGTGATGACCTTGCGGGTCATCGATCTGCTGACAAACATAGTTCCTCCCTGCTAATTCGGTAGATAGTGACCCCTTCAGCCGTTTAGTAAGATCTGCACGTGGTTGCGGGCCAGCTCCGGCAGCCGCCGCAGCGAATATCCTCCCTCGAGCACGGAGATGAGGCGGCCTCCGGTATAGGTGTTGGCCATCTCGACCAATTTTTGCATGATCCAGGAGTAGCATTCCGTCGACAGTTTGATGTCCGACATATCGTCGTCGCGGTGGGCGTCGAAACCCGCGGAGACGAGGATGAATTCAGGCTTGAACCCTTCAAAGGCCGGGAACAGGTCCCGCTCGATCAGCCGTTTCCAGTCCTCGTCCTCTATCCCCGGCAGTGCCGGCGAGTTTTTGGTGAACCCGTAACCGGCGCCCCGGCCGTATTCGAATTCGCGTCCGCTGCCCGGGTAGGCGAAGGTGGGGTGCTGATGGATAGAGTAATAGTAGACGCCCGCGTCTTCCTCAAAGATATGCTGGGTGCCGTTGCCATGATGGACGTCGAAGTCCACGATGCCGACCCGCCGCAGGCCCCATTCCTGCTGCAGGTAGCGTGCCGCGATGGCGACGTTGTTGAAGTAGCAGAATCCCATCGCGTGGTTGGCCTCCGCGTGGTGGCCGGGCGGTCTGACGGCGCAGAAGGCGTTGTCCAGCTCGCCTGCCATGAGCCGCCGGACGGTCTCCAGGATCCCGCCCACGGCCAGCCGGGCGATCTCGTAGGTGTCGGCGCACATCTGGTTGTCGGGGGATTCGAACATCTGGTTGTTGGCCCGGCAGGCGGCCTCGAAACGCTTGACGTAGTCGGGGGCATGGACGGCGTGGATCCACTTCATGTCCGCGGGGATGGCCGTGATGCGGATGAGCTTGTCCAGCAGCCCGCTTTCCTCGATGCCTTGGAAGATCGCGGTGAGTCGTTCCGGAACTTCGGGGTGATAGGGGCCTGTCTTGTGGAGCAGGAAACGGTCATCGTAGAGAAAACCTGTGCGTTTCATCAGATTGCGTCCTCTCGAAAGGCGTGCCCTTGGAGCGCCGAAACGGCGCGCCGCCGTTCCACCCGCTGCCGCTGATCACTGAACGATCTTGTCGAAGATCTCGAACGCGGCCTTGACGCAGGGGCTGCTCACCGGCATCTGGCTGGTCGGACGACCCTGGTAGTCGAATTGGTAGACCGTGGGGTCATCGGGCACGGTCCCGACGAGTTCGACGCCGGCATCCCGCATCATCTGGAGCATTTCCGCGGAAGGCGGCTCCTTGACCTGGTTGATAATGATGTAACTGCGGCCGACCCCGATCTTGAGCTCCCGGGCCAGCTCGTTGATCCGCAGGGCCGCCTGAAGCCCCCGCCGCGACGAATCCGACACCAGCAACAGGACGTTCACATTCTTGGTGGTGAGCCGGCTGATATGCTCCATCCCGGCCTCGTTGTCCATGACGATATAGGGGTAATTATTGACCAGTTTCTCCAGAAAGCTGGTCAGAAGCGTGTTGGCGGCGCAGTAGCAGCCGGCCCCTTCCGGACGGCCCATGACAATGAGGTCGAAACCCTCGGATTCCACCACCGCCTGCTCGAGCTTCATGGACATGAACACGTCCTTGGTCATGCCGTTCGGCACGTCGCCTTTGCGCATGTCCTCCCGGGCGTTTCCAAGGGTGTCGCCCAGGGGCACCCCCAGCACCTCGTTCAGGTTGGAGTTGCAGTCGGCATCCACCGCCAGAATCGGGGTTTTTCCGTGTTTCAGCAGATAGTTGACCAGCAGCCCGGCCAGGGTGGTCTTTCCGGTGCCGCCCTTGCCGGCCATCGCTATCGAAAACGCCATGGGTTCGTTCAGTCCTTTCACGTCAGAAGATCGCCGCGTGCCTGCGCCGCGGATGCTCTCGGACGTTAACCCTTAAGCCAAGTCGGTCCAACAGTCAAGCAAATTGGCTCAGGTGCCGCCGTGCATCGCATGACCCCGTGGGAATGGGGGCGGAGCATAAACTCGATGCTGAACGAGGGGTTGCATCTTGGGTCGTTCGATGGGCGGACTCATGCCTGCCGAGGGCTGCCAGCGACGCCTGCGGCGGGCAAATTCCTTGAATTGGTTTTGACCTTATGTTAATCGCAGAGAGGAATCGGGCATGGTGTCCATCCAACAACTCAATGGGGGGAGGGCAGCAATGGATTTTGAACTCGGAAAAGCGCAGAAGGATATCCAGAAAGCGGCCAGGGAGTTTGCCAAAGGCGAATTCGACAAGGAGCTTGCCCTCGAACTCGACCGCAAACACGAATTCCCGCGCAAGATCTGGCAGAAAGCCGCCAAACTGGGTTTCATCGGCGTGCACTACCCGGAGGCGTATTCGGGCCAGGGGTTGGGTGTCGTGGAAAACATCCTGATCGCCGAGGAGTTCTGCTCCCGGGATTCGGGCATCGGCAGTGCGGTGATCCTGGCAAGCTTTGCCGCTGAGTGCGTGCTGCGCTTCGGCAGCGAGGAGCTGAAGCACAAATTCCTCCCGAAGGTGGCCGAGGGCGAAATGCTTTCCGCCGGCGCCTTCACCGAGCCCGGCCACGGCTCCGACATCACGGCGTTGGACACGCTGGCCGTGCGGCACGGCGAGGAGTGGATCATCGACGGCACCAAGACCTTCATCACCAACGGCGGGCTGGCCGGCTTCTACTGCACCCTCTGCCAGACCGATGTGGGCACGCAGCCGGCCTACCGCGGGATCAGCATGATCCTGGTGGAGGCCGACCGGCCGGGGTTGACCACCGTCGACGTCGGCGAGAAGATGGGAATCCACATGATGGCGACCGCCGAAGTCAACTACAAGGACGTCCGGGTGCCGGCTGCCAACCTCATCGGCAAGGAGGGCCGGGGCTTCTACCAGGTGCTCGAGTTCTTCGACGAAAGCCGAATCCTCGTCGCCGCCCAGGCCCTGGGGATCGCCCAGGGGGCGTTCGACCGGGCACTTGCCTACGTGAAGGAGCGCCAGCAGTTCGGCAAGCGGATCGCGGACTTCCAGGTGACCCAGCACAAGCTGGCCGACATGGCCACCAAGATCGAGCTGGCCCGGATGATGACGTACAAGGCGGCCTGGAACTATGACCAGGGCCGCATCGACCCGAAGCTGACCTCCATGGCCAAGATGGTCGCTGCGCGCACGGCGGTGGAAGTGGCCGACGAGGCCATCCAGCTGCTGGGCGGCTACGGCTACATGACCGAGTACGAAGTGGAGCGCTTCTATCGCGACGCCAAGATCACCGAGATCTATGAAGGCACCAAGGAGATCCAGAAGAACACCATCGCCAGCGCGGTGCTGGGCAAGTTGAAGTGAGTCGGCGCAGCCGCCTCGGCCCAAATGCCTACATGGCGTCTGCGGAGAACGACGTTCTTTCGTAGGGGCGGCCTTGACCGAACGCCGATGGAGAAGCATTTTAGAAGCGGTTTCATAACCCCGTCTGACGCCCGACGGCGGCGTTGCAGGCCTCTCGAAATGCTCACAACCTGACGTGGTTGCTGCGCTTTCGAATCGGCCTGCACCTTGCCCTCGGGCGTGATCCGAGGTTGTGAAACCACTTCTAATCCGTAAAGTTCAAACTGCGGGGCAAGCGAGGCGCCCCAGCGCAGAACCCGGCCAGGAAAGGAAAAGCGATCATGATCGACCAGATGAAGAAAGCGTTGACCACGGGTGTCGGCCTGGCCCTCAAAACATGGGCGGAGGCCGAGGCGGCGGGCAAAGAAATGATCAAAAAGGCCCAGCTTTCCGAAAAGGATGCCGGCCAGTTGCTGCAGAACCTGAAGGCAAGCTACGAGAAGGCCCAGAAGAAAATGGAAGTACAGGTCAATCGCCTGGTCAAGGACGTCCTCAAGAAAGCCGACATCGCAACCCATGAAGATGTGAAGGGTCTCAAGCGGGAGATCCAGGCTCTCAAGAAGGATCTCAAGGCCGCCACGTCGGCCCAAAAAAGACCGAAGTCCGGCAGGGCTGCGTCCGTTAAGAAGGCCGGGCCCGCCAAGGCCACGTCGGCCGCCAAGGGTAAATCCAAGACCAAGTCCTCCTCCTGAACGACAGGAGCCTCGGCCGCGGGCTGACCATGCTGAGCATCCGCAAAATCGGTGTTATCAGCAGGACCTACCGCCATCTCAACCGGTACCGTCAGATCCTGGCGGTGCTGCTGAAGCACGGATTCGGCGAGCTGGTGGAGTCGCTGAAGATCGACCAGTACCTCGAAGTCGGGCTTCAGCTGATTTCGAAAAACAGAGCGCCGCGCGAGGAGCCTCTCAGCCGGCCTCAGCGGGTGCGCCGGGTCTTGGAGGAGCTGGGCCCCACTTACATCAAGCTCGGCCAGGTGCTCTCGACCCGGCCGGACCTCGTCCCCGTGGAGTTCATCGGAGAGCTGTCCAAACTCCAGGACAGCGTTCCGCCATTTGCCTTTGCCGAAGCGGAAACCATCATCCAGCGCGAGCTGGGGGCACCCTCCTGCGATGTGTTCGCCCACATCGACACCGAACCGGCGGCCTCGGCGTCCATCGGCCAGGTGCACCGCGCTCGCCTGAAAAACGGGGAAGAGGCGGCCGTCAAGATCCAGCGCCCCGGCATCCGCGCGGTCATCGAGGTGGATCTTGAAATCATGCTGCACTTGGCCACATTGGCGGAACGGCATGTGGAGGAACTGGTTCTGCACAAACCGGTTAAAATCGTCGAGGAGTTTGCCCGCACGCTGGAGAAGGAGATCGATTTCCGCATCGAGGCCAGCCACATCGACCGGATCGCGCAGGGTTTTCTCGGCGACCCGACGGTCTACATCCCGGCGGTTTTCAGGGAGTACAGCAGCGCCTGCATCCTCACCACCGAATACGTGGAAGGGATCAAGATTTCAAACATCGGCGAGCTGGATGCCGCCGGCTATGACCGCCGTCTGCTTTGCTCCCGGGGAGCCGACATCGTCCTGAAGCAGGTTTTTCACCACGGGTTCTTCCATGCGGACCCGCATCCCGGGAACATTTTCGCGCTGCCCGGCAACGTCATCTGCCTGGTTGATTTCGGCATGGTGGGGCTGGTGGACCGCCAGACGCGGGAGATGTTCGCCGAACTGGTGGACAGCGTCGTGCGCCGCAACGAAGCCCGGGCCGCCCAGGTCCTGCTTCAGCTGACCAACTGGGAGCAACCGCCGGAGCTGCGGCAGCTGGAGCGCGAGCTCTCGGAATTCATGGGCCGCCATCTTTACCGCCCGCTCAAGGACATTCACGTCGGCAAGCTCCTGCAGGACCTTTTGGAGATCGCCACCCGGTTTCAACTGAGGCTTCCGCCGGATATTTTCCTGATGCTCAAGGCCATCAGCACCGTGGAGACGGTCGGCCGGATGCTCGACCCGGATTTCGACATGATCGCGAAAGCGGCCCCCTTCATCGAGCAGGTGCTGATGGACCGCTTCAAACCCCAGCGGGTGGCCGAAGATATGGGCGATCTGGCGGTGCGGATGCTGAAGTTCATGCACCAGTTCCCCAAGGACCTCCTTGATCTGGCCGGGCTGCTGAAACAGCAAAAACTCAGCCTGCTGCTCAAGCACGAGGGGCTTGAAAAAGTCCTCGCCACCCACGACCAGATCAGCAACCGCATTTCCTTTGCCATCATCATCGCCGCCCTCATCGTGGGCTCGGCCCTGATCGTCATCTCCAAAACACCGCCGCTTTTCTACGGCATCTCCCTCATCGGCATCATCGGCTTCCTGGCAGCCGCCCTCATGGGCATCTGGCTGCTGGTGGCCATTCTCAAGAAGGGCAAACTCTAACGCGTCCCCGCGCTCGCCACCGGCGGCCACTACGATCCGGCCAAAACCGGCAAACACTTGGGGCCATACGGCGAGGGACACCTGAAACGGCGTCCTTCGGCCCATGCCGGCGATCTCGCTCATCGCAATCCCCGGCAAAGCCGCACTTTGCCTGCGGGTGCGAAATCGCTGCGGCCTTGGCCTGAACCGAAATCCACCATTTCTGGATGGACACGAACTAAGGCCGATTATCGCAGGCGCTGGTTGAGTGCGGCCTCAGGGTGTGCTACACAGGTCGACGTAATCCTTCACGGAGGCGACCCATGAAGCTGTACCTGTACAACACCCTGACGCGGCAGAAAGAGGAGTTCACCCCGATCCGGCCCGGGGAGGTCGGACTCTACACCTGCGGCCCGACGGTCTACAACTTCGCCCACATCGGCAATCTGCGGACCTACATTTTCGAAGACATCTTGAAACGGGTGCTCGCCTTCAACGGCTTCCGGGTGCGCCACGTCATGAACATCACCGACGTCGGCCATCTGACCGGCGACCGAGACATGGGCGAGGACAAAATGGAAGCCGGGTCCCGCCGCGAAGGCAAGACGGCCTGGGACATCGCCGAGTTCTACACCCGGGCGTTCAAGCAGGACATCGGCCGGCTGAACATCCTGGAGCCTACCATCTGGTGCAAGGCGACCGACAGCATCGGCGAGCAGATCGAGCTGATTCGGACCTTGGAGCAAAAGGGCTTCACCTACAAAACCAGCGACGGCATCTATTTCGACACCGCCAAATTCCCGGGATACGGCAAGCTTTCGAGCCAAAACCTCGATGCCCTCTTGGAAGGGGCCCGGGTCGAGAAAAACCCGGAGAAGCACAACGCGACGGACTTCGCCTTGTGGAAGCTTTCTGCGCCGGGAGCCCGACGACAGATGGAATGGGATTCGCCTTGGGGTGTCGGCTTCCCCGGCTGGCACATCGAGTGCTCGGCCATGAGCATGCAATTTCTCGGCGAGCAGCTCGACATCCACTGCGGCGGGATCGACCACGTTGACATCCACCACACCAACGAGATTGCCCAATCCGAGGCGGCCACCGGCAGGAAATTTTTCAACGTCTGGATGCACGGGGCGTTTCTGAACATCCAAGGCGGCAAGAAGATGGCCAAAAGCGAGGAGAATTTTCTCACGCTCGAAAACGCCTTGATCAAGCACGGCATCCCCCCGCTTGCATACCGCTTTGCGGCTTTTCAGACCCACTACCGCAAGCCCATGGAGTACACCGACGAGTCCATCCATGCCGCCCAGAACGGCCTGGAGCATTTGTTCAACCAGGTGCGGGAAGTGGCCAAGGGCCAAGCCGTGAGCGCCGGCGCCATCGACCACGTTTTCCGCGATAAATTTCTGGAAGCGGTCAACGACGACCTGAACATGCCGCGCGCCATGGCGGTCATCCAGGAGATGCTGAAGAGCAATATATCCAACACCGAGAAGCATGCTACCATTCTAGATTTCGACCGAATCCTGGGATTGGGCCTGGACCAGGTCGATAAACCCCAGGAGCTGCCTGCCGAACTCCAGGAACTGGTGGAAGCCCGCCGCAAGGCGCGCGCAGCCAAAAACTGGACCGACTCGGACCGGCTACGCGACGAAATCCAGGCCTTGGGTTACGAGGTCAAGGACACCCGCGAGGGAATGAAGCTCCTGAAGCCGTAATCCCTTCCTTTTTTTCAACACCCCGCTGAAAGAAGTTGACTTTCGGCGTCTGATGCAACATAGTTGCATAAGATCAAAGGCAATCGACGAAGCCAGCTTCCTGGGCGAGGAACCGGCGCAGATCCGGCGAATACCCAAAAATAAATAAGAAAGTCCAGTGGAACCGCGCTGCCTCAAATTGATTTCGGCGATTTCGGGCTAAATTCTGTTTTTGCAACAAAGTTGCTTAGAGCGCATGCAAGGAGAGCATCATGAAACGCGGACTTGGTTTAACGGGAGTGCTTTTCTGTCTGCTTCTGGCCGCTCATCCGGCAGCGGCCGCACGCGTTAAGGCCTTTGTCAGTATCGCCCCGCAGCAATACTTCGTGCAAAAAATCGGAGGCGACCTGGTGGATGTCTCCGTGCTGGTTGACCCCGGGGCGGACCCGCACACGTATGAACCCAAACCCCGGCAGATGGCCAAGCTTGCCAAGACCGACGTTTATTTTGCCATCGGAGTCGAATTCGAAGAGGCGTGGATGCCGAAGATTGCCGCTGCCAGCCCCCGCATGCGGATCGTGCACACCGACGCGGGTATCGCAAAGATGGCCATGATCGGGCACCACCACGAGCATGAAGAAGGGCTCAAAGAGGCCCACGGCAAACAGACGCCGCACACGCATGACGAGGGCGAGCCGGACCCCCACGTATGGCTGTCTCCGCCATTGGTGAAGGTCCAGGCGGCGAACATCAGGGATGCGCTCGTTGCGGTTGATTCGGCCAACCGGGCGCGCTATGAAGAAAACTTCACCCTGTTTTTGCGGGAGATCGATGCGTTGGACGCCGAGTTGAAGTCCCTCTTTGCCGACAGCCAGGGCACCCGGTTTATGGTGTTGCATCCCTCCTGGGGCTATTTTGCCCAGGCTTACGGCCTTGGGCAAGTCCCGATCGAAATCGAAGGCAAGGACCCCAAACCCGCGCAGCTCCAGGAGCTGATTCATTATGCCAAGGAGCACGGCATCAAGGTGATTTTTACTCAACCGGAGTTTTCCGCGAAAAGCGCCGAGATGGTGGCCCATGAAATCGGCGGTCAGGTGGTGGCCGCCGATCCGCTGGCGGAAAACTGGGACGAAAACCTGCGCACGGTCGCCCGGAAATTCAAGGCCGCCCTGCGCTAAGGGTGCACGCGATGGTCGAGCCCATCATTGAGGTCAGCCGGGTCTGGTTTTCCTTCAACGGACAGCCGGTGTTGCAGGATGTGGACTTAAGGGTGCCGCCGGGGGATTACCTGGTCGTCATCGGGCCCAACGGCGGCGGTAAGACGACGCTGCTCAAATTGATGCTGGGCCTGCTCGAACCTACCCGCGGAACGGTGCGCGTCTTCGGCCAGTCCCCTCGAAAGGCGGCCCATCGCATCGGCTACGTGCCCCAGGACGTCCACATCAACAAGACCTTTCCGGTCTCCGTCCTCGACGTGGTGTTGATGGGACGGCTGCGCAGCGGCAAGGGCAGGTCGCGGCACTCCCGGCAGGACCGGCTGGCCGCACAGGCGGCCCTGGAGCAGCTGGGCGTGTGGGCGTACCGGGACCGCAGGATCGGGGAGCTCTCCGGCGGTCAGCTGCAGCGGGTTTTCATTGCCCGGGCGCTGGTCTCGGCGCCTGAAGTTCTTTTTCTGGACGAGTCCACGGCCAGCATCGATGCCCAGAGCCGCGGCGAGTTTTACGAGGCCCTGACGGAGTTGAACCGAACGGTGACCATCGTGGCGGTCAGCCATGACATGATGATCCTGTCGCGCCACGTGAAATCCGTGGCCTGCGTCAACCGCGATCTTCACCACCACGACTCCGGCGAGATCACCCAGGAAATGCTGGACGCCACCTACCGCTGCCCGGTGGACCTGGTCGCCCATGGAGTGCCCCACCGGGTGCTCTGCCGGCACGAGGGTAAATGACATGCTGGAAGCGCTGCAACTGGAGTTCATGCGCAACGCCCTGGCGGCCGGGATCCTGGTGAGCGTCGTTTGCGGGGTGATCGGGACCCTGGTGGTGGTGAACCGGATCGTATTTCTGGCCGGCGGCATCGCCCACGCATCCTACGGCGGGATCGGGCTTGCGTTTTTCATGGGATGGCCCTATGTGGCCGGCACCACCGGTTTCTCGCTCCTGGCGGCCGGGGTCATGGCAGCCGTCACCCTGAAGGCCAAGCACCGGGCCGATGCCATGATCGGGGTGATCTGGGCGGTCGGAATGGCGGTCGGCGTGATTCTTCTCGATCTGACCCCGGGCTACCATGGGGATCTGATGAGCTACCTTTTCGGGAGCATCCTGGCGGTCTCGGGTGCGGATCTCTGGCAGATGGCAGCCGTCGGCGCGGTCGTCATCTTCGTCGTCACCTGGTATTACAATGACTTTCTGGCCATGTCCTATGACGACGAGTTCGCCCGCCTCCGCCAGGTCCCGGTCACATTCCTGTATTGTCTTCTGTTGGGGATGATCGCCCTGACGGTGGTGATGATCATCCGGGTGGTGGGGTTGATCCTGGTGATCGCCCTGCTGACGATTCCTCCGTTCATCGCGGAAAAATTCACCTGCTCCCTGCGGGGCATGATGGTAGTGGCATCCCTGCTGAGCTGTTTATTCACCGTGAGCGGTCTCTGGCTCTCCTACCTTTTGAACCTGACCTCCGGGGCGACGATTATCCTCGTGGCGGCTTCGGGTTTCTTCGCAGCGATCCTGTGGGGGCGCCTGCGGCCCACCCCGGAGCAGGTTTCCGGGACGGGGGATTCTTACTGAAGGAAGACGGCCATGTGCCAGCGCTGCAATTACGCCAAGCTGCTTGATGCCGGCGGCCTCAGTGCCACGCCCGGCCGCATGCGGGTGCTGGAAGTGATCGGGAACAATTCATCGCCCGTGAGCGCCCAGGACATCTTCACGACGCTGAGCCGGACCGCCGCCATCAACCGCGTTACGGTGTACCGCATCCTCGACATGCTCGTCGCAAAGGGTCTGGTGGAGCGGCTGAACGGCGGCGGAAGGAGCCAGGTCTACGGCCTGGCGCCCAACGAAAACCACCCCGCACACCCTCATTTTCACTGCCGCAGCTGCGGGGCGTTGCAATGCCTGCAGCCGGGGAGCCTCAAGGTCGACCTGCGGGGCATCGCGCGCTCCTTTGCCGGGGAGATTCAAGACGTAGAAGTCCGGGTGGCCGGGATCTGCAAGAACTGCCTGAAGAGGGCGTGAATTGTCAGGTGGTTAGGCTGAAGGGTAATAATGATCGCGCACGCCTTTTCCTTCAGTCTATCTACCTACCGGAGCAGTCACGACTCGCCACGGAATATCAAAGACGGCTTCGATCAAAGCACGAGTTCAAGGCGCGCCAATGCCGTGTGGCGAGGCGTACGTTTGTACGCCGCAGCTATCACGGCATGGGCGCAACGCCGAAATCGGGCTTTCAGCGAAGCCGTCATCCGCATTTGTTGAAACCGCAGAAGTGGCAGGTCATGCACCCCTCCTCGAAGCTCACGACCTGCCCGCACTCCGGGCATTTTTCCCCAAGTAGACTGTATTCGGTCTTGCGGAACCTGGGCGCGTTGTCGCCGGTGAGGTAGCGCTTCTCGAGCACCCGGGCGATGGCGTCCGGGATCGACAGGACCAGCCCTCCATCCTGGAAGATGGGGTGCTCTCCGCCGATGCCCTTGAGCTGGTCCACGATCTTGTCCACCGTCACCCCGGCCCTGAGGGCGAGCGATACGAGCCGTCCGATGGCTTCGGTCTTGGCGGTAGTGGAGCGTCCGGATTTGCCGATGGTGGCAAACACCTCGAAGGGCCGGCCCTCAAATTCGGTCACGGTGACATACAGGTGGCCGTAGCCGGTCTTGATCTTGGTGGTGAATCCGGACAAGGTCTCGGGCCGGTCCAGAACGGCCCCCATGAGGCGTTCCGCCTCTTCTTTCCGCTGGCCGAAGGAGAGGACCTGGTTTTCCTTGCTGCCGTCGCGGTAGATCGTGACCCCTTTGCAGCGCAGCTGGTAGGCGAGGTCGTAGACCTTGCGCACGTCCTCCACGGTCGCATCCCGGGGCAGGTTCACCGTTTTGGAAACGGCGTTGTCGGTGTGCTTCTGAAAAGCAGCCTGCATGCGGATGTGCCACTCGGGGGAGACGTCGTGGGCGGTTACGAACACCCGGCGGACGTCTTCAGGGATTTCCTCGATCTCATGGATGCTGCCTTTGCGGGCCACCTGGTCCATGAGCTCCGGGCGGTAGAACCCTCTTTCCCGTGCGGTTTTTTCAAACACCGGGTTGACCTCCATGAGCTTGTCGTTGTCCATGACCGTGCGCACGAAGCTCAGGGCAAACAGGGGCTCGATCCCGCTCGAGCAGCCGGCGATGATGCTGAGGGTGCCGGTGGGGGCGATGGTGGTGGTGGTCGCGTTGCGGCGCTGCAGACCCTTTTCCTTGAAGATGCTGCGCTCCCAATTCGCAAAGACCCCGCGCTCCTCCGCCAGCGACGCAGATGTCTCGTGGCAGGCCTCCTGGATGAAATGCATCACCTCCTCGGCTGCCTGCAGCGCCTCCTCGGAGTTGTAGGGGACGCCCAACTGGAAGAGCAAGTCGGCAAACCCCATGATCCCCAGGCCGATTTTGCGATTGCCGCGTACCATGTCGGTAATCTCGGGCAGGGGATAGCGGGACATGTCGATGGTGTTGTCCAGGAAGCGCACGGACCAACTGATGGCCTCCCTGAGCCTGGGGTAGTCGACCGCCGGTCCGCTTGCGGACTCGGCCACGAACTTCGCCAGGTTGATCGATCCGAGGTTGCAGGCTTCCATCGGCAGCAGCGGCTGTTCGCCGCACGGGTTGGTGGATTCGATCTCCCCCAGAGCCGGGGTGGGGTTGTCGGCGTTCATGCGGTCGAGGAAGATGATCCCGGGATCTCCGGTCTTCCACGCCTGGCTGACCAAGGCCTCGTAGACCTCGGTGGCGTTCAACCGGCCGGTGGGCTGCTTCTCCCGGGGGTCGAACAGGTCGTATTCCTGCTGTGCCGCGGCCGCCTCCATGAAGGCGTCGGTCACGCCGACCGAGATGTTAAAGTTGTTGAGGTCCCGGTCGTGTCCCTTGCTGTGAATGAACTCCATGACGTCCGGGTGGTCCACGCGTAGGATGGCCATATTGGCGCCCCGGCGGGTGCCGCCCTGCTTGACCTGCTCGGTAGCGGTATTGAAGATCTTCATGAACGAGACCGGGCCCGAGGCCACGCCCCCGGTGGTGCCCACGTTGCTGTTTTTGGGTCGCAGCCGGGAAAAGGAAAAGCCCGTGCCGCCGCCGGACTTGTGGATCATGGCGGCATTGTGCAGGGCCCCGAAGATGCCCTCCATGCTGTCTTCGACCGGCAGCACGAAGCAGGCCGCAAGCTGCCCCAGACGCCGGCCGGCATTCATCAGCGTCGGCGAATTGGGCAGGAAGACGAACTGGGTCATCAGATCGTAGAAGGTCTCCTCGACCTCTTTGACGCGCTCCTCGCTCGCCCCGTAGTTTTTCTCAGCCTTGGCGATGTGTTGGGCGACCCGCCGGAACATCTTTTCCGGCGTTTCGATGACCTTGCCCTGGCTGTCCTTGCGGAGGTAGCGCCTTTTCAGCACCGTGACGGCGTTTTCGGAAAGCGCCACCCCCTTCTTGACGAAGATGGATTTGTCCAACCGCACCCGCGTCGGTTTGGTCAGCCCGTACTCCATGAGCTTGTCCTCGATCATCTTTTCAATGAGGGCCAGGGTGATGGTCTGGGGCTCCATCTTGGAAATCTCATCCCGTAGAAAGCGGCTGATCCCCAGCGCCTGGTCGCTGTTGATGGGGTTGTCCCGGACCAGGATGTCGGTGAACACCTGATCGTCCCAGCTGAAGGAGCCCAGATCTAAACGGCTCTCATTCGTAGCCAATATTTTTTCCTTCTCTTGCATGGAAGCAGTCCCCTGTGAGCGCATGAACGCCGATGGTTGTCTTGTTCAGATTGAAAAGAATCTCCTGGTTCACCGGCTGGTGATGAACGGAAGACTTAGCTTTTGGTGACGCAGGTGTAAACTATCGCATACCACATATTGTGTGTCAACAATAATTTTACCCAATATCTGCGAAGGCAACCTCAGCCAGTGCCAGCTTGACATCGGGTCGGCGGATCTGATAGCGTGCCGCCGGGTTGCAGACGTCCGTCCGCTATCGACCGGCGCGCATGATGACCTCTCCAAAGAACCTCATCCTAATCGGCATGCCCGGAGTTGGCAAGAGCACGGTGGGTGTGCTCCTGGCCAAGCGCCTGGGGATGGCTTTCCTCGACACGGACATCATGATCCAGGTCCGCGAAGGGCGAAGCCTGCAGGCCATCATCCAGTCGCACGGGGCCGCCGAGTTCTGCCGCATCGAGGAGAACCACATTCTCTCCCTTGAGCTCGCCGCGCACGTCATCGCCCCCGGCGGAAGCGTCGTCTACAGCCCCCGGGCCATGGCGCACCTCAAGGCGCAGGGAATCGCCGTCCACCTCGACATCGCGGTCGAACGGTTGAGACGCCGGCTCGACGACGTGGACGCTCGCGGGGTCGTCATTGCCCCGGGCCAGACCCTTGAGGGACTTTTTGTTGAACGCCGCCCCCTGTACCTGCGCTATGCCGATGCCACGATTGCAACCGACGGCCTGCTGCCGGATCAGGTGGCCGGCCGCGTGCTGCAATTTTTAGCGTGCAGCCCCACGCTTTAGTCCTCTGACAACGTGCCCCGCCTGATCATGTCCTCGCCGAATTTGCTTTTAATGGTTTCCAGCGTGCGATCCACTTTTTCCCAGCCCTCCCGGGGTTTCTTTTCACGGCCGAACAACTCCTGCTGCGTGGGGACGTCCGTGCTGACAAACCCGGTGGCGCCGAGACCGATCAGCCGTATCTTTTGTATGATGCGGTGGCCTTCGAGAAGCTTGACGGCCTGCTGGTAGATGGCCTGGGAGGACTGGGTCGGGGGCGCAAAGGTGGTGCGGCGGGTCAACAGCTTGAAGTCGGCGAGCTTGAGCTTGAGAACGACCGTGCGGGCCTTCACCCCCTCTTTCCGCAGCCCGGCGGCCACCTCCTCGGCCTGGGCGAGCAGGCAGCGGGTGAGGGCTGCCAGCTCGCGGGTATCCTCATCCAGGGTGCACTCGCTGCTGACCGATTTGCCGGGGGCAAAGGGGGTCACGGGCGTGAGGTCGATGCCGTGGGCCAGTTCCCTGAGACGCATGCCGTAGGTGCCGAACGCTGCGAGAAGCATCTGTTCTGCAAAGTTGCGGATCTGGCCCAGATGGCGCACCCCCATGCCCTCGAGCTTGGCCAGGGTCTTGGGCCCCACGCCCGGGACCTTCCCGATGGGCAGCTGGTCGATGAATGCCTCCACCTGGTCCGCGGCAATCACGGTCAGCCCGTCCGGCTTGTTCACATCGGAGGCAATTTTGGCGAGAAACCGGTTCGGCGCCACCCCAACCGAGCCGGTAAGATGCACGGCTGCGAGGATTTCCCGCTTGATGGCCCGCGCCATTTCGGCCGGCGCTCCGTGGAGGCGTGCGGTGCCAGCGAGGTCCAGGAAGGCCTCGTCAATCGATACCGGCTCGACGAGGGGGGAGAACTCCCGCAGGATGGCCATGATCTGCCGCGACACCTCCTGGTAGCGCTCCATGCGCGGGGGCACGAACACCCCGTGTGGGCAGCGCTGACGGGCCTGGAAGATCGGCATGGCGGAGTGCACGCCGAATCGGCGGGCCTCGTAGCTGGCGGTCGCGACGACCCCGCGGTTCGACGTCCCGCCGACGATGACGCACTGCCCCCGGAGCCGCGGGTTGTCCAGCTGCTCCACGGCGGCGTAGAAGGCATCCATGTCGATGTGCAGAATCATGAGGGACGCTCACGGCAGATGGCCGGTCTGAAGGGTGTCAGGCACCGGTGGAAACGTTTCACGTTTTCCGTTGCATTCCGGATCGGAAATGGTATGTTTGACAAAAATGTAAAAAAGGAAGTTACTCATATCAAAACTGTAAACGACATGAAACCGATCGAACGCATCGAAGAGATCAGCCTGCTGTACGAGATCAGCCAGGCGCTCAACGAGCACCTGGATCTCAAGCGGTCATTATACAAGGTCCTCGACATTCTTTCCAGCGCCATGCACATGGTGCGGGGCACCATCACCCTTCTGGACCCGTTGCGCAACGAGATCAACATCGAGGTCGCCCACGGGATTTCCCGGTCCGCGATCGAGCGCGTGAAGTACAAACTCGGCGAAGGCATCACGGGCCGGGTCATCGAAACCGGCAAGGCCGTGGCGATCCCCCGCATCAGCGATGAGCCGCGTTTCCTGGACCGCACCGCCAGCCGCAAAAATAAGGTGGACCGGGACCTGTCTTTCTTCTGCGTCCCCATCAAGAAGGGTGCCCAGGTGATCGGGGCGCTCAGCGTGGACCGGCCCTACGAGGCGTCCTTCTCCCTGGACAACGGGCGGCGCCTGCTGTCGGTCATCGCCACCATGGTGGCCAGCCACGTGATCAAGCTGGAGACGATCCGGGTCGAGCACGAGCGGCTGCGGGATGAAAACCGGCGCCTGCAGACGGAGCTCAAGAGCAAGTACACCATCAGCAACATCATAGGCAGCAGCAACCGCATGCGGGAGGTCTACCAGATGGTCTCCCAGGTGAGCCGCAGCAACGCCACCGTCCTCATTCGCGGGGAAAGCGGCACCGGAAAGGAACTGGTCGCGAACTCGATCCACTACAATAGCCAGCGGGCGGCCAGCCCGTTCATCAAGGTCAACTGCGCCTCACTGCCGTCCAACCTCATTGAAAGCGAGCTTTTCGGCCACGAGAAAGGGGCCTTCACCGGCGCCATCAAGCAGAAGATGGGCAAATTCGAGCTGGCCCACCGCGGCACCATCTTCCTCGACGAGATCGGTTCGATCAACCTGGACGTCCAGGCCAACCTCCTGCGCATCCTGCAGGAGAAGGAGTTCGACCGCGTGGGCGGCCAGCGCACCATCAAGGTCGACGTGCGCGTCATCACCGCGACCAACAAGAACCTGGAGCAGGCCGTGGAGGATGGGACCTTCCGGGGCGACCTCTACTACCGCCTGAACGTGTTCCCCATCTACATGCCGCCCCTGCGGGAGCGCAAGACCGACATCCTGCTGCTGGCCGATTATTTCCTGGAGAAATACGCCAAGGAAAACCACAAGGAGATCCGGCGCTTTTCGACCCCGGCGATCGACATGCTGATGCAGTACCACTGGCCGGGCAACGTGCGCGAGCTTGAGAACTGCATCGAGCGGGCCGTGCTGGTCTGCGAGGAGGGCGTCATCCACAGCTATCACCTGCCGCCGACGCTTCAGACCGGCAAGGAGTCCGGCACCCTGCCGGCGCTGTCGCTGGAGGAGGCGGTAGCCAATCTCGAGCGGGAAATGATCATCGACTCGCTCAAGAACACCCGGGGCAACATCACCGGGGCCGCCAAGATCCTGCGAACCACCGTGCGCAAGTTCGCCTACAAGGCCCAGTTGCACGGTGTCGATTACCGCAACTACCGCTGACGATTGCGCCCCACAGTATGTTTGCCGGAAATGACCGGTTTTACCGGAAAGCGATCATCGCTATCCGTGGATTCCCAGAATCGCTCTGGTTTCGGCAGGGGTTGCCACCGCGTGCCCCAGCAGGCGCACCAGCTGGGCGAGCTTTTGCACCAGTTCCACATTGCGCTTGACCGCCTGCTCGGGCGCCCAGAAAATGCTGTCTTCGAAGCCCACCCGCACCAATGACGCCCCTAACCCGATGGCAGTGGCGAGAAGCGTGAAATCGGTCATCCCGTCGTGAATGACTCCCCAGGGAACGGTCTCGTTCATCATGGAGGTCATGAAGAAAAGGCTTTTAGGGTCGGGGGCGAGCGTCCAGTGAAAACCCAGGGCAAAGCAGATCGAGTAGGGCGGCCGGATAGCGCCTTCTGCGACCAGCGCCCGCGCCGCCGGCAGCATGCCGGAGTCGAAAATCTCCATCTCCGGGGCGGTTTTCGTCTGGCGCATGCGCCTGGCCCAGTAGCGGATGTCCGGCAGGCGGTTGATGTAGACGTCCTCGCCGAAGTTGACCGATCCCATGTTGAGCGAGGCCACCTCGGTGCGCGGGTCGTTCAGCGCCACACAGCGCTGCTCCAGGGTCAGGCTGGTCAGCCCGCCGGTGGATCCCTGGATGACAATGTCCGACGACTTTCGGATCCGGTCGAGGGTTTTCGAATAAACCGTGACGTCCTCGGTCTGCACACCCTTGGCGTCGCGCACGTGCAGGTGTACCATCCCGGCGCCGGCCCGGGCGCAGTGGATGACCTCGTCGGCCACCTGCTTCGGTGTCCGGGGGTTGATGGCCGGTGGCTGTGTGCTTCGGCCCACCGGTGCCACGGCGATAATGATTTTGCGGGGCGTAATCCGTTTTTTCATTTCATTCCTCAACGATTGATTTTCAGTGGGAGCGGCTTCCAGCCGCGATGGAAAGGGGGCAAGTCCCCTATTCGATGATTTTCGTGATTCGCACGATGTCTTTATCCGTGAACTCGTCCAGGGCGTCCCGGGCGACGGTCGAAAAACTGTACATGACGACACCTTCGTCGCGGGCCTGAAACCAGTGCTTGACGCCCGGCGCAAGCGTGATCTGGTCGCCCGGTCGCATGACGATTTCGTGGCGCATGGTGTAGCAGTGCTCCTTGCCCTTGACGAGGAATCCCTCTTTGAAAGTGTTCTCCCCGGGAATATAAAAGTACAGGGTGCCGAAGATGACCCGCACCGTCTCTTCTTTGCCGGGGTCGCCGGCCACCGGCGGGTGCCAGTGCTCGGGTTCGGTCTGATTGGAAAACAGCGCCAGCACCTTAACGCTGATCCGCTCGGTCTGAAGCAGGGTCAGCACCTGCACTCCTTCCTTATGCAGCCGGCTGAGCCCGAAATCCACCACCTCGATGCTTTCCGCCTCCTTGTCGGTGACATGGATCCCGGCCCGGCCGATCATCTCGCCGGCCTGACGGCGCGCTATCTGCTGCAGTTGCCTCGTGAGCATCGTTGGCACCTCCTATTGGAAAGCCGGTTCAACCCCGCTTCCGGTCGCCATTCCTAATTTGTCGACAGCGTATTTGTCAACACACGAATTCGAAGACCAACCGGTGCAATCCGGGTGTTGCCGAAGAATCAGCCGGGTCAAGGGCCTCTTGCTGCGGAGACAGGGGCTTTGCGCACACGCAACCCGCCGCACTTTACATCGCCTGCGGTATCGGGGTATGAGTCCCGCCCATGACGAAGCTGCTCTTCACGCTGGGGGTCATCACGGCCGGGCTGTCGCTCGGTTATGGCCTTCAATTGGCCGTCGAAGCCGGACGCCTCCGGCTGCCCCTGCCGATGCTCGATCTCCGAAAATTGCTGCAAAAGGTCGGTCTCTTGTTTTTCATGTACTTTTCCTTCATGGCGACCGTCTGGATCGTCCGTATCGACAACCTGCGGCTCGCGGCACTACCCGCCATAGGCCTCTTCATACTTCTCTTCGGGGGGGGCCTCGCCCTGGGGTTTGCGCGGGTATTGAATCTTACCCGGCGGCAGACCGGGTCCTACTTCGCCTGCGGTTCGTTCTCCAATATCGGCTCCATCGGCGCCTTGGTGGTGTTTGTGTTCCTGGGTGAGGAGGCCTTCGCCTATGTCCCGCTTTACAAGCTCTTCGAGGAGGTTTTCTATTTCACCGTCGGCTTCCCGATCGCCAAGTACTTCAGTTCGTCCGCTGCGGCCGCGCCCAACGAAACCATGGCGCTGCGCCTGAAAAGAGTCTTTACAGACATTTTCGTGGTCGCCGCTCTGGCCTCGATCACGATCGGCGGTGGGTTGAACCTGGCGGGCGTGGAGCGGCCGGAGATCTTTGGAGCGCTGAACGCCATTTTCATACCGGTCGGGACGTTCATCCTGCTGGTGTCGATCGGCATGGCCATGCGGTTCTCACACATCGGACACCACGTTCGTGAATGTGCGGCCATCGCGGGCATCAAGTTCGTCATCTTGCCGGTGACCGCCTGCCTGGTCGGCTATTTTATCGGGCTGGGGTCCATGCACGCGGGGCTGCCGCTGAAGGTCGTTTTGATCCTCTCCTCGACGCCGGTGGCGTTTACGGCCCTGATTCCCCCCTCCATCTACGACCTGGACCTGGATCTCTCAAATGCCTGTTGGCTCACGTCCACCCTGGCGCTCTTCGGGGTGCTTCCGATCGTGTACCTGCTGATTCAACACCTGTGAAGGACGAGACAGCCGCCTCGGAGCCCGTATCGCGTGCCTGTCCTGCCTCCTGCAGCATGCTTTTCTTCTTGACACGGTGGCCGGGAACCGATATTCAATTCTGAATACAAAATACAATATTCAACATTCAACATGAATGGCGCCCCATGGCTCGTTCTGCCCCTGTTCACCTGTCCAAAGGCGTGATCTCGCAGGCACCCGCCCGACGCCAGCTCGTCAACCTCGGGGCCGAACACGAAAATCTCGACCAGAAAGCCTACCAGATCCTCAAGGGGATGATCACCGAGCGGCAGCTGCTGCCCGGCGACAAAATCCCCCAGGAAAAACTGGCAGAGGATCTGG
The DNA here is from genome assembly GCA_963785045.1 of uncultured delta proteobacterium. Classification (GTDB taxonomy): domain Bacteria; phylum Desulfobacterota; class Desulfobacteria; order Desulfobacterales; family SpSt-501; genus SpSt-501. The sequence continues at coordinate 53,772 of CAWAUC010000010.1, read as the reverse complement.
GGATCAGCCGCACCCCTCTCATCAACGCCCTCAAGCTTCTCGAACAGGATAAACTGGTCCAATCCATCCCTCGTCGGGGATTCTTCGTGCGCCATTTCAACAAGCGCGAGATGATATCCATCTTTGAGCTGCGCGAAGTCCTGGAGGGTTTGGCCGCCCGACGGGCGGCCGAAAACATCACCGACAAGCAGATCGAACAGCTCAAAGGATTCTTCAAGCACTTCCTCACGAACCAAAAAATTACGGATATCAGGGGGTATGCCAAAGAGGACCGGCTTTTCCATATCTTTCTGATCGAAGTTGGCGCCAAGGAGTTTCTGAAAAGCATCCTCGAAACCTTCAACCTCATCAGCTACAGCTATCAATCGGTCTCATCCGAAGGGTTGATCCAATCTCCGGACGACACCCTTCAAAATCACCGGGACATTATCGACGCCATCAGCCGCAGAGATGCCGAGGCTGCTGAAAACTCCATGCGCCGGCATCTAAAACGATCTGTCACTATCCTTAAAAGAGCGTGGGACGCAGAGGGCGAATGAGACGGCTGGAGCGATCGGAAATGCAATGCCGAAACCGATCAACCATGAAAGGAGGGAACGGATCAGTATTGTTGCAGGGCTGTCTGAAGCCCATCAATCGGACTCATTTTCCAAAGGAGGGTTGGCTATGAAGAAGATCCTGGTAGTTTGTTTGGCAGTGCTCCTGGCGGCAACCGCCGTGTATGCCGCCGGGAAGGCGTACCCGAAACGCGACATCACCAACGTCGTGGTCTGGTCGGCCGGGGGCGGCACCGATGTGTGCAACCGCATCATCAGCGCCGAAATGGCCAAGATCCTGAAAGTCAACATCAACGTGGTCAACAAGACCGGCGGCGTCAGCGGTTCCGTCGGCATGGCCTATGCTTTCAGTCAGCCGGCGGACGGCTACACCCTCTGCGGACTTTCCGAATCCTGCGTGACCGCCGGGGTGCAGGGCGGCTGGGACCAACGAATGGACGTTTGGGATTTTTACATCGTCGGAGGCTCACCGGATTTGATCTCGGTAACACCCGATACGCCCTACAAGACGCTCAAAGATCTCATCGAGGCGGCGAAGAAGGCTCCGGGCTCCATCAAGGCCGGCGCCAGCGCCTCGGGCTCGATTCACCACCTGAACCTGCTGGCGCTCGAAAAAGGGTCCGGCGCCAAGTTCAACTACATCCCCTATCCGGGGTCGGCCCCGGCGCAGAACGCCGCCATGACCGGTGAAGTCTCGATGGTCGTCACGTCGCTGGCCGAGCAGCAGCAGTTGATCCGGGGCGGCAAGCTGCGGCCGCTCGCCATGCTTATTCCGAATGCGTTTGAAGTAGCCGACGTCGGCAAAATCCCCTCCGCCTTCACGGACTATCCCGGTTTGAAGCAATACCTGCCGATTTCCCAGGCCATCGGCTTCGCGGTTCCCGCCAAAACCCCGAAAGACGTCAAGGCGGTGCTCGAGGGTGCCTTCAAGAAGGCCATGGCCACCGATGCCATGAAGAAATGGGGCAAGGAAAACTACTACCTCCTCTCGGGCAAGACCGGGGCCGAGGCCAAGAAGGAATTCAACCAGCTGGAATCCCTGTTCGGATGGACCTTGTGGGATCTCAAAGCCGCAAAGGTTGATCCGGCGACCCTCAAGATTCCCAAACCGGCCAAGTAAACTGTTCCGGTTCCAACGGGGGCGGGCACCGCCGGGTGCCCGCCCCCGACCGGGTCCTGAGCGAGGTGCAATCGTCATGCTGGACAAAGAAAAGCTCAGAAAAGCGGATGTCTTTTCCGGGGCTGCGGTTTTTCTCTTCGGCCTGTGGGTGGTGAGCCAGGCGCTCCAGATGCCCATGAAAGACAGCTGGGGAGGCGTCATGAACGTCTGGTACGTGTCCCCCGCCCTCATGCCCCTGTTCATCGGGGGGGTGATCATGCTGCTGGGGGCCATGCTATGCCGCATCGGCCTGAAGAGCATCGGGTCCGAAACCTTCAAGGCGACATTGGGCTGGCTGGTGAGCCCGGATCTGCTGCGAGTCTTGAAAAGCGACGTCAGCGTTCGTTTTTACGCCATTGCCCTTCTATTTTTGACCTTGGTCTTCGTGAACCTGCCGCGCGTGGATTTTTTCCTGTGCGCCATTCTCTTCCTCAGCGTGTTCATCACCCTGTTTTACTTCCTGGACGATACGCTGCTGCGGAAATTTCTGCTGTTCTACCTGGCCGGGGAGGTGGTTTTCATCGTTTTTTTCGCTCTCGGGCTGCACGCCTCCTCTGACGAAACGCCGTCGTATGCGGCGGACATACTGGCTCTGGTTTTCATCGTCGCCTACCTGGGTTACGTATGGATGCAAATTCGCACCCATGCCGAGTTACGGAAGAAATTCCGGATCGGGCTGATCGTCGCCCTGGCAACCCCCTTCGTGATCGGGCCGATCTTCAAATACTTCCTGATGGTGCCGCTTCCGAAGGAAGGGCTGGTGGTGGCGGCACTGGATTACATCTGGTACCTCGAGTTTCTGTGATCCTAATCTCTCCAGCAAGGTGGGGTCTCCATGTCATTTTTCGACTCTCTCGTGATATACGGCCAAAGTTTGATGGCGGTCCTCAGCGACCCCGTGCATGTCTTGATCCTCTTCGGTTCGGTGCTGCTGGGGATCATTTTCGGGGCATTGCCGGGCCTGACCTCAACGCTGGGGGTTGCACTGCTCACGGCCGTCACTTACAGCATGGACGCACCGACGGCCATGGTCTGCCTTTTGTCGATCTACGTCGGGGGCACCTACGGCGGATCCTACTCTTCAATATTGATCAACATCCCCGGGACCGCCGCTTCCGCCGCCACGGCGCTGGACGGCTACCCATTGGCGCTCAAAGGCCAGGCCGGCCGCACCATCGGGTTATCCACCACGGCATCGGCGGTCGGCACCATCATCAGCATGCTTTTCCTGGTGACCGTCTCCCCGATCATCCTGCATTTCGCCCTCCAGTTCACCTCGTTTGAATTTTTCCTGTTGGCGTTTTTCGGGATTCTGATCAGCGGCACCCTGACCACGCCGGATCTGGTCATCAAGGGCTGGATCTCCGGGTTCTTAGGGCTCTTTCTGGCCATGGTGGGGAGAGACCATCTGCAGTTCTATCCCCGATTCACCTTCGGGTTTGCCGATTTGGACGGCGGCATCGAGGTGGTGCCGGTTCTCATCGGCGCCTTCGGCATCCCCCAGATCATCCAGGTGCTTAAGGACCGGGTGCAGGTAGGGGAGATGCAGAAACTGCAGCGCATCATCCCGGAGTTCGGGACCATGGTGCGCAACATCCCCAAAATCATCCGCTCGGCCCTGATCGGAGTCGGTGTGGGGGTCGTCCCCGGCATCGGTGAGGACATCGCCGCCTGGGTATCCTACGGTGCCGCCAAGAACACCTCCAAGCACCCCGAGAATTTCGGCAAGGGGGAGATCACAGCCGTGCTTTCCACCGAGGTGGCCAATAACGCATGCGTGGGCGGGGCCATCATCCCGCTGCTCAACTTGGGAATCCCGGGAAGCCCGCCGGCGGCCATGCTGCTGGGGGCCCTGATGCTGCACGGGGTGAACCCGGGGCCGATGATCACCTTTGAGCATCCCAAATTCATCATCGAGTGCGCCGCCATCCTGTTGCTGGCCTCGATGGCCATGTGGGTGGTCGGCATTACACTGGCGAAGCAGGTCGTCAAGGTGCTGCGGATCCCGCCGCCGCTTTTCATGCCCATCGTCGGGCTTCTTTGCATCATCGGGTCCTATGCCCTGGGGCTCGACATCACGAACCTCTATCTCATGATTCCGGTGGGGATCATTTGCTACTTCTTGACGGAAATGGGGTATCCGATCGCTCCGCTGGTCATCGGGGTCATCCTGGGCCCCATGGCCGATGAGAACCTGAGAAGAGCGTTGATGGTGTCTCAGGGCACTTTCTGGCCGGTCTTTACGCGGCCGGTTTCGCTGAGCCTGGTTTTAATCATCATATGGCTGGTGCTCGTACAGATTCCGGCGGTCAAAGCGTTCAAGAACCGCATAGTTGACGGGATTTTCAGCGTGGTGAGGAAAAAATCAAAATCGACACCGAACCGGCCCGAGGCCTAAAGGAGCGTTTCCCGTCATGATCGGTGTCTCGCCGGCATACTTCATTTCCCGGTTCGGAAACGGCTTCACGCCCCGGCAGGTAGCCGGGGACTTGGAGACCTTGGCCAAAATGGGTTTCGAAGGCTTCCAGCTCGAGGTCTTTCATGGTGAAAGACTGGCGGAATGGGTGTCGAAAGGCGCTTTCGCGGTCCGTGATCGGTCCCGCGGCCTCGGGCTGCGGGCAAGCCAGTTCGTCGCTCACTTTATGCTCGCAGACTTTGCCGACCGGCAAAGTCTCATTTCAAATGCGGCGATCGACCAAATGAAGGTGGTGCTCGACCTTGTGGACCGTTTCGATGAGTGCCGGGTAATCACGGTGCCGCTGCCGCCCTTCGAATGCGAGACACCTTCATTGGCGGACGATTATACGGGCCTTTTCGAACGCTGTGCCGGTAAAGTGAGCCGGCTTCTGGCGATGGTCGAGGATGCGGGCCGGTGTATGGCCCTGGAAATTCTTCCGGGAGCCTTCGTGAGCGGTATCGATGGGTTTCTGCGCCTATGCGAGCACCTGGGTTCCGACACCCTCGGCCTCAACTTCGACACCGGCCACGCCTGGGCCTGCAAGGAAAATCTTTACCTGATCCCCGCCAAGCTCGGGCCTCGCATCCTCGGCACCCACCTGTGCGACAACTGCGGAAACGAAAACCTGTCCCTCCGGCCGGGGGCCGGGTCCATCGACTGGCCGCGTCTTCACGCGGCCTTGAACGCATCCGGGTACCAGGGATCCTGGGATATTGAAATCATCTGCCAGGCGCACGAGACCGCAAGAGAATACGGCGCCGGCCGCACCTTTATCGAGAACCTATTGAACCGATCCTGATTTGCGCAAAGGAGACACGCATGCTCAAAATGGCCATCATCACCGGGTTCCTGTCCAAGACCAAAGACCGATTCCACGAGTACAACCAACCCCTCGATGTGGACGGCAGGTTCAAACTCATGGCGGAGATGGAGGGTTTCGACGGGGTGGAGATCGTCTACCCATACGAGGTCACCGACGCGGCTGACACCAAGGCCTTGTTGAAAAAGTACAAGCTGAAGGTCGCCGCCGTCAATGTAAACGTCAAAGCCGAGCCCGAGTTCCGAAACGGCGGGCTGACCGCGCTTGACAAAAAGACACGCAACAAGGCCGTGCGCTTCATCCGGGAGGCCAAGGACTTTGCCGAGGCCGTCGGCGCCGACAAGGTCACCTGCTGCCCGCTCGGCGACGGCTACGAGTTTGTCTTCCAGCACGACTATGCCGTGGCCTGGAAGCACCTGGTCGAGACCTTCGGGGCGGCCGGAGGCTACAAGACGAACATTCCGCTGTTCATCGAGTACAAACCGAGCGAAACCCGCGGCCGCTGTTTCCTGGACACGGCCGCCAAGACCCTGTGCCTGCTCAACGATCTGAAGATCAAGGAGATGGGGGTGACCCTCGACTTTGGGCACTCCATTTACGGCAACGAGAACCCGGCCGAGGCCCTCGTCCTGCTGGCCGAGAGCGGCTACCGGTACTACATCCACATCAACGACAACGACGGCAAGTGGGACTGGGACTATTTCTGCGGAACGAAGCACTTCCTGGAATACGTCGAGTTCCTCTACTATCTCAAGAAGTACAAATACAAGGACTACCTCACCTCCGACACCTCGCCGACGCGTTGGGACATCAAGGCGGTCTTCGAGGCCAACAGCCGCATGTCCAACCGGATCTGGAGCAAACTGGACATAATAGACGGCGGTAAAATCGCGCGCCTGGTGGCTCAGGGTGACTACATGGCGACGTGGAAGTTCATCGAAAAGGAAATTTTCGGGCTGAAATAAAAGACGGTGCAGGATGCAAGGATCACGGCCTGAGGCGCGGTTTTTCAACACCCGGATAGGCCGGCTGCTCTGCCAGCGACATGATCGCATCGGCCATGGCGCCCAGAATGAGCCAGCAGGAGGTCGCTCCGGCATCCAGAACGCCTCTCGAGCGTTCTCCCAACCTGCTGGATCTGCCGATTTTTGCGACCATGTCGACGGTGGAATCTTTGCCTTTTTCCGCTGCGACCTTCATGGCCTCAAGTGCTGAAAAGAAGTCCTGCTCCCTGTCAAACCTCGCCTCAAAAGCCTCGACGGCCGGCTCCAGGGTATCCAGCAGGGTTTTGTCACCGACCTTGGCGCCCCCGAGTTCCTTGATGGACGACAGCGCCCGAGCGAGCATCTCCTTAAAAACCGCACCATCAATGAATTCGTGGTTCCGAACGGCCCGGAACATCTGCCGGAAAAACGTCCCGTAGAGCGGTCCCATGGATCCGCCCATTTCGTCCATCATCACATCGCTAATGACTTTCAGACCGGTGGTCAAGTCGATCGGCTGATCGGCCAAACGCTCTTTGGCCAGGGACACCCCTTTATTCATGTTGACGCCATGGTCCCCATCACCGATAGCACCATCGATCTCACTGAGTAAGGCGGTATTTTCTTGAATGACCTTTATGACCGCATCAATGACCGCCGCGCCCTTTTGATTGGAAAACTTTTGCATTACGCGTCACTCCTTGAACTGTTTAAGCCCCATGGAATTGGCTTCAAGATTCACCAGTTCCTTGAGTTCGCTGTCGAGCTTCATGACGGTCAGAGTGACTCCCATCATTTCCAGTGAGGTGAAATAGTTGCCGACGTACGATCGATAGACCTTGATATGTTTGTGTCTGAGAATTTCCGCAACTTGATTGTAGAGGATGTACAGCTCCATCACGGGGGTCGCACCGAGGCCGGAGACAAGGACGACAACTTCATCGTTCTTGACGAAGGGCAGATCCGGAAGAACCGTATCCACCATTGTTGCGGCGATCTCGTCCGCATTTTTGATATCCATAACCTTGATGCCGGGTTCTCCATGATGCCCGATACCAACCTCCATTTTACCCGGCTCAATGGAAAAGTTGGGATGCCCGACGGCAGGGATGGTACAGGGGGCCAGGCCGATGCCGATGCTGCGGGTGTTGTCGATCGCTTTTTGAGCCGCAGCAATCACCTCATCCAGGTCGCCACCCAAGGCCGCTTTGGCGCCGCCCACCTTCCACATGAGAACTTCACCGGCGACTCCTCGCCGTTTTCCGCGTTCGCCGATCGGCGCCGAAGGGACATCGTCGTTGGCAACCACTGTCTTGACCCGGATACCGTCATCCTCGGCCAGTTCCATGGCCATTTTGACGTTCATGTTGTCCCCGGCATAGTTGCCATACAGACAGGCAACTCCCCGGCCGGAGTCGGCCGCCTTGAAAGCGTCGTAGAATGCCTTGGCCGGCGGTGATGAAAAAATCTCCCCGACGGCAACGGCATCGACCAGGTTCTTGCCGAGGTATCCGATGAACGCCGGTTTGTGTCCAGATCCGCCTCCCGTTACAATTCCGACCTTGCCGGCAACCGGAGCATGTTTGTATTTCAAGACCCGTGGGTTGCCGGTTGCGGAAACCAGATCCGCATGACATTGAACGAATCCCTTCAGCATGTCCTCGACGACTTGATTCGGGTCATTGATAATTCTTTGCATGACAACTCCTTTCAGATGATGACTCAGGCGGCCAGTGCCAGACGGACAAATTCCATGGACCGTTTCAGGACCTCGCGAATGACATTGATCTCTACCGGTGCCTCGGAACGGATGGGGCTCGCGTCAGCGGCCCTGGATACGCGCAGCGGAATTTCCAGTGAGACGCTCAGTGGCCGCGGATCCCGGGCTACACCGGCGAGGATGGCTCGGTAATTAATCAAGCCGTCGCCGATGGAAGTGAATGCCCACCCGTCCCCCTTTCGGGTCACGTCTTTCACATGATAATGTCCCGTTTGTGGCAATGCGAGACGGTAATCCTCCTCGGGTTTGACCTTACCGAAGCAATGGGAGATCAGGTTGCCGAAGTCATAATTGAGTCGAACCGCGTCCAGAGCGATTTCGTCGATGACCTGACCGGCCTGCCGGGCCGTATCGATAACATTGGCCTTCCCGTCGCCTGGGTTTTCGAGCCCGATAGTGATGCCCAGGGTTTGGGCGGTTCGTCCCAACTCTCTGATATTGGACATAAACTCGGTTTTCCTGACCATCGGGGCGGCATTGGTGATAATAGTATCCGCTCCGAGCATGCAAGCGAACTCCATCCGCCGTCTGAAAATCTCAACGGCGTTTGGTTTGGTGAGATCCATGTGGGCCGAAAAGGAACGGCAGGGGATGGCATGTTTTGCCAACTGGGAGCGAATCGCATCCGCATGTGCTTGATTGAATGACTCCTCGGTAAAAGGATCCGTATAGCCTTCAATGAAGGCCACTTCCACACCATCCGCGCCCACCTCGGCAATCTCCGCAATGGCAGTGCCCAAGTTGTAACCATCAAAGGCGGCGGTGCTGATCAACACGTGATTATTCATGAGGTAAGCCCTTCTTGGAAGCGCTCCGACCGGATATCAACCTTTGCCTGCCCTAATCATCAAGACGCAAGGCAAGCTGCCTATCCGGACCTGTAGCTGCAAGGTCATGATCCGACACATAAAACCGCATAAAGGCCTTGGGTTTGCATTCATGTCGGATGATATCCTATTTCCCGACAGCCTTGCAACAGGCAATAGAAATCAAAGGGGTGCGAGAGGGTTAGGTATGGCGCCTTTGTCGAACTATCGAAAGGATAGCAAGAACGTTGGGATTAGATGTACAAAGGTGTAGCTTCAGGAAGGGTTACCTTAATTGCCGGTGTACGTACTTCAAGCCCGGTTGCAATTTCACCTGGATATCACGTGGCGTTGGGAGGAAATTGGGCAAGGAGCATGCCGTCACAGTATCGTCAATTCTTATCAGGTGATTGTAATGTGATCCTTCAACGCTGACGCGTCAGTGCTAGACCGTCACCACGATCTTGCCGATCTGCTGGTTCGACTCCAGGTAGCGATGCGCCTCAACGATCTGCTCGAACGGAAAGGTCTTGGCGATCACCGGCTTGAGGTTCCCCGCCGACAAACCGTCGACGATGAACTTTTTGGCGCGTTCGAGCCTCTGCGGATCCCCGGTGATCTCGAAGAGGACGTAGCCTCGAAGGGTCAACGATTTGCCAATCACGTCGAACAGCGGCAGCGGCGTCGGCTCGGTGCTGAGGGCGCCGTACAGGAACAGGATGCCGCGCTGGGCCATCGCCGCTGTCAGCTTGGCGATGGTCGGCCCGCCGACGGGGTCGAACACGACGCGGGCGCCTTTTCCACCGGTGAGCCTTTTCGCCTCGGCGACCAGATCCTGCTCCTCGGTGGCGATGACATGCGCGGCGCCGACCTCCAGCAGAGAGGCGCGCTTGCTGCTGCGGCGCGTGAGCGCCACCGGAGTGGCGCCGATCATTCGTGCGATCTGGATCGCCGCAATGCCCACACTGCTGGAGGCCGCCGCAATGAGCAGCGTGTCGCCCGCCTTCAGTCCCGCAATATCGATGAGCGCACCGTAGGCGGTGGCGTACTGCATCCAAACCGCCGCGGCCTCAGTCCACGACAGCGATGCGGGATGCTTCGCGACCGCAACTGCCGGCACGATGGCGGTGTCGCCGTACACGCCATATTGGTTCTGCGAGAACGCCGGGACGGTGCTGACGGCCTCGCCGACCTTGAAGCCCTGCACGTCTTGGCCGAGCGCCTCGATCGTGCCTGCCGCCTCGTAGCCCAGGCGAGCGGGGAACGTCGGCTGTTCCAGGTACTGGCCCGAGCGGAACATGACCTCGGCCCGGTTCATGCCCAGCGCTTTCACCGCGATGCGGACTTCGCCCGGCCCCGGCGACGGCACCTCCACCTGCTCGATCTTCAACACTTCCGGGCCACCCGTCTGATGGAATCTTACGATGCGCGCCATAATAATCTCCTTGCGGTTAAAGTAACAGGGGACATGCGGCCTCAGCTCGAGACGTTGGAAACTATGGTCCCATTGAATGATTAGACAATGGGGTGAATCATGTATCCTTTAATGTGATTCAACCAGATCACGTTGATCTATCTCTGCACCCCGGAATCTTCGCCCGGAGAGCACCCGCGCTGCAGAATTTTAAACAGACTGGGCCCGATCAGGCAGGTCATCACCGCCAGCAAAACGATGGCGTCCTTGAATTGGGCCGATATGAAATTCATCTTCGTGCCGATCGTTGCCGCCACTATGATCAAGCTCAGCCGGGATGAAAGCAGCGAACCTATCGCGAGTGTCTGCCGGAAACCAACCCCTCTGAGGGAATACATCAGGGTGGGAATGAACTTCACCGCCAGCGCAGCGCTCAGCAGTTGAAAGCTGAAGAGCAGCCCCGTCAATGTCAGCGCGGTACGCAAGTCGAAGTTCAGACCGACGTTGATAAAAAATATAGGTATCAGGAAACCGTACCCGATGCCGGACAACTTGCGTTCCAAGTGGCCCTTGTGACGAAACACCACCGACAACAGGGAGCCCCCCATAAACGCGCCCAGCGCCGGTTCCAAGTGAACAAGTTCACTCAGGGCGATAAAAAGGAACAGCATGGCCAGGGAAAATCGTACACCCAACTCCTGATCGTCTTCGGCCGACAATAACCGGGCCGTCCACTGGGGATGCCACCAAGCCCACAGCCGGCCTATTTTCAACAGCATGGCAAACCCCGCGAAAAAGGGCAGCGGCAGCAGGAACCGCCAACTCAGGCCATACTGGTAGATCAGTACGTAAACGGTGATTCCGAAAAGGGTTAGAAAATCCGCCACCGTCGCGGCTATCAGGACGGTTTGTCCCACGGGGCTCTTGTTTATACCGGCTTCCCTGAGGGTTGGCACCACCAGACCCAGTGAGGTGGTGGATAGCACCAGGGCGAGGTAGAACCCTTTTCCCATCAAGGCGGCGGCCAACCATGACAAAGCCAGGGTGCCGGCAAACACGGCCAGGTGAAATAGCAGAGGGCCTTTGCGCTGGCGGCTCAGCATCGCCACGTCGATATCCATGCCGGCTTGAAACATCAGGACCAGGAAACCCAGGTGCGCCAGAAAAGGGAGCCATTCGCCGGAAAAACCGAAATGCAGGCCGCTGTTTCCCAGAAGGATCCCAAACAGAATCTCGAGCACGATGCCGGGCAACCGTACGGCGTGGCTTATCCCCGGCAGCAAGGCTGCCGCCAAAGTAACCAATAGCAGCGACCATGCCTGTTCGAATTCCATTTTTTCATCACCCTGTTAATGCGTTATTATCAGCGCCGAACATGGGCTCTTGCGTACCAGCAACTCACCCACGTGCGGCTCGAGGAATCCTTTCTCATCGGTGGGGCTCCCAATGACGATCAAATCGAAATCCCCGGCCATGGCGGCGATTTCAGCAACCGGGTTGCCGGTTCTAATCACCTCCGAGACGGCTCGCTTGTAGGATAGTGCCACCTCTCGGGCCTGCACGATCAATCCCACGGCCCAGGGACCTTCTTCTTCGGTTCCGTGCAGAAAATCAGGTTCTTTAACGATCGCCACGGTAGCCTCGGCATCGAGCTGCAGGGCAATGTCGAGGGCCGCTTCCAGCGCCGTCACGGAGGCGGGTGAGCCGTTGAACGGGATCAGGATCCGTTTGTAGGGATGGCTGCCTTTTGCCACCATCAGCGGACATGGCAGGTTGTGCGCCAAGTCCACATGCAACGGTTTGGCCAACACCTCGAAGATGGCTTTGCCCAAAAGCGGAACAACCGCAATGCCAACATTTGTTTCCCGGCAATGCCGACGAATAGCCGGAATCAGCTTCGTGCCGGGTTCCTGCACGTCCAGCTGTATGCCATCCGGCACCTGGACCTGCGAAACCTGCTGCGCACAGGAGGCGCTGCTGCAGATGGCGGTCATCTGCTGCAATTTTATATTCTGGACCAGATAAAAGCTTTCCGCCAGCAGCTTCGCACAATCCGCCGGTTTGTCTCCAAGAAGCCCGAGGGATAGGCTGGTCCCGTAGATTCGCGGGAAATTCGGCGTGGCGCACTCCGCAAGACTGCACACATCTCTGAACACATTGCTGCGGCCCAGGATCAGCAGCCGGTCTCCTCTTTGCAGGACGGTGTCAGGGTGACTGTCCACCAAATTGTCTTGGCGCAGCAGTCCCACCACCTTCCAGTTGGGATGCCGGACCCGATTCAGGGGCCGTCCGATCAATTCGAATTGCGACCCGATTTCAATTTCGAGCAGTTCGGCGCTCCCGTGAGCTACCGGCGTGATCGTGATTCGCGGATCCTGAAGGTAGCCGTGGATAAGGTTTGAAACGGATTGGGTCACATTGATCGTCTTAACCTCCAGCTCTTCGAAATTGGGAAGGTATTCGGCCAGATAAACCAGCGCAACGATGTGGCTGACTCCAGCCTTGCGCGCAAAACGGGCTACAGCCAGGTTGACCCGGTCATCGCCCGTCAAGGCCAGAACATAGGATTGGCCGGCGAGATCAGCTTCCTCCAGCACTACGGGGCTCGAGGCATCACCCTTGATGATGCGTGCCATCCATTCGAATTCTTTTGACAAGCGGTCAAGCCGATCGGCATCCTTGTCGATCAACGTCATGCGCCAGGCAACCCCCAGGCGCTTAATCAAGAGTTCGCCGATTCGGCCTGCACCGCAAATCAAAATGTTCATCTCACCATCTCCGGGTTCGGTCGCGCTCACCCTCTTGTCGATTCCAAAAAATTATCATTCGGGGACGATTGTACAGCCTTTCTTTTGCTCTTACGAAGCGGACAAAGAAAACGGGCATGCGCCTCCCGGAGGGAGGAGGGGCGGCGCATGCCCGTCGGTTCGGGGGAACCCGCAGGTTCCCCCGGGGTGGAAAACGCAGATCAAATGTCGAAGTACAGGAAAAACTCGTGCGGATGCGGGCGCAGCCGGACGGGGTCGATCTCGTTGGCGATCTTGTACTCGACCCACATGTCCAGCACGTCCTGGGTGAAGACGTCCCCCTTCATCAGGAACTCGTGGTCGGCCTTCAGGCAGTTCAGGGCCTCTTCCAGCGATCCCGGCGCCGAGGGCACCTTGGCCAGTTCTTCGGGCGGCAGGTCGTAGATGTTCTTGTCCAGCGGGTCGCCCGGGTCCATCTTGTTCTGGATGCCGTCGAGCACCGCCATCAGGATGGCGGAGAACGCCAGGTAGCCGTTGCAGGACGGGTCCGGGGTCCGGAACTCGATGCGCTTGGCCTTGGGAGACGTGGAGTACATCGGGATGCGGATGGCCGCGCTGCGGTTGCGGCTTGAATACGCCAGGTTCACCGGGGCCTCGTAGCCGGGCACCAGCCGCTTGTAGGAGTTGGTGGTGGGGTTGGTGAGGGCACAGATCGCCTTGCAGTGTTTAAGGATGCCGCCGATGGCGTGCAGCCCCATCTGGGAGAGCCCGGCATACTTGTCGCCGGCAAAAAGGGGTTTGCCGCCCTTCCAGATGCTGCAGTGGGTGTGCATGCCCGAGCCGTTGTCGCCAAACAGGGGCTTGGGCATGAAAGTCACCGTGTGGTTGTGGCGGTAGGCCACGTTTTTCAGAACGTATTTGAACCACATCAACTGGTCCGCCATCTGCACGAGCGGGCGGAATTTCATGTCGATCTCGGCCTGGCCGGCAGTGGCCACCTCGTGGTGCTGGGCCTCGATTTCGATGCCGAGTTTCTGCAGAACGAGCACCATCTCGGTGCGCAGGTCCTGGAACTTGTCCATGGGGGGCACCGGGAAATAGCCTTCCTTGGGCCGGGGCTTGTAACCCAGGTTGCCTCCTTCGTCCTGGCCCGTGTTCCACGTGCCCTCGATCGAGTCGATCTCATAGAAAGCGCCGTTGCTTCTGGAGTCGTAGCGGATGTCGTCGAAGATGAAGAACTCCGCCTCCGGACCCATGAACGCCGTATCTCCGATGCCGGTGCTTTTCAGGTAGGCCTCGGCCTTCTTGGCGATGTTGCGCGGGTCGCGGGAGTAGGGCTCGCGGGTGACGGGGTCGACGATGTCGCAGATCATGCTCAAGGTCGGCTCGGCGCAGAAGGGATCCATGCGCGCCGTCGCCGGGTCGGGGATGATCAGCATGTCGCTGGCATTGATCGGCTGCCAGCCGCGGATGCTGGATCCGTCGAAGCCGTACCCGTCCTCGAAATTACCCTCTTCCAGCTGGTTGATGGGGACCGAGAAGTGCTGCCAGACGCCAGGCAAGTCAATGAACCTCACGTCGAGCATCTTCGCGCCGTTTTCCTTCGCAAAATCCAGTACCTCTTTGGGTTTCATGTTGCGGTCCTCCTTACGTTTAGGGATTAGTGAATTATGGGAGTAAAGACCGATTTTCCCAGTTCCATCATATGTGAGCATTTACCAAAGCCGCACAACGCCGGATCACGGCGCGGGGCGCGGTTTTTCAACACCCGGTTACACCGCATCGGTTCCCGTCTCGCCCGTGCGTACGCGCACGGCCTGCCCCACCTCCAGCACGAAGATCTTGCCGTCGCCGATCTTGCCGGTGTAGGCGGACTCGCGGATCTTGTTCACGACCTGCTCGACCCGGTCGGCGCCGACGACGATTTCGAGCTTGATCTTGGGGATGAAATCCACCACGTACTCGGCGCCCCGGTAGACCTCCTTGTGGCCCTTCTGACGGCCGTATCCCTTGACCTCGGACACCGTCATGCCCTGGATGCCGATCTCGTTGAGCGCCTCTTTGACGTCATCCAGCTTGAAGGGTTTGATGATCGCTTCGATTTTTTTCATCATACCGATTCTCCTCCTGTTCTACCGCCCGATTTATTCCAGGTCAAAGGCCCGCTCGCCGTGAAAGGCACCGTCCAGGCCCATGATTTCGTTCTCTTCCCCCACCCGCAGGCCGCCGGTCAGTGCCTTGGTGACATAGACCAGTACCAGGGTGCCGACGGCGGTGAACGCAGCGGTGGCCAAAATGGAGATGATCTGCACCAGCAACTGCCGCGGGTTGCCGAAGAACAGCCCCGTGCCGGCAGCGTTGACCGCCGGATCCGCAAAAAGCCCCGTGGCCAGAGCGCCCAGGGCGCCGCACATGCCGTGGACACCGAAGGCATCCAGGGAGTCGTCGTAGCCGAACTTGTGTTTGATCTTGGATACGGAGAAAAACCCCAGGCACCCGGCCGCAAGCCCGATGGCGATGGAGGCCCCGACGCCCACGAACCCCGCCGCCGGCGTGATCGCCACCAGCCCGGCGACAACCCCCGAGGCAATGCCGAGCAGGGTCGGCTTCTTGGTGACGATCCACTCGGCGAACATCCACGCCAGCGCAGCCGCGGCGGCCGACGTGTTCGTGACCAGAAAGGCCGAGCCGGCAAGTCCGTCGGCGGCAAGCTGGCTGCCGGCGTTGAACCCGAACCAGCCGAACCACAGCAGCGCTGCACCTAAGGCGGTCAGCGCGATACTGGAAGGGAACATGGCCTCCTTGCCGTAGCCGATGCGTTTGCCCAGCGTCAGGGCCAGCACCAGGCCCGCCACACCGGCGTTGACGTGGACCACGGTGCCGCCGGCGAAGTCCAGCGCCCCCATCTTGGCCATCCAGCCCTTGCCCCACACCCAGTGGGCGATGGGCGTGTAGATGAAGGTTACCCACAACACCGTGAACACGATCCAGGAGGAAAACTTCATGCGATCGACGATCGAGCCCAGCACCAGGGCTACCGTGATGCAGGCAAAGGTCATCTGAAACAGCGCAAACACGTTGGTAGGGATGCTCCCTTCCAGGCTCGCCGGGGTGATCCCGGACAAAAAGGCAAATTTCAGCCCGCCGATGATGCCGCCCACATCCGGCCCGAAGGCCAGGCTGTAGCCCCACGAGACCCAGATGAGGCTGGTCAGGCAGTAAGCGACAAAGGTCATGGCCAGGGTGTTCAGGAGATTCTTGTAGCGCGACATGCCGCCGTAGAAAAGAGCCAGTCCCGCCGGCGTCATCATCATCACCAGCGCCGTGGACACGATCATCCAGGCGGTGTCCCCGGAGTTCAGCCCATCGGCGGCCCATGCCGTGGAAAGCGGAAGCACAAGAAACGCGGCGGCAACCACAAACGGGATACGCTTCATCGTGACTCGACTCCTCCTCTCTGGCAAGATTGGCACCCCTTCGTTACCCGATGGCCGGCAGCCGTGCCATGATGGCCTGCCGGACGGCCGCCACACGCTCAGCGGCATCCACTTTCTGGCCGGTGACGTCCCGCACGTAGAAGACGTCCACCACCTGATCGACCTTGGTGGCGATCTTTGCCACCCAGATGTCCAGCTCGCAACGGAAGAGGGCATCCGTGATGCTGAAGAGCAGCCCGGGGAAGTCGTAGGCAAAGACCTCGATGATGGTGAAGAAGCTGGAGCTGGTGTTGTCGACCCGCACGCGGTGGTCGCGGCGGGCCGTGCGCGGCTTGATGAATCGGGGCGCTTCGAGGTGCGGCTGCAGCGCGGCGGCGAGATCCAGCTTCCCTGCGAGGACCGCCGTGAGGTTGTCCTCGGTCCGGCGCCACTTGTCGTCCTCGAAAATCAAGTCCGGCGGCGGGGTCACCTGGAAGATGTCCAGGGCCGTGTGGTTGCTCCAGGTGAACACCTGGACGTCCAGGATGTTGATGCGGTTCAGGGTGAAGACGCCGGCCATGCTCGCTACGAGCCCCGGGCGGTCCTTGGCGCAGATGGTCACGGTACGGGTCTTGCCGTCGGGCGAGGGCGCGATGGTCCAGATGAAATCGCGCTGGCCCAGCCGCCCGAACAGCCGGATGTGCTCCACAATACTCTCGGCCGGGACCGACAGGAGATAGCGTGGGGAAAGCGCGGGGAACACCCCCTCCTGTTCCTGGCGTTCGGCAGCGGAGCGCGCCGAGGCGAAGATCGCCGCGTGCTTGCGCTCGACGGCTGCGACCGCCGCCGCCGAGGCCAGCTCGCCCTTTTCCAGGGTGTTGAGCACTTTGAGAAAAAGTTCCCGCAGAAGGTGGGAGGTCCAGTTGTTCCAGGCGGCCGGCCCCGTGGCCATGGAATCGGCCACCGTCAGCAGGTAGAGCATTTTCAGCCGCTCGACGTCCTTGACCCGGCGGCCGCAGACAACGGCGGTCTCCTCGTCGTAGATGTCCCGGCGGGTGGCGGTTTTGATGAGGGTTAGGTGCTCACGCACCAGAAACTCCACTGTGTCGGCCTCGGCCGGGGTGAACCCCTTTGCCGTAAGGACCCCTCGGGCTAGTTCAGCGCCTCGGGTTGAGTGGTCCGCTTCGGTCTCGCCCTTGCCGATGTCGTGCAGCAGGGCGGCCCAGAACAGCAGGGTTTTGTTCTTCAGCTCACGGTAGATCCTGGCGCAGAGCGGCTCGGCCTCGGCACCCTCCCCGGCGAGCTGCGTAAGGGTTTGTACCGTCCGCAGCAGGTGCTTGTCCACAGGATACAGGTGGTATTCGTCGTATTGAATCCGATTGGTGATGAACTGAAACTCCGGGATGAACGCCACCAGCAGGCCCGTGGACAACATGTCGTCGAGAGCGCTTGCGGCCGAGGCCGGCGCGAGCAGGATGCGCTCGAAGCTGCGCACAAACTCCGGTGCCGCGCGCAAGGCCGGATCCACCAGGTAGACGAACTCCCGCACCAGGCGCTTAGCCTCTGCGCTCAGCGGTGCCGTGAGCGCCACGCTTTGTTCGAAGATGCGGATGAGCAGTTCGGGGCGCTTCAGGATGGCCTCCGGGCTTGCGAAATTCAGCAGTCCCCCGTCGACGATCTCGATTCCCTCCACCGGAAGCTTGGGTGTCGCGGGGCGGCGCCGCTTGCGTTTGTTTTCCAGGCCGAGTTCGTGCAGCAGCATGAGGTGCTGGTGTTTGATCGCATCCATCCGGGCGTGGAGCTCGCCCAGGAAGCGCTCCACCGGCTGCTGGCCGGATTCCTCCCGGTACCGGAAGCGTTCGGCGAGTTTGATCTGGTTTTCGAAGTGCAGTTGGTCGGTCTTCCGGCCGCAGAGATGATGCAGGTGGTTGCGGACGTTCCACACGAAATCCAAGGCCTCCCAGAGGGCCCGGTATTCGGCGTGGGAGAGCAGTCCCAGGTACTCGAGATCCCGGGTCTGGCGCAGGTCGTATTCGAGGCGTGCGACCCAGACCATCGTGTGATAGTCCCGCAGTCCGCCCTGGCCCTCCTTGAGGTTCGGTTCCAGCAGATACGCGGAGTCCCCGTAGTGGGCATGGCGGCCGTGCGTGTAGGCCATCAGCTCTTCGAGAATGCGGCCGGAGTGTTTGCGGATGACTTTTTGGCGGAGTTGCGCCATCAGCTCGGAGAACAGCATCGACACACCGCAGATGAAACGGGCGTCCAGGATGGGTGTCAGAACGTTCAGGTCCTTGGCTGCCAGGGACAGGCACTCCTTGAGGGAGCGGGTGGCGTAGCCGACGTCCATGCCGATGTCCCAGAGCGGGTAGATCATTTCCCGGATCAGGTTTTCGGCCTCCGGCGGGGTGCGCTTGCCGAAGAGGAACAGCAGGTCGACGTCGGAGTAGAGGCACTGCTCTTCCCGGCCATAGCCGCCCAAGGCAATGATGACGTAGGGATTCTTGTTGATTTCCAGCCGGGGTCCGATCATGCTTGTCTCGAAGGCCTGCTCGAAATAGTCGTCCAGCGCGCGGGAGTGCTGCCGCAAAAAGTCGGGCTGCTTGCCCCGCAGAAAACGGTCGGTCAGCCCCGCCACTTTTTCCTGCAGGGACTGGGTCGCTTGGTCGTGGACGCCGCGCATGCCGAACCTTCCTTTTGCGTTCCGAAAATGCCTTCTGACATTGAGCAAGGCCTGTGCCAACACGGGGGTGGATAAAATAAGACATCTGCTTTCAATGGGTTGCTTAACTTCGGGGCGGCGGCGGGAGGCGTTATAAATGACAATTATGTAGAAAATTGGAAATTAAAATTTACATTTTTGTATTAAAACCGGGCCGGCAGGCGGCGGGCTCAACGTTCCTGGAAGACCGCCTTCCAGATCCGGTGGATGCGCTGCTGCAGGCGGGCGAACTTTTCCTCGGGGACGGCGGCGGGTTTCGCCTGCAGGCTCAACTGATGGGCGGCGGCACGGTAGATCAGGTAGGCGTGCTTCAGGACGTGGGCTGTGACCTCGTTCAGCACCTTCGCGCCGATCAGGGTCTGAATCAGGCGCACGTTGTCGGTCCACTGCACCAGCTCCGGGTGGCGCGGCGCGAGGCGCAGGACCAGGTACTGGACCAGGAACTCGATGTCGACCATCCCACCCGGGTCCTGCTTGAGGTCGAAAACGGCGGCGGCGGGCCGGCTGCGCTCCCGGCGCATGCGCTCGCGCATCTCGAGGACGTCGGCGCGCAGCCGGGCCTTGTCCCGGTGCCGGGAGAGCGTCTGTGCGCGGATCGCATCGAAGCGGGCGGTGATCGGCGCCTCCCCGCTCACGGCCCGCGCCTTGATGAGGGCCTGATGCTCCCAGGTCCAGGCCTCGTTCAGCTGGTAGTCGCCGAAGGCCTCGACGTGCCGGACCAGGATGCCGGAGATCCCGCTCGGCCGCAGGCGGGTGTCGATTTCGTAGACCTTGCCGGCGCGGGTGTGGGAGGTCAGCAGGTGGATCACGCGCTGGCCCAATCGGTTATAAAACTGGGAGGTATCGATCGGCCGGGGTCCGCCGCGCGTCGGCCCATCCACGCCGGCGTGCAGAAACACCAGGTCCAGGTCCGAGCCGTAGCCGAGCTCGAGCCCGCCAAGCTTGCCGTAGGCGATGACGGCGAAGCCCCGTTCGCAGGGCGCGCCGTCCAGGCGGCAGACGGGGGTTCCGTGGCGTTCCACCAGATGCTTCCAGGCGAGGTCCACGACGGCGTTGACGGCGATCTCGGCGATGTCCGAGAGAAAGTCGCTCACCCGCATGAGCGGGAGCTTCCCGCTTACGTCCGCCGCCGCGACCCGCAGGACGTTGCTCTGCTTGAAGATGCACAGGGCTTCGATCTGGGACTCCAGGTCGTCGGCCGGGGCCTGGGCCAGGCGGCGCCGGATGTCGGCGGCGAGCGTCTCGCGGTCGGGCGGGCGGTAGAGGGTGCGCGCGTCGAGCAGCTCGTCGAGGAGCACCGGGTGCTGCGCGAGAAACGAGGCGATCCAGGGACTGGCGTCGGCCAGCTTCACCAGGCGCTGCAGCGCCGCAGGGTATTCGATCAGCAGCGCAAGATAGCTGGTGCGCCGCTCCACGGTGCGGACGAGGTCCAGGATGCGCCTGAGGGCGCTGAGCGGGTGGGAGGCCTGGGAGGCTTCGCGCAGGATCAGCGGGATCAGCCGGTCCAGGCGTTGGCGGCCGGTCAGGCTCAAGGCCCGGGTTTCCGTGTCGCTGCGCAGGTGGTCGAGCAGGCGCAGCACCTCGTCCGGCTCGCCGTAGCCGATCCGCGCGAGAAGCTCGGAGGCCCGGGCGGCACCGGCCGTCTGCATCCAGATCGGGTCCAGCTCGCGTGATCCGGCCGATGCGGGGCTCTCCCCCTCGGGCGCGTTGAGCAGCAGCTGGAAATGGCTGTGGACCGCCTGGCGATGTCCGTCCAGGGCGGCCGTGAACGCCGCTGCCGCGTCAAACCCCATGGCGGCGGCCAGGCGCGCCATGCCGGTTTCTTCCCGCGGCAGATCGTGGGTCTGCTGGTCGGCGATCTCCTGCAGGCGGTGCTCGACGTTGCGCAGAAACACATAGGCGGCGTCGAGTTCGCTACGGGTGCCCTCGGAAATGCTGTCGCGCTCCGCCAGAACGGCGAGAACCTTCCGGATGCCGCGTTCCCGCAGCTCCGTGGTCACCCCGCCGCGGATCAGCTGAAAGATCTGGCCGAAGAACTCGACTTCGCGGATGCCGCCCGCACCAAGCTTGATGTTTCGTTCCAGGCCCTTGCGGGCTACTTCCTGGGTGATCATCAGCTTCATGGCGCGCAGGGATTCGAAGGCGCCGAAGTCGAGGTAGCGGCGGTAGACGAAGGGCTGCAGCCGGCGCAGCAGGCCTTCCCCGGCCGGCCGGTCGCCGGCCACCGCACGCGCCTTGATCCAGGCGTAGCGTTCCCAGTCCCGCCCCTGTTCCTGGTAGTAGCTCTCCAGGGCGTCAAAGCTCATGACCAGGGGGCCGTTGTCGCCGAAGGGGCGCAGGCGCAGGTCCACCCGGAAGACGAACCCCTCGGCCGTCGGGTGGCCGATGACCTGGATCAGGCTGCGCGCCAGGCGGGTAAAGAAATCCTCGTTGGCAACCGGCCGGTCGGTCCCGCCGGTTTCCCCGGGACCGGGATAGGCGAAGATCAGATCGACGTCCGAAGAGAAGTTGAGCTCGCCGGCCCCGAGCTTGCCCAGCCCCAGAACCACGAGTGCCTGCGGGCGGCCGTCGCGGCTAGTGGGGACCCCCTGCTCAGCCGTCTGCCACCGGTAAAGCCAGGCCAGCGCGTGATCCAGGCAGGCTTCGGCCAGGGCGGAGAGCTCGGAGGTGGTTTCAGCGAGGTCGGCCAGGCCGGCGAGGTCGCGCCAGGCGATACGGACCATCTCCCGGCGCCGGAAACGGCGCAGCCGGAGGCCGAGATCCGCGGCCTCCGTTACACCCTCCAGAGCGCGCGCAAGCCTGGCAGCGAATTCTCCCGCGCCGGAGGGGCGCTGCAAATCCCCGCTGGCGGTCAGATCCGTCAGAAGCCGGGGATGGCGGGCGCAGTGCCCGGCGACAAAGTCGCTGAACGCGAGCACGCGGGCAAGCTCGCGCAGGAACTCCGAATCGTCCGGCAGTGCGACGCCGGCCTCCCGGCAGGCCTCGCGCAGCCGCTGCACTTTGCCCTCCGCATCCGCCTTCAGAACGTCCGGCAGCCGATCCACGGCGAGCATCCTCATGCGGTCGCCCGATGGGGTTCCGTGCGTCTCAACGGATGTAGCCCCATTGTCGCAGGCGCTGGTAGGCGTGCTGGGCATACTGGCCTTCGGACACCTTCTGCAGGTAGCGGCTGTAGTCCTGGGCCGCCTGGGGCTGGCGGTCCATGCCCTCCTGGGCATAGCCCTGGAAGAAGATCACGTGGGGGTTTCCGGGCATCAGCCGTTCCTCGGCGGTGAATTCCTGGTAGGCCCCCTCGAAGTCCTTGGTGTGCAGCCGGGCAAAGCCGCTCAGATGGTGGCCCTGGGCTTCCTGGGGGTAGACGGCCGTGGCCCGGTCGGCGTAGCGCAGCCCCTCCGCGAACTTCGTCTGGACGATCTGGCAGGTGGCCATCATCACCAGGCCGGCATAGTCCTCGGGGCTCTGCCGCAGGGCGTTGTCGTAATGCGGTTCGGCCTCCCCGTACTTTTTCACCTTCACGAGGGACTGGCCCTTCTCAAGCTCATCGATGGTGCCCCTCATGGCCCGCAGGCGGGCCGTGTTGTCCATGAACCGCTCGCGATAGACGGGATAGTCCCTGGCTTGCGGATACTGGGTGCGCACGGTCGCGACGGCGGTCTGGTAGCGCTCTTCGCTCATCGGGTGGGTGGCAAAGAAGATCTCGACCCCGTTCGGTTTGCTCTTGGAGAGGCTGCGCAGCATGTCCATCAGGCCCACCATGCCGTCGGGCCCGTAGTCGGCGCGCACCATGTACTCGGTCCCCAGGGCATCGGCCTGGCGTTCGTTGTCGCGGCTGTAGGAGGCCAGCAGGGCGCCGGCCCCGATGCCCCCCAGCTGGGAGGTGATTTGGCCGAAGCCCGGGGCCGCGGCGCCGGCCAGGATCGAGAGCCCGCCGACCACGGCCTGGCTCAGCATGCCCTTGGACATGGCCGCGGCGGTGTGGCGGGCGTTCACGTGGCCGATCTCATGTCCCAGCAGGGCGGCAAGCTCGGCCTCGTCGTCCAGCTTCAGGAGAATGCCCCGGGTGCAGGCGATGCTGCCTCCCGGGAAGGCATAGGCGTTGACGTAGGTGGCGTTGACCACGCGGAAGGAATACGGCATCTGGGTCCGGTGGGTCCGGGGCGTCATCGCTCCGCCCACCTGATTCACGTAGGCGTTCAGGGCGCTGTCCTGGGTGGCCCCGTAGTCCGACGAGAACTGCATCGGCGAATATTGCCGGTCCATCTGGATCTCTTCTTCCTCGGAGACCATCATCAACTGGCTTTCGCCGGTGACCGGGTTTATGGCACAGCCGGCGGCGGCGCCGGCCGCCGCGATACCCGTCAGCCACATGAACTGACGGCGGGTCAGACCGTATCGGTACCCCAGGGCAACATCGCCTGATTGCATGCTTGCCTCCGAATCGATGGTTTTGTAAAGAGGTCAAGTTCAAGGCGCGCAAAACGCGTGGAGCGAGGCGTACTTCATGTACGCTCCAGCGAAACCGCGCTGAAGCGCAACGCTGAAATTGACTTATTCATAAAGCCATCAAAATTTATAAAAGATATCCGTGGGCGTGTCAAAGAGAAGTTGAGCCGATGAGATCGACACCATCAAAGGACGGGCCGGCGCTTCCGGGTTCTTACAAAATTGTGACCTCCACCGCCATCCACACTGCTCCGATCGAATTTCGATTGACTCCGCCATTTTTTTAATTCATACAAATAGACCCATCCGGTCGTGCCGCGCTTTGCCCGCAGACTCGTTCCGGTGTGAGCACAGAGCAACCATTCGCCGTCGGTTCATTACTTGGTGTCGCTCCAGAAAGGGTGGATTGCGGTTCGAGCCAAGGCCGCAGCGATTTCGCAACCGCAGGCAAAGTGAGGCGTTGCCGAGGATTGCGAAGAGCGCGAACGCCGGCATGGGCCGAAAGACGCCGTTTGTGGATGGGCACTACTTAGCATGAGGAGGGTCCCATGTGCCGTTTGTTTGCCATCACCAGCAAGGAGCCCCTGTCCCCCATGGTGGCCATCGAGGCGCTGGACGTCATGCGCGAAGGCCATGACGGTTCCGGCGTCGGGCTGTTCCTGATGCGACTTGAGCGGCCCCTTCGAAGACATGAAAGACGCCCCGATCCTGTCCGGCATCTTCAGCGAAGGCGGGCTCGAAGCGTCTGGACACGTTCATGATGGACATCGGGTTCATGACCAAATACAAGATCTCCATCAAGGTCCCCAAGACCCCCCCGCCGGGTGTGCCCCGGCGGGATATCTACCTGATCCGCGCCTACGAATACCCCGAGGAGTGGGAGGGGCTCGGCCGGGAAGAGATTACATTGCCGGCTGATGAGATCCGCCTGCAGCTTGCGGAGCATGGGCGAGGAAAAGGAGGACATGATCGTGTTTTCCTTCTGGCCGGACGTGATCATGATCAAGGAGATCGGCGACCCCATGGCGGTGGCCAAGCCATCTGCAGCTCGACCGCAAGGAGCTGCGCGCCCGGGTCATCATGGCCCAGGGCCGCCAGAACACCAACTACGCGATCAACCTTTACGCCTGCCACCCCTTTTTCATCCAGGGCTATTGCCACCATGACCAACGGCGAGAACACGGCCTTTGTCCCGATCCGGGACTATCTCAGTCCCGCGGGAGTTCCCGGCTACATCGGCTACCAGTCGCGACTCGGAGGTCTTCACCCATATCCTGCACTACACGCATCACCCGGCTGGGGCTCGGGCTGGAGGCCTACAAGCACATCATCACCCCGCTGCAGGACGAGGACATCGCAAGCACACCCGAGCGACGAGTTCCTGCAAGCGGCCTCAAGCAGACCTGCCGGCCGCTGATTATCGACGGTCCCAACTGCGTCATCGGCTGCCTGCCGGACGACAGCCTGTTCATGGTTCAGGACCGCAAGAAGCTGCGGCCCGGGGTGGTCGGCGGCAAACCCGGCATGTTGCCTTCTCCTCGGAGATCTGCGGTCTGGACGCCGCCATTCCGCGAGCGGGACAAGAGCCAGGACTTTCAACCCATGCACCTGGACACGGCCATTGTCGGCCCGGACCGTCAGGAGGTTCAGCATATGCAGCCAGAAAGACCCATTAGCCCTTCCTCACTAAGCGTCAAGGACCTGCCCTGGCAGATCCTGTGGGACAAGGATAAGTGCACCCTGTGCGGCCGCTGCACCGCCGTCTGCCCGGTCAACGCCATCGAACTCGGCGTCTTCCGCAAGCGGCTGATCGATCCGCCGGTCGGCTTCCTGGAAGCCGCCGGCCAGCAGTCACGAAGTCCTATTACGGCATCCGGCAGAAGACCGACCCGGCCTATGCCTGCGTCGGCTGCGCCATGTGCAACATGGTCTGCCCCAACGACGCCATCGTCGCCGATGCGCGGCCGACGAGGCCGACAAGCTGCGCTTCCACATCGACCGTGGCGGCCAGCCCAGGCGCCGCGGCGGCCGGCGCAACGTGCCCGGCGAGTCTGCTGGACCAGATCAAGTTCATCCGCATCTCCATGCTGACCGACCCGGCCCTGGACGCCGGCCGGCACGAGTTCGAGCTGCGCACCCTGCTCGGCCGCGTCCTGCCGCCGGAGGAAAATCTGCGGTTCATCCGCGAGAACGGCTGGATCCCGCCGGTGCGCGAGATCTATCCCGCTCATCATCGGCGGCATGTCCTTCGGCGCGCTCTCGCCCGAACATGTGGGAGGGGCTGCAGATGGGGGTGGCCTACCTGAACGAGGAACTCGGCATGCCGGTGCGCATGTGCACCGGCGAGGGCGGCTGCCCGCCGCGGCTGCTGCGCTCGCGCTTCCTCAAATACGTGATCCTGCAGATCGCCAGCGGCTACTTCGGCTGGGATGAGATCATCCATGCCATTCCCGGAGATGAAGGAGGACCCCTGCGCCATCGAGATCAAGTACGGCCAGGGCGCCAAGCCCGGCGACGGCGGCCTGCTCATGTGGTACAAGGTCAACAAGCTGATCGCCGCCATCCGCGGCGTGCCGGCCGGGCGTCGAGCCTGCCCAGCCCGCCGACCCACCAGACCCAGTACTCCATCGAGGAGTCGGTG
The DNA here is from genome assembly GCA_963785045.1 of uncultured delta proteobacterium. Taxonomy (GTDB): domain Bacteria; phylum Desulfobacterota; class Desulfobacteria; order Desulfobacterales; family SpSt-501; genus SpSt-501. The sequence continues at coordinate 27,829 of CAWAUC010000010.1, read as the reverse complement.
GCCAAGATGATCCAGTCCATGTACATGGCCTGGGGCTTCCGGGTGCCGGTCTATCCCAAGATCTCCGGCACCTCCACGGCCCTGGCGGTGCTGAACAACCTGACCCGCAACCCCTACGCCGCGGGCCTGGCCATCGACGGCGAGGACGGCGGCACCGGCGCGGCCTACAACGTCTCCATGAACCACATGGGGCATCCCATCGCCAGCAACATCCGCGACGGCTACCTCAACCTGGTCAAGCTCGGCAAGCAGAACGAGATCCCGCTGTTCGCCGGCGGCGGCGTCGGCAAGAACCGGCAATCTGGCCGCCAACGCCGCGGCCCTGATCATGCTGGGGGCCAGCGGGGTCCAGATCGGCAAGTACATCATGCAGGCGGCGGCCGGCTGCCTGGGCTCGCGAGACCGACCGCTGCAACATCTGCAACATCGGCCTGTGCCCCAAGGGCATCACCTCCCAGGATCCGCGCCTCTACCGCCGGCTGGACGTCGGAACAGGTGGCCGAGCGGGTGGTGGACGTGTTCCTGGGCTTCGACACCGAGCTCAAGAAGATCGTGGCGCCGCTGGGCCGCTCGACCTCGCTGCCCATCGGCATGTCGGATGCCCTGGGGATCGACGACTACCGATGCGCCGAGCGGCTGAGCATCAAGTATGTGGTTTAAAAGGCTGTCAACAGCCTTTTAATGCAGCTGGAAGCTGAACGGCAACTAATCAGGTAGATAGACTGAAGGCAGACAGGCTGAAGGAAACGGCATGCGCGGTCATTTTTACCCTTCCGTCTTCAGCCTAAACACCTGAGCCGTGAAACAGAGTGCCTGGAGTACAATGGACATGGACGATCCCAAACAAAGCGGTTCGAAAGCGGTTCACGTCATTTCCGGCAGGCGGGGCGACGAGCGCGTGCGTCCCGCATTCTCGAGGAGCAGGTGCAGGAGGCCGTTGCACAGGGTCACCGCCAGCTGCAGATCGAGGCCTTCGGCCAGCACGGCATCGGCGGCCGGCTCTGGCGCGCCGGGCAGGAGACGGTCTCCATCCGGATCACCGGGCACCCCGGGCAACGGGTGGGGTCCATGGGGTTTCCCAACACCGTGATCGAAATCCTCGGGCCGGTGTCCGACGACGTGGGCTGGCTGAACGCCGGCGCCGAGATCATCGTCCACGGCAACGCGGGCAACGGCGCCGCCAACGCCATGGCCCAGGGCCGGATCCTGATCGGCGGCAACATCGGCGCACGCGGCATGACCATGACCAAACACAACCCGCGTTTCAGCGCGCCGGAGATGTGGGTGCTGGGCTCCGCCGGAGACTACTTCGGGGAGTTCATGGCCGGCGGCATCGCCGTCATCTGCGGGCACGAGGCCCAGAACGCCGGAAAACGTCCTGGGCCACCGGCCGCTCGTGGGCATGGTCGGCGGCAAGGTGTTCTTCCGCGGGCCCCACGGCGGCTTCAGCCAGCCGGATGCGAGGCTGGCGCCCATCGGCGAGGCCGACTGGGACTGGCTGCTCTCCAACCTGAAGGTGTTTCTCAAGAAGATCGGCCGCTCGGAACTTTTGCGGGTGCTCTCCGAGCGCGAGCACTGGCAGCTTCTGGTCGCCCGCAAACCGAACGAGAAGGCCGGCCGTGCGACGCGCTCCATGACGGACTTCCACCGCGAGGTCTGGGATGCAGGATCTCGGTCCCGGCGGACTGATCGGCGACCTGACCCGGATCGACCGCAGCGTCATCCCCCTGGTCGTCACCGGCGAGCCTGCGGCGTTTCGTGCCGGTGTGGGAAAACCGAAAGTACGCGGCCCCCTGCGAGGCGAGCTGCCCCACGGGGATCCCGGTCCAGCGCCGCTGGCAGCTGATCCGCGAGGGCCGGGTGGACGAGGCCGTCGACCTCGCCCTTGCCTACACGCCTTTTCCGGCCACGGTATGCGGCTACCTGTGCCCGAACCTGTGCATGCAGTCGCTGCACGCGCGGCATCGGCGGCCATGGCCCCGGTGGACACGACCCGGATCGGCCAGGCCAGCATCCGCGCCAAGCTCCCAGAGCTGCCGCCCCTGAGCGGCCGGCGCATCGCCGTGATCGGCGGCGGGCCGGCGGGGCTCTCGGTGGCCTGGCAGTTGCGGCTGCGCGGCCACGAGGCGGTGGTCTACGAACTGGCCGGCCGGCTGGGGGGCAAGATCACGCGCGTCATTCCCGAACAGCCGGATCCCGCGGGAGGTGATCGAGACCGAGCTCGGCCGCGTCAAGGAGGTCGTGCCGCATGTCCACCTCCAGCAGGCGCTCGGCCGGGAGGACGTTTCCCGTTTGCGGGAGGACTTCGACTTTGTCGTCATCGCCACCGGCGCCCAGAAGCCGCGTACGCTGCCCGTCCCGGGCATCGAGCGGGCTGTCACGGCGCTGGACTTTCTCGAGGCGGCCAAGGCCGGGACGGCCGTCTGCGGCAAGCGGGTGGTCGTCATCGGTGCGGGCAACGTCGGCTGCGACGCCGCCACCGAGGCGCGCCGTCTCGGGGCCGAGGACATCACTGCTGCTCGATGTGCAGCAGCCGGCCTCCTTCGGCAGGGAGCGGCAGGCCGCCGAAGCCGTCGGCGCCCAGTTCCGCTGGCCGGTCGTCACCCGGGAGATCACGGCCGCCGGCCTCACCCTTGCCGACGGCGAGGACATCCCCGCCGACACGATCATCGTCTCCATCGGCGATGTCCCGGACCTCTCCTTCCTGCCCGAAGGGATCGCAACCGAGCGGGGCTTCGTCACGGTGGACGCGGATCACCGCACGAGCGATCCCAAGGTTTTCGCCATCGGTGACGTGGTGCGGCCCGGGCTCCTGACCGAAGCCATCGGTGCGGGGCGCCGGGTGGCCCAACGCATTTGCGACGAATCCGACGGCCGGACGCCGGAGCCCTTCCGGCGCCAGATGATCGAGAAACGGCGGGTGACCCTGGAGTACTTCGACCCGCGCATCACCATGTTTTCCGACGTGCACGCGTGCGGCGCACAGTGCCTGTCCTGCGGCGCCTGCCGGGACTGCGGGGTCTGTGTCGCCATCTGCCCCCCCGGGGCCATCCACCGCAACGACCTGGGCGGGAAAAACTATGAGTACGCGGTGGACGAGAACCTGTGCATCGGCTGCGGTTTCTGCGCCGGGGCCTGCCCCTGCGGGGTCTGGAACCTGGAGGAGAATTATCCGCTGGAATGACGGCCGCTTCCGCGGCCGTCATGCTCCAAAAAACGATGGACCCCTAAAAAATAAATTTACGAAGTCGTCAATGAGGTTGAATCGGCCATGTTGGAAAAAGCGAAGATGACGTTAAACGATATCTCCGAGAAACCCCGCGAGTCCTGCGGCATTTTCGGGATCTGCGGACAGCCGGAGGCGGCGGCGTTGACCTATTTCGGCCTTTATGCGCTGCAGCATCGGGGTCAGGAGAGCGCCGGCATTGCCGTCGTCCGGGACGACGCGATCGTCTCCCACAAGGGCATGGGCCTGGTGGCGGACGTGTTCGATGTGGACCACCTGGAGGAACTCGCCGGCTGCTGCGCCATCGGGCACGTGCGCTATTCCACCACCGGCAGCTCGATTCTCACCAACGCTCAGCCTTTCATCGTCCGGCACCGCAGCAAAATGTATGCGGTCGGCCACAACGGCAACATCGTCAACGCCCACCTGCTCAAGGAAGAGCTCGAGCAGGCCGGCTCGATCTTCCAGAGCACGATGGACAGCGAGATTTTTCTGCATCTGTTCGTGAAGAACCTCACGCTCGGTTTCGAGCAGGCTCTGGTGGCATCCGTCTCCCGGCTGGAAGGTGCTTTTTCGTTCGTCATGCTCACCAACCGGGGCGAGGTGGTCGGCATCCGCGACCCCCATGGCTTCAGACCCCTGTGCCTGGGACGCCATGGCGGCAGCTTCGTGCTGGCCTCGGAGAGCTGCGCCCTGGACCTGGTGGAGGCCGAGTTCATCCGCGAGATCGAACCGGGCGAGATCGTCATCATCACGCAGGACGGGATGCGCAGCATCCGCACCCCGGCGGCCAGCCGGCGGTCGTTCTGCGTCTTCGAGCTGATTTACTTCGCGCGGCCGGACAGCACCATCGACGGCAAGAACGTCTATCTCGTGCGCAAGGCCCAGGGCCGCCAGCTGGCACGGGAAGCGCCGGTGTCGGCCGATTTGGTGATGCCGTTTCCGGACTCGGGGACGTACGCGGCCATCGGCTACTCGGAGGAATCCGGCATCCCCTTCGAGCTGGGGATGATCCGCAACCACTACGTCGGCCGGACCTTCATCCAGCCCACCCAGAGCATGCGGGACTTCGGGGTGCGCGTGAAGCTCAACCCGGTCCGGGAGCTTCTGAAGGGCAAGGACATCATCATCGTCGACGACTCCATCATCCGCGGCACCACCGTCAAGACGCGGGTCAAGGCGCTGCGGGAGCTGGGGGTCAAACGGGTGCACATGCGCATCGCCGGTCCGGCGCATCGGTTCCCCTGCCACTACGGCATCGACTTCTCCACCCGCGGTGAGCTGATTGCCTCGGGCAAATCCGAGGAGGAGCTGCGCGTTCTGCTGGACCTGGATTCCCTGCACTACCTCAGCATCCCCGGCCTGCTCGCGTCGACCGGGGTACCCGACGCGGAGAACATGTTCTGCAAGGCCTGCTTCGACGGCGGCTACCCCGTTCATTTCGACGACGCGGTTTCCAAGGACTGCCTGGAAAAGGACTGCTGACCACCGGGAGGGACCATCCGCACCGGCCCCATCCGGCAGCGGATTCCTCCGGTCGGCTTGCGCTTTGGGCCGCGGCGGTGTAGAATCGCAGAATCATTCGGCGATTCGGAGACGACAGGCACGCGAGAGGCGTTTTATGATCGAATCGAAATACCTCAAGGACAACATCGAGAACATCCAGAAGCTGATGGCGATTCCTGCCCTGCGGGACTTCGAGACCAGAAGCCTTGGCAAGCTGCTCAAGCTCAGCAAAATCCGGGAATACGAGGACGGCGAGACCGTCATCCGCGAGGGCGATTCCGACCCTTGGCTGTACTTTCTGCTCTCCGGAAAGATCCGCATCAGCAAGGAGAACCTGGAGATCAGCATCATCGACAAGAAGGGCGAGATCTTCGGCGAAATGCGCATTATCGACAGCATGGACCGGTCGGCCACGGTCAAGGCCGTCGGCAAGACCATCTGCCTCGCCGTCGACTCCGCCGCTGCGAGCCGCATAACCCCCAGCACCCCGCATGAGGAAAGACTCGATTTTCTCCTTTTGCTGTACCGCATCTTTGCCGAGTACATGTCCATCCGCCTGAGGTCGACGAACGAGGAACTGATCGCCTGCAAGAAGAAGGTCAAGCGCCTCATCACCAAAATATGATGGTTGTATCTACTGTTGAATTTTCGCGTCAGGCGGCGAACGTCTTTTTTCATGTGCTGACGCGCTGCAACCTGCGCTGCCGGCATTGCTACATTAATCCGAAGCAGCACGGCCGGAACCGCCTTCCCATCGCGCGGATTGAACGCTGGCTTACGGTTTTCGGCCAACGCAGCCCGGGGGCGAACGTGGTGTTTTTGGGCGGTGAGCCCACCCTGCACCCCGATCTGCCCCAGGCCGTGCGCTGTGCCCGGCGGCTCGGGTTTGCCAGCATCACGATCGACACCAACGGCTACCTGTTCAACAACATCCTGGAACGGGTGAGCCCCGCGGAAGTGGATGTGTTCAGCTTCAGCCTGGACGGGGCAACACCGGCAACCAACGACGGCCTGCGCGGCCAAGGCTCCTACGACACCTGCCTGAAAGGCATCCGCCAGGCCAGGGCCAAGGGGTTCCACACGAGCCTGATCTACACGGTAAGCCGCGCCAACCTCCACGAGCTTGCGCAGATGGGCCCCCTGTTGAGCGATCTGGGGGTCGAGCGCTTTTTCATTCAGGTGCTGGGGCTGCGGGGCAAGGCCGCCTGCACCGGAGGTGCGGCGGACGCGAGGCAGCCTTTGCGGGTGTCGCGGGCCGAGTGGCTGGGGATGGTGCCGGCGGCGGCCGAGGCGATAGCCCGGCACGGCATCCGCGTGATCTACCCGAAGGTGTTTCTGGCCCCGCATGAATCGTTTGAGTGTGCGGGGCGCGTGGCCGACAACTACTTCGTGTTCCCGAATGGCCGGGTCTACCGCTGCCCCTTGTGCGAAGACTTCCCCATCCACAGCCTCGTTTTCGACGGCGACCGGCTGGTGGAAACCCCGCCGATCAACGAGAGCGACCTCTTCCGGCTGGACATCCCCGAGGGCTGTGTGATGAACAAGCTCATCCAGCCGGACGATCTCACCGCCACGGCCGCCGGAGTGCCCGAATACAAGATCGCCTGCTGCCTGCTGAAAGAAGAAGTCGAGCCTGGAATTTGATCGAGGAGACCGATGGAGACAGGGATGGCAAACGATGCAAGCGCCGGTCGTTAGACTCCTGGGGGCGCTGCGGGAGTTGGCCAGGGCGCACGAGCGCCTCTCGCGCGGCATTCCGGACCCGCGTCGGGCCGAGGTCGCTGTGGATGCCGCCCTGGATCGGGTCATGGCGCTGCTCGGCGACCCGGCGGTTGCCAAGGTCTTGGACGGGCTGCTTCCGCCGGCACACCACAGGGCCCAGGCGGCGCCAGGCCAGTTCGCGGCCGACCTGTCCGCCCGACGCGTGGAAATGCTGCCGGTAGAGGCGGCGGCAGCCCAGCGTGCGGGGGTCAAGGGTGAGGACATCGAGCGGTTCTACCGGATGTGTGAGCCCGGCCGCTGGCAGCCGGCGGATTTTCCGGACGGGGTGCAGGCGCTGGGGCGCCAGCTGGCCGAGGCCCACGTGAACGCCAAGCGGCGCGTCTCCTCCAGCCGCACGCTGCGCCGCAAGCCGAAGAAGAAAACCAAGCGCAAGGTGGCCCAGGCCATCACCTCGGCGGTGTTTGGCACCGCAGCCATCGTCGCCAATACCCAGCTTCCCGCCTTGTTTGCTTTCTCTTACGGCCTGGGCGGGGCGGCGCTGCACCAGGCGCTGCGTGACCTTGTCGGCGAGCCGGTGGAGTAAGCCGGCGAAAGGCGTCTCCGATGGAATCGCACACCATCCGCCGGCGCATCATTTCGGAAATATTTCTTTGGGCGGAGTCGTATTCCCGGTGGCATTCGGGTAGTCCGTTGCGATGTAGGCCTTCCGGTTGTTCTTGATCATGTCACGGCCTTCCTCCATGAAGTTGTTAAAATGCTTCTTGCACTCGTAAAACCCATGCCACCATTCATAATCGGGCGCCATCATGGCCGCCCCCATCCGCGCCCGCCGGCCCTCGTGGTGCCACAGCTCGTAGAACTCCACCTCCATGCGCTCGTCGAAGAACCTCGTCTTGTCCAGCAGGCCTTTTGCGTAGAGTTCGTCGAACAGCGCGAGCGCCGGTTTGTAATAGACGTCGTTGTATTCTGCGATGACCTTGTCCATTTTGACGAAGTGCCCGTCGGTCCAGGTCTTGCCGTGGCACTGCATGCAGACGACCTTCATCTTCGCGCGTTCGGTCTCGTGGTTGGTCTTGGCCGGGAAGGGCTTGAACTCGCTCGGCCGTATGGTGAGCGGCGCCTGGGTTTCCCAGGCCAGCCGCTCGGTGACGTCATGGGTGGTCAGCGTGCTGCCGGCGCCGGACATGTGGCAGACGGCGCAGGTCGGACCGCGGTAGTCGACACCCGGCGTCCAGGTGCCGGGGGCGGCGTTCCAGTTGTAGTCCCTGCCGAAGGCCGTGTAGATGTCGCCGTGCTTCGACTCCATGAAGATTTCGATCTGGGGATGATCCGGCCCCAGGTGGCAGGAGCCGCAGGCCTCGGGCTTGCGCGCTTCCATCACCGAGAAACGATGCCGTGTGTGGCAGGAGGTGCAGCTGCCCTTGCTGCCGTCGAAGTTGAAACGGCCGACCCCCACGTTCGGCCATGTCAAGGGGTCGGGCTTGCCGTCTTTCAGCTTTAGTACAGTTCCGTGGCACTGAAAGCAGCCCGAGGCGCGTTCGAAGTCGCTGTTCATCCCCTTCTGCAGCCAGGGGTCGATCTTCCAAATGATCTCGAGGGTGTTGGCGTGCTTGCTCTGGCCGTACTGCCGGGCTTCATCCGGATGGCAGCGGGAGCAGTCCTTGGGGGTCACCACGGCGGCGATGGGCACCTTGTATTCCTTCGCTCCCCACGGGGTGTCCGTGCGCTCGTATTGCTTGTAGTGCTCCTTGCTCACATCCGGGTCGGATTCTTCCGCGCGGTGGCAGTCCAGGCAGGTGATGTTGGCGCTGGCGTGCCGGCTGTAAGACCAGTCGGAGAAAAGGCCCGGGTGCTCCCGCTTGTGGCACTCCAGGCAGGCCATGGCCTCCGGCGGCATGGCACGCTCGATTCGAAACGCCTTCTCCTTGGCGATGTTGGCAGCCGGCGCCTGTGCCGAGCACGTCCTGGCGCCGCCCAGGTCGGTTCCCAGGCCGATCAGCACAACCAGGACCAGGAGCAGAAACGGACCCCAAATCGTCTTTTTCATTTTTCGATTTCCCCCTTCCTGAAAGCAACACGCGTTATCGAATCTTGGTGATTGCCGGAATGTTGCCCGCTCCCGTATAGGATCTCGGAAATTGCTTATAGGCATACGTTTCACGCTGGTTGTGGACCAGGTTCCGGTGGCAGTCCACGCACTTTTTCTCGTTCCCGGGCAGGGCGTAAAGCACGCTGCGGTGCGCGAGCATGGCGCCGCGCTTGTCCGGGATAAAGAGAATGTTGCGGTGGCATTTCAGGCACTGGTTGTTGTTGAATGAGGCGTAGGCTTTCTCGCGGTTCTTGAGATGGTCGTAGTCCTTCGTCACAAAGTGCAGTACGATGTCCTTTGCGCCGTGAAATGTCTTTTGGTAGAAAAAATTGAAGGTGTCGTGGGGAGCAGGCAGGTGGCAGTCCATGCAGTCCGCCACGAAACCCTGGGCGTTGTTGACGTGGGAGGACGTGCGCCAGCTGTTGAAGGCGAATTCGATTTCATGGCAGGAGACGCAGAACTGGGGGGTCGAGGTCCGCACCATGGTGTAATAGGACATGCTGAAGAGGGGAAATGCAATCAGGATTCCCAGGCCGACGAATACAGCGGGTTTGAACGATCGTTTCCAGAAAGGCGCCCGGGGCCGGGGGCTGGCTTCAGAGGTCATAACTCCTCCTTGGGGAGAGTCTGAACACAGTGGAGCCGACAGATTGCTGCCGCGACTACGGTTCTGCTTGGGGAACGTGGATACTCAGGATATGTAACGCTCCGAATACCAAGGCATCCCATCCAGGTCAAGTTAAAAGAGTTTCCCCGGTGGCTGGGGTCACCGGCGTCTACCCCGAACGAACACGGCGGGTCTTTCTACATGGCGTACAGGTCCTGTCCGTCGATGACCCGGACCCCTTCGCGACGCAGCACGTCGGCGGCTGCGGCGGTGTTGTCGAAGCGGAAGATGAGCACCGCATTCTGGCCGCTTTGCCGGACAAAGGCGTACATGTATTCCACGTTGACGCTGTCCTTGGACAATGCCGTGAGGATCTGGTGCAGCCCGCCGGGCTTGTCTGCTACCTCCACGGCCACCACCTCGGTGATGCGGACGGTAAAGCCGTTTTCTTTGAGCAGCCGTTTGGCCTTCTCGTTGTCGTTGACGATCAGCCGCAGGATGCCGAAATCGGAGGTGTCGGCCAGCGAGAGCGCCCGGATGTTGATGCCGCCTTCCTCAAAGATGCGGGTCACCTCCGACAGGCGGCCGGCCTTGTTTTCCAGGAATATCGAAATCTGCTCTGCGTGCATGTCCGCCTCCCCTCAGATTTTTCGCTTGTCGATCACGCGCACGGCCTTGCCTTCGCTGCGCTGGATGCCCTTGGGCTCCACCAGCTTGACCCGAGCGGCCACGCCCAGGGTTTCGCGGATGTTCTTCTCCAGCTCCCGCTCGATGGACTGCAGGTTCTTGATCTCGTCGGAGAACATGGCCTCGTTCACCTCCACGAGCACCGTCAGCTCGTCCAGGGTGCCGATGCGCTCCACCACGAGCTGGTAGTGCGGCTCGAAGTGCTTGGTCTCCATGATGACGCTTTCGATCTGGGACGGGAAGACATTGACGCCGCGGATGATGAGCATGTCGTCGCTGCGGCCCTGGATCCGGCCCATGCGCACGATGGTGCGGCCGCAGCGGCAGGGCTCGGGGTAAAGCACGGAGAGGTCCCGGGTGCGGTAGCGAATCACCGGAAAGGCCTCCTTGGTGATGGTGGTGAACACGAGCTCGCCGGGGGTCCCATAGGGCAGCACCGCGCCGGTCTTGGGGTTGATGATCTCGGGGATGAAGTGGTCTTCGAAGATGTGCAGGCCGTCCTGGGCCTCGATACACTCGATGGCCACCCCGGGGCCCATCACCTCGCTCAGCCCGTAGACGTCCATCGCCTTCAGGTTGAGCGTGCGCTCGATCTTTTGGCGCATCAGCTCGGACCAGGGCTCGGCGCCGAAGATGCCCGCCTTGAACTTGAGGTCGCGGAAGCTCACCCCCATCTCCTCGGCCACCTCGGCCACGTGCAGGGCGTAGGACGGGGTGCAGGTGAGCACGGTCGGGCCGAAGTCCTTCATGATCATGACCTGGCGCTTGGTGTTTCCGCCCGAGATGGGAATGACGGAGGCCCCGAGCTTTTCGGCGCCGTAGTGCACGCCCAACCCCCCGGTGAACAGCCCGTAACCGTAGGCATTGTGGACGATGTCGTCCCGGCGCGTGCCGGCCGCCATCAGGGTGCGTGCCATCAGTTCGGCCCAAGTCTGGATGTCGCGCGCGGTGTAGCCCACCACCGTGGGTTTGCCGGTCGTCCCGGAGGAGGCATGGATGCGCGTGACGTTGTCCATGGGCACGGCGAACATCCCGAACGGGTAGTTGTCGCGCAGGTCGGCCTTGGTGGTGAAGGGCAGTTTCTGCAGGTCGGAAAGCGAGCGGATGTCCGCGGGCCTCACCCCGGCCTCGTCGAAGCGCCGCCGGTAAAACGGCGTGGCGTTGTAGACCCGCGCCACGGTCGCCTGCAGCCGCCTGAGCTGGATCGATTCGAGCGCCTCCCGGGGCATGGTTTCGAATTCTTCGTTGTAAATCATGACGTTTCCAGGATGCCTTTGATATAAAAGGCGACAGCGCGCTTGCGCTGCCGCCTTTTGCCAGCTGTTATGCAACTAAAATAAAATGCCACCCGCGCAGCGGGCGGCATTTTATTTTACGCGCTCGGCCGTGATGATCATGAGGGTGTCGACGGGCACGTCCTGGTGGCCGCCGCGATTGCCGGTCTTGACCTTCGCGATGGCGTCCACCACATCCATGCCTTCCACCACCTTGCCGAACACGGTATAGCCCCAGCCCTGGGGCGTCTTGTTCTGGTGGTTCAGGAAGTCGTTGTCGACGAGGTTGATGAAAAACTGGGCCGTGGCGCTGTCCGGGACCGAGGTGCGGGCCATGGCGATGGTGCCGCGCAGGTTCTTCAGGCCGTTGTCCGCCTCGTTCTTGATCGGCGGCTTGGTGGGTTTCTCCTTCATGCTGACGGTCATGCCGCCGCCCTGGATCATGAAGTTGGGGATGACCCGGTGGAAGATGGTGCCGTTGTATTGTCCAGCGTCGACGTAGGCGAGGAAGTTCTTGACGGTGGCCGGCGCCTTGTCCGGGTAGAGCTCCAGCACGATGCGGCCCTTGTCGGTCTCCAGGGCCACCTTGGGAGCCTCACCGGCCACGGCGGGGGTAACAGCTGCCAGAACGCTCAATGCGGAAATCCATGCAAAATTCATAGTTTTTTCTCCATTCAGGGATTTAGATGCGCTCGCAACATAAACGAAAATCACGCGAAGTCAAGCGCAATCTGGCGTCGGCATGATTCGGTGATGGTCACTGCTCAACCATCTGAAGTCACTTTGAACTACGAAATGCGCGAAATTCGCGAAAGTGCATAATGAACGAACCGATGGTGTTTGAGTTCGGGGGTATGGCCAAAATCAACCTGTTATTGGTCCGTAGCTTTAACAGGGTGTTGATTGTTTTCAGCGTTCATCCTTAAACACTTTTTTCGCGCCTTTCGCGTATTTCGTAGTTCCCTTTTCTCAACCCATTATTGCCTCCAGAGGAGATAAGGTCGATGTCGGTCAAACTATCCCAAGCGGTTGCCGGGCCTTGCCGGTTGAATTTGCAGGTTATCTGTGAAAATATCGCTGCCTGTTTGGCTGCGACAAGCCAATGCGGAGAATTCATGCCCCATGAAGGACACGACCATGAACGGTGTCTACGCATATGATTTCCTCGTCCCGGCCGATGCGCACGACGCGAACGGGCACGTCAGCAACATCGACTACGTGCGCTGGATGATCGAGGCCGCCCACCGCCACTCCGAGTTTACCGGATGCACGGCCGCGACCCGGGAGTCCGGTAAACGGAGTGGCCATGCGTGCCTCGATCCGTGCGCGTAGTCAATGCTGCTGACGTGCCGCGCGTCGTGTCGGCATGGCCGGACGAGGAAATGGGCCTGCGTCAACGCATCATGGTCGTGTCCTTTAGTGGGGCATGGATTACCCCACATTGCTGCTTGTCGGCCACCAAACAGGCAGCGATATTTTCACAGATAACCTGCAAACCAACCGGCAAGGCCATTTTTTTTTTTTTTTTTTTTTTGCTTCGTTCAGTTACGTATTGTTCGAGGAGCGCCCACGATAACAAACATCACCCCGCATGTAATCCTGACTGATCTTGTGAGTGCATTAATCAATGCGGAGCCCTTTAGGATGGCCTCTCACTATAAATAAGATGAAAGCCCCGAAAGCACCAATAGCAGCGGCCTCCGAAGGTGCGAAAATACCGAAGAACAACCCGCCGATAACCAGGCCGAAAAGGACCAGCATTCCCCAAACGCCGCGCAATGAGGCAATTTTCTCTTTCCAGGAAAAAGACTGGTCGCTCCGTGGACCCAGCGTTGGGTTTATCTTGCACATCATTATTATCAGCAGCATAAATACCAGACATAACAAAAGACCGGGGAGAATACCTGCCGCAAATAATGCCCCGATGGAAACATCAGTTATAAACCCGTAAATGATGAATGTGTTGCTGGGAGGTATGATAATTTCGAGAGTGCTCCCGGCGGCTATCGCCGCTGCAGAGAACCCTTTATTATACCGAAGCCTCACCATCTCCGGATAACACAGATCACCCATGGTCGCCGCTGCAGCGATGGCCGAACCGCTGCAAGTGCCAAATCCGGCGCAGGTCGCCATGGTGGCCAAAGCTATCCCGCCCGGAAACTTTCCAAGCCACCTGTAAGCAGCGACATATAGGTCGCGTCCGATCCCGGCAGTAAAAGCGAAACTGCCCATAAGAATAAAAAGAGGTATCGCTGAAAAGGTATACGAGGATAGCATGGGGTAGAGCGATGAACCCAGAAGGGACAGTCCCGGCGCGAGACCCCTGGTGAAGAAAACACCAGCAACGCCAACGGTTATGAAAGCAAAACCGAGAGGTACCTCAAGCACCGCTAGTAGTAAAAAGCAAAAGAACCCAACACAGCCGACCAGAATAGGCTCCACTTAATTCTTTCTCCTTATCTTTTTTGCTGTTTCAACCGCCTGAACGACCAGCACCATACACATAACCAGGGCTCCAAGAGGCACGACAAGCTGAGGGATCCATAGCGGTACATCGATATTACTGATGAACCGATGAGACCGCAGCGTGATCATTAAAGCCTCCACCCCTTGCCATACTACCAGGAGGAAAAGACAAAAGACCAAGATCTGAACTCCAAACATAATCTTGGTTCGTGTCTCGGGCTTAAGGCTGAAATAGTCGATGACACCTGCGGTCAGATGTCCATCGGCGGACTGCGTATCAGCCATGCTGAGGAGTATCAAGACCGGCATTAATATTTCGAAAATTTCAAGGGTCCCGGTTATTGGTATATTGAAGAGGTATCTGCCGGCCACGTCCACAGTACCAAGGATCATCATTCCAAACAAAGCAATCACGGCCCCGTACGAAAAGACCTTGCTGATCTTATCGACAATTTTAGCGAATTTTTCCATTCTGTTGACCTCCCCAAAGGTCTACGAACACCATGAGCAAACACAGTCAACTACGTGTGAAGGCTTTCAGCCGGTTCAGCGGTTGCTGTCCAGCTCATTTCCGGTGATGCATATACAGGCAATTCCTCCCCAAATGTTCCCTCCTAAATTGTGCGTCAACCCCAGTCGCGGGTTCTTTACCTGCCGGGGACCGGCCTTGCCCTGAAGCTGCTTATATACTTCATACTGCATTCGCAAGCCGCTGGCGCCCAACGGGTGCCCGAAGCACTTTAAGCCGCCGTCCGCATTGACCGGCAATTCACCTTGGAGGGTGAAGGTTTCGCTCTCGATGTCTTCCCTTGCTCTTCCTCTTTGGCTCCACCCTAAATCCTCATAGATGACCATCTCATGAATGGTAAAGCAATCGTGCACTTCCGCCACGCTTAACTCTTTTCGGGGGTTCTCAATCCCGGCTTCCGCATAAGCCATTTTGGAGGCACGCACGTTTTCTTCGACGTGCACGAAATCATAATCCTGCGTCATGAGATCAAGTCGGGGTCCTACGCTTACTGCCATTGACTTGATATAGACCGGGTCCTCCCTGAATTTCTTGGCCAGTTCCGATTTTGTAACGATTGCAACGGCTGCGCCGTCGCTCACCCCACAGCAATCCAGGACTCCCAGCGGCCAGGCGACCATGGGCGCCCTCATCACCTGATCAATCGTCAGCTCATTTTGAAAATGGGCCTTTGGATTGAGACTTCCGTTGTGATGATTCTTTACCGCAATTTTCGCCAGCAATCTCTTCCCTTCATCAGGCGCCAGTTTATACTGGTGAAAATATCTCAGCGCCAGTTGAGAAAACATCCCTGGAGGGGAAAGCGCCAATTCCGTGCCTGTGGTGCCCATCGTGGACCTGCCCACAACGTTGATAGGCTGCACACCGGTCCATCCCGTATCCTTCAGCTTCTCTACGCCGACCGCCAGGGCGATATCGCATGCGCCTGCCGCGACGGCATGAGCAGCAGCACGAAGAGCCTCAGTGCCCGTGGCGCACATGTTCTCCACCCGAGTAACCGGGATGTATTGCAGCTTCAGTGCGGGAGCCAGACTGAGCGCGGTGTGACCTGAAAATACGGTTCCCAGCCAAGCGGCCTCAACATCCTTGAGTTCTATCCCTGCATCCTCGCAGGCCTCATGGGTTGCATCGATGATCAAGTCGTCAACGCTCTTTCCCCATAACTCTCCGAACTTCGTACAACCCATCCCGATGATGGCAACTTTATCTTTTATCATAATTTTCTCTCCGTCTTCTTTGCGATCATCCGACCGGTCTGGCCTTCCAAAAATAGTTTTGAATCCCGCCTTTTCCATCAAGTTTTTTAAAACACATTTCCACGGGCATTCCTATTCTCACTTCGGACAGCTCACATTCCGTCACTTCGCACATCAATCGACCGCCACCCTCAAAGTCAACGACAGCAACGATGGCCGGAGTCTCTTTGTTCGGCATTAGGTAATCAATTGCGTAGGTAAAAACCTCTCCTTTCCTATCGGCCAATTTGTGCGGATCGAAGCTATCCTGCACCTGGCAAGTTGCGCATATCCGTTGGGGGGGATATTGGACGGCGCCACACTGACGGCATCTGCTTCCATAAAGAGAAAGGACGCTCTTCCTGTCCCTCCATAAACACGGTACGGAGGGTGGTCGGGAATCCGGACGTCGCGGTTCCTCCGACGGAATCAAATCCCGCCATTTCAGATACCTTTCATAATCAATGAAGACCTTTTTGGCTAAATGATCCTTGATCTTTTTCCTTTCCCGAACCCTTTCCACATTCTCCGTCACCCCAAAAATAAAGGCATCCGCCCCATCCCCATAGTTGGCGACGAGAATTCTGTCCTGAGGCTTTGCCTCACAGAGTGCGGCCACAAGCATGAGCGGAACTGCGGCGGTCCCGGCATTCCCTACCGACTGAAACAAGGGATCCTGGACCTGGGTTTTGGGATCAAACCCGAGGATCTTCGCTAAACGGGAATGGCTCCTCCCATCGGACCCATAGAATACAACCTTTGAAAAGTCCTTTGAGCTCAGTTGGTGCTTATGCATGAGCCCATTCACGGCTTTCTGCATCATTTTTTCGTATCCCTCACTGAGAACAAACCGCTCCTCCCAGGACTGGACAAAAGGTTTTCCGTCCTGCCTCCAGACATCGCTGAATTCGCTGAAAACGGAGTGACTCCCTTCGACGCCGGCTATGACGTCTGAGGTTCCCACTTCCAAAGCAACGGCAGCGTCCCCGAATAGTTGCTCAAACTGGCTCTTTCCCGCCCCCATACGAGCGTCCGAGGCGGCGATGATGATCCTCTCTGCTGAGCCGCTTTTGACAGCGTCAACCGCCGAACTCAATCCGATCGTTCCCGACCTCAGGGAGTCGGTGAAATCTGCGGTGCGGGATTCCTCAGGCAATTCAACGACAGCGGCCATAATGGCAGCCGCCTGCTTTTCTTTGAAAGGAGAGGTGGTGCTGGCGAAGAAACAGACCATCCGGTTTCTTTTTCCGCCTTTCATGCAATCGATCACAGCGCCGACAGCCATGGTCAGGCTATCTTCGTCATGCCTGGCAACCGCTTTCTCACCTCCCAAACTCCTACTCTTCCAAACTCGAGAAATTTCATCTCGAGCAAGCCTATACAGGCGGAATGTAAACTCCGAATGATGTGATTCCTATCACGATCGGTCTCCTTTCCTTATAACTATGGTCTAGACTTGCCGGGCTTACAGATTGAAGTCTTATCTTTTCAATTTATATCCTGCTTTTTCCCTATCCCAGGTATTTTTGGTCACCCCTTCCTCTCGCAGCTTGTACTTTTCAACCCTTGCGGTAGGCGTCTTGGGCAGACTCTCCCTGAATTCCAGATACCTTGGGACGGCGAAGTAAGCCATCCTCTCTTCACAAAAGGCCATTAATTCTTCCGGTGTCAATTTCTTCGCCGTTCTTTAAAACCACTGCCGCCATCACATCGTCTTCGCCCAGTTCAGATGGGACGGCATACACGGCCGACTCAAGAACTTTTGATGTGAACTGATGACCCCCTCTACCTCAAACGAAGAGATGTTCTCCCCCCTTCTTCGCAAGGCATCTTTTTTACGATCAACAAAATAGAAATATCCGTCTTCGTCTCTGAAGGCAAAATCGCCCGTGTGGTACCACAAGTTTCTAAAGACTTTCACGGTCGCCTCCGGCATGTTGTAGTAGCGGTCCATTTGCGAATAGGGCTCATTTCCCCTCACCACAATCTCCCCTATCGTTTTCGGAGCGCATTCGATATCATTGTCGTCGAAAATCTTCACATCGTATCCATTTAGCGGTTTGCCGCAAGAGGCCGGCCGTATCTTCTCATCAAATGGAGATACCATGACGATGCCCGTCTCCGTCGTGCCAAACATGGTCACCAGCTTCACATCGAATCTTTTCGCAAATTGAGCATATTCGGGATGAGCAGTGCGGTGTTCATCACCTTAAGAGGGTTCTTTGCGTCGTCCCCGCTTGGAGGCTGTCTCCAGAGGAGTGGAAAAATCGACCCAAAATGTTTGTATGGGTCGCACCATATGACCTGATTTCCTGCCAGAAGTTGGTGAGGCTGAACCTCTTTCCCATCGCGTACGAGGCATTGGCAAGCATGGCTCCCAAGGCCGACAACATGGACGCATTCGCATGAAAAAGCGGAAGGCAGGAGTAAAGAATACTGTCCTCATCGTATTGCATGTAATGATTGGCCTGCTGTGCAATGAAGTAGTAATGCGCGTGGGTCAAAATCAGCCCCTTTGGAGGGACCCGTGGTGCCGGAGGTGTAGATGATGCCCATGGGATCATAAAAATGAACATCCGACTGCGGGCGCTCCGCCGAGTTCTCATACAACTCCGTAAAATTCCTGATCTGAAACCGGGGTCCGAATCCCGTCTCCTTTTCTTGAGAAATCGGGACAATGATGATCGTCCCGACCTTCTTTATTTCATTCTGAACAAAGATGACGCGGTCCACCAGATCATTGTCGACGATGACCACAGACGCATCCGATTGATCTATGATATACCTGAGCAGGTTTCCTTTGAGGGCGATATTTACGGGGACCTTCACAGCCCCGATTTTGGCCAGGGCGAACCAGGCGTACAGGAATTCGACCGAGTTGCTCATGACCAGACAGACCTTGTCGCCCTTCTTCACGCCCAAACCGAGCAACCCGTTGGCGACCCGGTTCGCCGTCTCATCCATTTCACTGTAAGTTATTTTCACATCCTCGTGGAGAAGAAAAGGCTTTTCGCCGATGGTTTTCGCCTTATCCTCCAATAGGTGTCCTACCGTTCTTTCTTCGAACCCGTATTCTTTCATGAAACCACTTCTCCATTGAAAATCTTCATAAATTCACATCTCACGGATTTACCCGCATTGTCGAGATCATAATCGCGGATCTACTTGGGTAGATAAACATTTACTCCCCGGGAGACTTGGGGCCTTTTCATGTCAATGCCCCCTTTCGTAATCAGGGTCCTTCACTCGGATTTGCTCCTGTGCCCTGCCTTCCCAACGAAGTCCACTATCTTTGACATTTCAGCCCCCGGGGTAAAGATCTCCAGGACCCCCATCTTCTTAAGCTTGACCGTGTCCTTTTCGGGAATGATTCCCCCGGCGAAAACGAATATATCTTCAGCGTCCTTTTTCTTCAGAAGCCTTAAGACACTTCGAACGTGCGCCATGTGCGCCCCGGATAAAATGCTCAGACCGATTCCGTTGACATCTTCCTGGATGGACGCCTCCACAATCTGTTCTGGGGTCTGATGCAGACCTGTGTATATAACCTCCATCCCCTGCATCGCTCAGCGCCCTCGCAACGATTTTCGCCCCTCTGTCGTGCCCGTCCAGACCGGGCTTAGCAATCAGAATTCTTATTTTCCTTTCCATTTTTGCCACCCCTATTAGAAATAGCTCTTTCCTTCAATAAATTCCCCATGCACGGCCCTTAAAGCGTCGCTGATCTCACCCACCGTGGCATAGGCCTTGACCGCTTCAAAGGTCGGCTGAACCATATTTTCATTCCTTTCGGCAGCCCTCTTGACCCCGTCCAGGGCCTTCTTAAGGCCCGCTCCGCTCCGCTCTTTCTTGAATTGCTTCAGGCCCATGACCACCTTCTTTTCCGCCTTCGGGTCATACTTGAGAGGCTTTATCTTGATCTCCTCCTCGATCCTGTATTCGTTGACTCCGACCACAATTCGCTCTTTTCTGTTGATCTCCTCCTGAAACTGGTAGGCCGAAGCGGCAATTTCGGATTGATAGAAGCCCTTTCAATTGCAGCCACGGCGCCGCCCATGGACTCGATCCGTTTCAGATAATCCATGACCTTCTCCTCGATCTCATCCGTAAGGCTTTCAACATAATAGGACCCTCCCAGGGGATCCACCGTACTCGTCAGACCCAGCTCATGGGCAAGGATCTGCTGCGTCCTGATGGCCAGCAGGGCCGCCTCTTCAGAAGGCGTCTGGAAGGGCTCATCCAAGGAAGAGAGAAAGGCGTGTTGTACTCCTCCCAGGACCGCACCCAACGCCGCCGCCGTCACCCGGACGATATTATTCATGGGCTGCTGGGCAGTTAGGTTACTCCCGCCTGTGTATATATGAAACAGGGCCTCTGGGAGCGAGGATTTTTTGCGCCGAACCTCTCCTTCATCAATCTGGCCCAAATCCTTCTTAAGGCCCTGAACTTTGCCGCTTCCTCAAAGACATCCAAATTGGCAGAGAAGAAGAATACGAACTGTGGCACAAAATCATCGACCTTCAATCCCCGCTTGATCGTCTCTTCAATATACGTGATGGCGTCCGCCAGGGTAAAGGCTATCTCTGCACCGCGCTGGCCCCTGCCTCCCTGAAATGGTACCCGCACAACTGGATGGGGAGCCAGGTCGGCAGATGCCGGCGCAGTATTCCAGGACATCGATGTTGAGCTTTATCCCCGCACTCACAGGAAGAAAATAGGCCCCTCTTGCAACATATTCCTTCAAAATCTCGTTCTGCAAAAAGCCGACAAACGAGGCCGGTGAGACCTTTTGTTTCTCCGCCAACGCCATGAACCATGACAAGCCGATGGTGGGGATGGCATTCGCCAGGGTCCCGACGATCTGCACCGCGTTCAGCGGAATGCCTTCATAGATGATCTCCATGTCCCTTAACGAATCAACCGCGACCCCTGTCTTGCCGACTTCGCCTTTGGATATGGGATGGTCGGAGTCATAACCCATCTGCGTCGGAAGATCCAAGGCCAGGGTAAAGGCCGTTATGCCCTGGCTCAACAGATATTTGAACCTCTTGTTGGTCTCTTCAGCAGACCCGAACCCGCCGTACTGTCCGATCAGCCAAAGATTGGCCCTATACATCAATGGATCAATTCCCCGCGTATAGGGGTATTCCCCGGGAAAGTTGAGATCCTTAACATAATCGAAACCGGACTCCTCAAGATCCAGCGGGGTATACACCCTTTTTACCGGAATCCCGGACCTCGTGAGAAAATGAGCCTTTCTCTCCTTGGTTCCCGTCTCTTCGAGCTTTCTTTCCCACTCATCGTAAGTTTTCTTTATCGGATGCATCTCCTTGCCTCCCATTTTTCACCTCCACGAAAAGCTATATGCCCAGGTACGCCTTTTTAATGTGTTCGTTTTCCAAAAGAGCCTCCCCCCCCCCCCAGAACCATTCTGCCGTTCTGCCATTTTCCATGTCATAGCCCTTATGGGCCATCAAAAGAGAGTTGTGGATGTTTTGTTCCACTAACAACACGGTGGTTCCCTGCTTGCTGATCTCTCTTACGATCTCGAAGATAGTATCTACCAGTATGGGAGAAAGCCCTAAGGAGGGACCCCGATCAGGGCATAGCCGCCCCCCATCAGTAGTCCGCTGACGACAGACTGCAAGAATATTTGTCATTGCAGGTTCTCTGAAAGCATCATGGACCGCTACCCTATGCCCCGGTTGTCTTCACAGGCGACCTTGTGATCAGAAGGGGATGGTGCCCACGCAAATGTGAAAAGGCTTTAGAAATAGCTTTTCCCTTCCACATATTCGCCATAAACGTCTCTAAACACGTCGGAGATTTCGCCTACCGTGGCATATGCCTTGACCGCTTCAAACACGGCTGGAACCACGTTTTCATTTCTTTTTGCGGCGCTCTTAACCTCGTTCAAGGCTTTTTTGACTCCCGAATTGCCGCGGTCTTTCCTGAATTGTTTTAGCCGGGTCACGACTTTTCTTTCAGCCTTAGGATCATAGGCGAGGGGCTTTATCCTGGTTTTTTCTTCGATTTTGTATTCGTTGAGCCCTACCACGATCCGTTCTTTTCGTTCAATCTCTTTTTGCAGTTCGTAAGATGCGGAGGCAATTTCCGTCTGGTAGAAGCCCTTTTCAATGGCCGTCAGCGCGCCGCCCATGGATTCAATCCTTTTGAGATAATCCCAGACCTTCTCTTCGATCTCATTGGTAAGGCTTTCGACATAATAGGATCCCCCCGAAGGGGTCCACGGTGTTGGTCAGCCCCAGCTCATGGGCAAGGATCTGCTGCGTTCTTATGGCCAGCATCGCCGCCTCTTCGGACGGCGTCTGAAGGGACTCGTCCATAGAAGAGCAAAAGGCGAACTGGACTCCTGAGAGAATCCCCGACAGGGCGGCTGCGGTGATCCTCACGATATTATTCATCGGCTGTTGAGCGGTGAGGGTACTCCCTGCCGTATAGAGATTGATCTTCGCCTTCTGGGAACGGGGGTCTTTTGCATGAAACCTCTCTTTCATCAGCCTCGCCCATACCCTCCTGAGGACTCTGAACTTGGCCACTTCCTCAAAAATATCCAAATTCGCGGAGAAGTGAAATACGAACTGATGCACAAAATCATCGACCTCGAATCCCCTCTTCTTCATCTCCTCAATATACGCTATGGCATTGGCAAGCGTGAAGGCGACCTCCTGTATTGCATTGGATCCTGCATCTCGGTAATGGTATCCGCACAGCTGTATGGGGAGCCAATTGGGCAGGTGTCGCGCGCAGTATTCCAAGACATCAATGACGAGCTTTAAGCCTCCTTGCACCGGAAGAAAATAGGCCCCGCGCGCAACATACTCCTTTAGAATCTCGTTTTGCAGAAAGCCGGCAAATGCCGTCGGAGAAACCTTCTGTTTTTCCGCCAGAGCCAAAAACCACGACAAACCGATCGGGCCGATGGCATTGGCAAGGGTCCCCACCATCCCAAAGGCGCTAAGGGGAACGTCGGCGAAAGCGACCTCCAAGTCCGCGAGAGAATCGATGGCAACCCCTGTCTTGCCCACTTCGCCTTTCGACATGCGATGGTCCGAGTCATAGCCCATCTGCGTCGGAAGATCCAATGCGAGAGTGAGGGCCGTTATTCCGCGGCTCAGCAGGTACTTGAATCTCTGATTGGTTTCTTCTGGAGATCCAAAGCCTCCATATTGTCCGATGAGCCAGAGATTCTCCCTGTACATCAACGGCTCAATACCCCTGGTATAGGGATATTCGCCTGGAAAATTCAGGTCTTTGAGATAGTCGAAGCCCCCCTCTTCAAGATCAAGCGGGGTGTAAACGTTTCTGACCGGGATCTTGGATCTCGTCAGAAAATCCTTCTTTCTCTCTTTCTTCGGTTCCCTTTTCCCGAAGGTTGAGTTTCCCAGGTCTTCTCGAAGCGATCTCATCCGGTCGAAAGACTTCTCTTTCATTTTCTCCCTCTCTAAAGCGTTACGGTTTCCGGATTGTCATGAACTTGTGTCCGCCTGTCAAGACTTCCTTATGGGGGGCACCCCGGGGGACAATAATATCCTTCTTCTCAGGCGGTCGTTAAATAAAAACATGATTCTTGAACAGAATCGCATTTCCCCGGGTCACCGCTCAAATCCGTTGCGCTTGATCGGGCGGCCTCCAAATCCACGCCTCTCATCTGAAGTTTCCTAATAGGAGACCTCCCGGACAAACCCATGACGGGCGCCTGCAAGTGTATAGTGATGCCCGGAATTTTGGCCTTTTTCTATAAATCCCCTTATAGACCTCCCCTGGACACGACCTTTTTCTTTCATCTTTCCTTACAATACAGAGGCTTAGACTTACAAGTAATTCAGAACTGTCGCCCATGATTTGGTTCATTTGATGTTGACGGCGTTGGCGATCCTATTAGACATCGAAAAAGGAGGGGTTTTGCTTGCGTTCTCTTGTTTGGAAACGCACCTTTTTGTCGAATCGGTGAGTTTCGTAAGCGGCGCAAGAGAGATCTTTATCAGGATGCTGAAGGTTTCTGAGATTCTGGGTTATCTGTTTTTCTCACCATCCCTGCCACTTGCCGCTGCCGACCGCCCTGTGAGCCACTTCGGTCAACCCGCCAAACCTGCGACTTCCTAGCCCCTCGTCTCATAATAGGAAACCCTTGTCAAGAAAAAAAGCCTGCTGCCGAGCCCGCCTGAATGGACGTCATGGTCTGGTTAGAAATAAATCCCAGGTCCAAGCCTTAAGGCCGACCTCCGGAAATCAGTGTCGGGGACCTAGCAATACGTAGAGGCGAAGATGTTTATGTGCTACGACTAAGTTCGGTCTTGCTTGCAATTAGAAAGCCGGAATATGTTGGCGCGATAACGGATGTTCTACGGTATGCTGTCCGTATTAAAAAAGGACGATTTCAAGCATCTGAAGACGGCCGCGTTCGCTGCGGCCAACACTGGGCTTCTGGTGAAAAACAGGTTGAACGCAAATATGGTGTTCAATTTCTAACGGTCAATGTAAGTTTAAGCAAAAACAATATATTTTATACCTTATTTACTCATTTGCTTTCCCTTTTTAACAGTGGCGATCGTCAGTTGGCTCTCTTCTCTTTTACTTTGGTCTCGCGGGCGTCACGTATCTGAGTATTCTTTCGTTCGAATTTAAAATAAATAAGAATATTTGAAAAATCGATTTATTAACACGAACATTTCTTGAATCGGGGGAAGATTCTCATTGAGAACAAGTGCCTCACAAGACATTATGATCGTATGAAGACATAATTTTCCAAGGTGAGTTTTGGTTTCAATCTAAATATACTGTCTCTGGTTTCTTTTGCTTTTGTTGAATGTGCTCTGAATTTTATTTTTAGTCTGAATAGGCGCAAAATAAAAATGCACTCGGGTGTGTAGTATTCAAATGAGGTTTTAAGGACAAGCTCAGGTGTGTGTGTGTCCCTACTTTGTCTCCTTCCGCCAGGGAACTTATTCTTCCGCTCCGCCAGCAGCCTCCTCTTCACCACCGGGAGCGCCCGTGTCCGCTTCAACAGCTTCCGCCTGATCGGCCTGCTCTTCAGGTGCGCCCGCCTCCGCCGCTAGATCGTACTCTGCTTCATCCTGTGGAACGGCATCCGCAACAGTGCCGCCCTCCTTACCGCTGGCTTCCTCGGTGCCCGGGTCGACCTCTTCTTCCGCGGCGGCTCCTTCGGTTGCTGCAGCAGCTGCTGCTGAAGCCTGTAGCCGCTCCAGTTACCGCCCGTAGCAGGTGCCGCCGAGCCAGTGCCGCCACTTTTTGCCGCCTTTGATCCCGCCTGGCAGGAGGAGCTTTTCGGCTTTGACTTGGACTTTGGCTTTGATTTGCTGCCGCCGCTCTTCTTGGAGGCGGACGAGCAGCTTGATGTGCCACTTGATGCACTGGGACAGCTGGCAGGACCTCGAGTGCCTGCACTGCTTACCGCTCTTGGCGCTGGAACACTTGGAGCTGCCTGTGGAGGCGGTCGGACAAGAGGCTGGGCCCTTGGAGCCAGACTTTTTCATTTGGACGCACTGGAACATTTCGATGACCCCTTTTGAAGCGCTGTGGGATGTTAGCAATGGTTAGTTCAAATGTCATAAAAATCTCGCTGCTTACGTCGGACAAGATGTAAGGCTCTTGGAGGAGAGTTTGGTTGCACTCGAACATCGGGTTGAGCCTCTCGATGCGGAGGACGAGATTGCGGGTCCCTTTGAGCCCGAGCCCCGCTCGCACCGCTAGACTGAAATGCGTTCGCCTTTGGACACATGCAGCGACTGACCGAAGCTCATTTTCGAGTCCAGCTTGGAGTCCTTCTTGCTCTTTGTCGGTGAGATCTTTAATTTTAGCGGCAGGCGCGGAAGTTCTGGCTCCTTAAGAAAGCCGCCCGGCGTTGCGCCGCTCAGGATCAATGCAGAATGCCTTGTAAGATGCATCGCATCAGTTTGTTCATCTTGTGCGTGGAACAAAAGTTGCGCCATTGTGCGGAGAATTTAGCGCCCGCTTTCGAATTGAAGGGATAGCGGCGGGTCTGCATGGCCACCATCAACACGCCACTGACCAAATGTCCACGCGGGACGGGTCATACGTAACACGGAAGCACTCGGGTGGCAGATGGAGATTCTTGCGCGATCGACGCTCTTTTGCGCTGAAGCAGTGCCTTGTGCTTGTTGGGCTCCGGTAAAGACCTTCGCCCAGCCGGCAATCTTGAGCTGATCAGATCGATCAAAGAGAATGTGCTGCAGCTTTAGGAAACGGTGCGCCACGCCAACGTCCTGCATCTTGCGCACACCCTGCACCAGCTGAATCGTCGATCCGCCGCCTTGTCCGTGTCGAAGCCGTCATTGTCGAACGCGGCGGTGTTCTGTCGCTGGTGCCTGGTTCAGGTTCGTCTTTGCTCACGGCGCCGCACGCGCCGTCTCCAGCGCGGCGGCGAGGCTGCCCGCCACCGCGACCAGCACGCCGAGCGCAAAGAACAGCGCGCTCGCCCAGGGATCCGCATGCAGGTCGGGATGCAGTCCGCGAAACTCTCCGGCGCCGAGGTCGGCGCCGAATCGCGCCAGCACCGCCGCCGCGATGAGCGTAGCCTGCGGCGAGGCCGATCGCGGCGCCGGCCGCGCCGATCAGCCCGCCCTCGATCAGCAGCATGCGTGCGATCCCGCCGCGGGTCACGCCGAGCACGCGCAGCAGCGCGAGCTGCGCGCGCCGGCGCACCACCGACAGCGCCTGCGCCGAGAACACGAGGAAGCCGCCGGTGAACAGCGCCACCAGCGCGAGCACGTTCAGATTCACCCGGTAGGCGCGCGACAGGCTGGCGTTGCGCTGCAGGTCGCTTTGCGGCCGCTCGACGATCAGGCCCGGCGGCAAGCGCCTGCAGCTGCGCTGCACTGCGTCCGACATCCGCGCCGGGGCGCAGCGCGGATGTCGATGCGGCTGATCGTCCCGAGGCGGCCGAGCGCGCAGCTGCGCCGCGGCGATGTCCATCACGCCGAGGCGCTCGCGCCCGCGCGCCGCGCAGCAGCCCGGCCACGCGCAGACTCACTTCGGCCAGGCCCACCTGCAGCGCGAGCCGGTCGCCCGGTTTCAGTTCGAGCCAGTCGGCCGCGCCCGGACTCAGGAACACCGCGTCCGGCGCAGCAGCTCGAGCGTGTCGGCGCGCGACCTCGCCGATCAGCGCCGGCTGCACCGCGGCCGCGCGGAACGCGTCGACCCCGAGCACGCGCAGCGCTTGCCCGCCTGCCCGGGCAGTTTCGCATCGACTTCCAGCACCGGGCTCGCCACCGCGACCTGCGCCATGCGCGCGATGCGCGGATAGAGCATTTCGTCGAAGCCCGCGCGCGGGCCGCGGATTTCCAGGTCGGCCGTCGCCCGCGAGCGAGCGCACCGCCTGCGAGAACTCGTTCAGCGCGACCGCGTTGATGAGCTGCACCGCGTAGCCCAGCGCCACGCCCAGCGCGATGGCGAGCACCGACACCGCGAGCCTGCCCTTGTGCTGCGCCAGCGGCGCGAGGAACAGCGCCGCGCGCGACAAGCCAGTGGCGCGCCGGCTGCGCGCATCAGCCGCGCCTCCCGCAGGCCCTGCGCGGTAAGCACCACGATGCGGTCTGCCGTCGCCGCCGCCGCCTGCGAATGCGTGACCAGGATGCAGGCCGCATGCCTGCTCTTGACCTGCTCGCGCAACAGCGCCAGCACCTGCGCCGCGCTGTCCGGATCGAGGTTGCCGGTGGGCTCGTCCGCGAGCAGCAGCGTCGGGCGGTGCACCAGCGCGCGCGCGATGGCGACGCGCTGCAGTTCGCCGCCCGACAGTTCGCGCGGCATGCTCGCCTCGCGCCCGTGCGAGGCCGACCGCGGCGAGCATCGCCTGCGTGCGCTGCGCGGCTTCGTCCTCGGCGACGCTGGTTGAGGATCAGCGGCAGCGCCACGTTCTGCTGTAGCGAGAGGTGCAGGGCGAGATCCGGGACCTTCTGCTCGCGCACGGCATCCACGAAGCGGGAGCCGGGGATGGCGGTGGGCAGGGCGAAGAAGGCGATCCCCAGCGCGGCGATCAGGGCACCGACCAGCTTGCCGAGCATCGTCACCGGTACCACGTCGCCATAGCCGATCGTAGTTAGGGTGGCGACCGCCTGCCACATCCTGGCGAGAATGCTCGAGAACTTGTCGGGCACCGACCAGAGGATCACCGCAATGACGTCGAGGAAGATGAGGCTGAGGCTGAAAAGGTCGAACCGCCGACTGGCCCGGTCCCCGGCCTCGCCGCCTCGACGATCTCGCAGACGCGATGACGTCGGCTCATCGCATCTGCTCGCGATCGCTCGACTCGATCTCGAAGAACGACCGCCGCATTCTACGCTCGCGATAGGCTGACGCGACCGGTCGGAGCCCGGCCGCCGGCCCGCAGCGCGCTCCGATGGAAGACCTCACCGACCTGTCCGACCCGGATCCGCCCGCCGAGGCGCGCGGTGTACTGTCATTTACTGACTGGTACCGTATTGCTG